>NZ_JBWJZE010000001.1:0-272500 GCF_056429085.1 Bradyrhizobium sp. CFUWI
ACCCTGACCTGGGCCCAGCCGATCAGTGCGAACAAGCCGAGCAGCGCCACGTAATAGAGTTGCTCCCAGGCCGGGTTGATTACCAGCAGCAGGCAGCCAATGACGACGAGGGCAACATAGCGCGCTCGCACCGCGAGTTGCAGGCCCTCCCGCTTGGCGGATGTCAGCGCGGCTTGTGCGAACTGAACTGTTTCGGCGTCGCGCTTGCTCGGCGCGGGCGAAAGCGCAGCCGGCAGGCTGAAGCGCTCGACGAGCATTGTCACGGCAGTCTCCTTACCTGGGCCTTCGCTTCAAGTCCGCTGCGTCTTTGCGGAGACGCCGATTTCACCCCGACGGTCTTCTCCGTCAGCCCCAGCCGCAACCGACGCCCACCAGTCTCCCAAGGCATCGATCAACGGCACGAGAGCATGACCGGCGGCCGTCAGATCGTACTCTACGCGCAGCGGATATCCGCCGAATTCAGTGCGGCTTACGATACCGGCGTCCTCCAGCTTGCGAAGCTCGAGCGCTAGCATCCTGTGTGAGATGGTCGGATTGTCGCGGCGCAAGTCGCTGAAGCGCTTGGTGCCCTGCTTCAAATAGTAGATCAGCAGCGTCGGCCAGCGACCGCTCAGAATCTGCATCACTTCCTCGATGGGACATCTCGAAACGAGATCCTTCATCGGCGCCTCCAGGTTACAAAAAAGTTCGTAATTTACTTGATGCGGCGAGCGACTAGGGTCGCATCACCGCTGCGCAGCGTGATCATCAGACATCACGGAGAATGGATCATGGACCCAATTCTACTCTACGGCTTCCCGAAGGGAAGCTCCATGGGGCTCGTTGCGGCTCTCGAATGGCTGGGCAAGCCATATCGGCTGTGCCGGGTCGACATGATGGGCGAGATGCGAGACCCGTCATACGCCCGCATCAATCCGCGACATGAGACGCCGGTCTTCATCACCGAGCAGGGCGAGGTGCTGACGGAAACGATGGCGATCGCGGCCTGGTTAGAGGCCAGGGACGTCGAGCGGCGCATCAGCTTCGATCCGCTGTCGCTGCAGGCCGATCGCATGCATCAGCTCATGGCGTTCGTGAATACCGGTTTCACCGCCGCCTTCGCGCCGCTGTGGGCCGCATTGGAAGCCGAAGCGATGGAGCCCGCCGCGAAGTCAACCCTGCGGGCCTTTGGCATAGGAAGGGTCATCGAGCGCCATGACAAGCTCGAAGCGATGATCGAATCACGGCAATTCCTGCTCGGGGAGCGGCCGACCCTTGCCGACGCCGTGCTCGTCGGCGTCGCGCGCTGGCTCGACTTCCACGCGGTCGCGGAGAGGAGCCGCTGGCCGAAGCTGGCGGCGCTGCGAGCTCGCCTCGAAGCCGATCCCGCGATCCTCTACGCCACCGCTCTGGAGGACGGCGACTCTGATCCGGGAACGGGATCGTGCACCGGCCACGTCGCGCTGGCCGAATTGATTGCGCAATTCGGCAAATAGGGAAGCAGGAGGAGCCTCGACGCGCTCCTACTTCACCGGCCGCTTCTCGAGCTTCCTTGCCAGCGTCCGCCGGTGCATGCCGAGCCGCCGTGCCGCTTCCGAGATGTTGAAGTCGGTCTCGATCAGGGTCTGGTGGATGCGCTCCCATTCCAGCGTCTTGATCGAGGTCGGCCGTGCGTCGAGTGCGACCTCGGTGTTCCCCACGGCCTTGGTGAAGGCGGCTTCGATGTCGTCCGTGTTCGAGGGCTTTGCGAGATAATGGCAGGCGCCCAATTTGATGGCCTCCACGGCAGTCGAGATGCTGGCAAAGCCCGTGAGCACCACGATCAGCGTGTCGGGGTCGTGTGTGTGCAGCAGCTCGACGCAGGCGAGGCCCGAGGCGCCACCGAGCTTGAGATCGACCACGGCATGGCCGAAGGAGCGCTCCTCCAGCACCTGGCGCACCTCCTCGATCGAGGCGGCCAGCACGACGTCATAGCCGCGGCGCTCGAACGAGCGCTTCAGCGTGCGCGCGAAGCCGGCATCGTCCTCGACGACAATGAGCGAACGGTCAGGCGTCAAAATTCCCTCCGATCGCCAGCGTTGCCAGCGGCAGCGTCAGGCGGACCGTGGCGCCGCGCTTCCTGTGATTTTCCGCAGTGACGCTGCCCCCAAGCTTGCGCACGACGTTGACCACAAGGAACAGGCCGAGCCCGCCGCCGGCGCGGCCCTTGCTGGAGTGATAGGGCTTTCCGAGCTGCGCCAGCATCTCCAGCGCAAAGCCGGGGCCGCGGTCAGAGATCGACAGCACGAGGTTGTCGCCCTCGCGCTCGGCCACGAGCTCGACCCAGTCGCGCGAGACCTCATAGGCGTTGTCGAGCACGTTGAAGATCACCTGCTTCAAGGCGATGTCGGAGACGATGGCAACGTCCGCGCCGAACGTGTTGACGAAGTAGAGCGTCCGTGCCGAGCGCGCGTTGCGCCATTCGTCAACCAGGGCGGTCACGAAGGCCGTCACCGTGGTCGGCGACGAGCCTTCGCCGCGCGCTTCGCCGGCCGAGACCAGAATGCCCGTCACGATCGACTTGCAGCGCTGCAGCGAGGTCTCCATCTCCGCGAGATCCTCGGCGAGCTCCTGGTCGCTGGCAAGATCCGGCATGCGGCGCCAATCGCTGAGGATGACCGAGAGCGAGGCGAGCGGCGTGCCGAGCTCATGGGCCGCGCCGGAGGCAAGCAGGCCCATGCGCACGATGTGGTCCTGCTCGGCGGCATGCTGGCGCAGCGCCGCCAGATGCGCGTCGCGCTCGCGCAAATTCCTGTTGATGCGGGTGACGAACACGACCAGCAGCACGGCGTTGAGAACGAAGCCGAGCAGCATGCCGAGGACGGTGAGGGTATAGGTTTCGCTCAATGGGTTGGGCGGCAGATCCAGCGGCCGGTACGCCAGGGTCAGCCAGACAAAACTGGCGCAGGTCAGCGCCACCAGTGACCAGGTTGAGCGGGCATCGAGCAGCACCGCGCCGAGCGTCACCTGGAGTAGGAACAGCGAGGTGAAGGGGTTCGTGGCGCCGCCGCTGAGATAGAGCTGCGCGGTCAGCGCGGCCACGTCCAGCATCAAGGCGACCAGCAGCTCGTTGTTGGTGATCGCGGCGCGATGGCGCACCCAGATCAGGCTGGAGACGTTGAGCAGAACCAGCGCGCCGATCACCGCGCCCATCCGCTCCAGCGGCAGGGGGATGCCGAGGCCGAAATGCACGGCGCCGATGGTCACGATCTGGCCGACCACCGCGGTCCAGCGCAGCTGGATCAGCAGCGCCATGTTCTTGCGATTGGTCTCGTCGTCGGTCGGCGTAGCGCCGATCAGTTCGCTGCGCGCATCCGCCTGCGATTGCAGCGTGACGGCCATCCCGCCAAGCGCCTGGCGAGGCGTGCTTCCGCTGTCAGGTCGGCTCGACGATCGTTCCAGCATCTGATCCCGTCCTGCGCGCGGCGACATCTGGGCCGCCGGCCGGTTCGTGGACGAAGCCATTCAGGCCTCTGTTGCGGCGGAACAGCCCGCCGCCGAATGTGACGACAAGCCTGCCGGCCAGCATGAAGGCCAGGGCAAACCACGTCAGCGCGTAGATCAGGTGGTTATTGGGAAAGCGCACCACGGTCAATCCGCCGACGGGACCACCAGCGGATTGTGATCGGGAATCGGCATCGACGAAGAAAGGTGCGACATCGTGCAGGCCGCGGGCCGCCGCGATCGCGGCGACATCCCGCGAGTACCAGCGGTTGTGCTGGGGCACGTTGTTGCGCAGGAACCCGCCTTTGGGCTCGGTGATGCGGAGCAGGCCGGTGATCTCGACCTGGCCGTCCGGATTGCCGTCCCGGCGCGTCGATGCGTCACGTCGCTCCGACGGCACGAAGCCGCGGTTGATCAGGACCTGTGTGCCGTCGTCGCGCTGGAGCGGCGTCAGCACCCAATAGCCCGGGCCTTCCTCGGTGACGGCCTGGACCAGCGTCTCACGGTCATGCAGGAAGCGGCCCTCGAGGCTGACGTGCCTGTATTCGTCGTTGGCGGCGGAAACCGCAGGCCATGACACGGGCGGGGGGATCGGCAGGGCTGCGGCATGGACGCGCTGCTCGACGCGGTCGATCAGGGCCAGCTTCCAGGCGCGGCGCTCGATCTGCCAGATTCCGAGCGCGATCAGAACGACGAAGGCGACAACCGAGAGGACCGTGAGCCACAGGGAAGGGGCCGGCGCAGCCCTGCCGAGCGGCGCGCCCTCCCTGTCCGTCACGGTCCTGACCTCGCTCACTTCATTCCGCTCATCTGGTGCATGGGCATCATGTTGGTGTTGAGGTGGCTCATCACCCACAGCGAACCCGACAGCGCGATCACCACCATGACGATGGTGAAGATCAGGGCCATCATGGTCCAGCCGTTCTCGGACGTCGCGTTCATGTGCAGGAAGTAGATCATGTGCACGACGATTTGCACGACCGCGAAGGCCATGATGACCAGCGCAGTGACCTGCTTGCTCGGCAGCGCGCCGCTCATCACCAGCCAGAACGGGATCGCCGTCAGCACGACCGAGAGCACGAAGCCGAGCATGTAGCTCGAGAACGTGCCGTGGGCGTGGCCGCCTTCGTGATGATGATCGTCGGCGTGGGCGGCATGATGATTGGTGCTCATCGCAGAACTCCCAGGAGATAGACGAAGGTGAAGACGCCGATCCAGACCACGTCGAGGAAGTGCCAGAACATCGACAGGCACATCAGACGGCGGCGGTTGGCCTCGATCAGGCCGAACTTGCCGACCTGCACCATCAAGGTCACCAGCCAGATCAGGCCGCAGGAGACGTGCAGGCCGTGGGTGCCGACCAGGGTGAAGAACGCGGACAGGAAGGCGCTGCGCTGCGGCGTGGCGCCTTCATGGATCATGTGGGCGAACTCGAACAGTTCGATGCCGATGAACGCGGCCCCGAACAGGCCGGTGATCGCCAGCCAGACTTGCGTCTGGGCGACCTTGTTCTGCTGCATCGTCAGCATCGCAAAGCCGTAGGTGATCGACGACAGCAGCAGCATCGAGGTGTTCACCGCGACCAGATCGAGGTCGAACAGGTCCTTCGGCGCCGGGCCGGCGGCATAATTGCCGCCGAGCACGCCGAAGGTGGCGAACAGGATCGCGAAGATGAGGCAATCGCTCATCAGGTAGATCCAGAAGCCGAGCGAGGTGCTCCAGCCTTCCGGATGCGGATGTTCGTCGGCGAGGTAGAACACCGGCTCGCCGGTTTGGGAAGGATTGACAGCGACAGTCATTTACTTGGCTCCGGCGAGCAGTTTGGTGCGCGCGTCCTCGGTCCGGATGACGTCTTCAGCCGGAATGTCGAAGTCGCGGTGATAGTTGAAGGTGTGGCCGATGCCGACGGCGAGCATCGCGATGAAGCTCAACGCCGCCAGCCACCACATGTACCAGATCAGGCCGAAGCCCATCGCGGTGGCGAGGCCGGCGAGGATGATGCCGGTGCCGGTGCTGCTGGGCATGTGGATCGGCTTGAAGCCGGTGAGCGGGCGCTGGTAGCCGCGCCTCTTCATGTCCCACCACGCGTCGTTGTCGTGAACGACGGGGGTGAAGGCGAAGTTGTAGTCCGGCGGCGGCGAGGAGGTCGCCCATTCCAGCGTGCGCGCATCCCAGGGGTCGCCGGTGACGTCCTTGAGCTGCTCGCGCCTGAGGAAGCTGACCGCGAACTGCATCAGCATGCACATGATGCCGAGCAGGACGAGGCCGGCGCCGATCGCGGCGATGACGAACCAGATCTGCAGGGACGGATCGTCGAACACGCGCAGGCGACGGGTCACGCCCATCAGGCCGAGCACGTAGAGCGGCATGAAGGCGAGGTAGAAGCCGGTGACCCAGAACCAGAACGACAGCTTGCCCCAGAACGGATCGAGCCTGAAGCCGAACGCCTTCGGGAACCAGTAGGAGATGCCGGCGAACGCGCCGAACACCACGCCGCCGATGATCACGTTGTGGAAGTGCGCGATCAGGAACAGGCTGTTGTGCAGCACGAAGTCGGCCGGCGGCACCGCCAGCAGCACGCCGGTCATGCCGCCGATCACGAAGGTCAGCATGAAGGCGATGGTCCACATCATCGGCAGCTCGTAGCGGATGCGGCCGCGATACATCGTGAACAGCCAGTTGAACATCTTCGCGCCCGTCGGGATCGAGATGATCATCGTGGTGATGCCGAAGAACGAGTTGACGCTGGCGCCCGAGCCCATCGTGAAGAAATGGTGCAGCCACACCAGGTACGACAGGATAGTGATGACGACCGTGGCGTAGACCATCGAGGTGTAGCCGAACAGCCGCTTGCCGGAGAAGGTCGAGGTGACTTCCGAGAAGATGCCGAAGGCCGGGAGAACCAGGATGTAGACCTCGGGGTGGCCCCAGATCCAGATCAGGTTCACGTACATCATCGGGCTGCCGCCGAAATCGTTGGTGAAGAAGTTGGTGCCGACGTAGCGGTCGAGCGACAGCAGCGCGAGCACGACGGTCAGGACCGGGAAGGAGGCGACGATCAGGACGTTGGTGCAGAGCGAGGTCCAGGTGAACACCGGCATCTTCATCATGGTCATGCCGGGGCAGCGCAGCTTGACGATGGTGCAGATCAGGTTGATGCCGGACAGCGTCGTGCCGACGCCGGCGACCTGGAGTGCCCAGATGTAATAGTCGACGCCGACATCGGGACTGTAGCCGATGTTCGACAGCGGCGGATAGGCCAGCCAGCCGGTGCGGGCGAACTCGCCGATGAACAGCGAGGCCATCACCAGCACCGCGCCGCCGACCGTCATCCAGAAGCTGAAATTGTTCAGGAACGGAAACGACACGTCGCGCGCGCCGATCTGCAGCGGCACGACGTAGTTCATCAGGCCCGTGACCAGCGGCATCGCCACGAAGAAGATCATGATCACGCCGTGGGCGGTGAAGACCTGGTCGTAGTGATGGGCGTTGAGATAGCCTTCCGAGCCGCCGAAGGCGAGCATCTGCTGGCCGCGCATCATCAGCGCGTCGGCAAAGCCGCGCAGCAGCATCACGATGCCGAGGATCATGTACATGATGCCGATGCGCTTGTGGTCCACCGTGGTGAACCATTCGCGCCAGAGATAGCCCCAGAGGCGGAAATAGGTGAGGCCGCCGAGCAATGCGGCGCCGCCGAGCGCGACCACCACGAAGGTGCCGACGACGATCGGCTCGTGCAGCGGCAGCGATTCGAAGCCGAGCCGGCCGAAGATGAGCTTGAGAAGATCAGGAGACATGCGAGCTCTCTTTAGGAGTCTGACTTCGGACGCTGTCCGAGGAAGAAGGACGAGGACTTCAGCGGCGTGAACGACGGCCGCTTCAGGCCGGCGCCGAGCAGCGGCGCGGTGTCGACGGGGGCCGTGATGGACGCGGTGGTCCTGCCCTGCGGCGCATCGGGGGTGCAGGTGCCGGCGACGAAGCTCGGCTCGGGCCCGAGTGCGGTGCCGCGGCGGGCGTATTTGTCGTAGGCCAGCGGCAGGGTGTTGTTGAGGCCCTGATGGCCGTTGCCGCCCTTGGCGTCGATCGCCATCATCTCGCTCTGGCACATCTTGCCGGTCTCGACGCACATGTTGAGGATCAGGCGGTAGAGATCGGAATCGACGGTGCCCCAGCGGCGTACCGGCTCGTTCTGGCTCGGCTTTTCGAGTTGGAGATATTCGGCGCGGCCGAGCGAGCCGCCGGCGGATTTGGCCTGCGCGATCCAGGCGTCAAAGCCCTTGTCGTCGAGGCCCTTGAAGTTGAAGTGCATGCCGGAGAAGCCGGCGCCGCTGTAGTTCGCGGAGAAGCCCTTATACGTGCCGGCGTGGTTCACCACCGCGTGGAGCTTCGTCTCCATGCCCGGCATCGCGTAGATCTGGCCGGCGAGCGCGGGGATGTAGAACGAGTTCATCACCGAGGAGGCGGTGATGCGGAAGTTGATCGGGCGATCGACCGGAGCTGCGAGCTCGTTGACGGTGGCGATGCCGTAGTCCGGGTAGATGAACAGCCATTTCCAGTCGAGCGCGACGACGTCGACCTCGAGCGGAGCCTTGGACTGGTCCACGGCGCGGTCGGCATGGATGCGGCCGAGCGTGCGATAGGGGTCGAGCAGGTGCGTGCCCATCCAGGTCAGCGCGCCCAGGCAAACGATGATCAAGAGCGGCGCCGACCAGATCACGAGCTCAAGGGCGGTCGAATGATCCCACTCCGGCTCGTAGCGGGCCGCGGTGTTGGACTGGCGATAGCGCCAGGCGAACAGCACGGTCAGCGCCATCACGGGGAGGACGATCAGGAGCATCAGGACGGTGGAGATGACGACGAGGTCGCGCTGTTGGGCTGCGATATCGCCGGCTGGCGCCAGCACGACGTAGTCGCAGCCGCTGAGCGCGGCAGCCAGAGGTAGTAGCGCCAGGATCTTGAGACGAGACACGGGCCGAGCCTTTGAGAATGAGTTTCTTTTGCGGGGCCAACGGGTAGCTGCGGCGCAACAATCCGGACATTGGACAATTTGTCCAATGTTGCAGTGCGAGATGTTGGGTCAGACAGGGCCAGATTGCCTGGCGCCCGCCGGGCGGTCGGCTTTGGTTTTCAGGACGTTAAGGGCGCACGCATGGCGACGGCACAGACCCCCGCAATGGCAGACCTCCACTCGGGCGAGCATGGCCACGACCAGGCCAGCCCCGGCGAGATCGCCATCGGCGTCATCATCGGCCGCACCTCGGAATTCTTCGACTTCTTCGTCTTCGCGATCGCCTCGGTGATCGTCTTCCCGCGTCTGGTGTTCCCGTTCGCGAGCGAGCTGACCGGCACCCTCTATTCCTTCATGATCTTCGCGCTGGCCTTCATGGCCCGGCCGATCGGCACGGTCATTTTCATGACGGTCGACCGTGCCTACGGCAAGACCGCCAAGCTGATCTCGGCGCTGTTCCTGCTCGGCACCGCGACCGTCGCGCTGGCGTTCCTGCCCGGCTATCACGAGATCGGCGTTGCCGCGATCTGGCTGCTGGCACTGGCGCGCATCGCGCAGGGCCTCGCCTGGGGCGGCGCCTGGGACGGCATGGCCTCGCTGCTGGCGCTGAACGCGCCGCCCTCCCAGCGCGGCTGGTACGCGATGGTGCCGCAGCTCGGCGCTCCGCTCGGGCTGATCGTGGCGAGCGCGCTGTTCGCCTATTTCGCCGGCAATCTCTCGGCCGACGATTTCTTCGACTGGGGCTGGCGCTATCCGTTCTTCGTTGCCTTTGCCATCAACGTCGTGGCGCTGTTCGCGCGCCTGCGCATGGTGACGACGGAGGAATATGCCACGCTGTTCGAGACCCGCGAATTGCAGCCGGCGCGCATCTCCGACACGGTCGCGCGCGAAGGCCAGAACATCATGCTCGGGGCGTTTGCGCCCCTCGCCAGCTTCGCGCTGTTTCACATGGTCACGGTGTTTCCGCTGTCCTGGGTGTTCCTGTTCACCCGCGAAAGCCCGGTGCGCTTCCTGATCATCGAGATCGTCGCAGCGGTGTTCGGCGTCGGCGCGATCGTGGTCTCGGGCATCATCGCCGACCGCGTGGGGCGCAAATCGCTGCTGATGGGATCGGCGATCGCGATCGCGATCTATAGCGGCTTTGCCCCGCAGCTGCTCGACGCCGGCGCATTCGGCGAGACGATCTACATGGTGATCGGCTTCATCCTGCTCGGCCTGTCCTTCGGCCAGTCCTCCGGCGCGATCGCGTCGAACTTCAAGCAGGCCTATCGCTACACCGCCTCGGCGTTGACCTCGGACATGGCCTGGCTGTTCGGCGCCGGCTTCGCGCCGCTGGTCGCGTTGCTGCTCGCCACCAATCTCGGCGTCATCGCATCGGGTGCGTATCTGTTGTCCGGCGCGTTCTGGACCCTGCTCGCGCTCTGGCTCAGCGGCCAGCGCGAGGCGGGCGATATGGACGCGGGGCGTTAGGCTCGCGCCGTCGCCGCATCACAGGTGTCGTAGTGTCGTAGGGTGGGCAAAGCGAAGCGTGCCCACCACCTGTTTGCCATTGAGGAAGTTCGTGGGCACGGCGCTGCGCGCCTTTGCCCATCCTACGGCACTGTATCCGATTGAGAGAGGTGGTGGGCACGCTTGCGCTTTGCCCACCCTACGCAGCGCAATCTGTCGCTCCAGATCCCGGGTTCGCGCTAAGCGCGCCCCGGGATGACGTGCGCTTAGCGCACGTCAATCCGCCACGATCTTCACACGATCGCGCACCTTTACCTGCGCGCTGCGATCGAGCCCGTTGAGCATGCGGAAGCGCTCGGCGGGGTGATCGACGCCGGCCATGCGGTGGGAGAGCGATTCCACGGTATCGCCGGGCTGCACGGTGATGACCTTGATGCGCAGCGGGCGGGCGGCCTGGATCTCGTCGAGCGTCAGGCGGCGGAACGAATTGACGGTCTCGCGCGCGTTGCGCTCGCTCTCGGTCGATTTCTGCCTTGTCGCGAAGATGAAACGATAGACGTCGCTGCCGAACCGCAGCGCATAGACCTTGAACTGCCACTGGTCGCCCTTGGCGGCGGCGGACGCGGCCGGGAAGCCGTTGATGGTGAGGTCTTCGGTGGACGCCTTCTCGACGCCCTCCATCCAGCCGGAGTTCAGATAGTCGCCGAGCGACTGCTCCGCCGGCACCCGCACCACGTCGAAACGCATCGCCTGTGCGCCGCCCTCGCGCACGCCGATCACGGCCTGGGCGGTGTTGTCGAGCGTGAAATTGTCCGGCGCCTGGAAGGTGAAGCCCAGCTTCGGATGCAGGAAGCGGCGGCCGCGCACGAAACCTTCGCTGGGGTCTTCGCCGTAAACGAGGTTGTCGATCGCGGCGAGATAGCTCTCGCGGTCGCGCTCGGCGCCTTCGGGCGCAGTGTATTGCCGCGCGATATTCTGCGCGTTCTGCACGCGCTCCGGGGTTGCCGGATGCGACGAGGTGAAATCCTGCGCGCGCGGATCGAGCGAAGACTTGCCGGCCTTCAGCTCGGCATTGCGCTCCATCGCCGAGAGGAAGCGCGCCGCACCGTAGGGGTCGAAATGCGCCTTGGCGGAAATGCCCACCCCGATGCCGTCGGCCTCGAGCTCCTGCTTGCGCGAGAAGCTCGCCATGGTGAGCTTGGTCTTGGCCAGCGCCAGCGCCGTGAGATCGGGATCGTTGCTCATGTCGGTGACGACGCGGGTGACGATCGCGGCCTGGCGCGCCTGGTCCTCGCGCATCGCCGCGTGCTTGGACAGTACATGCGCCATCTCGTGGCTGAGCACGGAGGACAATTCCGAGGTGTCGCTCGCAAGCGCAAGCAGGCCGCGCGTGACATAGAGCTGGCCGTTCGGCAGCGCGAAGGCGTTCACCGCGCCGGAATTGAGGATGGTGACCTTGTAGCCCTGGTCGGGACGGTCGGAGGCCGCGACCAGCCGGTCGACCGTCTTGCTGACGAGCGATTCGAGCCTGGGATCGTCATAGGTCCCGCCATAGCTCGCCAGGATGCGCTCGTGCTCCTTCTCGGTCGCGGGGGTCTGCGCGATGGCCGGCTTGGGCTTCGGCATCGCGACGGCCGGAGGGGTCGCGGCAGCCTGGAACCGGCCCATGTCGCCGCAACCCGCCAGCGCTGTGCTCAGGACAAGGCATAGCGCAGCCGGCGCAGCCCGCAGGCGGCGGCCATCACCTCGTCCGTGCCGTTCTAGCACCCCATTCACGTCGCTTAACCCGTGTCCGGCCCCGCTCTAAGGCCTTACCCCTGTCGATTCGTTTGCGCCCAGCAACTCGACCTGTCCTACGAGGCGTATATCGATCCGCGGCCCCGTATTGCCCTCAACCCAGCCCCGAACTCGAATACGCTTGTTCTCCAAGGACTTAAGGGAAATGCCAGCGCTTTCGAACGCCGGCAGCGTGCGTTTGGAGATAGTCGCCGCAAAGCCCCGTGTCCAGCTTCGTCCGAAGTTGAGGTAGGTCATTGCCCCAGCTTGCCGGACGGACAGGACTTTGCCCTCGACCACCACAAAACGCCCGATCCCTGCCAAAATATCGTCCGGACTTTCCGCGTTTTTTATGGCCGACGGGTCAGCCCAACTGCCCTTTTTTTGGCGCCGGGCTGCGGCCTCCGACGCCATCAGGGCGGCTGCACAGTCCTTGTCCGTGATCTCGGCCGAGACCATGGCCTCGCCCTGCGCCAGCAGCATCGCCTGCACCGGATTGTCGCTTTCGCCGATGAAGACCAGGGCGCCCTGGCGGCCATAGCGGTCCGGCGTATCGTCGCTGCCGCGGAGCCTGACGTCGCGGCCGGCGAGCAGCGACGCCAGCGCCGGCTTCGTCGTCGCCGCGGGCTCGATTCCCATGAGACGGATTTCGCGGCCGTCGTCGAGACGCACGCTGCGCGCATCGACGATGGCGGCGACGCGACCTTCGCCTTGAAACTCGAACTGGCATGGTGTCGCGAGCGCGGTGTGACTCGCGATGAGAAGGAATACGATGATGAGCTGAAGCAGTTGCGTCACGTGACCCGGAGAGGTTGCGTTGCGCACGAACTATAACTCAAACGCAGTAGGTCGCGAAGAGGGCTCGTCCTACTCCTCGTCATTGCGAGCGCAGCGAAGCAATCCGAAGTCCCTCCGGGGAAAGATCCTGGATTGCTTCGCTACGCTCGCAATGACGGCGGAGGCACTCTTCCGCATCTCGCCATTCCGTTTTGCGGAAAGCGCACGATTGATCATTCATTTTGCATCGCCGC
The DNA here is from genome assembly GCF_056429085.1 of Bradyrhizobium sp. CFUWI. Classification (NCBI taxonomy): domain Bacteria; kingdom Pseudomonadati; phylum Pseudomonadota; class Alphaproteobacteria; order Hyphomicrobiales; family Nitrobacteraceae; genus Bradyrhizobium; species Bradyrhizobium sp. CFUWI. The sequence goes on from NZ_JBWJZE010000001.1 coordinate 12,727, forward strand.
TCGCGCTTGCTGCGCTCTTGCGCATGCGGCATGATTGCGGCAACAGCGATTGCCAAGAACCAACCAAGAGCAATAACCAAGCCGCCATCAGAGCACGGCGCGATAAGGGAGATCGTTTTCCATGAAGACTGTTTTGTCGGGCATTTTTGCCGCCGCATTTGCCCTCAATGCGAGCGCCGCGCAGGCCCAGGACAAGCCACCTCTCAAGATCGGCGGTATCTTGGACATGTCGAGCCTCTATGCCGACATCACCGGCTCCGGCAGCGAGACCGCGGCCAAGATGGCGGTGGAGGACTTTGGCGGCGAAGTGTTGGGGCGCAAGATCCAGGTGCTCGCGGCCGACCATCAGAACAAGGCCGATCTCTCCGGCAACATCGCCCGCGACATGCTCGACAATCAGGGCGTCGAGATGATCTACGACGTCGCCGCCTCGGCGACCGCGCTTGCGGCCGGCGAGATCGCAAAGGCGCGCAACAAGATCATCATGTTCAACGGCCCTGGCTCGATCCGTCTCACCAACGAGGCCTGCGGTCCCTACACCGTCCACTACGTGTTCGACACCTACGGCCAGGCCAATGTGACTGGCCTTGCGGCGGTGAAGACGGGCCTCGACAGCTGGTACTTCCTCACTGCCGACTACGCCTTCGGCCAGGACCTGGAGAAGGACACCAGTGCCGTCGTGACCAAGACCGGCGGCAAGGTGCTGGGCAGCGTGCGCCATCCGCTCAACACCTCGGATTTCTCGTCCTTCCTGCTGCAGGCGCAGGCCTCCAAGGCCAAGGTGATCGGGCTCGCCAATGCCGGCGGCGACACCGTCAACGCCATCAAGCAGGCGGCCGAGTTCGGGATCATGAAGGGCGGCCAGAAGGTTTCGCCGCTGCTCGTCTTCGTCACCGACATCGACTCGATCGGCCTCGAGACCGCGCAGGGGCTGCTGCTGGCGGAAGCGTTCTACTGGGACATGAACGACGAGACGCGCGCGTTCTCCAAGCGCTTTCAGGAGCGCGTGAAGCGGCCGCCGACCTCGGCGCAGGCCGGCGTCTACTCCTCCGTCACGCATTACCTGAAGGCGGTGAAGGCGGCCGGCACGACCGATTCGGCCGCCGTGATGAAGGTGATGAAGGAGACGCCGATCAACGACTTCTTCGCCAAGAACGGCAGGATCCGCGAGGACGGCCGCATGATCCACGACATGTACCTGTTCGAGGTGAAGAAGCCGTCGGAGTCGAAGGGCCGCTGGGACGATTACAAGCTGCTCGCCACCGTCCCCGGCAACGAGGCGTTCCAGTCGCTGGAGCAGTCGCGCTGTCCGCTGGTGAAGAAGTGACGGCGTGAGTCGTCGAGACGACGAGCGCGCCAACAGTAGGTCGTCATCCCGGGGCTCGCGAAGCGAGAACCCGGGATCCATCGGGCGGCAGGGACGGTTGAGAGATGGATTCCGGGTTCGCGCCAAGGGGGCGCGCCCCGGAATGACGGAGCAAAACAACAAGGGAGACGCCCCATGAACGACATGGTCCTGCAAAAGCTCGAAGGTGGGCTGCTCACCATCACCATGAATCGCCCGGAGCGGAAGAACGCGCTCAATCCGGAGATGGTGGTCGGGCTGGTCGAGGCGGCGCGCCGCGCGGCCGACGATCCCGAGGTGCGCGCCGTTCTGTTCAAGGGCGCCGGCGGATCGTTCTGCGTCGGCGGCGACGTCAAGTCGATGGCGGCCGGCCGCGCGCCGCTGCCGTTCGAGCAGAAGCTTGCGAATCTGCGCCGCGGCATGGAGGTCTCGCGCATCCTGCACCAGATGCCCAAGCCGGTGGTGGCGCAGCTCGACGGCGCGGCGGCCGGCGCCGGCCTGTCGATGGCGCTGTCCTGCGACCTGCGCATCGCCTCCGAATCCTGCAAGATCACCACGGCCTTTGCCAAGGTCGGCTTCTCCGGCGATTACGGCGGCACCTATTTCCTCACCCAGCTGCTCGGCAGCGCGCGGGCGCGCGAGCTCTATCTGATGTCGCCGGTGCTGACCGCGAGGGAAGCGCACGCGATCGGCATGGTGACCAGGGTGGTGCCCGATGCCGAGGTCGACGCCGCGGCCCACGAGCTCGCGCTGTCGCTGGCGCAAGGGCCGTCGATCGCGCTCGGCTTCATCAAGCGCAACATCAACAATGCCGAGCATCTGGCGTTGGAGGATTGCTTCGACGGCGAGGCCATCCACCACACCCGCTGCGGCGACACCGAGGACCACAAGGAGGCCGCCAAGGCCTTCGTCGAGAAGCGCAAGCCGACCTTCAAAGGCGCATGACCATGGCGCCCTATATGCGGCTACGCCAGATCTGCCTCGTCGCGCCGCAGCTCGCGCCCGTCGTCTCCGACATCGCGGAGATCATGGGTCTTGCCGTCTGCTACCGCGACGGCAATGTCGCGAAATACGGCCTGGAGAACGCGCTGCTCCCGGTCGACACGATCCTGCTCGAGGTGGTCGCGCCCTTCAAGGACGGCACCACGGCCGGCCGCTTCATCGAGAAGACCGGCGGTCGCGGCGGCTATATGGCAATCTTCTGCTGCAACGATCCCGACGAGCGCGGACGCCATGCGAACGCGATGGGCGTGCGCACCGCCAACGTCATCGATCACGCGCCCTATCACGGCGTGCAGCTCCACCCCCGCGACTGCCGCGCCGCCTTCATCGAGTTCAACCACACCGAAGGCAGCGACGATATTCTGGGCGCGTATCCGCCGGCGGGACCGGACTGGCAGAAGTTCATTCGCAAGGACGTGACGCAGGCGCTGACGGCGGTGGAGATGCAGAGCCCGAACCCGCAGGAACTGGCGGAGCATTGGGGGAAGATCATCGGTATTGCACCGAGCGGCGATGCCGAACTGAAGCTGCCGAACGCAACCTTCCGCTTCGTCAAGGGCGCCAGCGAGATCATGAGCGCGCTGGAGTTTCGCGTGGCTGATGCTGCACGTGTGCTGCATGCAGCGCGGGCGAAAGGGCACGCGGTCGCGGGGAATGAGTTCTTGCTGGGCGGGGTGACGTTCCGCCTGAGCTGAGTGAGCGAAGCGTAGGGTGGGCAAAGCGACTTGTCCGCCATAGCTCGAAGAGCGACGGCGGAAGCGTGCCCACGCCTGTCGTCGACGCTTCAAGAGATGGTGGGCACGGCGCTTACGCGCCTTTGCCCACCCTACGGCATCGCCGCAATCACCTTCCCCTGAAATTCGCCGCGCGCCGCTCTTCAGTGGCTTTCACGCCTTCCTTGAAATCCTCCGTCGCGCGCAACCTGGTCTGTTCGGCCAGCTCGTGATTGGTCGCGGCCATGACGCGATCGGCGAGCCCGTTGCGCATCGTGGCGCGGGTGGAGAGCAGGCCGAGCGGCGAGCACTCGGCGATCTCGCCGGCGAGCTTCATGGCGGCCGCCTTGACCTGGTCCTGCGGCACCAACTCGTTGGCGAGGCCCCACTTCACGGCCTCTTCGCCGGTGACGCGGCGGCTGGTGTAGAACATCAGCTCGGCGTTGTTCTTGCCGATCAGCTCGGGCAGCGTCACGGTCAGGCCGAAGCCTGGATGAAACCCGAGCTTGGTGAAGTTCGCGGAGAACCGCGCCTCGGGGCAGGTGACGCGGAAATCGGCCGAGACCGCGAGGCCCAATCCGCCGCCGATGGCGGCGCCCTGCACGGCCGCGACGATCGGCTTCTTGGCGCGGAAGATGCGCACGGCCTGAATGTAGAGGTGGTTGATCGATCCGAGGCTGTCAGCGGGGTCGCCTTTCTTCTCGGCCTCGCGGGCCTCCTGCGCCTGCCGCGCCGGATCCTGGAAGTTGGCGCCGGCGCAGAACGCCTTGCCCTGCGCTGAGAGAACGGAGGCGCGGATCTCGATGTCGCGGTCGAATTCGTCGAGCGCGTCCGCGATCTGGTTGATCAGCGAAATGTCGAAGAAATTGAGCGGCGGGCGGCGGATCTCGATGGTGCCGACATGCCCGACCTTCTCGACGCCGATGTCTTTGTACGTGCTCATGTCTAATCTCCAGTATCTCGGTAGCGAAGAACCACCTCTCCCACAGGGAGAGGTCGGCGCGTAGCGCCGGGTGAGGGCTGAGGTCTCCGGCGAGGGCATAACCCCTCACCCGATTTGCTGGTGCAAATCGACCTCTCCCGATGGGAGAGGTGGACGGAGCGCGTGGCCGAGAGTTCGTTCTCATCAGAGTCAGCGCAAACCCAGTCCGCGGGCGATGATGCCGCGCAGCACCTCGGTGGTGCCGCCCTGGATGGTGAGTTTCGGTGCGGTCTTGATCGCGAAGTCGAGCTGCCGCTCCAAGGTCTCGCGATTGGTCGCGGTCTCCTCGACGAAGGCGGCGAGATCGCGCACGCGGTGCGGAAGCTGCTGCTCCCAGACCGTGCCGATGTCCTTGACGATGGACGCCTCGACCACCGGCTCCTTGCCGGCCTCGAGCATGCCGGCCACCGAAACCGACATGCGCCGCATGGTGTGGAGCTGCGCGACCAGGCGCCCGATGCCTTCGGCGCTGCGGGTGTCCGGGTTGGGGCCGACCGCGCGCACCAGCTCGGTCAGCACATAATAGGTTTCGAGGAAACGCTCGGGGCCCGAACGCTCATAGGCGAGCTCGCTCGTCGCCTGCTTCCAGGCGCCGTCGACCTCGCCGAGCACGTGGTCGTCAGGAATGAAGTGATCGGTGAAGACGACCTCGTTGAATTCGTACTGCCCGGTGATCTGGCCGATCGGGTTCACCTTGATGCCCGGCTGCTTCATCTTGACCAGGAACTGGGTCAGGCCGTGGCGACGGTTTTCCTTGGTCGGCGGCGAGGTCCGGAAGATCGCGATCATGTAGTCGGCGATATGCGCCGACGAGGTCCAGATCTTGGTGCCGTTGATGAGATAGCCGCCGTCCGTCTTAGTTGCGCGGGTCTTCGCGGCGAACAGGTCGGAGCCGGAGTTCGGCTCGCTCATGCCGATGGCAAAGCAGACCTCGCCGCGGCAGATCCGCGGCAGGATCTCCATCTTGATATGCTCCGGCGCATATTTCAGCAGCACCGGCCCGCTCTGGCGGTCGGCGACGAAGAAGCGCCGCGTCGGCGCGTTGGTAACGCGCATCTCCTCGGTCACGACGTAACGCTCGAGGAAGGAGCGCTCCTGGCCGCCATATTTCTTCGGCCAGGTCATCCCGAGCCAGCCCTTGGCGCCGACCCGGCGGGAGAATTCCGGGGCGTCGGTGTCCTCGCGGTTGGGCTGGTGCGGGTCGAAGGTGCCGGCGGCGATCTCCTCGGCGAGGAAGGCGCGCACTTCCTTGCGCAATTGCTCGCACTTTTCGGGCAGGCGGATCGGATCGAAACGAAGCGCAGCGGTCATGTGTTTCTCTCCTGATCAGCGCGACGCCACCAGCGGCCACAATTCGTCGGCGCCGCGATTTGCCACCAGCTTGCCGAGCTCGACGGCCCAATGGCTCTCCGAGCCGAAGTCGTCGCGCCAGGCCAGCGCCCGCAGCGAATAGCGGTGCAGGATGTGCTCGATGGTGAAGCCGATCGCGCCGTGCACCTGATGCGCGATGGCGCCGCCTTTTTCGGCCGCTTCCGCGCAGCGGATCTTTGCGGAGGCCGCTTCGAGATAGACCTCGTCATTGAACGTCCTGGCGTTCGCGATGGCATCGGCGGCGGATGTCGCGGCCGCAAGCGCGGCTGCGGATTCGCCGGCGAGGCGCGCCAGATTGTGCTGCACGGCCTGGAATTTCGAGATCTTCTTCTCGAAGGCGACGCGCTCGTTGGAATAGCGCACGGAGATGTCGAGCATCGATTCCAGCGCGCCCGCGATCTGCAGGCTACGCGCAACGCCGCCCATCAGCATCAGCGTGGTCTGGTCAAAGCCCTTCGGCGCGGGCTTGAGCGTGACGGGCTGGACCCTGTCGAGCGTTACGGTATCGCTGTGGTCGTAGCCGACATTGAGGCCGGATTCGATCCGGGCCTTGGCTCCATCGACCAGCGCGATCGCGACGCCGTCCTTGCCATGCGCCAGCACCGCGAAATGCTTCGCCGCCTTGGCAAAAGGCACGCCGCGGGCGCGGCCGGAGAGCGAACCGTCGGCATCGAGGGTGATGCGATCCCTGGGGCCGGCCGGCAGCACCGTCATCTCGCCCTCCGGGGAAGCGATCTTCGCCTGCGCCAGCAGCCAGCCCGCCAGCATGGTCTCGGCCAGGGGAACCGCGACGGCGAAACGGCCGGCAGCGTTCAGCAGCGCAAAACCGTCGGCCAGGCTCGCGCCGGAGCCGCCGAGCTCATCGGGCACCCAGGACAACGGCAGGCCGGCCTCGCTCAGCGCCTGCCACAGCGGCGCCTGCCACGCGCCCTTCTTGTCGTTGTTGATGGTTTGCGGATCGGCGAGATCGGCGAAGATCTTCTCCGCGGTCTCGACGACGATGTTGTCACTCTCCGCCACAGCGTTCCCCGTGTTTTGCCGTTGGCGCGTCCCGCCAGGCCAAGCGGACGCGCAGTTCTTCTTGCGCCCGATGATCCGAAAAAGCCATGGCCCTGACAAGCGTTGATCGCAGGTCAACCTGCGGCGCGGGCATGGGCGCAAGCTAATTCCGCTTAGCGGAGTTTGCTCGATTTGCAGGGCGCCGCAAACTCGCTAAACAAGGCGCGAAAGATCAGAGCCACGGGGAAGGAAATCAAGATGGCCAAGGACAATCTGTGCGCAATCGTGACGGGGTCTGCCTCCGGGCTCGGCGCGGCGACGGCTGAAATTCTCGCGCGCAGCGGGGCGCGGCTCGTCATCAACTATTCGTCGAGCCAGAAGGAGGCCGAGGCCACCGCGGACATCTGCCGCAAGGCCGGCGCCGCGGAGGTGCTGGTCGCGCAGGGCGATGTTTCAAAGGACGCCGATTGCCGCAAGATCGTCGCGGCCGCCAGTGGATGGGGCCGGCTCGATATCCTCGTCAACAATGCCGGCATCACCAAGCATGTCGCTCATGCCGATCTCGACGGATTGTCGGCTGAAGATTTCCAGCGGGTCTATGGCGTCAACACCATCGGCCCGTTCCAGATGGTGCGCGCCGCGCGCAGCCTGCTCGAGGCCGGCGCCAAGGCCTCGGGGCGGCCCTCCGCCGTGGTCAACGTGTCCTCGGTTGCCGGCATCAGCGGCGTCGGCTCGTCGATCGCCTACGCCGCCAGCAAGGGTGCGCTCAATACCATGACGCTGTCGCTGTCGCGCGCGCTGGCGCCGCTGATCCGCGTCAACACCGTCTGCCCCGGCTATATCGACACGCCCTGGTTCACCAAGGGCCGCGGCGAGGCCGGCGCCAAGCAGGTGCGCGACAGCGTGGTGGCGAAGGTGCCGCTGAAGGTCGCTTCAAGCGCCGAGGACATCGCGCAGGTCGTCTGCTTCCTGGCGATGCCGGCCTCCAGCAACATGACCGGCGAGGTCGTGCGCATGGACGCGGGGATGCATTTGATTACCTAGCTCGTCATTGCGAGCGCAGCGAAGCAATCCAGAATCCCTCCGCGGAAACGGCCTGGATTGCTTCGTCGCAAGCGCTCCTCGCAATGACGAGTGCGGAGCGACGGCGTGCCTACTTCCAGCGCCGCTACCCCTTGATCAGGCCGCTTGTCACCAGCCGGTGCCAGATGAACAGCACCACCACCGCGCCGATCGTGGCCATGATGAAGCCGGCGCCCTGGTCGGGACTGTAATGGCCGATGGCCTGGCCGATGAAGGTCGCCAGAAACGCGCCGGCGATGCCGAGAATGGTGGTGAGAATGAAGCCGCTCGGATTGTTCGGCCCAGGCGCCAGCCAGCGCGCGATGAGGCCAGCAATGAAGCCGACAACGATGATCCACAACAGGCCGCCCATGCTCATGAGTGTGCTCCCCTTCCCGAAAGCGCGTCGATCAAGGTTGGACTAGAGTCTGCCTGAGAGCTCGTTCTCGGTCGGCAGCCGTCCGTCCGGCGTCAGATGGTCGACCACCTGCGGCAGATACTGGCTGAGGCCGTTGAGCAGCTCCTCGCGCGACAGGCCGCTTTGGGCGGACAGGCTCTCGATCTGGTCGGCGCCGAGTGCGCTGGCGAGATCGCCCGGCGCGATCGGCTTGTTCTCGCCATTGCCGACCCAGGACTTCGCGGCGTCGCCGTGGCCGCCCTGCTGCAACTGGTTGAGAAGGTCGCCGAGGCCGCCGCTGAGCACGGTGCCGGCCGCGCCGCCCGCGAGCAGGCCGCCGAGACCGCCTTTGAGCAGGCCTCCGAGACCGCCAAGACCGCCGCTATCAGCGGTGTTCGTGTTTACCGGCGGAGGCGCCGGCGTCGGTGACGGCTGCGGTGCCGTACCGGATTGGTTCGCGGTCATGTGCTTGAACGCCTTCCAGGCGAGCAAGCCGAGCAGCGCCATGGTCATCGGCGACATGCCGGAGGATTTTTCCGTGCTCGGCGTAGAGGGACCGCGCGGGCCGTTCTGCATGCCGTTGAGGACGTCGAGTAGACCCATGGTGCTCTCCTTTGGCGTCTCGTTCGGCGAGCGCTCACCGCCGACTGCCCCGGGGCGAAAACATATGGGGCCGTCATGACCGTTACAAGTCGGCCGCGACGCGATTGGTTGCAGGCCTCGCCTCTGCTATCGAAGGCAGGACGTTCAGGGAGCAGGCTCAGTGGTTGTGGATCGACCGATCGTGGTGGCCGGCGCCGGCGCCATCGGCTGTTTCGTCGGCGGCATGCTGGCGGCCGGCGGCCGCCGCGTCGCGCTGCTGGTGCGGCCGCGGGTGAAGACCGAGATCGAGCGGTTCGGCCTGCTTCTGACCGATTTCGACGGCTCCGAGAAGAAGCTCAGTGCAGGCCAGCTCGCGCTGTCGGAGGATCCTGCGATCTTCCACAGTGCCGGCATCGTGCTGGTCACGGTGAAGAGCGCCGACACCGCCGCCGTCGCGGATCAGATCGCGCAGCATGCGCCTGAGGATGCCGTCATCGTCTCGCTCCAGAACGGTATCGGCAATGTCGCGGTGCTGCGCGAGCGTCTCGGCGGCCGCCGCGTGCTCGCCGGGATGGTGCCGTTCAACGTGATCGCGATGGGCGAGGGCCGTTTCCATCGCTCGACCTCCGGCGACATCCATATCGGCAAGGATGCCGAGAACACGGCCACGGCGCTCTCGGTGCCTGGCCTTGCGGTACGCGCGAGCGCGGACATCACCGGCGTGCAATGGGGCAAGCTGATCATCAATCTGAACAACGCGCTCAGCGCGCTCTCGGACATGCCGCTCGCCGCGCAACTGGCCGACCGCGACTGGCGCAGGCTGTTCGCCGACCAGATGGCGGAGGGACTTGCCGCGCTGAAGTCCGCCGGCATCACGCCGGTGTCTTCGACGCCGATCCCGATGCGCTGGTCACCGACCTTGCTGCGGTTGCCGGATGCGATCTTCAACGCGATCCTGGGGCGGACCATGAAGATCGATCCCCAAGCGCGCTCCTCGATGTGGCAGGACCTGAAACAGGGCCGCAAGACCGAGATCGACTATCTCCAGGGCGCAGTGATAGCGCTCGCAGAGCAAAACCGTGTCGAGGTGCCGCTGATGCGCCGTATTGTTGCGCTGATCAGGGAGGCCGAGGCGGCCGGCAACGGACCGCCGCGCCTGACGCCGCGGCAGATTCGGGGCGTGGCTTGAGGACGAGGAGGCCGCGATGAAGCGTTGTTGGATGCTGGGACTCGCGCTGGCGACGCTGTGCGGCACGTCGACGCTGGTCCATGCAAGGCCACCGACGGTCCAGAACTCTCCCGGCTATGATGCGCGATTGCAGGAGAGCCGCAAGGCGCTGAGTGGGGCGCCGGCGACCGTAGCGCCTGCGGATGCGCCGGTGGTTAAACCAAAGCACGCCAAGAAGAAGCGCACGAACTGAGGTGCGACGCTCTCGTAGGGTGGGCAAAGCGACTTGTCCGCCGTAGCTCGAAGAGCGAAGGCGGAAGCGTGCCCACCGACTCTCTCAATCACAATCAAATGGTGGGCACGGCGCCGCTCGCCTTTGCCCACCCTACAAGTCTGCGGCTTCAGCTCTTCTTCGCAGGCTTGCTCGGCGTCGGGCTGAACAGCTTCTTCAGGTCGTTCAAGCTTTCCGACAGCCGCGGCCATTCGCAGGAGAAGGAGCCCTTGGTGCACGGCGCGCCCTTTCGCTGGCCGACGGTCTGCTGCACCTTCGGTCGCTCGACCGGCACCGGCACGCGCTCGACGTCGGTTCTCAATGCGACCTGCTGGATCTGCCGCGCCTGTTGCTCCTGCTGCTCGCGTTGCTGACGCGCGGTCGCTTGCGCCGCTTCGTTGTTGCGGCGCTCCTTGGCGAGATAGGCGGTATAGGCTTCGTCGATCTTCTTCTGTTCCTCCGGCGTCGGATTGGGGCCGGCGATGTCGAAGCTGCGATCCTGCAGGAAGTCGTAATAGGAATAGCCGCCGCCCGGCTTGCGGCGGCCGGCGAACTTGGCGTTGCAATCGGCAAGCGCGGATGTCTTCTCGGCCTTGCTCGCGGCCTTCTCGGCGGCGTCGGCGCATTCCTCGAAATCGACCGGCGCGCGCTTCCACCATTGCGCCTGGGCATGCGGCAGCGTCAGCAGAAAAAATCCTGCCGCGGCTACGGGAAACAGCGCCGCACGACGCAATGCGATCACGGACGACATTCTACGAGAGCATTCCTTGCAAGACTCAACCCAAACTGAGTCGAGTCGGATTTTTGCCTCTTTATCGCCGGCTTGTCACCCGTGGAACCCGGGAATTTCATGGCTGGGATGCTGACATTTTGTGCTTGACGTGGCGCAGGAGTCACAGCCTCGCGCTGGCCGGCTGCTACACTTCGCCTTGCGGGCGCCTCACCCGAGGCGATGCCAATAACACGCGACGAGCGCGCGGCGTGGACCTTCCGGATTTGGCCGCCGAAGGCACGGGCGCACGCGGAGTAAGAATGAAGGATCCAAGGATATGACGATCACCATCGCCGCGAACAGCGTGCCGAAGCCGCCGGCCGAGATCATCGAGGGCTTTCGGAATGCGCCGACCTCGGTCATTTCAGACAATCTCGCCCGGCTGCCGGGCGCGGTCGGGCTGAAACCCTATCATCGCGGCGGCAAGCTGGTGGGCACGGCCTTCACCGTGCGCACCCGTCCCGGCGACAATCTCGCCATCCACCGCGCGCTCGATCTGGTCGGACCCGGCGACGTCATCGTGGTCGACGGCGGCGGCGACGAGACGCGGGCGCTGGTCGGCGAGATCATGAAGAACATCGCGCAATGGCGAAGGGCCGAAGGCTATGTGATCGACGGCGCTATCCGCGACGTCGCCGCGTTTGCGGCCGACGACTTTCCCTGCTACGCCCGCGCCGTGATCCATCGCGGTCCCTACAAGAACGGTCCGGGCGAGATCAACGTGCCTGTGTCGATCGGCGGCAGCGTGATTGCGCCCGGCGACATCGTGGTCGGCGACGAGGACGGCGTGGTGTCGTTTCCCGCCGCGGGCGCCGCGGCGCTGCTGCAAGCCGTGCGCGCGCAGGTCGCGCGCGAGGAGGAGACCCTGACGGCGATCCGCGAGGGCCGCTACCAGGGCTCTTACGGCAAGTCCTGATCAGACGACCACAAAGGGGAGAATGGCGTGAGCCAGAAGGACGAATTCCACAACATCGATGATCCCAGCGACGGCCTGTTCCGCGAGCTCGCCGCCGGCGTGACCACGCGCATCTTCTCCGGCGAGCAGGCGATGCTGTCGGTGGTGACGCTGGCGCCGCATGCGCAAGGCAAGCTGCACCATCATCCCGAGGAGCAATGGGGCGTGCTGCTGGACGGCTCCGCCATCCGCGTTCAGGGCGATGAGGAAATTCCGGTGAAGAAGGGCGATTTCTGGCGCACGCCGGGCAACGTGCCGCACACCATGCGCGCCGGCCCCGATGGCGCCCGGGTGCTGGACATCTTCAGTCCGCCTCGGCCAGAATACAAGAAAGCGGGGTCGGGCTTCGGCACGCGCTGAAGCGCTTTGCGTTTCAGGTTATTTCTTGAGCATGATCTTATCGGAAAACCGCTGCACGCTTTTCCGGATCGAGCTCCAGCGCCAAAGAGCAAAAAAAGCCGGGCGCTGACATCAAAGGGAGGGGACCATGACGATCACACGACGCACGCTCTTGGCCGCGCCGGCCATTCTCGCAATGACGCCGGCGATGGCGCAAGGGAGCAAGATCACGCTGGTCGTGCCGTTTCCGCCGGGCGGATCGACCGATGCGATGGCGCGGCTGCTGCAGAGCAATCTGCAAACCAAGCTTGGCCGCATCGTCCTGGTCGAGAACAAGTCGGGCGCCGCCGGGGCGCTGGGCGCGGCGCAGGTCGCCAAGAGCCCGGCGGACGGCTCGACGTTCCTGGTGACGTTCGATTCCCATGCGGTGATCCCGTCGATCCTCGACAAGCCGCCGGTGGACGTCGAGCGCGAGCTGATCCCGGTGCTGCTGATCGGCACCGCGCCTTACGTGATCGCGGCCGGTGCCGGTCGGCCCTACAAGAGCTTTGCCGACGTGGTGGCCGCCTGCAAGGCGAGCCCGGGCGCGGTGAAATATGCCTCGGTCGGCATCGGCACGCTCGGCCATCTCGCCATGACGGTGCTCGGCAGCAAGGCCGGGGTCGAGATCATGCACGTGCCCTATCGCGGCGGCGGGCCGGCGATGAACGATGTGCTCGGCGGGCATGTCGATCTCATCGCGGGATCGGCGGCGCTGGTCGCCGCCCAGCTCGGCACCAACATGCTGCGTCCGATCCTGCAGCTCGGCCGCGAGCGGCTGGCGGCCCTGCCTGATACTCAGACCGCGATCGAGGCGGGCTTTCCCGATTTCGAGACGCTGGCCTGGTGGGGCATCTTCGCGCCCGCAGGCACGCCGCCTGACGTCGTCGCAGCCTTCGCGGCCGCGTCCAAGGAGATCCTGAGCGAGCCCGCGACCGCCACCCAGCTCAAGGAGACGCAGCACATGACGCTGCTGCTCCAGGACGGCGCCGCCTTCAAGACCTTCTTCGACAAGCAGGTCGCCTATTGGGGCAAGGTGGTGAAGGACAACAATATCAAGGCGTAACCGGCCCGGCAGCGGTCCTTGCGCATTGGCCGCGGCGAGGGCTTCCGATCCCGCCGCCGCTTTGATATGTACAGCCAGGCAACCCGCGTGATGCGGGTTCCGCGGTCCCGTAGCTCAGCCGGATAGAGCGACGGTTTCCTAAACCGTAGGTCGGAAGTTCGAGTCTTCCCGGGATCGCCAATTTCTGCAGCCACTTAGCCATTTTTCATTGATCGTTTGTGGCAAGTTTTTGTGCCTTGGGTAACGCTTGGGGTAACGGCCCGCGATCACGGCGCCAACGGCGCCTCTTGTCTCTAACGATTGGGACGCGGGAGCGGGAGCGAAGGTGTTCGACTTGCCCGCAGTCCTATGGGGTGTCGGGTAGTTCGGCAAGAGCAGGGAAGACAGAACAGAAAGAGAGGCGATAAGGGAGTCGCGGCTGGAAGCCGCCATGGCGGAAAAAAGGACTGCACGGGCTTTCTGAACAGCGGATAGAAGCGATGCCACGGAAAAAGGACGAGGGGCCGAACTCGACGATCCTGGGTGCTGCCGGCGAGCACTTCGTAATGTCTCAACTACTCCGCCGGAATATGATCGCAGCGCTGGCGCCCACCGGCGTCCCGAATGCGGACATTGTCGTCACGGACAAGCTGGGCGATCGCTTGTGCGCCGTCCAGGTGAAGGTGCGCCGGGACATCGGATCCGACGGCGGCTGGCACATGGGCGAGAAGCACGAAGCGCTCACGTCGCCGACGCTGTTCTATTGCTTCGTCAATTTCGGGAAGACGCTGAATGATCAGCCCCGGACGTGGATTGTCCCGAGCGGCGTGGTCGCCAAATTCCTCAAGGGAATACATCAGGACTGGCTGCACACACCCGGGAAGAAGGGTCAGCAGCGCAATGACAGTTCGTTCCGACGCTTCATGCCGGAATACAAGCCGCTGGCCGAGTATAAATTGGGATGGCTGGACGGGTATTTGGAGAACTGGAGCAGCTTGGCTTCGGCCGCTAATCAATGAGGGGATGAAGAATCGAACCCACATTGGGCGCTGGAGCTACGTGTTCACTGTCGCGCCAAGTATTGCTTTGTGGGGGAACTCCCCGACGGCCATGCCGATGTACCGTCCTCGCACTTCCCAGAGCGCTACTCATTACGCTCCAACCCCTCGGCATTTTGTCGTGCCCTTGGTGAGACGGGGCCATAGTCCGTGATGAGACTATGAAAGCAATAAGTGCCGGATGTGTTCGGCGAAATTGGGCAGGCGTAGGATTGATTAACGCGCGGCGGTGTGGGGATAAGTGCTAGGCGGCGTACGCCTTCGTGTACACCTTGTTTTCGAGCAGACTGCGGAAATGACCCATCAGCGCGAGAATGTCAGCCACGAGAGCATCGACCTCGTCCGGCTTGATAAACTCCTGCTGACCGTGCGCGATGGCATTCCGTCGCTTCAGTAACAGGATGTCGATAAAGGTGCGTTTCGCCTCGAAGTGAGCAGGATCGACGGCGCATATAATGCAAATGTCCTTAATCACGTCTGTATTCAGATTCGATTTTGTGTCGATGAGCGACGGATGCACATACGCAAATCTTCCGCCTGTACCGTCTAGAATGTCGTTGATTAGCTGACAGCGCGCCTGCAAACTCACGCGTGACTGATGCATGGCATCGAGCCTTACCAGAAAAGTGTTGACGTAAATCTGGCGTTCGAAGTCCGAGAATTGCTTCCGACGCAATGATAGATGCTCAAAATATCGGTTCGCACATTCGCGCACATAACCTTCCCAGTGTGCATACATCAGTGCGATCAGCGCGCGCAGCAAGACCGGCTTCGCCGCGTGATCGGCAGCCTTCACGGCCGACTTCATGTCCGAAAGTTCCTTCCGCCTCCAAACTAAATCCGTATCGAATAGGTCTGTGAGGTTCTGTTCCGTGTACGGCTTCGTCATGCGGCGAACCAGTTTGCGCCGAACGGGACCGTACGCTGAATACGTATTGTGCCGCGAAGACCGGAGCTAAAAAATTGATCGAACTGCGGAGCCTGCCAAATATCGGTAATGCGCTGACGTACGAACCCGACCGGATCCTGTTTCGCCTGAATGTGATTGATGTTTTTCGCGACGCCGACGGCGATAGCCTCAAACGCTGCGAGACCGACGCGTCCTCCCGGAATCCCGTGATTAAACCTGCGCAGCGCATTGGTACCATGAGCTTGGGAGAGCAGATCGAACGTTGCGCGAAACGTGTCCCCGGCGACGCCCATTTCTCCCGCTTCCGCGAGCTGAATGATGCCTTGATCGATGAATTCCTCAACGTCGAGGCGACCGTCGTACGGAATGTACGTATGTACGAGAAAACGCGACAGATATTCGACGTGTCGCTGCTTCTCCAACTGATCGTCGGTCGGTGCCGTGACCACGAGAAACGATTGATATTCAGACAGCTCTTTCATAAAGGCGAAGTACTGCCCATTCACCATAATGATGATGCAGTTCCGGAGCTCCTGCGCGTTCGCCGCGGTGCCGCCGGCATTGAGGCGCTGGAATAGGTCATATTTTGTATCGTTGCTGCTCGGCCGCTTCAGGATTTCGACGCTGATCCGGCTGCGCCTGATCGAGAGCTGCAATTGGGACGTTAAAGGTTTCTGATCATCCTCTGGAACACCTGCGACCAGCGGCGATCTTTCCCACACCGCCTTGTCCAAGGACGGCAGGTACTTTGTCGCCACTAATGCTGTCGGAGGTTCGAGATGTCCGGTCTGCGGCTGTCGCAGGAGGCCCATGAATTCGAGCAGCGTAGAAATTCGCTGGAGGCCGTCAATCAGCTCCCATTTTGAATCGGCTTTCTCGAAGACAAAAATCGAAGGGAGAGGAATGCCAAGCAGAAGGGACTCAATTAGCTTCGATTTCTGACCAATTTCCCACCTAAAGAGGCGTTGGAAGTCCGGATTGATTACAAATTCGCCGTCCTTATACATGCTCACGACTTCGCTGACGGACATCTGGTAAGCGTCCGTCTTCACGAGCCTTTGAGCTTCTTCCGTCTCTAGCATCCCCGACTCCCGTTGCAACCCGCAGTTTATCTCCCATGAGCCGGAACACAACCCATTGTTATTTCGGGCGTTTGTCTGCCTCCTTTCGTGTCGGACTTCCCTTCTTGGTGATCTCGGCCTGGGCGGCTGCTCCACGTCATTAGCCGTGTCTCCGATGCGATCGCGGATAGATTTAGGGCGCCGCTGATCTTCGGCAGCTCCGCCTCGTCTTTCATGATTGCGCGGCAGTTCGAATGTACCGGACCGGTACGCACGATGCTGTCGTCGTTCTCGACAACGCGGCCGTCGAATGACAGGCAGAAATTGCAGGTGGGAGCACTTCCGCGTCATCAAAGGTGGATTGCATCGGCATCTTCGGCATGAGCAGACGCAGATTGCGCAGACGGTTGCTCGGCAATTCTGACAGCGGGTAGATGCCCGCGATTATTCGGCCCTCTCCGATCAGCGAGGCGTCCCACATGTTCGTCCGTCACTGCGCCAGTTACGAGCCGGAACGCAAAAACGCCGCCGTATAAGAGCAGGTTTAAGCGATGGTTGCCAGTAAGGCGCGGAAAGCTCCGAGGATCAAAACGCTCTGCGCCTTATCCTTACTTTGAACCATAGGAATAAGTATCATCCCGCCTGAAGCGGAAATGAAGGGACTGTGGATAGTGGCCAAGGAAGGGGCGGCAAAACAGCAGCACTACGTGCCGCAGTACTACCTGCGCGGCTTCGTAAACGAGAAAAAGCACATCTACGTTGTCGACCGGCCGAAAAAGAAGTTCTTCCGCGTCCCGACGGTAGCCGCCGGCGGCGAACTGTATTTCAACCTACTTAGTGACCGAGCCGATCCGTTTGCCGCAGAAGAGGCGCTTCAGGAACTGGAGGACAAGGTCGCGCCGGCTCTTGAGCGGGTCAAAGCAGCCCAGTCTCTGAAGGACGAAAACGACCGCAGCGCGATCATGAATTTGATGGCGGCGGTCACGCTCCGAAACCCAAAACAGCGGGCGGCCATAAACGCTATGATCCAAGATTTTGCGCAGCTCTTGGGAGCTGGTATTGGTATGGGAGGGAAGGAAGGCTACGCCAAAATGGTGGAGGCAGCCGGGGCCCAAAGCCTGCCCATCGGGCTGTCGCTTGATGAAATGGAAGCCGAGTTCAAAAAGAACCCGAGTTCGTTCAAGATTCCTCCTCCGTCAAAAGACTTCAACATTATGATCGAAGCCAAATTCCATGATCGCCATGTAGAGCTGTACGAGCAGCGAAAGTGGCAGTTAATCGTTGCAAGTGACGATTCCGGCGGGTTCGTCACCAGCGATCATCCGGTCTCCTTGCGCTGGTGTGGTGGAAAGGACCACGGGCTCATGTCGCCCGGCTTTGGGATGCCCGACACCGAAGTAATTTTTCCATTGTCGCCGAAGCTCGGGATCCGGGGCCGGTTCGATGGGGAAGAGGACGTGGTCCATGCTGACAAAGACACGGTAGCCGGCGTCAACAGCCTGCTTATCAGCAACTGCCATAACCAGGTCTATGGGCGGGACGCCCTGTTCAGCTATAAGCGTGGTCCAAAACAAGAGGTGGGCAGCGGCGCCCACCTCTTCGAGGACAAAGTATTCCTTGCTGGCGGAAAGGATGCCGCAAACGATCGTGTCGTGCCGCTACGGCCTGAATAAGCGGCCTGGCGGCGCCTTATCGGCGTAGTAGGTATTGCCGTTACCGCCGAAGGGTTGGGGTGATTGAGCGCCAGCGCAGCCAGCTTCTTCATACTCTTACGAGCGCGAGACGACCACCGCCGTGAGAATGAGGCTGTATATATCCATAGACCAGGACTTAACTCCCCGGCGCTCGACGATGGCGACGCGCCCAAGGTCTTCACGTCTCATAGCCAAACACTCCTTTCTGTGGGCTTCAATCGCAGCCGATTGCAGAAGGAACAAAAAAGAACATTATCGCGGGCTCTACGTCGGGGAAGCTCTTAAATCGCTGTTAACCAAACCTGTTGCTTATGGTTACCGATGTCTGAACGGACCCACCTACAATTGGACGCCCTGTCTCAGCGCCGGCTGGTCGAAGCCGCGCGCGACGGCGCTCCGGTGCGTGGTCTGACGCACGGGTACTACAAGTACCCTGCTCGGTTTTCGCCGATCTTTGCCAAGGCCGCAATCAACGCTTTCACCAAGCCCGGCGACCTCGTCCTTGATCCGCATGTCGGCGGGGGGACCACGCTGGTCGAGGCCATCGCCTCAGGCCGGGAAGCGGTCGGCGTAGACATCAGCGAGCTTGCCGAGTTTATCACAAACGTCAAATGCACGGTCTACTCCGAAGCTGACCTGGACACACTGGAGCGGTGGGGCAAGCGCGTGGCGGCGGCGGTCGACATCCGCAAGCCCTCCACTGCGCTCTCAAACTATGAACAGCTCGGCTACTACAAGCATCTCGATCACCGGTCCCGCTGGCGTCTGCGCAAAGCCATCGAGCAGTCGATTGCGAGTGCGATCAAGCTCGGCGCACCGCGCCTGGAAAACTTCGGGCGCTGTGTCGTCCTGAGAAGCGCTCAATGGGCGCTCGACGGGCGCAGCAAGCGCGACCATCGACGACTTCCGTCGCACGCTGACGGAAACCGCAGAAGACATGGTCCAGGGCGCTCGCGATCTGCGAGCTTCCGTTCGGCTCCACGGGCGGCAACAAGGTGTAAGCCCGGGCAGCCACCATCAGGTATTTCGCGGCGCGCTTTGCCGGGGCGATAGTTCTTCACGGCTGCTGCCGTCAACGCCTTGGCCATCGCTACCTGTCCTCCTCAGGGGTAACGCGGGGGTAACAAAAAGGGACGGTTATGCTCTGTTGGCCTATGTTAGTAACTTACCCTAACATCGGCTGAAAGGAGTCTTCTGCGTGTTTTCGGGTTAGGCCTAGGCTGTTTGTGTTACGTAGAGTGGGGCCAAGGCGACTGTTTCCTAAACCGTAGGTCGGAAGTTCGAGTCTTCCCGGGATCGCCATTATCTTAGATGCGTGACGTGATTGCCGGCCGACCCCGGCCCGCGGCTTGCGTCCATCTTCCCCATGCTTCGGAGTCACCCGCCTGTTCGCCTGTCGAACCGTGGCCGACGATGGCGAGGTCAGATCATTCCGGCTGGCGGACGAGCAGCGGCGGGGCTATCCTGCTCGCTTTCTGGTTGAATGTTCGAGCGTCCCGTTACTTGTGCAGCAGCGTGCAGCAGTCATGTCGCGGGCCCGCTCGCCATCTTTCGCTTCGGGAAGCTCTCGCCGTGATCAAGCAAACCTCTAACCGAACCGGCGGGATCGCGCCGCGTTCCTTTCTCGACGACAACAAAGAGTTCGAGCGCTGGCTGCGCTCCGAATGCAAGGTCGTCGCACGCGACCTCGGCGAAAAGCACAAGAAGATGAAGGACGACCCGTTCGTCTTCCTTCGTGCAACCTTCTTCCGCTGGGCCAGATGTATCGAAGCGATCTGCCCGGAGTTGAAGGACGCGCCGCGCGTGCCGTCGATCGGCGACACCCATATCGAAAATTTCGGGACCTGGCGCGACGTGGAGGGGCGTCTCGTCTGGGGCGTCAACGATTTCGACGAGGCCGCGATGATTGCCTATCCCTTCGATCTGGTGCGCCTTGCGACGAGCGCGCGGCTCGCCCCGAAGGCCAGGAAGAGGAAGGCGAGGGCCATGACCCACGTCGGCAATGGCGACGCCGCCAAGGCGATTCTCGATGGTTACAAGAAGGGTCTGACGCGGCCGCGGCCCTCGCTCCTGGATGAGCAGGCGAGCTGGATGCGCGCTTACGTGGCATGTACCGACGACGAACGCCGGGAGTTCTGGGACGACGTGAGGAAATATCCGCGGGCGAAGCCACGATCCCCTGTTGCCGCCGCGCTCCGCAGCGAATTGCCGCCCGATGCCTCGTTTGGTCGCTTCGCGAGGCGCGTGGCGGGTGCCGGCAGCCTGGGGCGGCCGCGTTTCGTCGCCATCGCCGGATGGCGCGGCGGCCAAATCATCAGGGAGGCCAAGGCGCTGGTGCCGTCAGCCTGGGATTGGGCGCATGGCCGGCGGGGCAAGCTGCGCTTTCTCGACCTCGCAACAGGTCCATATCGCGCGCCCGATCCGCACCTCGCGCTCGAGCGCCAGAGTGGCTTCGTGATCCGGCGCCTTGCGCCCGACTCCCGCAAGATCAATCTCGGGGATCACGCGAACATGGAGGTGGAGCTCGATCTGCTCAACGTCATGGGCTTCGACATCGGCGCCATTCACGCCGCCGGAGGCGCACCGCAGAGGATCGCCGCAGACCTGAGAACGCGCGACGATGGTTGGCTCCATGCTGCCGCAAAGGCTGCTGCCGCATTCGTCGAAGGTGATTTCAGGGAGTGGCGCAGGCGCGGTTGACCGGTGAATGCCGGCTCCGGTCTCGGCTATTCCCGCGCTTTGCCTGGTTGGTGCAAGATTTGCTATAGGCGATCCGATCGAGCCAGAAGCGGCTCGCCCGCACCAGCCTTGCCACGCCCTGCCAATCCCGGAGACCATGATGCCTTTCGATTTGATCCTGCGCGGGGGCCGCGTGATCGACCCCTCGCAGAAGCTTGATGCCGTGACCGATGTCGCCTTCGCCGGCGGCAAGGTCGCCGCCATCGGCAGCGCTCTCAAGGCCGATCCCGGCACGGACGTGCGCGATGCTTCGAAATACATCGTGACGCCGGGCCTGATCGATCTGCACACCCATGTCTATTGGGGCGGCACCTCGCTCGGCATCGACGCCGAGGAGTTCTGCCGGCTGTCCGGCGTCACCACCGCGGTGGATACGGGCAGTGCCGGGCCCGGCAATTTCGCCGGCTTCCGCAAGCATGTGATCGAGCCGAGCCAGGTCCGCATCCTCGCCTATCTGCATGTCTCGCATGCCGGCATTTTCGGCTTTTCGCACCGGATCATGGTCGGCGAGAGCGAGGAGCTCAGGCTGATGAATCCGATCGAGGCCGCGCAGGTGGCCGATGCCAACCGCGACCTCATCGTCGGCATCAAGGTGCGCGTCGGACTGCATTCTTCGGGCACGTCGGGAGCGGTGCCGCTCGATATCGCGCTCGAGGTCGCGAACGAGGTCGGCATGCCCCTGATGGCGCATATCGACCATCCGCCGCCGAGCTATGAGGAGGTGCTGGCACGTCTGCGCCCCGGCGACGTGCTGACCCACGCGTTCCGCCCGTTCCCGAACACGCCGGCGACCGCGCAAGGCACGGTGAAGAAGGCGGTGCTGGAGGCGCGCGAGCGCGGCGTGCTGTTCGACATCGGCCACGGCAAGGGCTCGTTCGCCTTCAAGACCGCACGCGCGATGCTCGCCAACGGCTTCTATCCCGACACCATCTCGTCCGACATCCATCAACTCTGCATCGACGGCCCGGCCTACGACCAGGTCACCACCCTGTCGAAATTCCTGTGCATGGGCATGGAGCTGTCCGATGTGATCGCGGCCTCGACGGTGAATGCCGCGATGGCGCTGCGCCGCCCCGAGCTCGGCAGCCTCAAGCCCGGCAGCGTCGGCGACGCCACGCTGATCTCGGTCAGCCGCGGCCAGTTCGACTACGAGGACGTCGTCGGCGAGCATCTGATCGGCGACCGCAAGATCGTCTCGGAGGGCGTCGTCATCGGCGGCCGCTGGTGGCATCCGAATTGAAGCGGCCCACGGTCGAGAGCGTGCACACGGCGCGCCGATCAGTCGCGTCCCGCCTCCATGATGGCCTTGGCGAGGCGCGCCGGATCGGAGAAGCACAGCTCGTGGCTTCCCGGCACCTGCACCAGGCGGAACAGGCCGAGCTTCTCCGATAGCCGCGGATGCCAGCCGTGGCTGTGCGGCAGCGCGGTGTCCTCCGTGCAATTGATGTAGGACTTGGCCAGCGGCATCTCGGCCGGATTGCTCTTGAGCGCGATCTTGTCGGTGAAGGTCGCCAGCGGATGCGGGTTGAGGACGTCATAGGCGCGCTGTGCGGTCTGCAAATCCGCATCGTTGATGAAGGCTTCGCGCCAGACCGGGAACGGCAACACGACCGAGGCGTCGCCTCGCTCGGCCGCGATCGCGTCGAACAGTCCGATATAGTGCGGCGGCACCATGTCGTTGAGGCACTCGCCATCGTTGGGCACGAAGGCATTCCAGTAGACCAGGCGACGGATTCGATCGGGAGCAAGGTCGGCAACGCCGGTGATGATCATGCCGCCATAGGAATGGCCGAACAGGATCACGTCCTTCAGATCGTTCTCGGCAAGGTAGTCGGCGATCGACTGGATCGCTTCCTTCAACCCTGTCGTCTTGGCGTCGCCCGGACGATTGCCCTTGATGGTGGGGGTATGGACCTGATGGCCGCCTGCGCGGATCGGTGCGGCGACCGGTTCGAACTCGGCTCCGGTGTGCCAGGCGCCATGGACGAGGACGTAGGTCGACATGTTGTGGCTCCTCCCGAGACTGTGATTAGATTGAGGCCGCGCCGCCTTGGCCGCCAGCGGTGCTGCCGCGCGTCAATTGTGCACCAGCGGCTGATGTGCCGCTTGGCTGGAAGTGAACCGGATTGGTCTCGGAGTGAACCGATGCAGCAGATCGAGCGCGCCGTTCCGTCACGCCAATCGGCCTGGGATACCGCCGACCTGCGGCCGAACGAGCAATTCGCCTATTATCGCGAGGCGATCTGCCAGGCCTTCATGAACTTGACGCCGGAGCCGGCGGCAGCTGCCGGCTTTCCTGCCAGCGTCGACCACATCCGGCTCGGCGATGGCGCGATCAACCGCGTCAGCTTCCCCGAGCACGTGGTGCGCCGATCGGCGGCCGACATCGCGGCGTCCGACCGCAGCTGCTTCTACCTCAATCTGAAATTGGCCGGCCGCTGTCGCATCCAGCAGGGCAATCGCGAGATCAGCCTGTCGCCCGGACAGGTCGGCATCTTCGACAGCGATCGGCAGTTTGCGCTTCTGCACGATCGCGGTCCGCAATTGCGCGTCGCCTCGTTCTGGGTGCCGTCCGAGGCCTTGCGCGAACGGCTGCCGGCTTCGTTCGACGTCGCTGCGGCACGGGTCTCCGACGATCCCGTCGTCGGCCATCTCATCGTCGAGACCGCGCGCACGCTCGCCGACGGCGCGCTGCGGATGACCGAAGACGAGGGGAGGCGGCTGTTCCGGGCGCTGATCGAGCTGGTCGCCGTAAGCCTGTCGCGACGTGGTCGGGCAGGTGCTGCGGAGACCGAGAATCTCGCCGATGCAACCATGCTGGCGTTGAAGCGTGCCATTCATCGGCGGCTCCGCGAGCCCGGCCTTGCGGTCTCCGACGTCGCCGACGCCGTGGGCATCAGCGAGCGCTACGTGCACAAGCTGCTGGCGCGATCGGGCTGCAGCTTCACCGATTACGTCATCGACAATCGGCTCGACGGCGCGGCCAGGGATCTCAGCGATCCCGCAATGACGGATCGTGCGATCGGCGCCATCGCGTTCGACTGGGGCTTCTCGGACCTCTCCCACTTCACGCGGCGCTTCAAGCAGCGCTTCGGCTGCCGGCCGCGCGACTGGCGCGCAGCAAAGGCGAGCAGCTGACGCCTGGGTTACAACGACCTTGCGATCAACAGCTTCATGATCTCGTTGGTGCCGCCGTAGATCTTCTGGATGCGCGAATCGATGAAGATGCGCGAGATCGGGTATTCCTGCATGTAGCCGTAGCCGCCGAACAGCTGGAGGCATTCGTCGGCGGTCTCGACCTGCTTCTCCGAGCACCAATATTTCGCCATCGACGCCGTGACCGTGTCGAGATCCCCGGCGACCAGGCGCTCGATGCACCAGTCGACGAAGACGCGCGCGATCATCGCCTCGGTCTTGCGCTCGGCCAGCTTGAAGGCGGTGTTCTGGAAATCCATCAGCGGCTTGCCGAAGGCTTTCCGCTCCTTGGTGTACTCGGTGGTGAGCTTGATCGCGCGTTCCATCGCGGCGACGGCGCCGACTGCGAGCGCGAGGCGCTCCTGCGGCAATTGCTGCATCAGCTGAACGAAGCCCTGGCCTTCTTCCTTGCCGAGCAGGTTTTCCGGAGGCACGACGACATTGTCGAAGAACAATTCCGACGTGTCGGAGGCATGCAGGCCGATCTTGTCGAGGTTGCGCCCGCGCTTGTAACCGTCCGCGCCCGCGGTCTCCACCACGATCAGCGAAATGCCCTTGGCGCCGGCTTCGCCGGTGCGCGCGACCACGATGACGAGATCGGCGGCCTGGCCGTTGGTGATGAAGGTCTTCTGGCCGTTGATGACGTAGGAATTGCCCTGTTTCTTCGCCGTGGTCTTCACGGCTTGCAGGTCCGAGCCGGTGCCGGGCTCGGTCATGGCGATGGCGCCGACCATCTCGCCGGAGGCCATCTTCGGCAGCCAGCGCTTCTTCTGCTCCTCCGAGCCGTAATTGAGGATGTAATGCGCGACGATGGCGCTGTGCACGGAGACGCCGGTGGTCAGCTCCGGCACCGTGCTCTCGAGGTCGTCGAGCACCGCCGCGTCATAGGCGAAGGTGGCACCGAGGCCGCCATATTCCTCCGGCACGCTTGCCAAGAGCGCGCCCATCTCGCCGAGCCCGCGCCAGGCGAAGCGGTCGACCATCTTCTGCTCGCGCCATTTTTCGGCATGCGGCGCCAGATCCTTGGCAAGATATTTCCGGAACTGGTCGCGGAAGACGTCGAGCTCTTCGGTCATCCAGGAGGAGCGGTAGGGCATGGAAACCTCGGTTGATGCGGCGTTTCCGCTTGGTAGGCCGGCGGGCCGCGGCAATTATTGTGTTTTCAGGCTGCCGCTGGGACGCTACCAAGGCGGCGGTAACAGCTTCTGTCGGGATGGTTGATTGTGGCTGTCAAAACAAGAGAGCTCAAGCTCGACATCGAGCGCATCGGCGCGGTCTCCGCGATCCTGACGCAGCCCGACAAGGCGCGCGCCTGCTATGTGTTGGCGCATGGCGCGGGCGCCGACATGCGGCATTCCTTCATGGAGAAGGTCGCCCAAGGCCTCGCGGGCCGCGGCATTGCGACGTTCCGGTTCAATTTCCCTTACATGGAAGAGAAGAAGGGACGCCCCGACCAGCCGGCCGTCGCGCACGCCGCGATCCGCGCGGCGGTCGCGGAGGCCGCGCGACTGTGTCCCGGGGTGACGCTCGTCGCCGGCGGCAAATCGTTCGGCGGGCGCATGACCTCGCAGGCCCAGTCGAAAGCGCCGCTGCCCGATGTGAAAGGGCTCGCCTTCCTCGGTTTCCCCCTGCATGCCGCCAAGAAGCCGTCGTCCGAGCGTGCCGAGCACCTCGCCGGCATCGCGATCCCCATGCTGTTCCTGCAGGGCACGCGCGATGAGCTTGCCGATCTCGGCCATCTCAAGCCCGTCATTGCGGGGTTGGGGAAGGCGACGCTGCACGAGGTCGAAGGCGGCGATCACTCCTTCGCGGTGTTGAAGAAATCGGGCCGGACCAATGACGAAGCGCTCACCGAGGTGCTGGACACGCTCGCGGCCTGGATCGATCGAATCGCCTGAAGCTCACGCGGCGTAAAGCCCCTTGTCGCGCGCTTTCTGGATCGCCAGCGCGGCGATCAGGTCGAGCGTCGGTGTCGACAGACCGGCGGTGCGCGCGAAGGCCTGGGGCGCCTTCACCAGCACGTCGATCTCCATGGCGCGGCCGAGCTCGTAGTCCTGCAGCAGCGAAGGCTTGTGGTTAGGGGCGGGGCCGCTGCGGCTGACGCGCTTGACCTCGGGGATGAAGTATTGGGCAATCTCGTTGGCCTCGGTCAGCATGCGCGGGATGACCTCGGCGAAAGCCGGGTCGTCGCGCACGCCGCGCGCGGTCTGGCCGGTGAGCAGGCACAGCACCGACAGCGACATGTTGGTCAGCAGCTTTGACCAGATCGCCTCGCGGATATCGGCCACCGGCGGCGATTCCAGCCGTGCATCGTTGAAGGCGTTGCGCAGCTTGGTGATCCGCTCGCAATTGCGGTCGTCGCATTCACCGATCAGGAGGCGATTGCGGTCCGGAGTGAGATTGTGCACCACGCCGGGCGCGGTCACCTCGTTGGAGGAGAAGACAACTCCGCCGACGATCCGTTCCTTTGGAATGCAGGCGCGCAGGCGCCCGCCGGGGTCGAGGAAGGAGATATCTGGCGGCGTCGGATGCCGCGGCGGCAGGCCGATCCCGTACCACCAGGGAATGCCGTTCTGCGCGAACACGATGGCGGTATCGTCCTGCAGCAGCGGCTTGATGCTGGAAACCAGCCCCTGAAGCGCCGTCGCCTTCAGCGTCGAGATCACGACGTCCTGAGGTCCGAGCTGGGCCGCATCGCCCGATGCGTTCACCTTGGCGCTGACCTCGGAATCGCCGACCCGCAGCTTGAGGCCGCCCGCGCGCGCCGCCTCCAGATGCGCGCCTCGCATCACGCATGAAACGTCATGGCCGGCCCGCGCCAGCCGTACCGCAATGTGGCTGCCGACGGCGCCCGCGCCGAAAATGCAGATGCGCATGATGATTCCGTCCTGTCCCTTGCTGCCACCCGGGCGCCAGCATGACACAAGCCGCCATGCGATGGGCGCGACCGCCCCACGCTGGAAAGATATGGATCGGGATGCGTCGCCTCGGCCATAGTGCGCGCCAAGCAAACGACCGGAGGATCGCCGATGACTGCCAGCCCCGTCCTGTGGACCCTTGACGAGCGCGGGGTTGCGACCGTCACGTTGAACCGGCCCGAGGTCAACAACGCCTATGACGGCGCGCTGATCGCGGGCGTGCTCGCGGCCATGGACGATCTGGGGACGAAGCCTCACCTGCGCGTCGTCGTGCTCAAGGGCAATGGCAAGCACTTCCAGGCCGGCGCCGATCTGAAATGGATCAACGGCGTGCGGCCGCAATCGGCTGAAGCGAACGAGGCGGCCTCGCGCGCGACCTTCGAGGCCGTGCAGCGGCTCAACACGCTACCGATTCCGACCGTCGCGCTGGTGCAGGGCGGCTGCTTCGGCGGCGGCACCGGCGTGATCGCGGCCTGCGACGTCGTGATCGCAGCGGACAATGCGCTGTTCTCGATCACCGAGGTGCGCTGGGGCCTGACCGCGGCGATCATCATCCCGCAGCTCTGCGACGCCATCGGCGTCCGCCAGGTCCGCCGCTACGCGCTGACCGGCGAGCGTTTCGGTGCCGAGGACGCCCGCCGCATTGGTCTCGTGCACGAGGTGGTGCCGCTGGCCGAACTCGAGGCCGCAGGCAGCAAGCTGGTCGAGCAATTGCTCGCCAACGGGCCGGAGGCGATGGCTGAAACCAAGAAGCTCGCACTGGAGAGCTCGTTCGGCGGCATGGCGGTGGACGATGCCGCCTACACCCGGCTCGTGCAGCTGCATTCGCTCAAGCGCCAGAGCGCGGAGGCGGCGGAGGGACTGGCGTCGTTCGCCGAGAAGCGGGCGGCGAAGTGGGGCGGCGGGAGCTGAGCGTCAGCAGCCGCGGCAGATGTTGTTGATGCTGAGGTAGACCGCATCGTCGTCCTGCCGCATCTGGCGCAGCGTTTCGAGCGTCCTGCTCGCGTCGGTCGCGGGCGCAGGCTTGCGCCTGGCCGCGAGCTCGTCCTCCTGCCGCTTGTAGCAGGCTTCGCGCTCCGGCTTGGCCTGGATGAAGCGGCAGTTCTGCTCCACGGCTGTGGCGGGAGCGGCGGAGATCGCCAAGGCGAGCAGGGCGGCGAAACAATATCTGACGATGATCGAATCCATGGCCGCCCTTGTCTCAGGTCCACCGAGGGTGAGCAACCGCGATCTTGCGACGATGGCGCCTGCCGGCTAATCCGTGGTCCTGTTCGAAGGGTTTGGGAAGGGACGCGCCATGCGGACCGTGACGATCGAAGAACCGGCACGACAGGTGCCGCTCTATGGCGAATACGAAGTCGTGGTGCTCGGCGGCGGGCCCGCCGGCATCGTCGCGGCGGCTTCAAGCGCGCGCGCCGGGCGGAAGACGCTGCTGATCGAGCGCTACGGCTTCCTCGGCGGCATGGGCACGGCGGCCGGCGTCACGAACTTCTGCGGCCTGCATGGCAATGTCCATGGCGAGCACCGGCGGCTGGTGCAGGGCATGGCCTCCGAGCTGCTGGCGCGGATTGATCGATTGGGCGGCCTCAACACGCCGCATCTGATCCTCGGCAAGGTGTTCGCTCAGGCCTATGACACCGCAGCCTACAAGATCGCGGCTGACGAGCTGCTGGCCAGCCACAAGGTGCATATCCTGTTCCACGCGCTCGGCGCCGGCGTCGTGATGGGCGACAACAGCCGCATCGACGCGCTGCTGGTCGAGACCAAGGCCGGCCGGCAGGCGGTGCGATCGGACATCTTCATCGACTGCTCCGGCGACGGCGATCTCGCGGTCTGGGCCGGCGCGCCGTTCGAGATCGGCGACGCGCACGGTCATCCGCTGTACCCCTCGATGATGCTCCGTCTCAACGGCATCGATCCCGCGCGCGCTGGCGAAGCCTGGCGGACCATTCCGCAATTGATGGAGAAGGCCATTGCGGCCGGCACGCATAGATTTCCGCGCAAGAGCGCGATCGTGCGGCCGCAGAAGTCCGGCATCGAATGGCGGGTGAACTTTACGCAAGTGGCGCGCGAGGATGGTCACGCCATCAATGGCGTCGAGCCCGACGATCTCACCCGCGGCGAGATCGAGGGCCGCAAGCAGGCGCTCGCCGCTTACGAGTTCTTGCGCAGCACTGTCCCGGGCTTTGAGAAGTCCTACATCGTCGATTTGCCGCCGCAGCTCGGCATCCGCGAGACCCGCCGCATCACGGGCGGCTATCAGCTCAGCGGCGAGGACGTGCTCGGCTGCGCCTCGTTCGAGGATTCCATCGGCGTCAATGGCTGGCCGATCGAGGCCCATGTGCCCGGCGACGTCGTCTTCACCTTCCCGCCGATCCCGGAATCCCGCGGCTATAACGAGCTGCCGTACCGCATGCTGGTGCCCGAAGGGGTCGAGAACCTGCTCGTTGCCGGCCGCTGCGCCTCCATGACCCATGAGGGCCAGTCCGCGGCGCGGGTATCCGGGGCCTGCTTCGCGATGGGGGAGGCCGCCGGCTCCGCCGCCGCGCTGGCGCTCTCCGGAAACCGGATTCCACGCGAAATCCCCATTGAAAAATTGCAGGAAACGTTGAAACAACAGGGTGCCTTCATCGGCCGGGACCAAATGGTGCCGGAAGGATTGTGACGGGCGGCAATAGAACGACGGCGGAGGAAACGGGATGATCGGAATGGTGCGGCTCGCGCTTGCGGGCCTTCTGGCGATCACGGCGATGGGCGGTGCAAGGGCCGAGGACGCGCTGAAGGCCAGGATCGGCGTGCTCCGCCTGTCCTCCTCCGCGCCCGTCTTCATCGCGCAGGACAAGGGCTATTTCCGCGAGGCCGGCCTCGAGGTCGAGCTGAAATTCTTCGACGCGGCCCAGCCGATCGCGGTCGCGACCACGTCGGGCGACGTCGATTTCGGCATCACCGCCTTCACCGCCGGTCTCTACAATCTCGCCGGCAAGGGCACCCTGAAGGTGATCGGCGGCATGAGCCGCGAGAAGGCCGGCTATCCCCTGATCGGCTATTTCGCCAGCAACAACGCCTACGCGGCCGGCCTCAAGACGCCAAAGGACCTCGCCGGCAAGCGCGTGGCGATGACGCAGGTCGGATCGAGCTTTCACTATTCGCTCGGCCTGCTCGCCGACAAATACGGCTTCAAGCTCGCGGACGTGAAGATCGTGCCGCTGCAATCGCTGTCGAATGCGGCGGCCGCGCTGAAGGGCGAGACCGTCGATGCGGCGCTGCTGCCGATCTCGACCGCGCGCAAGCTCATGGACGAAGGCGGCGCGAAATTCCTGGGCTGGGTCGGCGACGAGACGCCCTGGCAGCTGGGTGCGGTGTTTGCCTCGCCGAAGACGCTGACCAACAAGGCGCTGGTGACAAAGCTGCTCGGCGCCTTGGCCAAGGCCGACCGCGAATACTACGACGTCATCCTCGCGGCGCTGAAGGACGGTGTCGCGCCGATCAACGACAAGACGAAGCCGCTCTTGGAGATCATCGCCAAGTACACCAATCTGCCGGTCGAGCAGGTGGTCGGCAATTGCGCCTACATCGATCCCGACGGCAAGCTGGACGTGAAGAATGTCGACAACCAGATCAAATGGCTCCAGGAGCAGGGCTTTGCCGACAAGGGCTTCGACGCGGATGCGATCATCGCCAAGGAATTTGTGAAGGCGGATTGATGTTGCGCGCTCATCTCTCTCTCCGTCATCCTGAGGCGCGAGTAGCGCAGTGCATCCGCACTGCGCTGCGAGCCTCGAAGGATGAACGGCCCGGATGCAGCGGGGCCGTCGCCCTTCGAGGCCTGCGCTTCGCTCCGGCACCTCCAGCGACAACGGCTTCGCCGTTGCGCGGGGGTGACGGATCAAGGAGTTGTGCGTGAGATGGACCTGATCGCCAGCCACATCTCCCATCGCTTCGGCGATCTCGCCGTGCTCGACGACGTCTCCTTCACCGTTGGCGCCGGCGAGGTGGTGGCGATCGTCGGACCCTCGGGCTGCGGCAAGAGCACGCTGCTGTCGATCCTCGGTGGGTTGCTGCAGCCGACGTCCGGTGCGCCCGAATTGCGCGGCTCGCCGCCGGCGGACAGTCTCAATCCGCTCACCTTCGTGTTCCAGGATTTCGCGCTGCTGCCCTGGGCAACGGTCGAGCAGAACGTCGAATTCCCGCTGCTGCATGCCCAGCTTTCGGCGGCGCAGCGCCGCGCGCTGGTCGACGACGCCTTGCGCCGCACCGGCCTGACCGATTTCCGCAAGACCTATCCGAAGCAGCTCTCCGGCGGCATGCGCCAGCGGGTCGGCATTTCGCGCGCGCTGGCGGTGAAGCCCGCCATCCTGCTGATGGACGAGCCGCTGTCGGCGCTGGATTCGCAGACCCGCGAGCTCCTGATGGAGGATTTCGTCCGCCTGCTCGCCGACGGCGGCATGGGCGCGGTCTATGTCACCCATAATCTCGAAGAGGCGGCGCGGCTCGCCGATCGCATCGTGGTTCTGTCGCGCAGACCCGGCCGCATCCGGGAGGTCGTGACCGTGCCGATGACGCGCACCGAGCGCGGCGAAGCTGCGGCACGCGAGAAGCTGCTGGCGCTGCAGACCCAGATCTGGTCGCTGATCCGCAACGAGGCGATCGATGCCGAGCGCGAGGTCCAGCATGCTTGACCGCGCGGGCCTATCTGCCAAGGACGAGGCGACGCGGCGCGTCGGTTTCCGCGGCGCCGGCTTCGTGCCCGCGAGCAGCCGCTACGGCGGATGGATCGCGCTCGCCCTCGTCATCGCGATCTGGCAGGCCGCCGGCAGCGCCGGCCTCGTCAATGCGCTGTTTCTGCCGACGCCCTCTGCAATCGTCCGGGCGATCTACCAGCTCGCGATCTCCGGCGCGCTCTGGCAGCATCTGTCCGCCTCGCTGCTGCGCATCGGCGTCGGCTGGCTGCTCGGGACCGCGGCCGGCATCGCCGTCGGTTTTGCCATTGGCCTGTCGCGGCTGGCGCGCAGCGTCGGCATCACCTTCATCTCGGCGCTGTTCCCGATCCCGAAGATCGCGCTGCTGCCGCTGCTGATCCTCTGGCTCGGCATCGGCGAAGAGCCGAAGATCGCGACCATTGCGCTCGGGGTGTTCTTCTCGACCGCGATCTCGGTCTATAGCGGCGTCGATGCGGTGCCGCGCAACCTGATCCGCATGGCGCAGAGCTTCAACGTTCCCTTCGCCACCATCGTGCGCAAGGTGATCTGGCCCGGCGCGCTGCCGGCGATCCTCGCCGGCTTCCGCATCACCGCATCCGTCGCGCTGCTGCTCGTCGTCAGCGCCGAAATGATCGGCGCGCAATACGGCATCGGTGCCTTCGTGCTGCAGGCCGGCAATCTGATGCAGACCGATCAGCTGCTTGCCGGCGTGGTGATCCTGTCGGTGTTTGGGCTTGCGGTCGGCAAGGTGATCGGCTGGCTGGAGATGCGGTTGCTGCACTGGCGGTAGCCAGGTTCACCGCTGCCGTAGGGTGGGTTAGCCTCGCGGATTGCGCGAAGCGCAAACCGCTAGGCGTAACCCACCTCTTATGCTTCCGCGTTTGCCGAACGAGTTGGTGGATTACGCCTTCGGCTAATCCACCCTACGAGACCCTCACGCGTTGCCGCGATCTTCCCTGAACAGATCCAGCTTCTGCTGCACCGGGCGGTCCGAGAAGCTGAACAGCACGGCGTCGTCGTCGGCCTCATGGGTGACCCAGTGCCAGCTCGGCACCACGAACAGATCACGCGGCCCCCATTCGAACACGGTATCGCCGATGCGGCTGCGGCCCCTGCCTTCGATCGGGCAGAATACCGTCGCATCGGTTGAGCGATAGCGCGCGGTCTTGAAGCCCTTGGGCA
This sequence comes from Bradyrhizobium sp. CFUWI, assembly GCF_056429085.1. Lineage (NCBI taxonomy): Bacteria > Pseudomonadati > Pseudomonadota > Alphaproteobacteria > Hyphomicrobiales > Nitrobacteraceae > Bradyrhizobium > Bradyrhizobium sp. CFUWI. Next base: position 45,226 of record NZ_JBWJZE010000001.1, read on the forward strand.
GCAGCTGGATGAAGGTGCCGATGGTCGGCATCGCGAAATCGCCGGTCTCGGGGTTGCTGAACTTCAGCTTCAGCCCGTGGCAGGGGTCCCATTCCTGGCTCGTCCTGGCCTTCTCCAGCGCTTCGCGCGTATGAGCATAGGGATAGCTGAAGATCGGCGAGGTCTTCGACGAGCGCTTCACATCGACCGGCAGCAGATTGTGGCCGTAGCGGGCAAAACTGGCGCCGGCGGGCTTTGTGATCTTCTGCTGGTCCTCCTTGGCGCCTTCCGCGAACGAGCAGTCGAAGAACTGCACCATGGGAATGTCGAGGCCGTCGAGCCAGAACATCGGCTGGTCGGTCTCATTGGAATGGTCGTGCCAGGTCATCGACGGCGTGATGATGAAGTCTCCCGGCTCCATCGCGGTGCGCTCACCGTCGACAGCGGTGTGGGCGCCCTTGCCCTCGAGCACGAAGCGCAGTGCCGACTGGCTGTGTCGGTGCGCCGGTGCGACGTCGCCGGGCACCACCATCTGCACGCCGGCATAGAGCGAGGTCGTGATCTTGGACTGGCCGCGCAGGCCGGGATTTTCCAGCACCAGCACGCGCCGCTCGGCCTCCTTGGCGGTGATGAGCTTGCCGGCTTCAATCATGTAATCGCGGATGACGTCGAATTTCCAGAGGTGCGGCCGGCAGGCGCTCTTCGGCTCCGGCGTGATCAGATCGCTCATCACCGTCCACAGCGCGGTGAGGTTCTCGCCGTCGATCTTCTTGTAGAACGCCTCGCGTTCCGGTGTCTTGGTCACGGCTTCCATGGCGGCGCTCCCGTTCGTTTGTTGATTGACAGTATACTGACGATCTGGCTAGCGTCAACGTGAGGGACGGCTTACAAGTTCGCTGTCGTTCCGGGGCTCGCGCAGCGAGAACCCGGAACCTCGAGATTCCGGGGTCGGCTCTTCGAGCCGCCCCGGAATGACGAGCAAGAAACAGCAGGGAGGGTGCCAATGAAGCTGCACGGCTATTTCCGCTCCAGCGCCGCTTATCGCGTTCGGATTGCGCTGAATCTCAAGGGCCTCAAGGCCGCGCATCTGCCGCATCATTTGCGCAAGGGCGAGCAATGCGCGCCCGCCTATCTCGCCATCAACCCGCAAGGCCTGGTGCCGGCGTTGGAGAACGATGCGGGTGCGGTGCTGACGCAATCGGTCGCCATCATCGAATGGCTCGACGAGACGCACCCGCATCCGCCGCTGCTGCCGAAGGATGCGCTGCAGCGCGCCAAGGTGAGGGCGTTTGCGCTGGCGATCGCCTGCGACACCCATCCGGTGCAGAACCTGAAAGTGCTGGCGCGACTGCGCGAGCTCGGCCTGCCCGAAGAGAAGGTCCAGGACTGGGCCGCCTGGGTCAATCGCGAAGGCCTGTCGGCTTGCGAGATCCTGATCAAGGACGAGCCCGGTCCGTTCTGCTTCGGCGATGCGCCGACGCTGGCCGATCTCTGTCTCGTGCCGCAGCTCGCCAATGCGCGCCGCTTCGGTGTCGACGTCTCGGCCTATCCGCGCCTGCTCGAGGCCGAGGCCGCGGCCAAGGCGCTGCCGGCGTTCGCCGAGGCTGCACCGGAGAAGCAGCCCGATGCCGAGTAAGCCGCCCGCTCCGATCACGATCGATGCCGTCTATGCCGCGCCGGGCTATCTGTTCCGGCGCATGCAGCAGATCGCGGTCTCGATCTTCATGGAGGAGTGCAAGACGTTCGACCTGACCCCGGTGCAATATGCGGCGCTGATCGCGATCCATACCCATCCCGGCATCGACGCCACGCGGCTGTCGGCGGTGATCGCCTTCGACCGCTCCACGCTCGGCAGCGTGATCGAGCGGCTGCAGGCCAAGGACTATATCGAGCGCAAGCCGGCGCCCGAGGACAAGCGGATCAAGCTGCTCTATCTGACCAGGTCAGGCGCGGCGATCCTGCGCGAGATCATCCCCGCCGTCGAGCGTGCCCAGGCGCGCATGCTGGAGCCGCTGAAGCCGGCGGACCGCAAGACGCTGATGGGCCTGTTGTCGCAGCTCGTCGACCTCAACAACGAGGCCTCACGCGTGCCGCTGCGGGCCGAGGATGCGCTGGAGCATCTGGGCAAGACGGGGTGAGGGGGAGCCACGGCGAGTCCAGCGCGAGATCTCGTAGGGTGGGCAAAGGCGCCTTTGCGCCGTGCCCACGACCTCTCTCCAACGGACCAGAGTGGTGGGCACGCTCCGCTTTGCCCACCCTGCGATGGCGGTACGCGGATCTCCGCCCTTGCTTCACATCCGCAGCAATGCCTGCCGGTCGATCTTCCCCGTGCCGGTCTTCGGCAGCTCGTCGATGAAGATCACCTCGCGCGGATATTTGTAGGGCAGCAGCTTGCCCTTCACGTAATCCTGTAATCGCCGCGTCGTCTCACCCCGGTTGGCCGTGCGGTCGTTCATCACCACCACCGCCTTCAGCGTCATGCGGCGGTCCGGCAGCTCGGCGGCGAACACCGCGCATTCGCGGATCTCGGGGTGGTCGGCGAGACAGAGCTCGACCTCGAGCGGATAGACCCACTGGCCGGAGATCTTGACCAGATCATCGGCGCGGCCGCGGAAGAAGTGGAAGCCGTCGGCATCCCTGACGAAGCGGTCACCGGTGTAGATCCACCCTTCCTCGCGGATCGTCTCGGCGGATTTGTCCGGCCGGTTCCAGTACAGCGGCGTGTTGGAATCGCCGCGGACCCACAAGATGCCTTCCTCGTTGTCGCCGACGTCGCCGCCCTCCTTGTCGCGCAGCGCGACCTCATAGCCGGGTACGCGCAAGCCGGCTGCGCCGAGCTTCTTCCGCTCGGGCCGGTTGGAGAGATAGATGTGCAGCACCTCGGTGGAGCCGAGGCCTTCGACGATCTCCAGGCCCGTGAGCGCCTTCCAGCCGTTGAAGACCTCGGCCGAGAGCACCTCGGCGGCGGAGAGCGCCATGCGCAATGATGAGAAGTCGGTCTTGTCCGCGCCCTCGGCCTTGGTCAGCGACGTATACAGCGTCGGCAGGCCGAAGAACACCGTCGGCCGGTACCGCGCGATCGCTGCGAAGATCGCGGCGGGTTTCGGCTGGCCCGGCAGCAGCAGCGTCGCAGCTCCCGCCGAGAACGGGAAGGTGACGGAATTGCCGAAGCCATAGGCGAAGAAGATCTTCGGCACGGAGAAGCAGATGTCGTCGGGCGTGAGCTTCAGGATGTTCCGAGCGAAGGCGAGATCGCTGTAGGCCATGTCGTGCTGGAGATGCACGATGCCCTTGGGCCGGCCGGTCGAGCCGGAGGAGTACATCCAGAACGCCATCTCGTTGCGATGCGTGTGGGCTTCGGCCAACTCGGTCGAAAACTGCGTAAGCCAATCCGCCGCCGCAACAGCTGCTGGCGCCGCGTGATCGCCCACCGCGCCATTGACGACGATCAGCGTACGCAGCTTCGTGTCCTTGCAGGCTTCGACGTTGAAGCGCGCGGAGAATTCGGACTCCGCCACCGCAACGACGGCCCCGGAATCGGCGAGATAGAATTGCAGCAGGTCGGGCGGCGTCAGCGTGTTGATCAGGAGCGGCACGAAGCCGGCGCGCACCGCGCCGAAAAACGCGGCCGGATAGGCCGGGGTGTCGTCGAGGAACAGTAGCACGCGGTCGCCGCGCTTCAGGCCGAGCGAAGCAAAGCCGTTGCCCCAGCGGCAGGCGTCCGCGCACAGCTCGGCGTAGGTTCGCGTGCCCGCGGGCCCCAACAGCGCCAGCTTGTCACCGCGGCCCTTGCCGAGGTTGTCAAACAGCACTCGGCTGGCATTGTAGATGTCGGGAACGGCAAAGCCGATCTCGCGCGTCCCCGCGCTGTCGGCGGGCACCTGGTCGAAAATCTCGTTGCTCATGCCTCGTCTCCGCCGTTCTTGGCCGCCTCGTAGCGGGACATGAAGGCCGGCGACATCGCGCGCAGCCGGGAATCGTCGATCCGGCCCGAGCGGGTGATGTAGCTGTAGGCGAAATCCATCAGGGGAAGCTTCATGTGCTCGGCAAAGCGCTCATACCAGAACGCCGAGGTTCGCGCGGCGTTGACGAGCTTCTGCACCACCGGTTTGCGCGCGGCCTGGTAGCGATGCAGGGCGGTCGCAAGATGCGCATCCGATTCCAGCGCCTTGACCAGCGCAATGGCGTCCTCGATGGCAAGCCGCGTGCCCGAGCCGATCGAGAAATGCGCCGAATGCAGGGCGTCCCCGAGCAGCACCATGTTCTTGAACGACCAATGCTCGTTCCAGACCCAGGGGAAGTTGCGCCAAACCGATTTGTTGGAGACAAGGCAATGGCCGCCAAGCGTGTCCGCGAACACTTCTTCGCAGACGCCCTTGGACTGCTCGACGTCCTTGTAGGCGAAGCCATAGGCCTGCCAGGTCGCGTGGTCGCATTCGACGAGGAAGGTGCTCATGGCCGGCGAGTAACGGTAATGATGCGCGTTGAAGGCGCCGCGGTCGGTCTTCACGAAGGTTTGCGACAGCGTGTCGAAGCGCTTCGAGGTGCCGTACCAGACGAACTTGTTGGAAGAGTAGGACAGCGAGGTGCCGAAATCGCCCTCATAGGCGCGGCGCACCAGCGAGTTCAAGCCGTCGGCGGCGACGATCAAATCGTGGCCATTGAGCTGGTCGATGGCGTGGATCTGCGAGTCGAAGCGGGGCGTGACGCCGACGTCGAGCGCGCGCTGCTGCAGGAATCTGAGCAGCTCCAGCCGCCCGATCGAGGAGAAACCGACCCCGTCGATGGCGACGCTGTCGCCATGAAGGTTCAGCGTGATGTTCTCCCAGCTCTCCATATGCGGCGCGATCGCGTCGACCGTCTCGGGGTCGTCGGCGCGCAGGAATTCAAGCGCCTGGTCGGAGAACACGACGCCAAAGCCCCAGGTCGCGTCGGCCGGGTTCTGTTCGAACAGGTCGACCTGATCCTCGGGGTGACGCTTCTTCCAGAGATAGGCGAAATAGAGCCCACCGGGCCCCCCGCCAATCACGGCGATCCGCAACGTCTGCCTCCCTAATTGACAGTATACTTACTATCTAGGGGTAGACTAATGTGCTCCGGCGTCCGGCGCCAGCGGAAATTATCCGCCGAGCGCGGGCGCCGCAGCTCGCCCTCGGACACACGTCTTGTGCGCATCCGAAGCCGTCAGATCCGAACCATAGCCAAACCGCGCCGGCTTGGCTATTCGCGCATCAGACGCAGCGCTTCACATAGACCCCGTTCACCAACACCCTGGTACAGCGGACCACGGGGGCCGGCTTGCGGACCACGACGGCCGCGTTCGGCCCGGCGCAGCCGGCGCGATAGACGCCGCGGGCGCACACCACCGCGTTGGCGTCGGTGGCCTCGAGAATCATGGACGCTCCGAAGGCGAGCAGCGCAGAAGCAACGAGCAGCAATGAACGCATGGTGTCCTCCCGGGGCTTGTCGTGGTCGAAACTGGGTCTGAAGAAAGTATCTGCGTCAGCGTGCGAGCAACTGGTCGCGCACTGCGCAATTCATCTCCGTGCTGCGGATAAACATCATCCGCTCCGCCCTATCTGGCGGCGAAAGGCGCGAGCACCTCCTTGCAGGCCGGCGAGAGCGATGCCGCCCGGTTGGAAATGCATTGGATGATCCGGCCGCCGCCGGGCGCCACGCCGGCGCAGAGGGTGCGGATGTCGGCGCCGCAAGCCGACCGCGCGATGAACAGCTCTTCGCGCGGCAGCAATGGCCGCAGCACGATGGTGGCCGGTGCCGCGGCAGGCGCCGCCGCGGCGGCCGGTGCAGCACCCGACGCGGGCGCGGCCGCTCCGCCACCGAACGCCGCATTCACGGCCTTGGCGCAACCGGCCGACACCTTCGCCTTGTTCTTCTCCAGGCATTCGATGGCGGGCGCGCCGCCGGGCGGCACGCTGGCGCAGACCTTGGGATAATCGCCGCGGCAGGCGCTCTTGATCGCGGAAGCCTGGGCAGGGCTCGGCTGCTTTGCTGCTGCAGCCGGCTTGGCCGCTGGCTCGGCGGCGGGCGCCGCTTCCGTTTTTGCCGGTTCAGATTTGGTAGGCTCGGATTTGGCGGGCGCCGCTTCTGTCTTCGGCGCGGCGGCCGGCTCGACCGCGCGAACCGCAGCCTGGCACCCCGACGACAAGCTCGACATGTTCTTGGCGAGGCATTGAACCGCCTCCACTCCGCCGGGCGTCACGCTCGAGCAATGCGCCATGAAGTCCGAGCGGCATGCGGACCGGATGGCGCTCTTCTGGGCCTCGGTCTGCGCGAGCGCTCCTGTTGCAGTTGCGAAGAGTGCCGTCGCCAGCAACGCGGTGCGCGTCGATGCATGTTTCAACGTGTTGAGCATTTGAATGAATTCCTGCCCGGTCGGGAACGCCGACTATTTTGAAAAGATATACAAGCGCAATCGTCGCGAGGGTCAGCTCGCGAGCGGCATCTTTGGCTGCTTCGGCCTCTACCGCAAGTCAATTATGCCGGCGCAATTGGGCGCGACTACGTCGTCAGTCTCACCATGCGCTTGCCGCGGTTCTCGCCCGCGAGCAATCCGATCAGCGCTCCTGGCGTGTTCTGCAATCCGTCGATGATGTCTTCCTGCACCTTCAGCTTGCCGGATTTGACCCAGGCCTGGAGCTCGGCGAGCGCGCGCTGGCTCTCCTTCATGTAGTCCATCACGATGAAGCCCTGCATGACGAGCCGCTTCACCACGATCAGTCCCGGCACGCCGCGCGGGCCGTGCGCTGCGGGCGCGCCGTCGTATTGCGAGATCGCGCCGCAGCAGGCGATGCGGCCGTAATTGTTCATCTGCGGCAGGCAGGCTTCGAGAATGTCGCCGCCGACATTGTCGAAATAGACGTCGATGCCCTTCGGAGCAGCCGCGCGCAACGCCTTGAAGACCGCGCCATCCTTGTAGTCCACGGCGGCATCGAAACCGAGCTCGGAAGTAAGCCAGTTGCACTTGTCCGCGCCGCCGGCAATGCCGACCACGCGGCATCCTTTGATCTTGGCGATCTGTCCGACGATCGAGCCGACCGAGCCCGCGGCCGCGGAAACCACCACGGTCTCACCCTGCTTGGGCTTGCCGATCTCGAGCAGGCCGAAATAGGCGGTGAGGCCGGCGATGCCGAACACGCTGAGCAGATGCGTCATCGGTTCGAGCTTCGGCATCTTGGTGAGATGCTTCGCCGGTACCGCGGCAAATTCCTGCCAGCCGGTGTCGCCGAACACGATGTCGCCCGGCGCAAGCTCCGGCGCCTTCGAGCTGACGACCTCGGCGATGGCGCCGCCGGCCATCACGCTGTTGGCCTCGACCGCGGAGCGATAGGTCGCGCCGTGCATCCAGGCGCGGTTGGCGGCGTCGAGTGAAATGTATCGCACGCGCAGCAGGGCCTCGCCGTCTTTCGGTTCCGGCATTGCGCCGTCCACCATCTTGAAATGCTCCGGGCCGAGCTTGCCGCTGGGCTTTTCGACCAGCAGAATTTGGCGATTGGCGTTGCCGCTCATGGCGTTTCCCTCTTTGATGTCTTGACGATTATTGATGCAGCCGCCGCAAACAAAACGTGCAGGCCGCATGTGTTCTGCGCCGCATGAAGGCTAGAGCGCGGCGTGCGATTTCACAACGGGAACATCCCGAAAACGCGACCACACGCAAAGCGTGTTGCGTCGCTGTAATATCTACGACATCATGAAGCGCCGATGTACGTGGGGATCAACGATGTCCAACAGGTTTACGCAATACATTCTGGCGGCGATGGTGCTCGGCATCATCATGGGGGCGGCGATCTACAGCTTCCTGCCCGACACGCGCGCCGAGTGGGCCTCCGCCATCAACCTGATCGCCATGATGTTCCTGCGCCTGATCAAGATGATCATCGCGCCTCTGGTGTTCGCGACCCTGGTCGGCGGCATCGCCCATATGGGCTCGGGCTCCAAGCTCGGCCGCATCTTCGCCAAGACCATGGGCTGGTTCGTCAGCGCCTCCTTCATCTCGCTGCTGCTCGGCCTGATCATGGTCAATCTGCTGCAGCCCGGCGCGAATTTCCCCGGCACGTTGCCCGCCGCGGATCAATCGACCGGCCTGCCGGTGTCGGCCTTCTCGATCGAGAAATTCCTCACCCATCTGATTCCGACCTCGATCGCGGATGCGATGGCGCAGAACGAGATCCTGCAGATCGTGATCTTCGCCGTGTTCTTCTCGGTGGCGATGGGCGCGATGCCCGAGCGCTCCAAGCCGATCCTGGCGCTGATCGACGACATCGGCCACATCATGCTCAAGGTCACGAGCTACGTGATGCTGTTCGCGCCGCTCGCGGTGTGGGCCGCCATCACCGCCACGGTCGCCAAGAACGGTCTCGGCGTGCTCTGGAAGCTCGTCGTCTTCATGGGCGGCTTCTATCTCTCGCTGGCGATCCTGTGGGCGATCCTGATCGTCGTCGGCTTCATCGTGATCGGCCCGCGCTACAGCCATCTCCTGAAGCTGATCCGCGAACCGCTGATGATCGCGTTCTCGACCGCGAGCTCGGAGGCGGCCTATCCGAAGACGCTGGAGGGCCTCAATCGCTTCGGCGCCTCGTCGCGGATCTCGAGCTTCGTGCTGCCGCTCGGCTATTCCTTCAACCTCGACGGCACGATGATGTATTGCACCTTCGCGAGCGTCTTCATCGCGCAGAGCTATCACATCGACATGCCGCTCGGCACCCAGCTCGCGATGCTGGCGACGCTGATGATCACCTCCAAGGGCGTCGCCGGCGTGCCGCGCGCCTCCCTCGTCGTGATCGCCTCGACGCTGGCGCAGTTCAACATCCCCGAGGCGGGCCTGCTGATGATCATGGGCATCGACACCTTCCTCGACATGGGCCGCAGCGCCACCAACGTGATCGGCAACACGCTGGCGACCTCGGTCGTGGCCAAATGGGAAGGCGAGCTCGGGCCCGAGCACGCGCTCGGACCCGGCGACGTCGTGCCTGAGGACATGGTGCCGGGCGAGGTGCCCGCGATGGCCGGCCATGGCTAGGAGCGAACCATGGTCCAGATCCTGGCGAGGTCGTTGACCTCAGGCCGCCTGTGGCTCGCGGCATCGCTGCTCGCGGCCGCCTTGTCCGCGACCTCTTTGTTCGCGACCTCTGCGCGCGCGCAGACTGGCGAAGGGCTCAGTCCGACCCTGGCCGCGATCAAAAAGGCGCATGCCGTGCGGCTGGGTTATCGCGAGAGCTCGCCGCCGTTCTCCTTCCTCGACCAGTCGGGCCGCCCGATCGGCTACAGCCTGGAGCTCTGCGAGGCCATCGTCGAGGAGATCGGCGTCGAGGTCGACGATCCCAACCTCAGGATCGACTACGTCAAGGTCACCTCGGACGACCGCATCGACGCCATGCTCCAGAACAAGATCGACCTGGAATGCGGTTCGACCACCGCCAATGCCGAGCGCGGCAAGCGCGTTGCCTTCTCGCCCTTGATGTTCGTCGCCGGCACCAAGCTGATGGTGCCGAAGGGAGCGGCTGTTTCCGGGGTCGCGGACCTCAAGGGCAAGACCGTGGTGGTGACCAAGGGCACCACCAACGAACAGGCGATGCACGCTGTCGACAAGAAGCTCTCGCTCGGCCTCAACATCGTGACCGCGCCGGATCACGAGCAGTCGTTCCGGATGGTAAACGACGGCAAGGCGGATGCGTTCGCAACCGACGACATTCTGCTCTATGGTCTGATCGCGCGTCATAAGGCGCAAGGCTATTTTCGCGTGGTTGGGGACTATTTGTCCTACGATCCCTACGGCATCATGTTCAGGAAGGGCGAGCCGCAGCTCGCCGCATTGGTCGAGCGCGCCTTCCGCAAGCTCGCCTCCAACCGCGACCTCGTCCCGCTCTACAACAAATGGTTCACCGCACGGCTGCCCACCGGCGAACGCCTGAACGTGCCGATCTCGCTGCAGCTGGAAGAGGCGTTCAAGGCGATGGACGATTCGGCCGGCGCGAACAATTGAGTCGGGGCGTCTCTCTCACCTCTCGCTCCGTCATCCTGAGGCGCGCGCTCGGCGGTGCAAGCGCACCGCTGAGCAAGCCTCGAAGGATGAACGGCCGAGGTGCCAGTTGGGCCGTCGTCCTTCGAGGGCCGCTGAAGAAGCGGCCACCTCAGGATGACGGTGATGGCTCAGCGTTCGTGGCGCGATTCGTCGAACACCCGGTCCAGCGCCGCGTCATACGTCGCCTGCACCAGCTCCGGATGCAGCTTCGCCAGCGCCTCCATCATCACGCCGGAATTGATCTCGAGCACGCGCCACGTGCCGTCGACACGAACCACGTCGATCGAGGCAAAGACAATGCCGATGGCGCGCGCGGCGTCGATCGCGAGCTTGACGCAGGCGGTGCGGACATCGCCATCCTCCAGCAGCACCGGTTTTGCGCCGGCGTCGAGATTATGCCGCCAATCCGCGCCACGCTGCTTGCTGTAGGCGACGCGCGGCAAATCATCCAGCAGCACCACCCGCACCTCGTCCTCGATCGCGACATAGGGCGAGATCACGAGGCCCGTGCTCATCGAGAAGATCTCGCTGGCCGCGCGGTCGAGGTCCGCCTCGGTCGTCACCTTGAATACCGAGCGGCCCGATGTTCCCTCGTTCGGCTTCACGACAACGCCCTGCGGATTGTTGCCGAGCAGCTCGAGCATGGCCTCTCGCCAGCCGGCGCCGACCACGTTCCTTCCCAGCTTCGGATTGAGGAAGAGGTGATGCGGAACGCAGGGCACGCGCTCCAGCGTCAGCACCTCGGCGGTGGCCGATTTGTCGTTGGCGAGACGGTGCGCGATCGCGCTGTTGAGGCCGATGTCGTAGCCGAAGGCGAAACGGCGCATCTGGCCCCGGCGCATCGCGATCAGCCAGCCGTCGGCGCGGACATCGACGGCGATGCCGTGGTCCGCGCAATAGCGCCTGATTGCCTGAACGAAGATTCGCTCGTCGCCTGTCATGTCTCTCCTCGTTCCTGTCGCCGAAGACCGCAAAAACGCGGGCAAAAGCGCCAATCGCGTGGGAAATCAGAGCTATTCTTAATGAAATTCTCGCGAGCGCGACGGAAATTAAGTGCTGCAATCGAGCCCTGCAGGGAAAAGAAATTGCCCTCTGTGCAGCAGAGGCAGCAGATTCGTTAATGATGCGTCCAATTCCGCCGCAAATGCCGGTTTGATCGGCATCAATTGCAGCCGAAACGAGGTTGATTATTGGTCTCAATGGCGTAGATCACACACGCGAAATCCTCCGCCATGGCAATGGTGTCCGCCCCGTTTTCAGGGGCAGGGCGACGCTGTTGCCCGAAAACCGCAATTATTCGGAATATCGAAAATCATGAGCGCGTTTTACCGAGAGAAGGTTCTTTCCGTCCAGCACTGGACCGACACGCTGTTCAGCTTCCGCGCCACGCGCGATACCGGCTTCCGCTTCCAGAACGGCCAGTTCGCCATGATCGGCCTCGAAGTCGACGGCCGTCCGCTGCTGCGCGCCTACAGCATGGCCAGCGCCAACCACGAGGAAGAGCTCGAGTTCTTCTCGATCAAGGTCCAGGACGGCCCGCTGACCTCGCGCCTGCAGAAGATCAAGGAAGGCGACACCATCCTGGTCGGCCGCAAGGCGACCGGCACGCTGATCACCGACAACCTCCTTCCCGGCAAGCGGCTGATGCTGCTCTCGACCGGCACGGGCCTCGCGCCGTTCGCGAGCCTGATCAAGGACCCCGAGGTCTATGAGCGGTTCGAGTCCATCGTGCTGGTGCACGGCTGCCGCCAGGTCTCCGAACTCGCCTATGGCGAGAAGCTGGTCGCGACCTTGCGCGAGGACGAGCTGTTCGGCGAGCTGCTCGCAGACAAGCTCGTGTACTATCCGACCGTGACCCGCGAGCCGTTCAAGAACCGCGGCCGCATCACCGACCTCATCAGCTCCGAGCAGATCTTCAACGACATCGGGCAGGGCCCGCTCGACATCGCAACCGACCGCATCATGATGTGCGGCAGCCCGGCGATGCTGGAAGAGCTGAAGGTGATGTTCGAGAGCCGCGACTTCATCGAAGGCAGCGGCAACAAGCCCGGCCATTTCGTCATCGAGAAGGCGTTCGTCGAGCGGTAAGCTCGAGCCACGCTCTCGTGCCCCGGACGCAGTGCAGCGCCCCCGGCGATGCGAAGCATCGTCCGGTGCGATGCGCTGCAGAGCCGGGGCCCATTTCACCATAGCATGTGCTGTTGCATTCTGGCTCCCGGGGTCCGCGCTGGCGCTTGCCCGGGACACAGCTGGTTCGCGGCCGTTGGGGCTGCTCAATTCGGCAGGCTCTGCTGCACTGCAAAATCTATCCGTCCGGCTGATTGATTTGTCTCGGCCGAATTCGCTAGCCTTGAAACAAGGGCCACGTCATATCCGTATGACAGGCGAAGGCGTATCGTACCGCCTCATGCTGGCGAGAGGATGGGAATCGTGGCCGACGACAACAAGACGCAGCAATCCCCCAAACGCCTGCCGCTGGCGGAAGAGGGGATCATGGAAACCCTGCTGCTGCCCTTCTCGCCCCGCTTCATCGTGCTGACGATCTGCGCGGTCGTCACCGCGCTCCTGATCGGTATCGGCATCGTCGACAGCAAGATCTTCGACATCCTGCTGGTGCCGATCCTGATCTTCGGCGCGCTGACGCTGCTCGGCGTCCGCGATCTCCTGCAGAAGAGCCACGCGGTGCTGCGCAACTACCCTATCTCGGCGCATATCCGCTTTCTGCTCGAAGAGATCCGCCCCGAGATGCGGCAATATTTCTTCGAGAGCGAGAAGGACGGCATGCCGTTCTCGCGCGACACCCGCGCGGTGGTCTATCAGCGCGCCAAGATGGAGCTCGACAAGCGTCCGTTCGGCACCCAGGAGGACGTCTACCGCGAGGGCTACGAGTGGATGCACCACTCGGTCGCGCCGAAGACGCATGCGCCGGAGAAATTCCGCATCACCGTCGGCGGTCCCGATTGCACCAAGCCCTATTCGGCCTCGGTGTTCAACATCTCCGCGATGAGCTTCGGCGCGCTCAGCCCCAACGCGGTGCGGGCGCTCAATGCCGGCGCGAAGAAGGGCGGCTTCGCGCACGACACCGGCGAGGGCGGCGTCAGCCCCTACCATCGCGAGATGGGCGGCGACATCATCTGGGAGATCGGCTCCGGCTATTTCGGCTGCCGTCATCTCGACGGCAGCTTCGATCCCGAAGCGTTCGCGCGCGTCGCCTGCGACGACCAGATCAAGATGGTCGAGCTCAAGGTCAGCCAGGGCGCCAAGCCCGGCCATGGCGGCGTGCTGCCGGCGGCAAAGGTCTCGGAGGAGATCTCCAAGATCCGCGGCGTCGCGATGGGCGAGGACTGCATCTCGCCGGCCTCGCACCGCGCGTTCTCCACCCCGGCCGGCATGATGCAGTTCATCGCCGAGATGCGCCGCCTCTCGGGCGGCAAGCCGGCCGGCTTCAAGCTCTGCATCGGCCATCCCTGGGAATTCCTGGCGATCTGCAAGGCGATGCTCGAGACCGGCATCTATCCGGATTTCATCGTCGTCGACGGCAATGAAGGCGGCACCGGTGCGGCGCCGCTGGAATTCATGGATCACTTGGGCACGCCGATGCGCGAGGGCGTCAATTTCGTTCACAACGCGCTGATCGGCATCAATGCGCGCGACCGCATCAAGATCGGCGCCTCCGGCAAGATCGCCACCGCCTTCGACATGGCGCGCGCCATGGCGATCGGCGCCGACTATTGCAACTCGGCGCGCGGCTTCATGTTCTCGCTCGGCTGCATCCAGTCGCTGAGCTGCCACACCGACCGCTGTCCGACCGGGGTGGCAACGCAGGACCCGACGCGCGCGCGCGCGCTCTATGTGCCGCTCAAGATCGACCGCGTGCACAATTATCACCACGCGACGCTGCATTCGCTGACCGAGCTGATCGCCGCCGCCGGCCTCGATCATCCGCAGCAGCTGCGCCCGATCCATTTCAGCCAACGGACTTCGACGACGCAGGTGAGATCCTTTGCTCAGCTCTATCCGGCGCTGCGTCCGGGCGAGCTGCTCGAAGGCACCGCGGACCCGCGTTTCAGCGACGCCTGGCGGATGGCACGCGCGGACACGTTCCAGCCGGCGCTGTAGCGGCAGCGCCCCACCGCGCTACCGGCCTGCGCAAGGCGAGAGCGGAGCGGGCTTTTAACGGTTGGTTCAACTTTGGGTGTAAATTATGCCCATGGACGAACGGCGCAACAAGGCAAGGCATCGCGTGCTGAAAGCCGGAACCATCGAGTTCGGCGGCGGCGCGATCGATTGCACCGTCCGCAACCTGTCCGACACCGGCGCCGCGCTCGACGTCACCAGCCCACTCGGCATTCCCGAGCATTTCACCCTGTTCGTTCCGGCGGACGCAACGCATCGCGCTTGCAGGGTGGTCTGGCGCAAGGAGAAGCGGATCGGCGTGAGATTCGGGTGAGTGGGTGCGGAGCGCGCCGCAATCTCCGGTGTCGTCCCGGACGAGCGCGCTTGTCCGGGACGACAGCGGAGATTGAGGTTCGCGCTTTGGCTCAATTTACCCCGTCTCGACCTCGCTCAGCCGGCTCGCCAAGATCTTGTCGATCCTCCGCCCGTCGAGATCGACCACCTCGATGTGCCAGCCGCCGAAGTCGAAGGCATCGCCAGTGTTCGGCAGCGCGTTGAATTGTTGCAGCACGAGGCCCGCCACCGTGTTGTAGCGGTGCGGCGGCAATTCGACGCCGAGCAAATCGCCGAACTCGTCGACCGGCATCCAGCCGGAGATCAGGAACGAATCGTCCGCGCGCCTGACATAGGCCGGCTCCGGCGGTCCCGCTTCGGAATGGAAGGCGCCGACGATCGACTCGAGGATGTCGGTGGCCGTCACCATGCCCTCGAAGCCACCGTATTCGTCGTAGACGAAACCGACATGAACCGGAGCGGTCCTCAGAATGGTCAGCACGTCGCGCGCATCCGCCGACGCCGGGATGCCGGGCGCCTCGCGCACCAGCGCGCGCAGGTCGGGGTTGCGTTCGTTCATATAGGCGACCAGCAGATCCTTGGCCTGGAGCACGCCGATCGGCTTGTCGCGGTCGCCGTCGGAGACGGGAAAGCGCGAGTGCGGGCTCCTGGCGACGATCTCGCGAATCTCCTCAGGCGGGGCGTTCAGGTCGATCTCGTCGACCTCCGTGCGCGGCGTCATGACCGCGCCGACCGGCCGGTCGCCGAGCCGCATCACGCCGGCGATCATCTCCTTCTCGCCGGGCTCGAGCACGCCTGCACTCTCGGCCTCGCTGACAAGATGATGGATCTCGTCCTCGGAGACCTTCTCCTCGGCCTTGCCGCCGCGGCCGAGCAAAGTGAGGATCAGCTTGCCGGAGACGTCGAGCAGAAAGACCAGCGGCAGCGAGACCTTCGCGAGCACGTGCATGGCCGGCGCGACCCTCACCGCGATGCTTTCGGGGTCGCGCAGCGCCACCTGTTTCGGCACCAGCTCGCCGACGATCAGGGTGGCGTAAGTGATGAGCGTGACGACGAGGCCGACGCCGACGATGTCGGCAAGGCCGGGGGACAGGCCGAGCTCGAGCAGCCATTGCGTCAGCCGCTGTCCGAGCGTCGCGCCCGAGAATGCCCCGGAGAGCACCCCGACCAGCGTGATGCCGATCTGCACCGTCGAGAGGAATTTGCCGGGATCGGCCGCCAGCGTCAGCGCCCGCTCGGCTCCGCGCACGCCCTTGGCCGCGAGCAGCGACAGCCGCGCCGGACGCGACGAGACCACGGCCAGCTCGGACATGGACAGGAGGCCGTTGATCACGATCAGGACGACGACGATGACGAGTTCGACCGAGAGCATTCAGGTTCCGAGGTAACGGAGTGCGGCCAGAGCAGCGGCACCTGCCTTGATATAGGTATTCGGAGCGGAAATGCCGGCAATTTCGCCACATCTGGCCGACGGAACCCGTGCGCGACAACGTTACCGAAGCGTCCTTGACGACCCGATACTCCGCGGAACTACGGATTGATGCTTAACCGCCCCTTCATGGCCGGCAGCTAGATTTTCGACATTGCAGAAATATATTCGGGGAACTCCAAGATGCGGATCGGGAAACTTTTTGCGCTGTCGATGCTGACGGTGACGGTCTTTGCGGTCGTCCTCGGCGCCGAGGTGCTGATCCCCCAGACGCGCATCTTCACGAACCGCTCCGACGCGATCAAGACGGTCGACGCCTTCGGTGCGATGTTGACCGTCAGCCAGCATATCGCCGGGTTTCGTGCGCCCTATATCGGTCCGCTCTTCCAGGAAGCCGCTGCGACGCCGGCCCAGAGCGAAGCTGCCGGGAAGGCCGCCAAAACGGCCGATGCCGGATTCGAGGCGGCAAGGCGCGCCATCATGGTGCTCGATGACAGCGCAGCGATGATCGACATTCTGGATCGCACCGCCCGACGGCTCAAGGATATCTACACGGCGGCAGATCGCGCGATGAGCGTTCCCCTGGCGGCGCGCGACAGCGCTGTGGTCAAGGGCTTCCTGCCAGCCGTTGCCGAGGTCCTCAGCAATATCGAGCCGGTCATGAACCAGCTCGAAGGGCAGGTCGTCAACGCCGATTCCTCGCTTGCGGCGCTCTTGAGCCTGGCGCGAACGGCGCAGGATCTGCGTGTCTCGGCCGGCAGCCGCGCCGCCACCTTGTCACCGGCTCTGTCCACACGCCGTCCGCTGGTGGCCGCCGAAATCTCGTTGATGGACCGCATGCAGGGACGTGTCGAAGCCGACCGCGAGCGCATCGAGGCCGGCATGCAGCAGCTCGGCAATCCGCCCCGGATCGCCACCGCGCTGAAGGCGGCGACGGAGTCCTATTTCGGAAAAGCAGCCCCGATCGTGGAGCAGGCGATGCCCGCGGCCCGCGGCGACGGCAAGTATGGCGTCAACGCCGAGGAGCTGGCGAAGGTGATCGTCCCTGCCATCCAGATGTTCTACGGCGTGCGCGACGCCGCGCTGGCCGAAGCGGCCGAGCGCGCCACGGCTGCGCGCAACGGCGCCCTGGCGATGCTCGCGCTGGCGGGCGTCGCGGTGCTGGCTTTGCTCGGAACGCTCGGTGGCGTGACCATGATGCTGCGCAAGCGCGTGGTGGCACCGCTCGGCCGGATCGCGGACGTGATCGGAACGCTCGCCGCCGGACAGCACGAGGTCGAGATTCCCACGACCGGCCGCGACGACGAAATCGGCCGGGTGGCGGGCTCGCTGCAGCACTTCAAGGATTCGCTGCTCGCCAAGAAAGCCGCCGACGAGGCCGCTGCGGTCGAGGCCGAGGCGAAGCTGCGGCGCAGCCAGCGCATGGACCAGATCGCGCGCGAGTTCGAAGCCATGATCGGCGACGTCATCAACACGGTGTCGTCGGCCTCGTCCGAGCTGGAAGTGTCCGCGGGCACGCTGACGAGCACCGCCGACCAATCGGAGAAGGTCACCGCAACTGTTGCGGCCGCCTCCGAGCAGGCTTCCACCAACGTGCAGACCGTTGCCGCGGCGGCCGAGGAGATGGCCTCGTCGGTCGACGAGATCAGCCGCCAGGTGCAGGATTCCGCGCGCATTGCCGGCGAGGCGGTGCAGCAGGCGGGGCGGACCAACGACCATGTCGGCGAGCTTGCCAAGGCTGCAGGGCGGATCGGAGATGTCGTCGAGCTCATCAGCCAGATCGCGGGCCAGACCAATCTTCTCGCCCTCAACGCCACCATCGAGGCGGCGCGCGCCGGCGAGGCCGGACGCGGCTTCGCCGTCGTCGCCTCCGAGGTCAAGGCGCTCGCCGAGCAGACCGCCAAGGCCACCGGCGAGATCAGCCAGCAGATCTCGGGTATCCAGACCGCGACGGAGGAATCCGTCGGCGCCATCAAGGCGATCGGCGACACCATCACCCGCATGTCGGAGATCGCCTCCGCGATCGCCTCGGCGGTCGAGGAGCAGGGCGCGGCGACGCGGGAGATTTCCCGCAACGTGCAGCAGGCCGCGCGCGGCACCCAGCAGGTCTCCGCCAGCATCGTCGACGTGCAGCGCGGCGCAAGCCAGACCGGCTCGGCGTCCGCCAACGTGCTGGCGTCGGCGAGATCGCTGTCCGGCGAGAGCAGCCGTCTCAAGGTCGAGGTCGGCAAGTTCCTCGACGCGATCCGGGCGGCGTAGACGGGGTCAAACACCCTCGCCGGGATTCTCCAGGCTGAACGTCTCGGACTGCTCGTCATAGGCGAACAGCTCGGCGTAGCGTCCCCAGGACACGACCGTCTTCAGCGTCTCGTCCGCATAGCCCTCGGACATGTAGTCCTCGAGCTCGTTGCGGAAACGCGCGGCCGGTGCCGTGTGCGAGGGACGTTCGTCGAGCACGCGGCGGATCAGTCCGATGACCGGCACGTAGGAAACCAGATGCTCCGCGAACAATCGCTTGCGTGCGTCGGTCTCGAGATGGGCGAAGCGCCGGCCGGCATCGGTGAGCATCAAATCGCCCTCGCTGAGCTGGGCGAAGCGCAGCAGCTGCAAGGACTCGCCGAGATGCAGGATCTCGTCGGCCTCGAACTGGAGCTGGCTTGCGAGCACGGGCAGGTCGGCGTGCCCGTGATAGGGTGGGCTCGCCAGGGCCTCGATCAGTCCGGACAATACGTTCGACGACACGTGGTGCAACGTCATGCCGACGCCGGTGCCCGGGATCCCCTCATGGGAAGGCATTTTGGGCTCGGCGCGCTGGGTCATGCGCGCGTAGATGCTGTCGACGAGCTGCCGGAAATAGGGATCGAGCCGGTTGCGCGGATGCGGCATGTCGACCTTGATCTCGGCGGCGACGCGGCCCGGATTGGACGAGAACACCAGGATGCGGTCGCACATCAGAACCGCTTCCTCGATATTGTGCGTCACCATCAGGACCGACTTGATCGGCAACCGGCCTTCGGTCCAGAGGTCGATCACATCTGTGCGCAGCGTCTCGGCGGTGAGGACGTCGAGTGCGGAGAATGGCTCGTCCATCAGCAAGAGGTCGGGATGGACGACCAGCGCACGGGCAAAACCGACGCGCTGGCGCATGCCGCCCGACAGTTCCTTGGGGTAGGCGGATTCGAAGCCGTCGAGGCCGATCAGGTCGATCGCGGCGAGCGCGCGCTTGCGCCGCACGGTGGTCTCGATGCCGAGTGCCTCCAGTCCGAGCTCGACGTTCTGGAGCACCGTCAACCAGGGAAACAGCGCGAACGACTGAAATACCATGGCGATCCCGTTCGGCGGACCGACGATGGTGTCGCCGCGGCAGGTCGCGCTGCCCGAGGAGGGCGTGACGAGGCCCGCGATGATCCGCAGCAAGGTGGACTTGCCGGATCCGGAGCGGCCGAGCAGGCCGACGATCTCGCCCGATCGGATCGTGAGGTCGACCCCGTCCAGCACCAGCAGCTGCTCGCCGCTGCCCTTCGGAAACGAGCGGGAGAGGTTCCGGATGTCGATGAGGGCGGATGGCTCTACCTGGTCAAGCATGGATTCCTCCTCATCAGCCGAGGCGAAGGCGGCGCTCGCCGAAGGCATAGAGTGGCCGCCAGAGCAGGCGATTGAACAGCGTCACCATGATACACATCGCGGCGATGCCGAGCACGACCCGCGGAAAGTCGCCGGCCTCCGTCGCCGTGGCGATATAGGCTCCCAGCCCGGTGGCCTGCAGATGCGTGTCGCCCCAGCTGGCGACCTCCGCGACGATGGACGCGTTCCATGAGCCGCCGGACGCCGTGATCGCGCCGGTGATGTAATAGGGAAAAATGCCGGGCAGGATCACCTTGAACCACCAGCGCCATCCGCCGAGATGGAAGCTGCTCGCGGCCTCGCGCAAATCGCCCGGAAAGGCGCTCGCACCCGCGATCACGTTGAACAGGATGTACCACTGCGTGCCCAGGATCATCAGCGGGCTCAGCCAGACATTGGCGCTCAACCCGTAGTGGACGATGAGAGAGACGAAGACCGGAAAGGCGAGGTTGGCCGGGAACGCGGCGAAGAACTGCGCAAGCGGCTGCACACGCTCGGCAAGCTTTGGACGAAGTCCGATCCACACGCCCACGGGCACCCAGATCAGCGTGGCGAGGCTGATCAGCACGACCACGCGCAACAGCGTGATGAGCCCGCTGCCGATGACGACGAGAACGTCGGACATTCCGAGACTGGCCGAGAGGTAGCGATAGGTCAGCCAGGCGGCATAGGCCGTGCCGGCGAGGACCAGGGCGATCCACAGCGTGTCGACGAGGCGGGACGGACGGCCCTTGCCGCTTCCCGCAGGAGACAGTGTCGGCAGCGGGACGCGCAAATTCGAGACCATCCTGTTCGCCGCCGCGAAGGGGCGCGTGAGGGCGCGCAGCGCCCGGGTGCGACGGAACAGGTCGAGCATCCAGGAGGTCGGCGCGTCGCCGGAGGCGGTTTGCTCGAACCGGAACTTGTCCGCCCAGGCGACGATCGGGCGAAACAGCAGCTGATCATAGGCGATGATCACGAGCAGCATGGCGAGGATGGCAAAGAGGATTGCGGACAGGTTCTGCTGCTGGATGGCCAGCGCGACGTAGGAGCCGACACCCGGCAGCGTCACCGTGGTGTTGCCGACGGTGATCGCCTCCGAGGCCACCACGAAGAACCAGCCGCCCGACATCGACATCATCGCGTTCCAGATCAGGCCCGGCATCGCGAAGGGCACGTCGAGGCGCCAGAAGCGCTGCCAGCCGGAGAGGTGGAAGCTGCGCGTGGCCTCCTCGAGGTCCTTCGGCACGTTGCGCATCGACTGGTACATGCTGAAGGTCATGTTCCAGGCCTGGCTGGTGAAGATCGCAAACACGGACGCGAGCTCGGCGCCCAGTACCTGGCCCGGAAACAGGTTCATGAAGAACACGACGGTGAATGTCAGAAAACCCAGGATCGGCACCGATTGCAGGATGTCGAGCAGCGGGATCAACACCATCTCGGCGCGCCGGCTCTTGGCGGCGATCGCCGCATAGACGAAGGTGAAGATGGTGGAGCAGACGATCGCGAGCAGCATCCGCAACGTCGTGCGCAGCGCGTAAAGCGGCAGGTTCGACGGGTCGAGCGATACCGGCGTCAGCTCGAGCTCCGACAGCGGCGCCGTGGTCTGCTCGCCGCCATAGACGATCAGCACCAGGGCGCCGACCACCAGGATCAGCGCGGCGATGTCCCAAACATTGGGACGCAGCGCCTGCCCGATGGCGGCGCTGCGAGAATCCTGGAGCTTCATGCGGCCTGCCCTTCTGGAAGGTTGGGCTGAAGTGCTGGGCTAGAACTCGGCGTGCAGGCGGCCCGAGAAGATCGAGACCGGGCCGCGGTCGGCGTTATAGGCCGGGTTCGTGATGAACTGGTAATCGAACGTCATCGTCGTCCAGGAATTGAGCTTCCAGGCATAGTAGGCTTCGAGGATGCGTTCCGGACTGTAGTTGAGCCGCCCGTCGCCGATCAGCAGGCCGGTGCCGCCGGCGGCGAGGAAATCGCGATGCGCGTCGGAGAGCCCGTTGACGGCGCCGCCGATGCCGATCGTATCGTCCGGCCGCCCCCAATGGCTGCCCTTGATCGACAGGCCGCCCGATACGCTGCGGTCGATGTCGGTGAAGGACAGGATCTGGTTCTGGCCGTCATTCCAGCTTGCGCGCGCGAACAGCCCGACGTCCTTGACGATCTGCTGCTCGAGGTTGACGTAGAAGCCGTATTTCGAACGGTCGCGCTGGTTGGCGATCGTGATGTCGTTGATGTCGAGCGCAGGGTTGGCAGCGGCGATCGCGACCACCTCGCGGTAATTGGCGGTGTTGCCGCTGTTGTAGAACGTGCCAAGCCGCAGCTTGCCGGGTTGGTCGAAGATCGAGTGGCGCTCTTCGAACTCGACGACGGCGCCGCCGGTCTTGAACACCAGCACGTCGCTGTTGGGCGCATCGGGGACCTGGAACAGGCCGGCGCGGACCGCCCAATCCTTGCGATTGAGCTCGACCACGGCGCCGCGGGTGTAGCCGGGCAAATCCGCGGGGAAGTCGTAAGCGGCCGACGACCACATCGCCCAGTTCATGAAGTCGGCGCGGGGATCCTTGGCGTAGGAATTGCCGTCGAAGAAATCGCCGACGGCGAAGCGGCCGACGATCAGCGTGACGCGGTCGATGTCACGCTTGCCCGCGAGCTGGTTCGGGGCGTCAGGCACTTCCTCCTGCTCGCCGCCGAGGCCAAAGGTCTGCCTGAAATAATAGCGTTGCGCGCGGATTCTCGGAAACGGCGCGCCGGCCTTCTGCGCCTCGCCGTTGGAGAAGCCGGCGAGGCCGAGCGTGCCGTTGATGCCGAAGCCCTGCGCCAGTTCGGGATTGAAGTAGAACTCGCCGCCGTCCCACAGCCGCGCGCCCAGGAAAGCCGTGGTCGTCCAGGTCGCCTGAAACTGGCCGCCGCCGGGAAGGCTCTGCGGGCTCGCATAGGGCGAGTGGATCGGGCCATAGCCTTGCGGCAGCACGGTGGTCTGGGCGTGGACGTTCCAGTCGCCGGACTCCGGCAGCTTCGTCTTGCCGTTGACCGGCGCCATCCAGGGCGTATCGCCGAAATGGTAGTTGAGGCCGAGCTTGAAGAGGTGAACGCGCGGCTCGACATTGACGTTGGCGAGACCGAATTCGCCGAGATCGTAGGTTCGGCGCGACAGCGCGACGTAGTCGTACTCGGCCTTCGCGGTCCAATTGCCGCTGACGGCGAATTCGAGACCGAGTCCCGCGGTCCAGCCGGTATGATATTTGCCGACCGGGAACAGCTCGGTGACGCCGTCGGCATCGTTGACATTGATATGGGTGTGCCCCCAGGCGAAACCGCCGGTGACGAAGGGCATGAAGCGATCGAAGGCATAGCCGATGCGGCCGCGCACGGTGCCGACATAATCGATCGTGGTGTTGAACGGAGCCGGGGCGCGCTGGTGCGCGGGAACATCGAGCGGGCCGGGAAACGTGGAGTCCGCTTCGATGCCGAGAACGACATTGTTCGCAAGCTGGCGATTGTAGCCGAGCTGGTACCCGCCGGTGAGGCCGGTGGCGGTGTGCGGCAAGGCCACGCCCTGCAAGGGCAGTGGGTTGGTGCCGGGTCCGAAGCTGGCGTCGCCGTAGCCGAAATGACCGCCGACATAGAACCCGGTCCAGTCGTAGAGGGTCTTTGCCGCGCGTGCCTTCAGCGGCAGATCGGCCGCATGGCCTGTTACAGGAAAAGCCAGCATGACCGAGGCAATCGCCGCGGCCGTCCGCAAATACCTGTAGCGGTGATCTCTCAAAGTCAAAACGCACGCCCCCAACGCGAATGTCATCCATCCACCGCGACATCCCTGCCGATTCGCGGCGGCCCTGTCACTAGGTCTTAGGCGCCCGCGCACCGCCGAGATGATCTCGGCTCTAGCCGGCTTCGTCCCAAGTTCCTGAACCCGAGACAAACCTTATTGCGATTAATTCGCAATAGTAACTGATAAGGATTGCCGTAGAGGATGGTTCGCACCGCTGTGTGACGAGGATGCAACAATTCCGGCGGCCCTAAAATGAATGACCCCGCCCGGGGGGACAGCCGGGCGGGGTCGGGGCACGACACGGGGTGGATGAGGCGCCCGTGTCGGACGCAGGATCCACGTTAGATCGGCCTCAGGTACTCAAATCAGTAGCAGGTACGAACGCGGCCGACGTACTGGCCGAAGGCGTTGTACTGGGCGACCCAGCCGCAGCGGTGATAGCCGTGATAATAGGGGTCGTTGCTGGCGGCGATCGCGGAGCCGACGACGGCGGCGGTGGCGATGCCGGCGCCCACACCCCAGACCCAGCCGGGCTGCTTGGCTTCGGCCTGCGAGGTGGTGGACACGATGCTGCCGGTCAGGGCGAGCGTGGCGAGAGCGGCGGCGGCAAGCTTGGTCTTGATCGACATGAGAAACTCCATCCGGGGTTGAGGCGGTCCGTTGTGGCCCGCGTGCCCAGTTGGACGGAGGCTCCTCGCGTCCGGTTCGAATGCGGCAAATCCGCTGCCGGAGACGAGAGCTTTCGCGAATGATTCCAGCAGGATATTGGCTAGCCGAGGGGCCCCTTGGCGAGACTGTTCACGTCGAAGTTATCGACCTCGCCGAGCAGCTCGCAAAAGGCGCGCGCGCCCTGGTCGAGCAGCTGCTCGCCTTTCGCCGGCTCAGCCAATGTCGCATTGCCGATCGCGCCGCTGGCGTTCAAATCCTGCGCCTGCCAGGCGAACGGTGCCGGCCGCTGCGTCGACAGCCAGCGATATTGCTTTTCCAGTGCGATGCTGCTCGCGGCAAAATCGGCGATCGCGGCTTGACGCACCTGATCGGGATAGCGCGCCAGCATGATCGAGGTCTCGATCGCGCCGCCATGAATGCCGTGGCGCACTTCCTCCGCCGGGAATAGCTTGTCGGCGCCTGAAAGCCGCGACCACGACGTCGTCACCACGAACAGTTTTTGATGCGCGCGAAGATCCTGCGCGACCAGCATCATCGCCGCGCTGTTGCCGCCATGGCTGGTGATGATGACGAGCTTCTTCACGCCGCGCCGCGCGATGTCTTCGCCGATCCCGGTCCATCGCTTCAGCGCGACCTCGGTCGGCAGCGTCTGCGTGCCCGGATAGTCGATATGCTCGGTGGAGATCCCGACCGGCTCAACGGGCAGGAACGTCGCTGGAACGCTGGTGGGCAACAGCTCGCGCGTGCGCGCCAGATAGGCGTCCGCGATCAGCACGTCGGTTGTGACGGGCAGATGCGGGCCGTGCTGCTCGGTCGCCGCCAGCGGCAGCACCGCGATCCAGCGCGCCGTCTCCGCAGCGGGCGCATCGGCCCAGCGGATCTCGGTCCAGTCGCGGGACGGCGTCATCAAGGTTTCTTTGCCCGAATTTGTCACGTAATTTGGGTTATCAGGGGGATGCGGACCCGGCCGGCGCGCGTCCCCCGATGTCATGCGGTTCTATCGCGTTGCGCTCATATGAGCCAGACGCGATTGGGCTTCAAGCGAACGACGGAGTGCCATTATGACCCACTTTCATCTGCGGCGAACGCTCACGGCGGGCCTCTTCGCCGCCCTCGTTTCTCTCGTGCCGGCGCGGGCCGAGACGCTCGACAAGGTCACTTTCGGCACCAACTGGGTCGCCGAGGCCGAGCATGGCGGCTTCTTCCAGGCGGTCGCCGACGGCACTTACAAGAAATACGGCCTCGACGTCACCATCGTCCCCGGCGGTCCCAACGAGAACAACCGGATGCTGCTGATCGCCGGCAAGATCGATTTCTTCATGGCCGCGAACACGCTGATGTCGTTCGACGCGGTCGCCAACAACGTCCCCGTCGTGACCATCGCCGCGATCTTCCAGAAAGACCCGCAGGTGATGCTGACGCAGCCGGATGTCAAGGTCAGCAAGATCGAGGATCTCAAGCCGCTGACGCTGTTCGTCTCCAAGGAGGGTATGGGCAGCTATTTCCAATGGCTGAAATCCGAATACGGCTTCAGCGAGAAGAACGTCCGCCCCTATAATTTCAATCCGCAGCCCTTCATCGCCAACCCCAAGAGCGCCATGCAGGGCTACGTCACTTCCGAGCCCTTTGCGGTCGAGAAGGCGGCGGGCTTCAAGCCCAACGTGCTGCTGCTGGCCGATTACGGCTTCAACACCTATTCGACCCTGATCGAGACCCGCCGTGACATCGTCGAGAAGAAGCCCGATCTGGTCCAGCGCTTCGTCGATGCCTCCATGATCGGCTGGTACAATTACATCTACCGCGACAATTCCGCCGGCAACGCCCTGATCAAGCAGCTCAATCCCGAGATGACCGACGATCTGCTCGCCTATTCCGTCGTCAAGATGAAGGAGCACGGCATCGTCGATTCCGGCGACTCCTTGAAGAACGGCATCGGCGCGATGAGCGACGAGCGTTACACCTCCTTCTTCAACAAGATGGTCAAGGCCGGCGTCGTGAAGGCGGATCTCGACTTCCGCAAATCCTATACGCTGCGCTTCGTCAACAAGGGCGTCGGCGTCGAGCTGCGTCCGAACAAGCCGTAGCGTATGTTGAGATTTGGCACGCCGGTGCGGCTCGGTCTCACCTCTCCCCGTTGGGGAAAGGTGAAGAGTGCTCGAAACGCGGCAGCCAGCAATCGATGACAGAGCGCTCGACCTCGCCCGCCGTCGAGGCGAGCCTGACGGCTCTCGCCGTCAGCCTGCGCGGCGTGACGAAGACCTACGACAACGGCGTCATGGCGCTCGGCCCGTTCGACCTCGCGGTGCGCAAGGGCGAGTTCATCTCGCTGCTGGGCCCGTCCGGCTGCGGCAAGTCGACGGTGCTGCGGCTGATCGCGCAGCTCAGCGCGCCGTCCTCCGGGATCGTGCGGGTGGCGCGCCACGAGGGCGAGCTGCAGCCGGGGCACGGCATCGGCTTCGTGTTCCAGGAGCCGACCCTGATGCCCTGGGCCAATGTGCGCGAGAACGTGCGGCTGCCGCTCAAGCTTGGCGGCGTGGCGAAGGCCGAGGGGCGCGCGCGTGCCGACGCCGTCCTGGACAGGGTCGGGCTTGCCGATTTCGCCGATGCCTTTCCGCGCGAGCTTTCCGGCGGCATGAAGATGCGGGTCTCGCTGGCGCGCGCGCTGGTCACCGATCCCGATATCCTGCTGATGGACGAGCCGTTCGCGGCGCTCGACGAGATCACGCGCTTCCGCCTCAACAACGATCTGCTCGCGCTGTGGCGAGCTCTCGGCAAGACCGTCATCTTCGTAACCCATTCGGTATTCGAATCCGTCTACCTGTCCCAGCGTGTGGTGGTGATGACGGCGCGGCCGGGCCGCATCCAGGCCGATATCCGCATCGAGACGGTCGAGCCGCGCGGCGAAGAATTTCGCACCTCGACCGCCTACGGCGACTACTGCCGCAAGGTCTCGGGCGCGCTGGCGCCGTCCTATTCGGGGCAGCCGCCGCTATGAGCGCCCAGCCCGGCATCGTCGCCAAGCCGCGAGGCGCGCAGCGCGCGCTGCGCCTGGTGCTTCCCGTCATCGTGTTCGCGGCCGGCCTCGTCGCCTGGGAACTGGTGGTCCGCCTCAAGGAGATCCCGCCTTACGTGCTGCCGGCGCCTTCCATCATCATCCTGACGCTGATCAAGGATTGGCAGGTGCTGTCGCAATCGCTGGCGACCACGCTGCTGACCACGCTCGAAGGTTTCCTCGCGGCCAGCATCGGCGGCATCGCGCTGGCGCTGTTGTTCAACCAGTCGAAATGGGTGGAATACTCGCTGTTCCCCTATGCGATCGTGCTCCAGGTCACGCCCGTCATCGCGATCGCGCCATTGTTGCTGATCTACCTGGAACAGCAGACCGCGGTCGTGGTCTGTGCCTTCATCGTCGCCTTTTTTCCGGTGCTGTCCAACACCACGCTCGGGCTCAATTCGGTCGATCGCAACCTCGCCGGCCTGTTCCAGCTCTATGGCGCATCAAAGCCGCAGACGCTGCGCTTCCTCAAGCTGCCGGCGGCGTTGCCCTACATTCTCGGGGGCTTGCGCATCGCGGGCGGCCTGTCGCTGATCGGCGCGGTCGTGGCCGAGATCGCGGCGGGAACGGCGGGCGCCGGCTCCGGGCTCGCCTACAGGATCGCGGAATCGGGCTATCGATTGAACATACCCCGCATGTTCGCAGCGCTGCTTTTGTTGTCGCTGGCCGGGATTGTCATCTATGGGGTGCTGGCGCTAGTTTCGCACCTCGTTTTACGGCGCTGGCATGAGAGCGCGCTTGGAAAGGAAAACTGATGGCTGCCGGTTCGATTTCGTCCGAAAAGATCGACCTTCTGATCTATGGGCCGGTGCGGCCGATCCTCGAGAACGGGTTTTCCGACCATTTCGTCGTGCACAAGGCCGAGACGCACGGCGACCTCGAACGGCTGACGCCGGCGATCCGCGAGAGGATCCGCGGCGTCGCCGTGACTTATCACACCGTCCGCGCCGACAGGGGTTCATTGTCGCAACTGCCCAAGATCGAGATGGTGGCGAGCTTCGGCGTCGGCTACGACCACATCGATGCCAAATACGCGGCCGAGCACAACATCATCGTCACCAACACGCCCGACGTGCTGACCGAGGAGGTCGCCGACGTCGCGATGGGCCTTCTGATCGCCACCTTGCGCGAGTTCATCAAGGCCGACCGCTATGTTCGCTCCGGGCTGTGGCAGACGCAGAACTACCCGCTCAGCGTCGGCTCGCTGCGCGACCGCAAGGTCGGCATCGTCGGCATGGGCCGGATCGGCCAGGCCATCGCGCGGCGGCTCGATGCCTCGCTGGTGCCGGTGGTCTATCACTCGCGCAACCCCTCCAAGGACGTCTCCTACAAGCACTATCCCGACCTGATCGAGATGGCGAAGGCGGTGGACACGCTGATGGTGATCGTGCCCGGCGGCGCCTCGACCAACAAGATGATCAATGCCGAGGTGCTGAAGGCGCTCGGCCCGCGCGGCGTTCTGATCAACGTCGCGCGCGGCTCCGTGGTCGACGAGCCGGCGCTGGTGCAGGCGCTGAAATCGGGCACCATTCTTGCCGCAGGCCTCGACGTGTTCGCGGCCGAGCCGAACGTGCCGGACGAGCTCAAGGCCATGCAGAACGTCGTGCTGCTGCCGCATATCGGCTCGGCCTCGGTGGTGACGCGCAACGCGATGGACCAGCTCGTGGTCGACAACCTCAAATCCTGGTTCGCCGGCAAGGCACCGTTGACGCCGGTGGCCGAGACGCCCTTCAGGGGACGCTGATGACAGCTCTTCGGGCCGTCGCATTCGCCGTCGCGGCCTGCTTGGCCGCGATCGGCGCTGCACATGCGCAGGATGCGACGAGCCTGAAGAAGTCGATGCCCGGGCAGTGGGAGCTCTCGACCACCGAGCGCAGCAAGACCTGCGTCGTCACGATGAAGGGCGATGCCGCAGGCCAGGGCTACAAGCTGGAGCTGGAGCCGGCCTGCAAGACCGCGCTGCCTTTCACCAAGAGCATCGTCGCCTGGAGCGTCAGGGGCCTCGACATCGTGCGCTTCCAGGACGCGACCGGCGAAGCCGTGATCGACTTCACCGAGGTCGAAGCCGGCATCTTCGAAGGCCTGCGCCAGGGCGAGGGCGTCTACATCCTGCAGGATCTCGCCGCGGCCCGCTCGATGGCCAAGTCGATGGACCAGATGATCGGCGACTGGGCGATGGTGCGCGGCAACGGCCAGCCGGTGTGCGGGCTGACGCTGACCAACACCGAGACGAGCCCCGACAATTTCCAGGTCTTCCTCAAGCCGAAATGCGACGCGGCGATCGCGCAGTTCAATCCGGCGCAATGGCGGCTCGAGCGCGGCCAGATCATCCTGATGTCGAAATCGGGCGATGTCTGGCAGTTCGAGGCCGACGACAACGCGCAATGGCGGCGCGTCCCCGACACCGCCGATCCCCTGATCATGCTGCGCCAGTAGCCGGCCCGACATACGCCGCCGCCGAATGCCGCCGCGCGAAGGCGGAACCCGCAGACCGGGCATCTCGTTGACGGAAGAAGTGATTTCGTTGGGAGATACGGCATGGCCAAGCGCATTCTCGCGATCGGCATCGAACCGGGCAATGCGGATTACAGCGCATTTCCGCAGATCACGCCCGAACATGTCCGCGGCTACATCGAGGCCCAGCTGCTGCGTCTGCGCGGCCTCGGCTTCGAGGTCACGAGCTGCCTGATCGATCTCGATGCGACGGCCGAGGCCGCCGTGACCGCGGCCTTGCGCGACGAGCGCTTCGACTGCATCGTGATCGGCGCCGGCCTGCGCGAGCCGAAGGAGCGCCTCGTGCTGTTCGAGAAGGTGCTCAACCTCGTCCACCGCCTGGCGCCGGAGGCCGCGATCTGCTTCAACACCACGCCCGCCGACACGGTCGAGGCGGTGCAGCGCTGGGTCGAGCCGTGAGATTGAATTCGGCCTCCCGGCGGTAGGGGCTGGGCCGGTTTCGACCCTTCGCCCCGGTACTGAATTCGAAATCTCGGCCAGCTTCGAACTTTGTCTCCCCCTCGCGTGACCAAAGACATAATGGTCAGAAGTCGATCGGGATTTGACATGAAATTCGCTGTCCTGGCTTTTTCGTGCCTTCTATTCCTATCGATACCCGCCGATGCAGATGACGCCGGCACCTTCAATGCGATGGTGGCTTTGGCTGATCAAGGAGATGCCGAGGCGCAATACCATGTCGGCATGATGTATAATAACGGCATCGGCACACAGCAGGATCGCGGCCGAGCGTTCGAGTGGTTCCAGAAATCGGCTGCGGCCAACGATCCGCTGGGGGCCTACAAGCTTGGCTGTTATTTTGACGGGCAAGGCGCGGGTATCGTCGCAACCGATTTCGATCAAGCATTGAAATACAAACTCGTTGCCGCCAAGGCGGGTTATGCGCGCGCCCAGCATGACGTCGCTCTCATGTATGACCGACAAGGGAATTCGGAAGAAGCGCTGAAATGGTGGAAGATGGCAGGCGAGCAGGGGCTTCCCTCTGCCCTCTTCAGCCTGTCCCGTGCGTATTCTGCCGGAAAGGGAACGCCGAGAGATCTGTCCCTGTCGTATGCGTATTTCAAGCTCTCGCAGCTGGCGCCGGCAAAGAATGTGAATGAGATGGCTTCCATGCTATCCAAGCCGGAACGCGAGAGGGCCGACAAACTGGTGGCCGCCTGGGAGCCGCAACCGACCGCGTTGACGCTCAAGGCATTGAGCGGCATCAGGGCCGCAGATGAGCACCTGAGAGTCGCCAAGAGCCAGGCGCACTGATTGCACCGAAGCGCGATGGCATAGTTTGATTGGTCGCCGCCGCGCTCGTTCCTGTACCGCTTGCGCGAGAGCCGGCGTCGGTCGCACGCTGCCCAACATCAACGGATGTGCCGCGCTCTGATCGTCGCGCCCGGTCAATCAGCTTGGGCTGCGCCGAAAGGCCTGCTTCTTCGCACGGTTTCCGCAGGTGCTCATCTCGCACCAGCGCCGGGACCCGTTCTTTGTTCGGTCAATGAACAGCCAGCGGCAGTCATCTGACGGACATTGCTTCAGGCGCGATAGCTCATCGCTCCGAAGCAAGTCAAGTGCAGACCAGGCGACGGCGCCGGTGATGGAGTCGATGCCCTGGAAACGCAGAGATACTGGACGTCCTGCCAGCGAGGCGGTGCGGAGCGCCTTCGCGGCATAGTCGCGGATGATGTCCAGCGCAGCTCGGGGAGACGGCTTGCCTGCCGCGATCGCCGAGCCAACCTCGCCGATGGCCAGGCGAAGATCGAGGATGCCCTTCATCAGCGCCTTGTGATCTGCGGGACGAACAGCGAAGTGGCCGTCGGTCAGGCCGGCTGCTCTCGACCATGCCAGGATGTCCGCGGGCGTTGCCAGATGGTCGATTTCCCGGTCTGTCCCGCGCCAGCTGATGGTGTTGGCAAGGTCGAGGGCGAGGTTACCTGCGACGCGATGCGGGAGTGACATTGGACACGCCTTGCTCGCCCCCGGCACGTCTGCTCATGATTGCCTTCAGCGCAAATTCTGATCGTTGACGAGGATGCGGTGGATTTCGATTCGTTCGGGGAGTTCGATCAGGAGCTCGGCATCGCGATCGAGATGATGGACCTTGGTGGGGGCTCCCTTCGTGAAGGCGGTCATGGCCTCGATAGTAGGCCAGTATGAGATGGTCGTGAACCAGGTCTCCTCCTCGCGGTCCTCACGGAAAAGCTGGACTCCCAGCGCAACCTTTTGCAGCGGTGGAATGCCTTCGGCCCGGATATAGGCTTCATACGTGTCTGCGACATCCGGTCGGGTATGCCCCCGCCAGATTCGTGCAATGGTCGGCTTTGTCGGCATGACGATCTCCTTTCAGGCTCTATCTCCACTCACGTTCAGGGCAAGGTCCGCGAAAGAAAATCGCGAACGAGCGGCAGGGCTTGCTCGAAATGCGTCTCCAGCAACCAATGGCCGGCCTCCGCCAGGAGATGAACCTCCGCATCCGGCAGATCGCGCAGGTAAGCGCGCGCCGACGGCTCGGGCATGTAGCCGTCCTGCGGTCCCCACACGATCAACGTCGGCGGTCGCCGCTCGCGCAGATAGGATTGGTAGCGCGGAAACCATTCGAGATTCTGTTCCAGCTTTTCCATCAGTCCGATCGAAATCGCCCGGCGCGTCGGCGTGTCCATCAGCGGCCAATGCAGCTTCCAAAGATCGGGTGGCACGCGGGCGGCGACCGCGTCGGAGACCTCGCCGACGAATTCATGGCGGAATCCGTCCTCGCTCACCGCCTCCTCGAGCATTCGGTGGTTTTCAGCCGACTTGTCCGCCCACCATGCCTTGATCGCCGCGTATTTTGGACCAAGGACGTCCGCATAGATGTCGCCGTTCTGAATGATCAGCGCTGCAATCCGGTCGGGATTGGCGATGGCGTGCCGCAGGCCGATCTGCGAGCCGTAATCGTGCAGCCACAGCACGTAGCGCTCCAGCCGCAGCGCATCGGCGACATCGGCGAGCACGCCGGCATAGGCGTCGAAGTCGTAGCCGAATTCAGCGGGATCTGGCGTGTCACTGTAGCCGAAGCCCGGCCAGTCGAAAGCGACGGTGCGCCATCGGTCGGCCAGCGCCGGCATCAAGCGTCGGAACTGGAAGGAAGAACAGGGATAGCCGTGAGGCAGAAGCAGGACAGGGGCCTCGCTCGGGCCGGCCTCTCGCAAGAAGAGATTGTGCCCGTTGACAACCGCCCATCGATGGCTGACGCCGATATCAGACATGGATTCTCCGTCTCAGACTGTACCGGTAAAACCCATTTAGCCGGTTCTCGTTCCCCCCTTGCGGCGCATTCGATCACGATCGGGTTTCCTTCGCATGCGGAACCGCTTCCCGTTCCGCGCTGGGGTCTCGTTCGGAGGTGCGGCGAGCGAAGGGGCGTCGCTGCGAACGTCAGCAGCAAGTTCTGTGGCAGTGAGCAGCCTAGATCAGCCGCATTCCGCGCAGGCTGGAATGCCCGCTTTTCCCGACGATGATGTGATCGTGGACGGCAATGCCGAGCGGCTTGGCGATGTCGATGATCGCTTTCGTCATCTGGATGTCGGCCTGCGACGGCGAGGGATCGCCGGAGGGGTGGTTGTGCACCAGGATCAAGGCCGTCGCCGATAATTCCAACGCGCGCTTGATCACTTCGCGCGGATAGACCGGGGTGTGGTCGACGGTGCCGGTCTGCTGCACCTCGTCGGCGATCAGCTGGTTGCGCTTGTCGAGGAAGAGCAGGCGAAACTGCTCCTTGTCGGCGAACGCCATGCTGGAGCGGCAATAGTCGATCACCTCGTTCCAGGACGACAGCGCATTGCGGCTGTTGACCTCGCCCCGGGTCACGCGGCTCGCGGCGGCGGCAATCAACTTGAGCTGGTTGATCGCGGATTCGCCGATGCCGTCGACCTCGCGCAGCCGCGCCACCGGCGCATGCACGACCTCGGCGAACGAGCCGAACGTCTTGATCAGCGCCTTGGCCAGCGGCTTGGTGTCGCGCCGCGGCAATGCCGGAAACAGCGCCATCTCCAGCAATTCGTAGTCGCTGAGCGCATCCGCGCCGGCGTTGTAGAAGCGCTCGCGCAGCCGTTCGCGATGGCCGTGATAGTGCGGCACCTCGTCAGGCTTGCTCTTGTCGTGGTCTCGCTTGGCGGGCATCGGCCGCCAGCATTGCCGGGAGCTAGCGTTTTTGCAACCGTCAATTGCGGGGCGCGCCGGCCGGCGTCCTGATGGTCGGTGCGCGCGCGGGCGCCGTGACCGCCACCACCCCGGCGAGAATGAGCGCCATTCCGGCAACGCTGGACCAGCTCAAGTGTTCGCCGAGAATGGCGGTGCCGAGCGCCACGGCGAATCCCGCACGCAGATAGCTCCCGCTGGTCGTGCCGAGCGGGCCGAGCGTGCGGATCAGGCGGAAATAGATCACCATCGCCAAGGCTGTGCAGACCACGCCGAGCGCGATCAGTGCTGCGATTGCCTGCGCGGGCGGCTGCGCCAGCCTCCACGGCTGTTCGAGAGCCGCGGCGGTCGGGAGCATCAGTACCGTGGCGCAGCTCATCGCCCCTGCTGCGGTGACGATCGCGGGATGGCCCGAGAACCGCTGCCCCCAGATCGGTGCGAGCGCGTAGCACAAGCTCGCGCCGAGCACCGCCATCTGGGCCAGTGGCGCCGCCGTGCCGATCCCGGACAGCGCGTCGATGCCCATGGTCAGGGCCACGCCCGCAAGGCCGAGCGCAACGCCGACGATCTTGCGGCCGCCGATCGTCTGCCGTCCGCGCCCGGTCATGACAGCGATCACCAGCACGAACATCGGTGGGGTCGCATTGAGCACACCGGCAAGCCCGCTGGCGATATGCATTTCGCCCCAGCTGATCAGGGTAAAAGGCAGCGCGCTTTGCAGCAGCCCCTGCACGAACAAGGCGGCCCAGACCGATTGCCCGCGAGGAAGGACGTGGCCCTGCGCGGTCGCAATCAGGATCAGAAGCATCGCGGCTATGGTCACGCGAGCGGCGACCATCGTGAACGGCGGGATCGTTGCGACAGCGAGCTTGATGAGCGTGAACGAGCTGCCCCAGATCAGCGAGAGCAGCAGCAGGAGCCCGACCTCGATTGCGAGATTGGTCGTCGTGTGTTGCGCCTGTGTGTGTTGTGCCTGTGTGCTCATGCGATTTGCTCCTGGATCGACACCATGATCCGGAGCAGCGGCGCGGGCTGGCTGAATTCGGACCTCGTCGCCCGGTGACGTCCGATTTCAGCTACTCGGTGCGCTGCATCGAAACTATGATTTGGTCATGGCGAAGAATTCAGCCGAGCGGCAAACGCTGCCACCGCATCTCGACTGGGAGACCTGCGATCGGGCCCGGTTGGCGCGCGCCCGCGCATTCGACGGCCTGTTCTTTTCCGGGGTTCGCTCGACGCGCATCTATTGCCGGCCGGTCTGTCCGGTGCGCCCGGCGCGCTCGGAGAACGTCACCTTCTATGCGACCGCGGCTGCCGCCGAGCGGGCCGGCTTTCGCCCGTGCCTGCGTTGCCGCCCTGAAACGGCGCCGGGCTCGCCCGCCTGGATGGGAACGGCCACTACCGTCGCGCGCGGCATGCGCCTGATCCATGACGGCTTTCTGGACCGGGCGTCGATGAGCGAGCTTGCGGAAGCCCTTGGCGTCGGGCCGCGCCATCTGCTGCGCCTGTTCATGCGCCATGCCGGCGCGAGCCCGAGCGATATCGCGGCAACCCGCCGCGTGCAGGAAGCCAAGCGTCTGATCGATCAGACCGACATGACGTTGGCGGAGATCGCGTTTGCGGCGGGCTTCGGCAGCGTGCGCCGCTTCAACGACGCTTTCGCGGCGACCTATAAGAGAGCGCCATCGTCATTCCGCCGCCGGCGCTAGCCGACGCGTCGGGATCACCCGATCTGCTTCTCGCCGTGCCGCTCCGACAGCGTGAAGATCTCGACGCCGGTGGCGGTGACGCCGACGGAGTGCTCGAACTGTGCCGACAGCGAGCGGTCGCGGGTGACGGCGGTCCAGCCGTCCGAGAGGATCTTCACATGCGGCTTGCCGAGATTGATCATCGGCTCGATGGTGAAGAACATGCCGGGCTTGAGCTGCACGCCTTCGCCCGGACGGCCGATATGGATGATGTTCGGCTCGTCGTGGAACATGCGGCCCAAGCCATGGCCGCAGAAATCACGCACCACGCTCATGCCCTGCGGCTCGACGAAGCTCTGGATGGCGTGACCGATGTCGCCGGTGGTGGCGCCGGGCTTCACCGCGGCGATGCCGCGCATCATCGCCTCATACGTCACCTCGATCAGCCGCTCCGCCTTGCGGGCGATCGGGCCGACCGCATACATCCGGCTGGAATCGCCGTACCAGCCGTCGACGATGAAGGTGACGTCGATATTGACGATGTCGCCTTCCTTCAGCGGACGATCGCCGGGCATGCCGTGGCAGACCACGTGATTGAGCGAGGTGCAGGTCGAATAGCGATAGCCGCGATACATCAGCGTCGCCGGGTAGGCGCCATGGCTGAAGGCGAAGTCGCGGACGAATTGGTCGATGCGCTCGGTCGGCACGCTGGGCCCGACGATGTCGGTGAGCTCGTCCAGGCATTTCGCCACCAGGGCGCCCGCCTTGCGCATGCCGGCAAAGGCGGCCGGCCCATGCAGCTTGATCTGTCCGGTCTTGCGCAGCGAGGTATCGGTGGCTTCGACGTAGCTCATGCTTGTGCAGTCTTCCTTGGGCGGTCTTCCGGGCTGATCGCGATTGTCGGTGGAAAGGCTTGATTTCAGGCCCCAATTTAATGATTGCGGGCCTTCATGCAAGCCGAGGCAGGGCGTTTTCGAGCGAAGTGGCTAACCGGTTCGCGTGAAGAAAACGCGTCAAAACAAGATCCTTGCCAGCCTTGGTTGCGAAAGCGGCCTAATTCGGGACTTCTACGGTGGTTTCCACCGGCAGCGCGCCGCCGCGGATGCGGATTTCGCGGACGGGGTAGGGAACCCGGATGCCCTCCTGCTTGAAGGCGTCCCACAGCGCCAGCATCACGTCGCTCTTGACCTTGTCCATGCCGTCGGGGTCGGCGATCCAGAAGGTCAATGAGAACTTCATGCCGGCTTCGGCGAACTCGGTGAGGATGCAGGTCGGCGGCTTGCCTTTCTGCGCGCGCGGATGGGCTTCGGCGATCTCGGCCGCGAGCTTGCAGACCACTTTCGGGTCGGCATCGTAATTGGTGCCGAAGGCGATCTTCACCAGCGTGTTCTTGTCGGTATAGGTCCAGTTGACGACCTTCTGCGTCACCAGGTCCTCGTTCGGCACCAGGAACTCGCGGCCGTCGCCGGCGGCGACGGAAATATAGCGCGTCTTCATCGCGCTGATGCGGCCGGTATTGTCGCCGATGGTGACGAGGTCGCCGGGCTTCACCGACTTGTCGGCGAGCAGGATGATGCCGGAGATGAAATTGGCGACGATCTTCTGCAGGCCGATACCGATGCCGACGCCGACCGCGCCGGAGAACACCGCGAGCGCCGACAGGTCGATGCCGACCGCGCCGAGCGCGATGACGATGGCGACGGCCAGAAGCCCGATGCGGATGATCTTGACCAGCAGCACCTGCACCGACGGCGTCAGGTCGGCGGTCGCGTTGATCCGGCTCTCGGCGAAATTGCTGGTGATGTTGGTGGCCCAGAGCGCGATGAGGAGCAGCGCGCCGGCCTTGATTGCCAGCAGCGGGGTCAGCCTGAGGCCGCCGAACACGATGGCGTAGGCATCGAGCAGGTCGACGGTCGCATCGAACTGCCCGAGGATGGACAGCGCGGCGACGAACCACGCCGTGATCGACACCAGCTTGACGATGAAGGCATTGCGCAGCACCGAAGTCACGAGCCGGATCACGAGCCAGGCCAGCCCGAGCTTGGCGGCGACCATGAGCAGATAGGAGCGGCTCGGCCAGGTCGCGTGGTACATCACGAGGCGTGAGATGATCACGAGTAGAGTGAACACCGCTGTCGAGGCGCTGGCGACCATCACCCGGGCGAAGTGCCGGAGCGGCAGCGGCCAGCGCATCGCCAGCGAGGTCATGTCGACCCGGTTGCGGACGGCGGTCTCCGCCGCATAGGCGATGCCGGCCGCGACCAGAATGAGCCCGAATTGCAGGTAGAACCAGGGCGAGGAGATCTCCGCCCCGACGCTGCGCGCGGTGGTCTGCACGAACTCCATGAAGTCCTTGAGGTCCATGTCCATCGGTCTCGTCGGCAAGCGGGGAGGAATTGATTCGAGGGAGCCGCAGAATCCCACAAAGGGCACGGCCGGGCCACCGATACACCGGCATGTGATGGACGTTAAGGCCGTAAAAGCGGCCAGATTGCCGCGAGATGCGAAAATGGGTTGGCGCGCGGAGGCGGCGACGATAGAGATGCATGGATATATGTTTGGGTAAATCCGTTGGTCGCGGCGCGCTTCGCCTCTCCCCGTGTGCGGGGAGAGGCCGAAATTCGAGCGCAGCTTGAATCTCGGGTGAGGGGGACTCTCCGCGAGTCTCACTGTCACCGTCCCCGCGGAGGCTCCCCCCTCACCCCACCCTCTCCCCGCAAGCGGGGCGAGGGAGCGCCGGGCCAGTGGCCCCATACTGAACTCGCTCATTACTTGGAGTAACCCGCAGCACCGCATGGCCTCTCTCGACTCCGTCAGCCTCGCCATATTGCTCGGCGCCGTCCTCGTCATGGCCGGCATCCTGTCGAGCCTGCTTGCGCTCCGCTTCGGCGCGCCCCTGCTGCTGGTCTTCCTTGCGGTCGGCATGCTCGCCGGCGATTCCGGTCCCGGCCAGCTCCAGTTCGACGACGTCCGCACCACCTATCTGGTCGGCTCGGTGGCGCT
The DNA here is from genome assembly GCF_056429085.1 of Bradyrhizobium sp. CFUWI. Classification (NCBI taxonomy): domain Bacteria; kingdom Pseudomonadati; phylum Pseudomonadota; class Alphaproteobacteria; order Hyphomicrobiales; family Nitrobacteraceae; genus Bradyrhizobium; species Bradyrhizobium sp. CFUWI. The sequence goes on from NZ_JBWJZE010000001.1 coordinate 83,611, forward strand.
GGCCCTGATCCTGTTCGATGGCGGCCTCAGGACACGCTTTGCCAGCATCCGCACCGTGCTCGCGCCGTCCGTGGTGCTCGCGACCGCCGGCGTGCTGCTGACCGCGCTGATCACGGCGCCGTTCGCCAAATTCGCGCTCGACCTCAACTGGACGGAATCGCTGCTGGTCGGCGCCGTGGTGGCCTCGACCGATGCGGCCGCGGTGTTCCTGCTGGTGCACACCCAGGGCCTGCGCCTGCGCCCGCGCGTCGGCGCGACGCTGGAGGCGGAATCCGGCACCAACGACCCCTTCGCGATCTTCCTCACCTTGATGCTGGTCGAGTACATCTCGGTCGGGTCGAGCTCGGCCGGCCACGTGCTGATGGAATTCGTGCAGGAGGCGGTGCTGGGCGCCGTCGTCGGCTTCATCGGCGGACGTCTCGTCGTCATCGCGCTCAACCAGGTGGCGCTGCCGCAGGGCCTGCATGCGCCCTTCGTGACCACGGCCGCGCTGGTGATCTTCGGCGGCGCGCAGATGATGCATGCTTCCGGCTTCCTCGCGGTCTATCTCGCCGGCATCATCATCGGCAACCGGCCGACGCGCGCGCATAACCAGGTCGTGGCCTTCCTCGATGCCGCGACCTGGCTGGCGCAGATCGTGATGTTCGTGCTGCTCGGCCTCTTGGTCTCGCCGAGCAGGTTGGGGGCCAGCGTGCTGCCGGCGGTCGCCGTCGCGCTCGTGCTGATGCTGGTGGCGCGGCCGATCGCCGTCTTCGTCTGCCTTGCGCCGTTCCGCTTCAACTGGCGCGAAAAGATCTTCATCGCCTGGACCGGCCTGCGCGGTGCGGTCGCGATCTTCCTGGCGTCGATCCCGATGCTGGTCGGCCTGTCCAAGGCCTATCTCTATTTCGACGTCGCCTTCGTCGTCGTCATCATCTCGCTGCTGCTGCAGGGCTGGACCCTGGCGCCGGCCGCGCGCAAGCTTCACGTGGCGCTGCCGCGCGCCGACCGCGGTCCGCGGCGTGTCGAATTGGATCTGCCCGGCCAGCTCGAGCAGCAGCTGGTCGGCTATCCGGTGCGGCCCAAGAGCCTGTATTTCCGCCGCGGCCTGATCCCGTCCTGGTCCAAGCCGACGCTGGTGATCCGCAACGAGAACATCCTGACGCCGCTGGAGGCCGACCCGATCGCGCCCGGCGACTACATCTATCTGCTGGCGCCGCCGGAAAAGGCCGAATCGCTCGACCGCTTCTTCGTCGACATGCAGCCGAGCTCGGCGCCGGATCCGCATCTGCTCGGCGACTTCATGGTCTCCGGCGAGCACACCCTCGCCGAGCTCGCCGAGATCTACGGCGTCAGGATCGGCGCGGACGAGGGCAAGCTGACCCTTGCCGACTATTTCGACGTTCATCTCGACCACGCGCCGAAGGAGGGCGCCGAGCTCGCCCTAGACGAGATCGTGCTGGTCGCGCGCAGCATCTCCGGCGGCCGCGTCAACGTCGTCGGCTTGCGCCTGCCGGAAGATGACGAAACGCCGCCGCCGCTGACCCGCGCGCAGGCGCTGCGGAAGAAGCTTTCGGATGTGTGGGCCTCGGTGGCGGGGGTTTAGCGACGCTCTCGTGTCCCGGACGCGCTGCAACGCGTAAGCGTTGCTGCGCAGAGCCGGGACCCATGGCGCGGTGTGGGCCCCGGCTCTGCGACGCATCACTGCGTGCTGCGTCGCGTCCGGGGCACGAAACTCTCCTCACGCCAGCATCTTCACCCCGCCGAAACTCGTCACCCGGCCCTGTTTCAGCATCACGATCTGCGTGGCGAGCTGGCGCAGCTCGGCGGCGTCGTGACTGACATAGACCATCGGCACATTGGCCTCGTCGCGCAGCCGCACCAGATAGGGCAGGATCTCGAGCTTGCGGCCCTCGTCGAGCGCGCCGAGCGGCTCGTCGAGCAGCAAGAGCCGCGGTCGTGACAGCAGCGCGCGCCCGAGCGCGACGCGCTGACGCTCGCCGCCGGAGAGTTTTCCGGGACGACGATCGAGCAGGGCGCCGATATCGAGCAGGTCGATGACGCGCTTGTGCTGGGCCGGATCTGGCGCAAGGCCGTTCATGCGCCGGCCATAATCGAGATTCTGCGCTACGTTGAGGTGCGGGAATAGCCGAGCGTCCTGAAACACGTAGCCGATGCGGCGGCGCCAGCTCGGCACGTGGATGCCGGCCGCAATGTCGTCCACGGTCTCGCCGTCGATCACGATGGTGCCGCGGTCGGGCCGCAACAGGCCTGCGATCATGTTGACCAGCGAGGTCTTGCCGGCGCCCGACGCGCCGAACAGGCCGATGACGCGGCCCTCGCTGGTGAAGGACGCCTGAAGCGAGAACTCGCCGAGCTTCTTTTCGACATCGACGCGCAGCATGGTCAATTCCCGTGCAGCCGCGCGGTGGCGCGGCGGGCGAACCATTCGGCTGCTATCAGCGCACCCAGCGCCAGCACGATCGAGACGATCACGAGCCGGCCGGCCGCGGCATCGCCGTCAGGCGTCTGGATCAGCGAGTAGATCGCCGACGAAATCGTCTGGGTCTCGCCGGGAATGTTGGAGACGAAGGTGATGGTCGCGCCGAACTCGCCGATTGCCTTGGCGAAGCCGAGCACCATGCCGGCGAGCACGCCGGGCAGCGCCAGCGGCAGCGTCACGGTGAAGAACACTTTCCATGGGGCGGCGCCGAGCGTTTCGGCAGCCTGCTCCAGCCGCCGATCGATCGCCTCGATCGACAGCCGCATCGGGCGCACCAGCAGCGGAAACGCCATCACGCCGCAGGCGAGCGCCGCGCCGGTCCAGCGGAACGAGAACACGATACCGAGATAGTCGGCGAGGAAGCCGCCGACGAGGCCGCGCCGGCCAAAGGTGAGGAGCAGCAGATAGCCGGTGACGACAGGCGGCAGCACCAGAGGCAGATGCACGACCGCGTCGAGCACCGATTTGCCCCAGAAATCCCTGCGCGCCAGCAGCCATGCCAGCGCGATGCCGAACGGCGTCGCGACCAGCGTGGCAATGGTCGCGACCCTGAGCGAGAGCAGGATCGCGGTCCATTCGGCGGGAGAGATCTCGAACATCAAGTGCTGAATATCAGATTGTCGGGCTGACCAGGAACTTGAAGCCGTATTTTTCCAGGATGGTCTTGGCGCCCGAGGAGCGCAGGAAGGCGAGATAGTCGCTGGTCCCGGCCTTCGCGATTGTGGTCGCGGCAACCGGATAGATGATCGCGGGGTGCGAGTCCGCCGGGAAGGTGCCGACGATCTTGACGCCGGGCTCGACCTTGGCGTCGGTGGAATAGACGATGCCGAGATTGGCCTCGCCGCGCGCGACCAGCGTCAGCGCCGCGCGCACGCTCTCGGCCATCGCGAATTTCGCTTCGGCGGCCTGCCAGGCGCCGAGCTTCTCGAGCGCCGCCTTGGCATATTTGCCTGCCGGCACCGACTTGACGTCGCCGGTCGCGATCCTGCCGTCGCCGGCGAGCTTGGCGAGATCGAAGCCCTGGGTAATCGCGACGTTGTCGATCTTGGAATCCTTCGGCGCGATCAGCACGATGCTGTTGCCGAGCAGATTGACCCTGGAAGCCTCGTCGATGGTCTTCCTGGCGATCGCGTAGTCCATCCAGTCGGTGTCGGCCGAGACGAACACGTCCGCCGGCGCGCCCTGCTCGATCTGCCGGGCGAGCACCGAGCTCGCGGCATAGCTGACCGAGAACCTGATTCCGGTCTTGGCCGTGTAGGCTGCATTGACCTCGTCGAGCGCATTCTTCATCGACGCGGCGGCGAACACGGTGATGGTTTTGTCCTCGGCGGCGGCCGGCGAAAGGGGGGCGGTGGCAAGGATCACGAAGGCGGTGAGAAGTCCGGACAGACGAAACATGGATGCGCTCCGTGCGAGCTCGCGCGCGCAGGCGGCGCACGCAAATCTGGCGTTGGGTGGGTCAGATGCGACGGGCGGACGCGCCGTTCCACGGCTCCCCGGTGGCTTACGGCCAGCGTGGGATATCGCAGCCGCGAAGATAGCAGGCCAGGTCGGAAGGTCAAACCTGGTGCGTCATCCCGGGGCGCGCGTAGCGCGAGCCCGGGATCCATAGCCACAGGATTGTGTTTGGCGAAGACTCGGCGTTGCCACTTCGTCCGACGACCACTCCCTGGGGCTCTGGGTCCCGGATCTGCGCGCGCTTGGGGCGCGCTTGTCCGGGACGACGGCGATGGGTGAGGGGACAGCGCACCCTACGGCTTCGCATCGCCCGCGTGCAGCACCGCCTTGCACGCCGCCGGCATCTGCGCCAGCGTCATCGGCGGCTTCGGTTTTGGCGGCTCCGGCGGCGGCTTGGGGTGCAGCACTGCGTCGGAGAACCAATAGGCGAGATCGGCGGGCTTGCAGCCTTCGTCCTCGGCCTGCGACGGCTGGCCCTCGCACTCCTCGGCACCTGCCGGGCAGCGCATGCGGATGTGGAAATGGTAGTCGTGGCCCCACCAGGGGCGGATCTTCGCCAGCCACGCGCGGTCGCCCTTGGCCTCGCGGCACAGCGCCTTCTTGATCGCGGCGTTGACGAAGATGCGCTGCACCGCCGGCTCGCGCGCCGCATCGCGCAGCACCAGGACATGGCCGGGCGTGAACACGCGGGGGTCGATGTCGAGCCGGTCCTGACGCACCATCATCACCGCCGACATGTCTTCGCGCTCCTCGCGCGAGAGGCGGCGGTCCGGCATCGGCGTCAGCCAGATGTCGGCGTCGAGACCGATCTGGTGGCTGGCATGGCCCGACAGCGCCGGGCCGCCGCGCGGCTGCGCGATGTCGCCGACCAGGATGCCCGGCCATCCCGCGTCCTTGTGCGCCCTGGCCGCAAGCCGCTTGATCAGGCTGATCATCTCGGGGTGGCCATAGCTGCGATTGCGCGACAGCCGCATCACCTGCCAATGATCGCCGTTGAGCGGCATCTGCTCCGCGCCGCCGATGCAGCCCTTGGTGTAGGAGCCGATGACATGGGCCGGCCCCTTCGACGGCAATAGCTTTCGCGCGAACAGCTCCTTGGCGGCCAGATCTGGGTCGTTCGGATTGGCGAGCGGCGGCAGCGGCTTCGGATTCATACTGCCCTTGTCCTGGGCCAGCGCGCCGCCGGCGGCCAGGGGGACGAACCAAAGCAGGAGGAGGATGATGCCGCGGCGACTCATGCAGACGTCCTTATAGCCCAATGCGGCATCAGGGGTAAGAATGAGGCTGGAGCCGGCTGCCGGCTCGCCGCTGCGCGCTAAATCGTGCCTCGAGCCGCGTTTCTTAAGGGTGCAATAACCCTATCCTGCATTGACCAAAATTCGTGCGCGGCGCGAGGAAAACCCGCGGCTCGCATGCAATCGCGCGTGATTTCGGAACTGATTCAAGCGCGCGCGCAATTTTGCATCAGGCCGATCGTTGATTGCGGCTCCAGACACAATGTGACGGCGCCTGCCGCCATAGCCGCGCCGCGCAAACAGGCAGCAAGGTCCGCCTCGCGCGGACCGCGGCCGGGCAAGATTACTTTTTTTTCAGACACTTGCCCCAAGACTTTTCCTCTCAAGACTTGCGCGGGCGGGCGCGACGGGAACGGGTGAAGTTGGGTTTGAAGTCTCGAAAAGCAAAAAAACGAAAGCAAGGCGTGCTTGCCCGGTCCGGCCGATCGCCGCGCAAGCCGCGCTTCGCGTGCGCATCGCGAGCCCTGTCCGAACGCGATGAAGTCTTGCGCAGTCGCGCCGAGACGGAAGCCGCGATCGCGGACGCGCGCAAATCCCATGAGCGGCTGCGCCAGGCCATCGACATCCTGCCGCAAGGCATCGTGTTCCTCGATGCCGAAGGCCGCTACGTCCTCTGGAACAAGAAGTACGCCGAGATCTACAGCAAGACCGCCGATCTGTTCGAGGAAGGCGCCCGTCTCGAAGACACGCTGCGCATCGGCGTTGCCCGCGGCGACTACCCGGAGGCCGTGGGCCAGGAGGAAGCGTGGATCGCCGAGCGTCTGCAAAAGCTCTATCAGCCCGGCGCGCGCCACGAGCAGAAGCTGTCGGACGGCCGCGTCATCCTGATCGACGAGCGCTTGACCGATGACGGCGGCGTGGTCGGCCTGCGCGTCGACATCACCGAGCTGAAGCAGCGCGAAGCCTCGTTCCGCCTGCTGTTCGACGGCAATCCCGTCCCGATGATCGTCTGCGCGCTGGACGACGAGCGTATCCTCGGCGTCAACGATGCCGCGGTCGCGCATTACGGTTACAGCCGTGCCGAGTTCGAGCGATTGACGATCCGCTCCCTGCAGGCCTTCGACAGCGAGCCGCCCTGGACCGCCGACCGTTCCAGCGAGGAGCAGGCCGGCCGCACCTGGAAGCACGTCAAGGCCGACGGCGCGCTGATCGACCTTGCGATCTATTTCCGCGAATTGACCTATGCCGACCGGCCCGCGGTGCTGCTTGCGCTGATGGACATCACCGAACGCAAGCGCGCCGAGGCGCGGCTCGCCTTCATGGCCCAGCATGACGCGCTGACCGGCCTGCCCAACCGCGCCCTGCTGCGCCAGCAGACCGACGAGATGCTGCTGCACACGCGGCGCAGCCCCGAGAAGGTCGCGCTGCTGATGCTGGGGCTCGACAATTTCAAGGCAGTCAACGACACGCTCGGACACGCGGTCGGCGACAAGCTGTTGCGCGGCGTCGCCAAGCGGCTGCGCTCGACGCTTCGCGAGGAAGACGCGCTGGCGAGACTCAACTCGGACGAGTTCGCGATTGCGCAGAGCGGGCTGATGCGGCCCGAGGACGCGGTGGGGCTGGCAAAGCGCCTGCTCGAGGCCATCGCCGATCCCTATCTGCTCGACGGTCATTCCGTGGTGATCGGCGCCTCGATCGGCATCGCGATGGCGCCGGGCGACGGCGATGATTCCGAGAAGCTGCTCAAGAGCGCCGACATGGCGCTGTCGCGCGCCAAGCAGGATGCACGTGGCAGCTTCGCCTTCTTCGAGGCCGCGCTGGATGCGAAAGCGCAGAGCCGCCGTAAGATCGAGGTCGAGCTGCGCGACGCGATCCAGAACGACGTGCTGCGTCCGTATTATCAGCCGCTGATCGACCTCCAGAGCGGCCGCATCACCGGCTTCGAAGCGCTGGTGCGCTGGCCGCATGCCGAGCGCGGCATGGTCTCGCCGGCCGAGTTCATTCCGGTCGCCGAGGACACCGGCCTGATCAATCCGCTCGGCGGGTTGATGCTGCGCCGGGCCTGCCTCGATGCCGCGGCCTGGCCGGACGACGTCCTTATCGCCGTCAATCTGTCGCCGCTCCAGTTCCGCGGCGGCAATCTGCTCTCGATGGTGACCGAAGCACTCAAGGCGTCCGGCTTGCCGCCGCGGCGGCTCGAGCTCGAGATCACCGAGACGCTGCTCCTGGAAAAGAGCGCGCAGGTGCTGGCGACGCTGCATGCCTTGCGCGCGTTGGGCGTGCGCATCTCGATGGACGATTTCGGCACCGGCTATTCCAGCCTCAGCTATCTGCGCAGCTTCCCCTTCGACAAGATCAAGATCGACCAGTCCTTCGTTCGCGATTTAGGGGCCAACCGCGAGGCGCAGGCCATCATCCGCTCCATCGTCAGTCTCGGCAAAGGCTTGGGCGTCACCATCACCGCCGAAGGCGTCGAGACCGAAGCCGAGCTGAGCTGCCTGCGCGCGGAAGGCTGCCACGAAGGCCAGGGCTTTCTGTTCAGCAAGGCCCGGCCCAATATCGAGATCGTCAGCCTGCTCGCCGCACAGCGCGGCATCGACGGCGATGACGCCGCGCTGGTGGCGTGAGGGGCGGTCGCCGCTTGGCGATGCCGATGTAAAGGGACGCGCTGCTTTCTCCATCGTCGCAACACGAGGCCGAAACTCGAAGTCCGACTAAGGGGCGGCCTCATGACGCCGGCTTGCTAACACAAAGCGGAAATCTGCCGCCCGACGGCGCTCGGCGGCTTGTGCCTATCAGCTGACCTGCACTGAGATGTCGTTAAGAGCCGCCTTCGACAATGGCGGACCTGAGGTCGGCCAGCCGAGTTGTGCTCCAGGAGAAAGTGTCCCACCCATGTGCCGAGTACAAAATTCTTTCTCTACGCGCTTGGTTGTGGACAAGGGGGCGTCCGGTTCAGAGGGAGCACTACGAATGTTTGGTAAGTCTGACGGCACTTGGTTGAACGAGCCGAAAACATGGTCCGAAAAGGAAAACCTCCTTGAACTAATAACAGACCAGGCCACTGACTTTTGGCGCGAGACACACTACGGCTTTATCCGCGATAGCGGACATTTCCTCGGTTTTGAGACGGGAGATGCGTTCACGGCCGAACTTCGCATCCGAGCTGATTTTAGGGCGCTCTACGATCAAGCGGGCCTGATGGTGCGTATAGACGAACGTCGCTGGCTTAAGGCGGGGATCGAGTTTTCGGACGGGCGCGCCATGCTTTCGAGCGTGCTGACTGCGGGGCAATCGGACTGGGCAACAGCCCACTATGAGCACGACGCCAGTGACTTCCGATTACGTGTCACGGTTGCGCATGGTGTGCTTCGTTTGCAGGCATCGACCGATGGAAAGATGTGGCCTCTCATGCGGCTCGCGCCATTCGCGGAGAGTTCTTCCTATCTCGTTGGACCTATGGCTTGCACGCCGGAGCGGTCGGGATTAGCGGTCGCCTTTTCGGAGTTTCGGCTGGTGCCGCCGCTTGGCAAGGAGCTTCATGATCTTGAATGAGGAGCACAAGCGAAAGCGAGTCGACGTCCGCTAGCCAGGCAAACTGGCGATGTCCGGTGTTGTGAACAGACACGGGTCCTACTCGGCGCGGGCTGACCGGGTTTACGACCACACGCCCTCGCTCGTCGAAATCAGGCCGCGGCGCGGCCAAGGTCGAGCGATGGTCTGCGCTTGGTCGGGAAGCTCAGTGCCACGGCGACGGCGGCAAGGCCGATCGCGAACGAGCCGGCGTGCAGCCAGGTGTAGCGCTGGAAATTGTCGAACACGAGCCCGCCGGCCCAGGGTCCGAGCGCCATGCCGAGGCTGGCGAAGGCCGATACCGCGCCGAACACCGTGCCCATGATGCGGGCGCCGAAGAACTCGCGCACCAGCACCGCATAGAGCGGCATCACCCCGCCATAGGCGAGGCCGAACACCACCGAGAGCGCGTAGAATTCGCCGAGCTGCGCCACCGCAAGATAGCTCGCGATGCACATCGCCTGCACGAGGAGCCCGCCGACCAGCACGGGCTTTGCACCGATGCGGTCGGCCAGCGCGCCGAGCAGCAGGCGGCCGCCGAGGCCTGAGACGCCGGCGACGCTGTAGACCGTCACCGCCGTGAGCGGAGCGATGCCACACACCATTGCGTACGACACCATGTGGAAGATCGGGCCGGAATGCGCGGCGCAGCAGGCGAAATGCGCTGCCGCCAGCGCGATGAATTGCGGCGTGCGCAACGCCTGCGCCGCGGTCAGCTCGACCTCCGGCGCAGCGTCTGCATTCGCGGTGCCTGCCGCTGCCGGCGCCGGACGCACCAGGAAGCAGGCGGGGATCAGCAGCGCCCAGGCTGCACAGCCGATCACCAGCATGGCGGTGCGCCAGTCATAGGTCGTGATGAGCCAGCTCGCGAACGGCGCGATCGTCACCGGCGACACGCCCATGCCGGCCGAGACCAGCGCTACCGCAAGGCTGCGGTTCTTCTCGATCCAGGCGCTCGCCAGCGCCATCATCGGTGCATAGAAGCTGCCGGCGGCAATGCCGATCAGCACGCCGAAGCAGAGCTGGAACTGCCACAGGCTCGTCGCCTGGCTTGCGGTGACGAGGCCGAGCCCCAGCAGCAGGCTTCCCGCGAGCACCACGATGCGGGTGCCGAACCGGTCCGACAGCGCGCCCCACAGGAACGCGGCAAATCCCATGAAGAGGAAATCCAGCGTCGCCGCCGCCGACACCCCGGCGCGCGACCAGCCCATGGCGTCCGAGATCGGCTGCAGGAACACCGCCAGCGACAGCATCGTGCCGAACCCGACACACGTCATCAGCGCGCCCGCGGCGACCACGACCCAGCCATAGTCGAAGCGTGACGGCTTGCTCATGCGTTTCCTTGGCGCTGTTGGTTTTGTTGACGGTGCGCGCGGAGATGGTGGCCCAGATGCCGACGGAGGGCAAGGCGCGTTGGGCGTATACTGACACCGTCCAGTCCTGATGATAGCATCCCCTCGTCACCGGCCTGCTTTGTTGTTCTCACAGACGCACCACCAAGAACGCGTGAGGAGGCAAGTTCAATGACATGGGGAGCGCTCTTGGGGCCGCACGGTTGCCGCAGGCTTGTCTTACCGGTCATTGTCGCCGCGGCGATCTCGGCACCTCTCGCATACGCGCAGGACGGCCAAAACTCTGCCCGCGAGCCGGGGCCGGTGTTTTCGGATAGCGGCCCGGATGCCGAGCTCTACGGCGCGGCTGAGGGCTATCCAGTCGGCACGCGCGGGGCTGCCCCGCAGCTTGACAAGCTGGTCGGGGTCTACAGCCATTTCGACGAGCTCTACAAGTCGCGCGCGATAGGTCGCGCGACGGTGCCGTGGCAATTCAAGCGCGCGCCAGAGCCGTCGATTGCCTATCATTTCGATAACCAGCGGCTCAGCATCGCGGACTACCTCAAGCGCAACCCGGTGACGGGCCTCTTGATCGCCCGGGACGACACCATCCTGTACGAGCACTATCAATATGCGCGGACCGACCACCATCGCTTTGTCTCGCAGTCCATGGCGAAGACGCTGGTGGCCATGCTGGTCGGGATCGCGGTCTCGGAGGGGCGGATCAAGTCGATCGACGACCCCGTCTCAACCTACGTTCCCGGCCTTGCAGGAACGGAATATGGAAACACATCCATCCGCGCCCTGCTGAACATGTCTTCGGGCGTCGAGTTCTCGGAAGTCTATGACGGCAAGGACGACATCGCCCGGCTTGGGCGGGCCCTGTTCGTCGACGAGCCGAAGGACCCCGCTGCCGTCGTCGCGCAATTCAATACCCGAACCGCACCGCCGGGGACCAGATGGCATTATGCCAGCGTTGAAACGGAAATCCTCGGCCTGGTCCTGCGCGCCGCCACGGGCACGCCGCTTGCCGACTATCTCCACGACCGGATCTGGGATCCCATCGGCACCGAAGCGAATGCCTCATGGGCGATCGACGGCAGCGGGCAAGAGATCGCCTTTTGCTGCTTCAACGCGACCTTGCGCGACTATGCGCGCCTGGCCCGGTTGCTCGCACATGACGGTGCCTGGGAAGGCCGTCAATTGATCCCCCGGCAATGGCTGCTCGATGCCACGACCGTCAGGCCAGAGGATGGTCATCTCGCGCCGCACGTGGCCACACGCTATTTCGGCTACGGCTATCAGGTGTGGCTCCTCCCTGGCGAGCAGCGCAGATTTGCCCTGCTGGGCATCCGCGGTCAGGTCATCCTGGTCGATCCGGCTTCCAAGCTCGTCATGGTGCACACCGCCGTTCGCCAAAAGCCGTCCGAGCCGGGCGCCCTCAGGGAGCCGCTCGCGCTGTGGTTTGCCGTGCTGCAACAGCTCGGGCAATGATGAACTGATGACGCCTGCCAATGGCATACAGCCGCGCTGGCGCGGCCGGTCGGGTCCGTCTTCTGGCCGGTATTCGCCGGCCAGTCGGTGATGGGGGGCCGCAAGCCGCGGCTGCATTGAACCTGTCCGGCTTCCGGGAGCACCAACGGCGCGTAAGTCCCGATAGCCGCGACGAGGGAAGGCGCGATGAGGACCCTAAAAGCATCAATCTGCGCTGCAGTTGCTGCGCTTGCCTTGAGCCTGTCGTTCGGCGCGCCATCCCATGCCGAACATGACGAGGCGGGCACCCTCACGCTGCAGATGAAGCAACTCTATCGGGCCGGCAAATACACCGAAGCGCTGCCATTGGCTCAGAAATCCCTGACTCTGCGCGAGAAGGAGTTCGGCCCTGACGATGCGGCCCTCGCGATGCCGCTGAACGACCTCGGCACGATCCACTACAACCTCGGCCAATACGCGGTTGCGGAGCCGCTCTACAAGCGCGCGCTGGCGATCCGGGAGCGGACACTCGGTCCGGATCATCCGGAACTTGCGATGGTGCTGAACAACCTCGGCGATCTCTACCGCGCGGAACAGCGTTACGCGGAAGCGGAGCCGCTGCTCAAGCGGTCGATCGCCATCAGCGAGAAGTCGCTCGGCCCCAATGACCCGTCGATCGTGCTGGCGTTGAGCAACCTCGGCGCGGTCTACAGCAACCAGGGCCGGTACGACCGGGCCGAGCCGCTGTTCAAGCGAGGGCTGGCCGTTCTCGAGAAAGCGCGCGGCCCGGACGATCCCGAAGCCACGGTGCTGATGAGCAACCTCGCCGATGCCTATATCCATCGGCGCCGCTATGCCGAGGCCGAGCGGCTGCTGAAGCGCGCGATGGCGGTGACCGAGAAGGCGTTCGGGCCCGACCATCCGGATGTCGCGCAGGCACTGAACAATCTGGCCGCGCTCTACGGACGGCAGGGACGTAACGCCGAAGCCGAGCGCCTGTACAAGCGGTCGGTGGCGGCCATGGAGAAGTCGCTTGGTCCCGACCATCCGGACCTCGCCTATGTTCTGCAGAACCTTGCAGCTCTCTACAAGGACCAGGGACGCTACGCCGATGCCCAGCAGGTCCTGAAGCGGTCGATGGCCATCCGAGCCAAGACCAGGCCGATCTGAAGAGCCGCGCTGGTGGTAGAGCGATTTGTTCGGCGCAGCCCGAAGAGCGAAGTTGGACGCGAAACCCAGCGAGCTTCATCTTCATGTCGGATCGTCAGGGAGCATCGCTAGATACTACGTCCGCCCGTCAGCTTTCGCAGGGCGGGCAAGGCACCGAGCGCCGTGCCTGCCATTCTTCCCGAGAGCACACAGGGTGGGCACGCTTCGCTTCGCCTCCGATACGACTTTTCTATTTTTTTAGCGCATTGACGCCGGACCATGTCGGCATGGGTCGGGCTCGATCGTCCTTGGGTGGACACGTCCCGGACGTGCAGGAGATCGACCCGGCACACCTGACGTGATTTCGTCGATTCGAACCGTCAAATTCGCACTGGAGCAATGCCCATGAGGATCACCGTCGAAACCAGCGTCGCAGCCCCCATCGATCAGGTCTGGCAGGCCTATACGACGCCTGCCGACATCGTGAAGTGGAATGCGGCGTCCGACGACTGGCACACGACCAAGGCGACGGTCGACCTGCGGGAAGGTGGCGCCTTCTCGTCGCGGATGGAAGCCAAGGACGGCAGCATGGGCTTCGACTTCGCCGGCACCTACACCAGGATCGTGGAACACAAGCGGATCGAATATGCGTTCGGCGACCGCAAGGCCGAGGTCGAGTTCGTGCCCGCGGCGAACGGCATTGTCGTCCGCGTCGTGTTCGATGGCGAAACGACGCACTCGGTCGAGCAGCAGCGGGGTGGCTGGCAGGCGATCCTCGACAATTTCGCACGGTACGTCGAGGCGAAGCGGAAGCTGTGATCGATCAGGAACAGGCGCGCTGACGGACGCCTGCATCAAACCCGCTGCGATGCTGCCATCATCCCCCTGTTTTGTTTTGCCCGACCGAGCAAACGGATTTCGTGAAATCGAACAAGCGCAATGCCGCCAAGGGGGCGGCTACTGTGCATGGGGTTGTTTTCGCGTTTTTTGTTGTCCGGCCCCGGGATCCGGGCCGGCCCCTGCCTCGTGGCGCAGGAAGGCCCCCTCAGCTGTCCACCTTCAGCGCCGCGATGAAGGCTTCCTGCGGGATGTCGACCTTGCCGAACTGCCGCATCTTCTTCTTGCCTTCCTTCTGCTTCTCCAGAAGTTTGCGCTTACGCGTGATGTCGCCGCCGTAGCATTTCGCGGTGACGTCCTTGCGCAGCGCGCGCACCGTCTCGCGGGCGATCACCTTGCCGCCGATCGCCGCCTGGATCGGGATCTGGAACATGTGCGGCGGGATCAGCTCCTTCATCTTCTCGACCATGGCGCGGCCGCGGCCCTCGGCGCGGGTGCGGTGCACCAGCATGGAGAGCGCATCGACCGGCTCGGCATTGACCAGGATCTGCATCTTGACGAGATCGGCCGGCTTGTAGTCGGTGAGATGATAGTCGAACGAGGCGTAGCCCTTGGAAACCGATTTCAGGCGGTCGTAGAAGTCGAACACGACCTCGTTGAGCGGCAGATCGTATTTCACCATGGCGCGGGAGCCGACGTAAGTCAGCTCCTTCTGCGCGCCGCGGCGGTCCTGGCACAGCTTCAGCACGCTGCCGAGATATTCGTCCGGGGTGAGGATGGTCGCCTCGATCCAGGGCTCGTCGATCTCGGCGATCTTGACCACGTCGGGCATGTCGACGGGATTGTGGATCTCGATCTCCTGGCCGTCGGTGAGCTTCATCTTGTAGATGACGCTCGGCGCGGTCGCGATCAGATTGAGGTCGAACTCGCGCGACAGCCGCTCCTGGATGATCTCGAGGTGCAGAAGTCCGAGGAAGCCGCAGCGGAAGCCGAAGCCGAGCGCGGCCGAGGTCTCCATCTCGAAGGAGAAGCTGGCGTCGTTGAGCCGCAGCTTGCCCATCGCCGCACGCAGCGTCTCGAAATCGTCGGCATCGACCGGGAACAGGCCGCAGAACACGACCGGGATCGCCGGCTTGAAGCCCGGCAGCATTTCCGTAACAGGCTTCCTGTCGTCGGTGATGGTGTCGCCGACGCGGGTGTCGGCGACTTCCTTGATCGCGGCGGTGATGAAGCCGATCTCGCCGGGGCCGAGCTCGTCGACCTGCTGCATCTTCGGCGTGAAGAAGCCGACGCGCTCGACGTCGTAGGCCGCGCCCGTGCCCATCATGCGCACGCGGCTGCCCTTCTTCATGACGCCGTCGACGACGCGGATCAGAACGACGACGCCGAGATAGACGTCGTACCAGCTGTCGACCAGCAGCGCCTTCAGCGTGGCGTCGCGGTCGCCCTTCGGCGGCGGCAGGCGGGTGACGATGGCCTCCAGCACGTCGGGGACGCCGAGGCCGGTCTTGGCCGAGATCATCACCGCGTCGGAGGCGTCGATGCCGATGACGTCCTCGATCTGCTGCTTGATCTTCTCGGGCTCGGCGGCGGGAAGGTCGACCTTGTTCAGGACCGGGACGATCTCGTGATTGTTGTCGAGCGCCTGGTAGACATTGGCGAGCGTCTGCGCCTCGACGCCCTGGCTGGCGTCGACCACCAGCAGGGAACCCTCGCAGGCCGCCAGCGACCGCGAGACTTCGTAGGCGAAGTCGACATGGCCGGGCGTGTCCATCAGGTTGAAGATGTAGTCCTTGCCGTCCTTGGCGCGGTACGACAGGCGCACCGTCTGCGCCTTGATGGTGATGCCGCGCTCGCGCTCGATATCCATGGAATCGAGCACCTGCTCCTTGCCCGCCATTTCGCGGTCGGAGAGGCCGCCGGTCATCTGGATCAGGCGGTCGGCCAGCGTCGACTTGCCATGGTCGATATGGGCGACGATGGAGAAATTGCGGATGTTGGAAATGGGGACGGTCGTCATGGGCGCGGGATACCACTCACATCCCCGTGCGGCAACCATATTGCTGTAATTTCAGGGCCTTTCTTCACGCCAAGCTGATTCCACGGCAGGCCAAAACGCGCTACGCAACGGCGCATGTCCACCACCTCGATCCCATCCGCCAGAGCGCGGGCGAAGACCCGCTTGAGTTACAACCGCTTCCGGGCCTGGCTGGTCGCCTGCGCGGTCCGCCCCGAGGCGAGATTGTGGCTGGTGATCCAGCTCGCCATCCTGCATGCGGTGCTCTGGACCTTCATCCTGATCAATCTCAAGGCGGCGCAGGACGTTCACATGGACGTCGCAGAAGCCTATGGCTGGGGCCAGAAATTCCTGTGGGGCTACGGCAAGCACCCGCCGCTGTCGGGCTGGGTCGCAGGCCTCTGGTTCACGGTGTTCCCGGCCGCGGACTGGGCGACCTATGCGCTGGCGATGGCGACCGTCAGCGCCGGCATGGTGATCTGCTGGCTGGTGGCCTTGCGCGTGGTGGATGCGCGCCGCGCCTTCCTGGTCGTGGTGATGGTGGCGCTCTACCCGATCTTCAATTTCAAGGGTTTCAAGTACAACCCGGATCTGCTGCAGCTCGTCACGCTACCGCTGCTCGTGCTCGCTTATCTCAACGCGTTCGAGAAGCGGAGCTGGCAGTCCGGCGTCTTGCTCGGGCTCGCCGGCGCGCTGGCGCTGATGACCAAATATTGGGTGCTGACCATGATCGGCGCCATCGGGCTTGCCGCGCTGATCCATCCGGAGCGGCTGAAATTCCTGCTCTCGCCGGCGCCGTGGGTGGCGATCGTGACGATGGTGCTGGCGATGATCCCGCACTTCGTCTGGCTGGCCGAGGCGCATTTCGTGCCGCTGACCTATGCCGGCGACACCTACAGCCTCCAGGACAAGAGCCAGGTGCATCAGCTCGTCGCCGGCTACTTCCTGCATAATTTCGGCTTGCTGGCCTTGCCGGTGGCGCTCGCCGGGCTGGCGATGGCGCTGGTGCCGCCGTGGCTGACGCTGCTGGTGCGCGCGCCCGCGCGCATCGTCACGCGGGCGTGGCGGCGCGGCGCCAATTCCGGCGTCAATGTCTCGCAGGCGCTGAATGTCTGGATCATCCAGATCATCGTCGCGTTCGGCCCGCCGCTCGGCGCGCTGCTCTTCAGCATCTACATGAAGACCGATTGGGGCATCTCGCTGTTCTTCCTGGTGCCCCTGGCGCTGGTCGCGATCCCCACATTGCGCGTGCAGGGCGCGAGCCTGTTCAACATCGCGGCGATCTGGCTCGTGCTCAGTGTCGCGACGCTCGTCGCCTCGCCCTGGATTGCCGCGGGCGAGCTGGCGGCCAATGCCGGCAACACCGCGACCTATGGCGCGCGCTCGGATCTTGCGCGCGAGCTGACCCAGGCTTGGCACGCGCGCTTCGCTTCGCGCTGGGCCGTCGTCGCGGGCAGCATGGAATCGATCCAGCCGATGGTGTTCTACAGCCCGGATCATCCGGCGGCGTTCACGCCGAACGAGGCCTGGGCCTCCGGGCTGACGTCGCTCGACGAGGTCAAGCGATACGGCTTCATCGGCGTGTTCGATGCCACCGACGAACGCCTGCCCAAGTTCGAGAAATGGATATCGGAGACCGCGCCGAATGCCGAGCGCGTGGTGATGACCACGCGCCGCTTCACCCACGGCAAGGCCGGCCCGTCGATGAGCTGGCATATCTACATCGCGCCGCCGGGGAAATAGCCGAGCTGCCGTAGGGTGGGCAAAGGCGCGCAGCGCCGTGCCCACCATCTTCGGCCATCGTGAAAGGTGCGTGGGCACGCTTCGCTTTGCCTACCCTACGGCACCGAGCGCTTGGCTCAGACCCCTTCCTCGTTGAACTTGCTTTCAACGAGTTCCGTGATCGCCGCGAGTGCGGCTTCGGCCTCAGCGCCGGCGGCGGCGACCGTGATGGTGGTGCCAGGTCCTGCGGCGAGCATCATCAGGCCCATGATCGAAGTGCCGCCGACGGTCTCGCCGCCGCGCGTCACCCACACTTGCGCGTCGAAGCGCTCGACCGCCTGGACGAATTTCGCCGAGGCGCGGGCGTGCAGACCGCGCTTGTTGATGATCAGGAGATCCTTGGAGATCGCGCCCGCGGGCACGCTTGTCCCGGCTTGTGGCGCGTCGCCGCTCATTTGCCGGCGAGCACGCGGCTGGCGATGGTGACGTATTTGCGGCCCGCTTCCTGGGCCATCGCGATCGCGTCAGGCAGCGGACGCTCCTCGCGCACCTTGGCGAGCTTCACCAGCATGGGAAGGTTGATGCCCGCGAGCACTTCGACCTTGGGCCGGCTCATGCAGGATATTGCAAGGTTCGACGGCGTGCCGCCGAACATGTCGGTGAGGATCGCAACGCCATCGCCGGAATCGACGCGGTTAACCGCTTCGATGATGTCGCTTCGGCAGAGATCGGAATCGTCTTCGGCACCGATCGTGATCGCTTCGATTTGTTTTTGTGGGCCCATGACATGTTCAAGCGCTGCCTTGAATTCGTCGGCAAGGCGCCCGTGGGTCACAAGTACTAGACCAATCATCGGAAAACTCCTCGCGGGCGCTTTTGGTGCACCGCACGAACGCGCCACTTTGACCATCCAGAGCCCCCGCGCAAGAGGGGATGTTGCGTATCTCCCTGAATCTATACTGATGGATGAGGGGAGCTGCGCCGGTCTATTCGGTCGCGATAGTGGGGCTCATATGGTTACCATTTCCCTTCAAACAATCGCCTGAAGGCTTAACGGAAGATGAACTCTTGGTAGTGGTCAAGGCCGCAACAACCAGGGGGAGGGGTGAATAATCGCGGCCAACCGGGATTCGCGGTATCTCGACACCGGAAATGCTGGTTTTCAGGGCTTCGGGCGGCGGCAGCCGCTCGGCGTCCGGGGCGTCCAGATCGACCACGAGACCGACGGTCGCATGCTCCACGAAGTCGCAGCGGCGGATTCCGAGGCCCCGGATCTCGATCAGGCCCTTAAGGCGCGGCGCGGGGCGGACCTCAATTTCATCGCCGACTGTCGCCAGATGGACACGGTCATCCCCGACCAGAACGGCCCTGTCGACCACGCCCGCGCGTCCCGCCATGATCAAATCGAAGGCAAGGCGCGACTTGCCGGAGCCCGAGGGCCCGCGGATCAGCACCGCCAGGGGCCCGACCTTGACCGCGGAGGCGTGAACGCTGGGTCCGGGGTCGCTCATAGCGCCGGCAGCCTCACCACGAAGCGCGCACCCGATACGGTCGGGACGCCCTCGTCATCCGGCGGGCCTGCGCGGTTCTCGGCCCAGATGCGTCCGCCATGGGCGTCGACGATCTGCTTGGAGATCGACAGGCCGAGGCCGGAGTTCTGGCCGAACCCCTGATGCGGACGGTCGGTGTAGAAGCGCTCGAAGATGCGCTCCAGCGCGTCGTCGCGAATGCCGGGGCCGTCGTCGTCGACCACGATCTCGATCTCGGAGCGCACGCGACGGCAGGTGAGGCGCACCTTGTTGCCGGCTTCCGAGAACGATTGTGCGTTGGAGAGCAGGTTGGAGACCACCTGCCCGAGCCGCGAATCATGGCCACTCACGGCGAAGGTGTCGGTCGGGCTGCGGCCCTCGAAGCGCGTCTCGACCGCGACGTCATGGCCGAGCTTGGTTTCGTTGGCGACGGACACCAGCGTCGTCAGCAGGCGGCGCAAATCGACCGGGATCGCATCCTGGCGCTGCAATTCGGCATCGAGGCGGCTGGCGTCGGAGATGTCCGAGATCAGGCGGTCGAGCCGCTTGACGTCGTGCTCGATCACCTCGAGCAGGCGCGCGCGGCTGGTCTCGTTGCGCGCCAGCGGCAGCGTCTCGACCGCCGAGCGCAGCGAGGTCAGCGGGTTCTTCAGTTCGTGGGCGACGTCGGCGGCGAACATCTCGATCGCCTCGATCCGGCTGTAGAGCGCGCTCGTCATGTCGCGCAATGCGCCCGAGAGATGGCCGATCTCGTCGCGGCGGCGGGTGAAATCCGGAATCTCGATGCGGGCCTTGATGCGGCGGCGGACGCGCTCGGCGCTGTCGGCGAGCCGGCGCACGGGCCCGGCGATCGTGCTCGCGAGCAGCAGCGACAGCATGATCATGACGGTGGCCGCGACGCCGCCGACCTTCAGGATGGCGAGGCGCTCGGCGGTGACCATCTGGTCGATGTCGTCACCTTGGGTCGACAGCATCAAGGCGCCGTGAATCGCGCGCGAGCGCAGCACGGGGACGGCGACCGAGACGATCACCTCGCCGCGCGCATTGACCCGCACCATCGAGCGCTTCTGGCCCTGGAGCGCATCGCCCACCTCGGCATAGCCGTTGCCGTTCTCGGGCCCGAGCTCGCGATAGAGCGGCAGGTCGCCGCGGTTCAGCCAGGTCCGCACCGCGACCATGCCGCGTTCGACGATGCCGGGCTTCTCGGCCGGCGGCGGCAGATTGTAGCGCAGCACGTTTTCGAGGTTGCGGCTGTCCACCAGCAGGCTGCCGTTCGGATCGTAGATGCGGGCGCGCGTCTTGGTCGGCGAGATCAGCGTGCGCAGCACCGGCGCCACCCGCTCCGGATTGATCGGGAAGTCCAGCGGCGAATATTCGTCCGAGCCGCCATAGGTCTCGCCCGGCTTGAGGTCGAGCAGCCGGTCGGGATCGATGGTGATGGCGTTGGTCTGCACCGTGGCGGAGGCCGCGATCGCGCCGGCGATGATCTCGGCCTGCACCAGGAGGCTCTGCGCCCGCGCGTCGATCAGGCCGGCGCGGAATTGCGACAGATAGAGGATGCTGGCGACCAGCGCGACGAGGCCGGCGAGGTTGAGCGAGACGATGCGGCGGGTGAGGCTGGAAAAGGACAGCGCGAAGAAGAACTGCCCGGCGCGCTTCAGCCAGTTCAGCGGTCGGAAGCCCTGCGGCCTGCCTTCGACAAATTGATCCTGAACGCCGTCGGCTGCGACGTCGCCGGCGCTCTGGTTCGGATCAGGCTGCGTTCGGTCCAGCAATGCTTACGCCCGTGTTAGGACGGCGTTGAGAAGGTCCCCACATTCTAGAGCATGATCCGGAAAAGTGTGCAGCGGTTTTCCGAAAGGATCATGCTCAAGAAACAAACCAAGGCACGATGATCTCATCGCGCTTTGGAGCGATCCCGGTCCCGATGGAATCAGGACCGGCGAAGCTCTTAGTCCGTTCGTGAAGTTGCCTGCCGCCTCAGGCTTCCTTGAAACGATAGCCGACGCCGTACAGCGTCTCGATCATCTCGAACTCGTTGTCGACCACCTTGAACTTCTTGCGCAGCCGCTTGATGTGGCTGTCGATGGTGCGGTCGTCGACATAGACCTGGTCGTCATAAGCGGCGTCCATCAGCGCGTTGCGGCTCTTCACCACGCCGGGCCGGGTCGCCAGCGCCTGCAGGATCAGGAATTCGGTGACGGTCAACGTCACCGGCTCGTTCTTCCAGGTGCAGGTATGCCGTTCCGGATCCATGCGCAGGAGGCCGCGATCGAGCGCCTTGGCGTCGTTCTCCTTCGGCGCGACGGTCGGGTCCTTCGGCGCCGAGCGGCGCAGCACCGCCTTGACGCGCTCGACCAAAAGGCGCTGTGAAAACGGCTTGCGGATGAAATCGTCGGCGCCCATCTTGAGGCCGAACAGCTCGTCGATCTCCTCGTCCTTGGAGGTCAGGAAGATCACCGGCAGGTCGGATTTCTGCCGCAGGCGGCGCAGCGTCTCCATGCCGTCCATGCGAGGCATCTTGATGTCGAGGATGGCGAGATCGGGCTGGGTGGTGCGGAAACCGTCCAGCGCGGAGGCGCCGTCGGTGTAGGTCATGATGCGATAGCCTTCGGCTTCCAGCGCGATCGAGACGGATGTGAGAATGTTGCGGTCGTCGTCGACCAAAGCGATTGTGGGCATGAGCCTCTGCTTTCTGCTTTCCGTTTGGGTCGTGGCTTGAAAACGGCGAGCAATCCAGTGATGCGCCGCATACATGGGTGCCGAAGTCGGCAGTCGAACCTTGTCACCGAGCAATGCAAGCTGGGCTGAAGTGTGACCAAGTTCCACGAAACACGGCAGATTCGCCGCATGTCGACCCATAACCAGACCCCCGTTTACCCGAAAAAAGGCCTCCCTTGCAACCACCTGAGCCGAGAAAGCCGATGCAACCGACCCCTGATTTCGACCCCGCAAAGCTCGCCAAATCCCTGCTGCGGCGATCGCGCCAGGGGGCGCTGGCAACGCTCATGGCCGGCAGCGGCGACCCCTATTGTTCCCTGGTCAATCTGGCCAGCCATCCCGACGGCTCGCCGATTCTGCTGATCTCGGGCCTTGCCGTGCATACAAGGAACATCCTTGCCGACAGCCGGGTCTCGCTGATGCTGGACGAGCGGGCGGAAGGCGATCCGCTGGAGGGCGCCCGGATCATGCTGTCGGGCCGGGCGGAGCAGGCCGAGGCCGAGAAGGACCTGCTCCAGCGGCGGTATCTCAATGCCCATCCGTCGGCGGAAGGCTTTGTTTCCTTTAAGGATTTCTCATTCTTCCGGATCCGTCCCACGGGAACCCATCTGGTCGCCGGTTTCGGCCGGATCGTCGACCTCAAGCCCACGCAGTTCCTCACGGCTCTCACCGGGGCCGACGACCTGCTGGCGGCGGAGGAGGGCGCTGTCGCGCATATGAACGCCGACCATCGGGAGACCATGGGCCTCTATGCGACGAAGCTCCTGGGTGCCGGCGCGGGTGACTGGCGCTGCACCGGCTGCGATCCGGAAGGCCTCGACATGCAGGACGGCCAGACCGTGCTGCGGCTGAACTTCCCGGAGCGGGTGACCGACGGCACGTCGCTGCGCAAGATGCTGGTGCGCCTCGCTGGCGAAGCGCGCACGAAGATGGACCAGAACGCAAGGATTTGAACGCCGCTATCCATCGCTGCGACCCAAGACGGTGAGGTCCTGGGGCTGGCAGCGAGAGGGTTCATGACACGTCGTTGGGCATTGGCTGCGGGCCTGGGGCTCGCGATCGTCGCGTCGTCTGCCTCGCCTGGCCTTGCCCAGAAGGGGGATCTGTCAGCGCAGAGCGCGCGCATCAACGCGCTCCGGAGCGCCGGCAAATATTCCGAGGCGCTGCCGCTGGCGCAGGCCATGGTGGCCTCGCTCGAGAAGACCAGCAACAACCGCGACCTCGCCGCGACGCTCAACAATCTTGCGCAGATCGAAGCCGACCAGGGCCACGACGATCAGGCTGAGCCGCTCTACAAGCGCGCCATTGCGCTGATGGAGAAGGGGACCGGTCAGGGCAGCGTCGAGATCGCGCCGATCCTGAACAATCTGGCGGCGCTCTATCAGCGGCAGAGCCGCTTCACGGAAGCCGAGCCGCTGTTCAAGCGCGCGCTGACCGTTCGCGAGCAGGCGCTGTCGCGCGAGCATCCCGACATCGGCCAGTCCCTCAACAATCTCGCCACTTACTATGTGAAGCAGCAGCGTCATGCCGAGGCCGAGCCGCTGTTTCGGCGGGCGCTTGCGATCTACCAGAAGGTCGGCGGTCCCGAGCATCCTGCGGTCGCCACCGTCCTGAACAACATCGGTCAGGTCGATCGCGACCTCAACCGCGACGCGGAGGCCGAGGCGCCGATCAAGCGCTCGCTCGCGATCCGCGAGAAGGCGCTGGGACCGGATCATCACGACGTGGCGCGCTCACTCAACAATCTCGCCGGGCTCTACGAGCACCAGCAGCGCTATGCCGAGGCCGAGCCGCTCTATCGCCGCGCCCTGTCGATCCGCGAGCGGGCGCTCGGGCCCGACCATCCCGATGTCGGGACCTCGACCAGCAATCTCGCCAATTTCCTTCAGGTCTCCGGGCGGACAGTCGACGCCTTGCCGCTTGCGGAAAAGACGCTCGCCAACAATCGCGCGCAGCTGCGTGTCGTGCTGCCCATCCTGTTCGCCGCGCGGCAGCAGCGTCTCCTAGGGGATGACATGGCGCTGGACCAGGCGCTCGCGGCGATCCAGCGCGGCACGCAATCCTCCGCCGCCGCTGCCGTGAACAAGCTCGCGGTGCGGATGGCCGCCGGCAGCGACCGGCTCGCCGAGCTCGTGCGCAAGGATCAGGATCTCACCGCCGAGTCCGAAGCGCTCGACAAGGCGATCGTCGCGGCAGTGTCGAAGCCATCCGCTCAGCGCGACCTCGCGGTCGAGCAGCGCAGCCGCGCGAGGATCGCGGCGATCGGAAACGAGCGCAGCACATTGCAGAAGGCCCTCACGCTCGAGTTTCCCGACTACGCCTCGCTCTCCAACCCGCTGCCGCTGGCGGTGAAGGACATTCAGCCGCTGCTGTCGGCTGACGAGGCGATGGTGATCTATTCCGTCGTCGATAAGCAGAGCTATGTCATCGCGATCACGCGCGAGGGCGTCGACTGGAAAGAGATCCCGCTCGGCGCGGATGCGGTGACGCAGAAGGTCGCCGCCTTCCGCAGGGGGCTGGACGTCGGCAAGGCGCGCGATGCCTCCGGCAAGTCAGGCCTGTTCGATCTCGGGCTGGCCCATGAGCTCTATTCGGCGTTGCTCGGCCCGGTCGAGGCCTTGACGAAGGACAAGCGTAATTTGCTGGTGGTGCCGTCGGCGGCGCTGACGGCCTTGCCGTTTCATCTGCTGGTGACGCAGCCACCGCAGGCTGCGATTCCGGACCGGCTCGACGGCTATCGCAGCGCCGCCTGGCTGCTGCGGCGTCAGGCCGTCTCGGTGTTGCCGTCGGTGATCAGCCTGAAATCGCTGCGCGCCGTCGCCCGCAGGGACCAGGGTGCAAAGCCGATGACCGGCTTCGGCGATCCCGTGTTCAATCCCGCGGCCGAAGGACCGGCCGACCGTCGTGCAGCCAGCGGCAAGGTCGCCGCGCGCAGCATCGCGACCGTCGCCTATACCGATTTCTGGCGCGGCGCCGGCGTCGATCGCGCGCGGCTGGCGCAGGCGCTGCCGCAACTGCCCGATACCGCCGACGAGCTGAACGCGGTGGCGAGGGACGTCGGCGCGGCTGCTGCCGACATCCATCTCGGACGCGATGCCAGCGAAACGACGCTGAAGCGTGCAGCGCTTGCTCAATACGGCATCATCTACTTTGCCACCCACGGCCTCGTTGCCGGCGACGTCAAGGGATTGGGGGAGCCCTCGCTTGCGCTCTCCATCCCCGACCAGCCGACGGAGCTCGATGATGGTCTTCTCACCGCGAGCGAAGTAGCCCAGCTCAAGCTCAACGCCGATTGGGTGGTGCTGTCCGCCTGCAACACCATCGCCGGCGACAAGCCCGGCGCCGAGGCATTGTCGGGATTGGCGCGCTCGTTCTTCTACGCAGGGGCCCGCGCGCTCCTGGTCTCGCATTGGGCCGTGGACTCGGAAGCGGCCACCCGCCTGACCATTTCGACATTCGAGCTGCTCAAGAACGAGCCAAAGATGGGGCGTGCCGAAGCCTTGCGCCGCGCGATGTTGACATTTGTCGACGACACCTCCTCGCCGCGCAACGCCTACCCTGCCATGTGGGGGCCGTTCGCTCTGATCGGCGAAGGTGAGGTGAAATAAGGAAGGCGCCGCGGCAATTGTGCGTCGCAATAACCTGACGTAACGCGCAAACACGCATTTGGTTGCGCGATCATCGGCGATTTTCGCGATGCGTCCGCTCAGAGCTGACATGCGCGACGTTTGGCGCGGTCCTTGAATAAACCAAATCCTGCGGGATCAGCTTGGCAACGCCAGCGTTCATCATTATTAGGTCGTTCAGCCGAGGCCGAATGGCCCTTTCATCACGGTGACCGCGACGGCGCCAAACTTGGTCCGCTGAATGTCGTGGGTTCTAGGAGGATTTTTTCGTGCAAGAGACGGGCGTGCGCAACGGTGCCTTCGGCGCCGACAAGTTCGGCTTAAAGAATCTCAAGCAGGTTCACTGGAACCTCGGTGCGCCGCAACTCTATCAATACTCGCTCGCTGCGGGCGAGGCGGTGCTGTCTGCTGACGGCGCGCTCTGCGCCGACACCGGCGAGTTCACCGGGCGCAGCCCGAAGGACAAGTTCACGGTGCGTGACGCCACCACCGACAAGAAGATGTGGTGGGCCGGCAACCAGTCCATCACCGCAGAGCAGTTCGAGACGCTCTATCAGGATTTCCTCAAGCACGCCGAAGGCAAGAAGCTGTTCGCGCAGGATCTCTACGGCGGTGCCGATCCCGCCTACCGGATCAAGACGCGCGTCTTCACCGAGCTTGCCTGGCACTCGCTGTTCATCCGTACGCTCTTGATCCGCCCGGAGGCGATCGAGCTGTCGACCTTCGTGCCGGAGCTCACCATCATCGACATGCCGAGCTTCCGCGCCGATCCCAAACGCCACGGCGTGCGCTCGGAGAACGTGGTCGCGATCGATTTCGCCCGCAAGATCGTCCTGATCGGCGGGTCTTATTATGCCGGCGAGATGAAGAAGTCGGTCTTCACCACGCTGAACTATTACCTGCCCGAGCGCGGCGTGATGCCGATGCACTGCTCGGCCAATGTCGGCGCCAAGGGCGACACCGCGATCTTCTTCGGGCTGTCGGGCACCGGCAAGACCACGCTGTCGGCCGACCCCAACCGCACGCTGATCGGCGACGACGAGCACGGCTGGGGGCCGAACGGCGTCTTCAATTTCGAGGGCGGCTGCTATGCCAAGTGCATCAAGCTGTCGAAGGAAGCCGAGCCCGAGATCTACGCGGCCTCGACCCGCTTCGGCGCGGTGCTCGAGAATTGCGTGCTCAACGAGGACACCCGCGTCGTCGATTTCGACGACGGCTCCAAGACCGAGAACACGCGCTCGGCCTATCCGCTCGACTTCATCCCGAACGCCTCGCGCACCGGCCGCGCGCCGCAGCCGAAGAACGTGGTGATGCTCGCCGCCGACGCCTTCGGCGTGCTGCCGCCGATCGCCAAGCTGTCGCCGGCGCAGGCGATGTATCACTTCCTGTCCGGTTACACCGCCAAGGTCGCGGGCACCGAGCGCGGTCTCGGCAACGAGCCGCAGCCGGAATTCTCGACCTGCTTCGGTTCGCCCTTCCTGCCGCTCGACCCCTCCGTCTACGGCAACATGCTGCGCGACCTCATCGCCCAGCACAATGTCGATTGCTGGCTGGTCAACACCGGCTGGACCGGCGGCAAGTACGGCACAGGCAGCCGCATGCCGATCAAGGTGACCCGCGCGCTGCTCACCGCCGCGCTCGACGGCTCCTTGCGCAACGTCGAATTCCGCACCGACAAGTATTTCGGCTTCGCGGTGCCGACCGCGCTGCCCGGCGTGCCCAGCGAAATCCTCAACCCGGTCAACACCTGGAAGGACAAGGACGACTTCGACAAGACCGCCCGCGCGCTGGTCGGCATGTTCCAGAAGAACTTCGCCAAGTTCGAAGCCCAGGTCGACGCCGACGTGCGTGCGGCAGCCCCGGACGTGAAGCTCGCGGCGGAGTAATCGCTCTGTCTTCAGCGAAATGGGCGGCCGCAAGGCCGCCCTTTTCATATGTGCGCAAACTCTCTCCACCGTCATTGCGAGCGCAGCGAAGCAATCCAGAATCTTTCCGCGGGGGACAGTCTGGATTGCTTCGCTGCGCTCGCAATGACGAACGTTGTGGAGACAGCTACGCCTTGAAATACGCAATCTGCGTCGTGGTCGCGAGCAGCCGGCCGTTCGGCGACCACAGCTCGGCGTTCTGGTCGGCGTAGCTCTTGTGCATGATCTTGGAATCAGCCGTCGCCAGCACGCGGGTGATGTCTTCGGCCGCGAGCTCCTCGCTGTCGGTGTGGAAATAGGTCGTCAGCGACACCGTGCCGAACGGCACCAGCTCGCGCCTTGCATGGAAGATGCGGCCGAAGAAGGCGTCCGACATCGACGTCAGCGACAGCATGTCGAGCTTGCGCGGCGTGCGGTCGCTGATCCAGATCTTCGAATAGGTGCTGGCGGGCTCCGCCTGCTGCGGGCCGATCCGCATCTCGCCCTCGACGAAGCGGAAATCGTACTGGTTGGCCCAGGACGCCGCGATCTTCGGAAACGGCATGGTCTCCTCGAACGGTTTTGCGTCGGGATATTGCGCCACCCGGTGCTCCCAGGACGGCCGGCGCTCGGCGAACACCGCGGTGGCGAGCGTTGCGACCTCGCCGCCGCCCTGGCTGAGCTCGACGCTCCAGTGCTGGCTGGAGCGGTTGGCCTTGACCAGCCGCACGTCCAGGTCAAACGGTCCCTTGGCGATCGGCGCGCAGTAATTGACGGTGAGCGCCAAGGGATCGCCGGCGGCTTGCGGATGCTCGATCAGCGCCCGCAGGATCGTCGCGGCCGTGGCGCCGCCGAACGGGCCGACAAAGGCCCAGTAATCGTTGCTGGTGTGCCCCTGCCAGCTGGAGTCACCGGCGGTGATGCGGGTGGCTTCGTCGAACGGGTGCGGGAGCTTGGCGTGCATCGTGGTCCTCGGTGCCTCTCCGATCGTCATTGCGAGCGCAGCGAAGCAATCCAGGCTGCCTCCGCGGAAAGATTCTGGATTGCTTCGCTGCGCTCGCAATGACGGCGTTTGAGGTGACGGCGCCGGCATCGCAGACGCCGCCGTGGGGATGATCATAGTCATATCATCATCCCGCGCGAAGGATGCAATAACCTCGCAGGTAACGCCGCTTCCACGCCGCGGAAAATCAGCCCGCGGCGTCGCGCAAATTCGGCAGCAGCGGCGTGGTCGGATTCACCGGCACGTTCCAGATCTCCTCGGCGTATTCGCGGATGGTGCGGTCCGAGGAGAACCAGGCCATGCGCGCGACGTTGAGGATCGAGGCGCGGGTCCAGGCCGGCGCCACCTGCCAGCGCGCATCGACCGCGCGTTGCGCTTCGTAATAGGAATCGAAATCGGCGCTGACCATGTAATGGTCGAGATAGCGCAGCGCGTGCGCGATGGATTCGAAGCGGCCGGGATCGCCGGGCGAGAACTCGCCGGCGCCAATCGCGTTGATGGCGCGCTGCAGCTTCGGCGAACTGCGGATCACGTCGGAGGCGTCGAGCCCCTGCTTGCGGCGGATCATCACGTCGCCGGCCTCCATGCCGAAGATCGCGATGTTCTCCGCGCCGACATGGTCGCGGATTTCGATATTGGCGCCGTCGAGCGTGCCGATGGTGATGGCGCCGTTGAGCGCCAGCTTCATGTTGCCGGTGCCGGATGCTTCCATGCCCGCGGTCGAGATCTGCTCGGAGAGGTCCGCGGCGGGGATAATCACCTCGGCGAGGCTGACATTGTAGTCGGGCAGGAACACGACCTTGAGCTTGCCGGCGATCGCGGGGTCGTTGTTGACGATTTCGGCGACGTCGTTGATCAGCTTGATGATCAGCTTGGCGTAACGGTAGCTCGCCGCCGCCTTGCCGGCGAAGATCTTCACCCGCGGCACCCAATTGCCGTTGGGATCGTCCTTGATCGCCTGGTACAGCGCGACCGTCTCGATGACGTTGAGCAGCTGGCGCTTGTATTCGTGGATGCGCTTGATCTGCACGTCGAACAGCGCGCTCGGATCGACCTTGATGCCGAGCCGCTCGCCGATCAGGCGCGCCAGGGCCGTCTTGTTGTGGTGCTTGACACTGCGGAATTTCTTCTGGAATTCGACGTCGCTGGCACGGGCCTCGATCAGCGAGAGCTGCGAGGGATCGTCGAGCACGGCCTCGCCGCAGGTCTCGCGCAACAGATCGGTCAGCTTCGGGTTCGCCAGCATCAGCCAGCGGCGGAAGGTGATGCCGTTGGTCTTGTTGGTGATGCGGCCCGGATAGAGATGGTTGAGGTCGTGGAACACGGTCTCGCGCATCAGGTCGGAATGCATCCCCGAGACACCGTTGATGCGGTGCGAGCCGACGAAGGCGAGCTGGCCCATGCGCACGCGGCGCCCGCTCTTCTCGTCGATCAGGGAGACCGAGGCGCGGAAGTCGATGTCGCCGGGGCAGCGCGCCTCGGCGAGCGCCAGGTGCTGCACGTTGATGCGGTAGATGATCTCGAGGTGCCGCGGCAGCAGCCGCTCGAACAGCTCGACCGGCCAGGTCTCCAGCGCCTCGGGCAGCAGCGTGTGGTTGGTGTAGGAGAGGGTGGCGACGGTGATCTTCCAGGCCTCGTCCCAGCGGAAATTGTGCAGATCGACGAGGATCCGCATCAGCTCGGTGACGGCAAGGCTCGGATGGGTGTCGTTGAGCTGCACCGCGACCTTGCTCGCGAGGCTGCGCAGCTGGCCGTCGGAGGCGAGATGCCGCTTCACCAGATCCTGCAGCGAGGCCGAGACGAAGAAATATTCCTGGCGCAGCCGCAGCTCGCGACCCGCCGGGCTCTCGTCGTTCGGGTAGAGGAACTTGCAGATCGCCTCCGCGCGCGACTGCTCGGCGCTGGCGCTGACATAATCGCCCTTGTTGAAGGCATCGAGCTTGAGCGGATCGGGCGAGCGCGCCGACCACAGCCGCAGCGCGTTGACGTGCTGGCCGCGCCAGCCGACGATCGGCGTGTCATAGGCGATCGCCTGCACCGTCTCGGCGGGATGCCAGATCGCGCGGTCGCGGCCCCTGTCGTCGACATGCTCGACGCCGCCGCCGAAATTGATGTCGTAGATCACCTCGGGCCGCTGCAATTCCCAAGGGTTGCCGAAGCTCAGCCATTCGTCCGGATATTCCTGCTGCCAGCCCTGGTTGATGATCTGGCGGAACAGGCCGTAATCGTAGCGGATGCCGTAGCCGATCGCGGGGATCGACAGCGTCGCCATGCTCTCCATGAAGCAGGCGGCGAGACGGCCGAGGCCGCCATTGCCGAGCGCGGCGTCCGGCTCGCATTTGCGCAGCTCCGGCAGCGAGACGCCGAGATCGCCGAGCGCGACCTCGAAGATCTTGAGCAGGCCCATATTGTTGAGCGCGTCGCTGAACAGGCGGCCGATCAAAAATTCGAGCGAGAGATAATAGACGCGCTTGCGGCCGGCGTCGTAGCTGTGCTTCTCCGCGGTGAGCCAGCGATGCACGATGCGGTCGCGCAGCGCCAGCGCCGCGGCCTGGTACCAGTCGTGCTTGGTCGCCATGCCGGCATCCTTGCCGATGGCAAGCCGCAGCTTCGCCAGGATCGCGCCCTTGATCTCAGCCAGCGCGAGTTCGTCGATGGGCTGCCCCGGGGCCGGAAAACTGGTCTGGAACGATGAATCCTGCAAAGCCGTCATTTCCTAGGTCGAACTCTTACCAATCTACGCGTCGTGCCCTTGCACTGGAACTGTGGCCGTGCGGTGCGTGGCGCTAATTTATGCAAGGAACGGGCCGGGTTGGGAACCCGGGCCAGCACGGAGAAACCGGGATTTAGTGCTAGATTACGAAAGAATTCAGCCATCAGTGTGGAGAGGAGGCGATCATGAGACTGTTGATTGAAATCGTCGCTGCAGCCCTGCTCGTCGTCTGCATCAGCGCCTCCAGTGCGGCGTTTGCCGCCGGCACATCCGGCCGCAGCGCCGATGGCCTCAGCTGCGGCTTCACGATCCCGCAAAAGGCGTCGCCCGCAGCTCGCTGCGCTGCGATCAAGCGCCAATGCGGCGGCAAGTTCTACGCGAGTGCGTGCGGCGACAAACTGATGTCTGCGGCGAAATGAGCGCCCTGGCCTCCAGCGGGCTCAAGCCGCCTTCGCCTGCACCGCATCGCAAAACTCGGCGAGACGATCCGCAAGCCGCAGCGTGGCCGGGCTCGCATCCGGCGCCGCCATCAGTGCAACCTCGGTCTTGTTGATCGGCGCAAAACCTTCCTTCGCCGTCAGCACGCGGTGGTCGGGCTGGATCGACATCTCCGACAGGATGCTCAGCCCCATGCCGGCGGCGACCGCGGCCTGGATGCCGGCGAGGCTCGACGAGGTATAGGCGGTGTGCCAGGCGCGGCCCGCGCTTTCCAGCGCATGGATCGCCCCGGCGCGGTAGATGCAGCCGAGCGGAAAGCCGATCAACGGCACCGAGGGAACGTCGACGTCGATCGGATGGCTCTTGCTGGTGACCCAGTGCACCCGCTCCGGCCACACCGCGATCGCGCCGTTCGCGCCGGCCTCGCGCTTGTAGAGCGCAAGGTCGAGCTCGCCGCGCTCGAGATCGCGCGCCAGATGCTTGCTCTGGTCGGCCCGCACGTCGAGCCGCAGGCCGGGATGCGAGCGCGCGAACGCGCCCAATAGCTTGGCCAGCCGGTACGCCGCGAAATCCTCGGGGATGCCGAGCCGGACCGCGCCTTCGCCATCCGGCTGGCGCAACACGTCGCGCGCCTCCTCGGCCAGCGAGAGCAGCCGGCGCGCATAGGAGAGCAGCCGCTCGCCGGCCTCGGTCGGCCGCACGCTCTTGCCGTCGCGATGCAGCAGCACCTGGCCGATGTCGTCTTCCAGCCGCTTGATCTGCTGGCTCACGGTCGATTGTGTGCGATGGACGCGTGCACCGGCGCGGGTGAAGCCGCCGGCCTCGACCACCGAGACGAAGCTGCGCAGCAGCTCGAGGTCGAGCATCGCCGCCTCCATTTGTAAAACAACTGATCGTAAGTTAATCATTTAATTTCCAAATGACAAGCGACGTCCCTAGATCGAGGGCCAGAAGAAAAAAGATCCGAGAATGCCCCTCATGTCGCTCGCCCCCTCGATTTCGGCCCCAAGCACCCGCTTCAACACGCTGCCGCTCGCCATCGGCCTGTTCTGCCTGCTTTGGAGCTACGCCTTCGTTGCCGGCAAGATCGGGGTCACCCATTGCCCGCCGCTGATCCTGCTCGCCGCGCGCTTCTCGCTCGCCGGCATTTTGATTCTGGGCGCAACGCTGATCCGCGGCGAGGCCTTCTCGCTCTCCTGGCGCGATGTCGCGATCTTCGCCGTGCTCGGCATCGCCAACAACGCGCTCTATCTCGGCCTCGGCTACACCGGCCTGCAATCGGTCTCCGCCGGCCTCGGCGGCCTGATTGTCTCAGCCAATCCGGTATTCACCGCGGCGCTCGCCGCGCTGCTGCTCGGCGAGGGCATGACCTGGCGCAAGGCCGGCGGCCTGCTGCTCGGCGTTATCGGCGTGACGGCGATCGTGTGGCATCGTCTCTCGGTTGGCACGGACTCGCTGCACGGCATCCTGTTCACGCTGGCCTCGCTGGCCTCGCTCGTCGCCGGCACCATCCTGTTCAAGCTGCTCGCGCCGAAAGGGTCGTTGTGGATCGGCAATGGCGTGCAGAACCTCGCCGCCGGCATCGCGCTGACGCCGGTCGCGCTCATCTTCGCCGACATTCACGCGATCGACTATACGCCAAGCCTGATCGGCGCCTTTGCCTTCCTCGTGCTCGGCGGCTCGATCCTCGCCTACTGGCTCTGGTTCCATCTCCTGAAAGTGTGCGGCGCCACCGCCGCCAGCGCCTATCATTTCCTGATGCCGCCGCTCGGCATGCTGTTCGCGTATCTCGTCCTCGGCGAGCACGTCGAGGCGCGCGATCTGCTCGGCATCATTCCGGTCGCACTCGGGATCTATCTGGTGACGCGGCCGGCGAAGGCGGCGTCGTGAGGTAGGCCGCTTACGTCTCTTCGTCATGCCCGGGCTTGTCCCGGGCATCCACGTTCTTACGGGTCGCGGCAAAGACGTGGATGGCCGGGACAAGCCCGGCCATGACGGCAAGTGGGCAGCTCCTTCAATCTTTGCGGAACACGATCGACGCCATCCATCCCGACATCAGCGCCATCGCGGCGGTGACGAGGCCGTAGAGCAGCCCGTTCTGCCGCGCGGTGGTGGCGACGAACTGCTCGAAGCCGACCTTGACGATCTCGAACGCGGTCTCGGTCTTGGCGATGAACGCGCCGTTCGCAAACAGCTTGATCTCCACCTCATAGGTGCCGATCGGCACCTCCGCCGGCAGTGGAATGCCGGTGCGGAACAGTGTGGGCGTCAGGAACGTGACGGCGCTTCCATCTTCGCGATAGAGCCCGCGCTGGGTGCGCAGGCGGATGAAGGCCGAGCGGAATGCGTCGTTCGGCACCACGTCGGCAAAATCGCCGCTGACGCGCTGCATCAGCAGCACGTTGTTCAGCCCGATCTGCTGCCGCCGCGCGATCTCGGGCGAGGTGATGGTTTCGAACGGACGGTTGGCGAACAGCGCC
This sequence comes from Bradyrhizobium sp. CFUWI, assembly GCF_056429085.1. NCBI lineage: Bacteria > Pseudomonadati > Pseudomonadota > Alphaproteobacteria > Hyphomicrobiales > Nitrobacteraceae > Bradyrhizobium > Bradyrhizobium sp. CFUWI. The sequence continues at coordinate 117,302 of NZ_JBWJZE010000001.1, forward strand.
AGATAGCTCGGCACCTGCAGGAACTGCCGGTAGTCGGTGTTGATCCAGATCCCGAAGGTGCGTTCTTTCCGCCGCGTCACCATGTCGGCGCGCGGGCCCATCACGGTGACGACGAGATCGTAGGTCGTGCGGTCAGCGGGCGTGGTGGCATCCTTCTCCACCGAGCCGAACAGCACCAGCTCCTCGCCGGAATAGTTCGGCGTCACCGTGACGCGGTGGTTGGAGACCGACACGATCAGCCGCTCGGCGCGCGCAGCCGAGCCGAGCAGCAGGACGAGCAGGAATGCGAGCGCTGCGCGTCTCATCCGCTTACTCCCAGCTCGCGGATGGTGAAGAGGTCTGCGGGCCGGATCACCAGCTCGATCGCGAAGCGGATGCCGACCGAGAGGATGAGCAAGCCGAGCAGCAAGCGCAGCTGCTCGCCGCGGATCTTCTGCCCGGCGCGGACGCCGAATTGCGCGCCTGTGACGCCGCCGACCATCAGGATCAGCGCCAGCACGGCGTCGACGAGGTGATTGGTCACCGCATGCAGCATGGTCGCGACCAGCATGGTGACGAGCGTCAGCACCATCGAGGTTCCGATCACCGTCGAGGTCGGCACCCGCAAGAGATAGATCATGATCGGCACCAGGATGAAGCCGCCGCCGATGCCCATGATGGCGCCGATGAAGCCGATCATGATGCCGACGACCACCACGGGGATCACCGAGAGATAGATCTTCGAGCGCTTGAACCGCATCTTCAGCGGCAGGCCGTGGATCCAGTTGTGCGTGCGTCGCGGCGGCAACGCGCCGCGCCGGGTCCGCATCAGGGCGCGCAGGCCTTCCGAGAACATCAGGCTGCCGACGGTGCCGAGCAGCACCACGTAAGAGAGAGCGATCATCAGATCGAGCTGGCCGAGCGCGCGCAGCTGGGTGAAGGTCCACACGCCGAGCGCCGTGCCGGTCACCCCGCCGCAGAGCAGGACGCTCGCCAGCGCCGGATCGATCGCGCGCCGCCGCCAATAGGACAGCGCGCCGGAAAAGGAGGAGGCTGCGATGTGGCTGGTGACCGAGGCGACCGCGACCGCGGGCGTGATGCCGATGAAGATCAGCAACGGCGTCATCAGGAAGCCGCCGCCGATCCCGAACATGCCCGAGACGAAGCCGACCGCGGCACCCATCGCCAGCACCAGGATGACGTTGACGGGAAGATCGGCGATCGGGAGATAAAGCTGCATCGAAGGACCACGCTCCGGCGAGATGGATCGATTGCGCACATGCCCGCCGGACGGTCGGAACGATTGCCGCGCCCCTCAATAGCGGAATTTACGGGCCGGAGGGACCGGGAATTTCGGGCGTGGTGAATGGGTGGCGCGGCAGCGACGCTTATGCTCCTCACCCTGAGGAGCCTGCGCAGCAGGCGTCTCGAAGGGCGAGGCCCGGATCGGGAGGCGGGCCTGCATGGTTCGAGACGCGCGCTAGGGCGCGCTCCTCACCATGAGGGGAGAGATTTCAATGCGCCGCCGACGCCGAGCGCTTGGCCGCAACCGGCTTCGGCGCCGGCTTGGCGCTCGCCTGCGGCGCGCTGTCCCAGCCGCCGTTCGGGGCCGGAACATTGACGGCATCATCCGGCTGCGGCTCGGCGCTGAAAGTCTGGATCGCGAGCTTGGCGGCGGCGAGCGATTGCGGGTCGAGCCGCTTGGCGACGTCGTCGCGCTTGCCGGACGCGTCCGCGTCGCCCTGCGCGGCCGCCAGGCTAAACCATTTGTAGGACTCGGCGAGGTTCTGTTCGACGCCGATGCCGCGGGCATAGAGAATGCCGAGGTTGAACTGGCTGTCGGCGACGCCGCGATCGGCGGCCTTGCGGAACCACTGCGCCGCGCTCTTGTAGTTAGCGCCGCGTCCGCCGCCGTCGGCATCGAGCACCGCGAGATTGTGCATCGCCTTGGCGTTGCCGCGCTCGGCGGCCTGGGTGTAATAGCGGCGGGCGATGTCGGCGTCCTTCTTCACGCCCAAGCCCTTCTCATAGAGCGTGCCGAGGCGGAAGGTCGCGGGCACGACGCCGGCCTGTGCCGCGCGGTCGTACCATTTGGCGGCTTCGTCGTAGTTGGTCGCAACGCCCTTGCCCTCGGCAAAGCGCAAGCCGATCTCGTAGGCCGCGGTCGGATCGCCCTTCATCGCGGCGCTGCGCAAGGCGGGGCCACCGATGCCGTCGGGCAGCTTCTCGCTTGGCGGCACCTGGATCAGGCCGAGCTTGGCGCGGCTCGAGCCCGACAGCGCGCCGGTGACGTCGCTGTTCGCGGCCGGCGGCGGCACCGCTGCGGCGGGCGCCGGCGGAATTTCAACCGAGGCCGAATTGCCGGCGGGCGCCGGCGCGGAATTGTTCTGGGATTGCCGGCCGATTGGCGTCGGCGAGGTCATCGAGGGCGTGACCTGCTCGGGCGTGGCTGGCTTGTTCTCGATCGCCGGCGGAGGCGACGGGGCCTGCGGCGCGGGCTGACTGGAGGTATTGTCCATGGCCTGCGGCGCCGGCGGCGAGCTGCCGTCAAGCAGGTTCATCGCCATCTTGAAGGTGCCGAGCACGATCACGACCACGCTCGCGCCGACCAGCAGCGAGCGGATCTTCGAGGTGATGGTCGAACCGCCGTCCTTGCCCTTGACCTTGGCGCGATCGGCGCCGGTCTTGGCGCCGCGCGCCGGCTTTTCCGGCTGAGCGGCGGCGGCCTGGGCCGCGCGGCGGGCGGCCGCGATGAAGCTCGACGACGAGACCGGCTCTTTCGCAGCCGCAGGAATGCCGCTGATCGCACTCTCGGAGGCGGCGATGCGCTCCGACGGCGTGGCGGCGCGTCCACCCGGCCGTGTCCCCGGCTCGAGCGGATGATCCGGCGGCAATTCCGGTGCGAGCGCGGCGCGGGCGGGCGCCGTATGCGGCTCCAGGATCTCGCTGATCGCACGCGGCGGCACCGGCGGCGGCGCGGCGGGGGAGGCGGCATGGAATTCACGCGGCGCGGCGACGAAGGCGGCTTGCGCGCTCTGCGCCGCGGCGGGATTCGGCAGCTCGGGCTTCGGATCGTATTTCGGCTGCTGTGCTTGCGGCCGCGGCTCGCGCGCGACAGGCGCGGGCTCCATGGAAGCAGCAATGGGAGCGGCCATCGGCATGGCCATCGGCTGCGGCGCGGCGGCCGGCGGCGCCGTACGCACCGCGCGCAGATCGCCCTCGATCATGGACAGGCGGTCGACGACATGGCCGAGCGCGCTATGGACAGCGTCGAGCGAGTCCTGGGTGCTGCGGTTGGTCTCGACCTGGCTGAAGCGGATGTCGGACAGTTCGCGCTTGACCAGATCGACCACGCCGGAATCGATGGGGGCCGAATTGCGGCTCTCGGCCAGCGCGGAATAAGTCGCCTGCTGCCGCTCCAGGTGCCGCAGGATGTCGTGCAGCCCGTCCTCGACGCGGCTCAGATTGCCGTTGCGCGGGTCGGAGGCGGCTTCGATCCGCTCCAGCAGGTACGAGACGCGCTGTTCGAGATGCGCGAAGGTCGAGGCGGAATCGTTGCCGACCTGCATGCGGTCGAAACGGTCCGACAGCGCGCGGATCGCGGCTTCCAGATGCTCGGTGCTTTCGGACGGCTGCGGCCGCTCGCGCGTTTCCAGTGCCGCGGTGAGCGCGGCGATGCGCTGCTCCAGCACCGCAAAGCTGTCGCCCTGGCCGGAGGCGCGGGTGACCTGGTCGACCTTGGACGACAGCAGCTGCACGTCTTCGGACAGGCGGGCCAGCGCTTCGTTGGAGGCGACGTTGGAGACGATGCCGCGCAGCGCCGCGATCGCGCCCTCGAGCTGATGCACCGTCGAGGGATCGTCATTGGCGCGCAGGATCAGATCGAGCTTGGCGCCGAGATTGCGGATCGCCTCGTCATAGCCGGTGAGCTGCTCGGCCGGCGTCAGCGTGCGCAGCACCTGCTTGATGTCGGACAGCGCGTGCTCGATGCCCGAAAGCACCTGGCCGTCGGTGCCGTTGGACCGCGTCTCGTCGATGCGCCGATGCAGCGAGCGGATCTCGTTCTCGATCGATTCGATCGCGCGCCGCGGCATCGCCTCGGTGATGGCCGTGCGGATCTCGGCGAGCTCGCTGCGGAAGGCGTTGATCGCCTGCTCGGTATTGTCGGGGCGCTGCAGCGATTCGATCTGGCTCGTGATCTTGAGCAGATGGCGCTCGAGCGAGGAGAAATCCGGCCCCGGCGGCGGTGGCGGCGGAGCATAGGCAGGCGCGGGCGGCGCCATCGGAGGTACGTAAGGAGCAGCCGAAGGCGCAATCGACGGTGCGGCGCGCGGCGGCATCTGCCTCGGCGCAAAGCCGTCGAGCTCGCTCTGGCGCGCGGTGATCTCGGCGACGGCGACGTCGAACGAAGCCGGGCTCAAGGGCGGGGCGTTGCGATAGACTTGAGCTGCCGCACGCTCGACCGCATCGGCCTGGCGCTGGCGCGTCTCGACGGGTGAGGGCGCAGGTGCAGGCCGCGGCGCCTGAGGCTGCGGCGGGCGGGAGATTTGCGACAACCGCGCATCGAGCCGCGAGATCGCGTCGTTGAGCTGGCGTGCGACGCCCTGCTCGCGCGAGACATCCGGTCTCGACGAGTCCTGACGCGGCGCCGGCTTTGAAATCCGTTCGATCTGCTGGGTGATCGCGTCGAGCCGCTGGTGGATGTCGGCGACTTCGCGGCTCTCCTGGCTCGGAACGTGGGGGGCTTGTGGGGGTTGCGGACGCTGGTCGTAAGGGCCGCGAAAGTTGGGTGGCGCGGTGTCGCCGAGCGTGGAGTTCAGCCAATCGTTCAGCGACATGCCCGCGCGACGCGCAGCAGCTTCGGCCCGCTCCCTGACGGATGGATCGATGCCGTCCACACTCCACGATACGCGCGAATTCATGACTCTGTCCGGTTCCGACTCCGGCGCCCCACCCGGCGCCTCCAGCCGCCCCACGCGCCCCGGTTGTAAAGACAATCGAATTTGGCGCGGGTCGTCTGCCTCGTAAACCGACTTTTTCCTGTTACGGTAAATAACGAGTTAAGGAACGCGGCGCGGGTGTCTTAAAGTTGGGCGGGGGCCGCCAGCCAGGGAACCACTGCGCTCCCTCCCCCGCTTGCGGGGGAGGGCTGGGGAGAGGGTGTCTCCGCGATGGGACAGTCCCCAAGAGGAGAAAGCCCTCACCCGCGCCTTCGGCGCGACCTCTCCCGCAAGCGGGAGAGGCGAGGGCACCGCCGATGCCGCTCAGCCCTTCCCCTCGCGCTTGCCCTCGTCCAGCGGCACCACGGTGGCCTTGCCGCTCATCGCCGACAGCGCATCGAGCGCCTCTTCGCAGAAGTCGGCCACCATCTGCTCGTGCCGGGCCCCAAGGCGGAGCAGGAGCAGGTTGCCGAGATCGAGCCGGCCCTCGGCGGTGCCGTCGGGAAAGCGCTTCTTCAGGATGCGCTCGTAGTTGGCGTGGCGGTCGCGGTGGTGCTCCAGGCGGGCCATCAGGTCGGTGCGCAGCGGCTCGATGTCGATGCTGTCGAGGGCGTGGAGGCGGACCAGGAGGTCGTCCTTGGTCGAGGCTGGCGTGCTTGGCCGCGCGGCCCAGTGCCGCAGCGCTGTTCGCCCCTCCGGAGTGAGCGTATAAACCAGCTTGTTGGGCTTGCCCGATTGCACGACCTCGCGGCCCTGGATGTGGCCGCGGTCGCGCAGCTTGGAGAGCTCGCGGTAGATCTGCTGATGGTCGGCCTTCCAGAAGAAGCCGATCGAGGAATCGAACGTCTTGGCGAGCTCGTAGCCCGTCATCGGACGCTCCGTCAGGCATGCGAGGATTGCGTCGCCCAGGGCCATGATCGGCCTCCTTCGTCTTCTTCGACCTCGACCAACTCGCTTGACTTTATGCGCATTGGCGCATATGCGTCAATGTGCATATGCGGTGCGCGGGAGACGGGCCGAAGATCCGACCCGAAAAACCCAGCGGAATCAATCGGCACGCTACTGTGCATGGGGTTGTTTTCGCGTTTTCTTGTCCAGGCCTTTAGGGAGGCAGCTGAGAATGACCGGCCTCGATTCCTGGTATGCCTACATGAGGTCTCACGACCGCACCGCGCTCTGGGATCTCCTGCATCCCGATGCCGTGTTCGAGAGCCCCGTGGTCCATACGCCGCAGCGCGGCCGCGACATTACCTTCAAATACCTCTCCAGCGCCGAGCAGGTGCTCGGCGGCCCGACCTTCACCTATGTCGGCGAATGGAAGAGCGCCGATGGCGCCGTGCTCGAATTCAAGACCGAGATCGACGGCATCGAGATCAACGGCGTCGACATCATCACGTTCGACAGCGAGGGACGCATCACGCATTTCAAGGTGATGGTGCGTCCGCTCAAGGCGATCAACATGCTGCACCGCCTGATGGCGGAGCAGCTGGCCGCCCAATCATGACCCTGCCCTGAGGTTGCAGAACCCGCTAAGCTCGCGGGGAAGGCTGCGTCGCAGGAAACACTGAATCGCCACTTTCGAAGGCCCATTGCCGGGAGAACCCCATGCCGATCTACAAAGCCCCCGTCGAAGACGTGAACTTCCTGCTCAACGACGTCTTCCAGATCGACCGCTACGACAATCTCGCCGGCTTCTCCGACGCATCGAGCGACGTGCGCGAAGCCATCCTCGGTGAAGCCGCCAAGCTCGCCGAAGAGGTGCTGCAGCCGCTGAACCGCGTCGGCGATCTCGAAGGCTGCAAGCGCGCGGACGACGGCAGCGTCACCACGCCGAAAGGCTTCAAGGAGGCGTTCAAGCAGGTCGCCGAGGGCGGCTGGCTCGGCCTGTCGGCGCCGACCGAGTTCGGCGGCCAGGGCCTGCCGGTGACGCTCTCGCAAGCCGTCAACGAATTCCAGATCTCCGCCAACATGGCGTTCTCGATGTATGGCGGCCTCACCATGGGTGCGACCGCGGCGTTGATCGTTCACGGCTCGCCCGAGCAGAAGCAGACCTACGTGCCGAAGATGGTGGCGGGCGAATGGACCGGCACCATGAACCTCACCGAGCCGCATTGCGGCACCGATCTCGGCATGCTCCGCACCAAGGCGGTGCGCCAGGCGGACGGCAGCTTCAGGATCACGGGCACCAAGATCTTCATCTCGGCCGGCGAGCATGACCTGGCCTCCAACATCATCCACCTCGTGCTGGCCCGCATCGAGGGCGCACCCGCCGGCATCAAGGGCGTGTCGCTGTTCGTGGTGCCGAAATTCCTGGTCAATGCCGACGGTTCGCCCGGCGCGCGCAACGGCGTCGTCTGCGGCTCGCTAGAGCACAAGATGGGGATCCACGGCAATTCGACCTGCGTGATGAACTACGACAACGCCACCGGCTGGCTGATCGGGGAAGAGAACAAGGGCATGCAGGGCATGTTCGTGATGATGAACGAGGCGAGGCTCGGCGTCGCCGTGCAGGGCCTCGCGCAGTCGGAAGTTGCCTATCAGAACGCGGTCGCCTATGCCCGCGAGCGCATCCAGGGCCGCTCGCTCACCGGCGCCAAGGCGCCGGACAAGCAGGCCGACCCGATCATCGTGCACCCCGACGTGCGCCGCACGCTGCTGTCGATCCGCGCCTTCAACGAGGCCGCGCGCGCCTTCGTGATGTGGACCGCGCTGAAGAGCGACGTCGCCCACCGCTCCGAAGACCCGAAGGATCGCCAGGCCGCCGACGACCACATGGGCCTGATGACCCCGGTGCTGAAGGGCTTCCTGACCGATTACGGCTTCGCCAACGCGGTGCAGGCACAGCAGATGTATGGCGGCCACGGCTACATCGCCGAACAGGGCATGGAGCAGTTCGTGCGCGATGCGCGCATCGCGATGATCTATGAAGGCGCCAACGGCATTCAGGCGCTCGACCTCGTCGGCCGCAAGCTGCCGCGCGACGGCGGCCGCGCCATCATGGCCTTCTTCGGCGAGGTCATGGCCTTCGCCAAGGAGAACGGCGGCGACGAGGCGCTGAAGCCGTTCATCACCCCGCTCTCGGCCTCGCTCGGTCATCTGCAGCAGGCCACGACGTGGCTGATGCAGAACGCGATGGCGAAGCCGGACAATGCCGGCGCCGCCGCAACCGATTACCTGCATCTCTTCGGCTTCGTCGCGCTCGGCTACATGTGGGCGAAGATGGCCAAGGTGACGAATGCCAAGATTGCCGAGAGCGGGGCGACGCCCTATCTCTCGACCAAGCTGGTCACCGGCCGCTTCTTCATGGAGCGGATGCTGCCGGAGACCGCGGCCAATCTCGCGCGCATCCAGGCCGGCTGCGCCACCATCATGGAATTGCCGGCGGAAGCGTTCTGAGCCTGCTTCCGCTGCCCGCTCCCAATCGCATCGAACATCACATCAGGAGGGCGTCATGCCTGAGGCATTCATCTACGACCACGTTCGCACCCCCCGCGGCCGCGGCAAGGCGGACGGCGCGCTGCACGAAGTCACGGCGCTCGCGCTCGCGACCGTGCCGCTGAAGGCGCTGAAGGACCGCAACAATCTGCCGGAAGATTCCGTCGACGACGTCATCCTCGGCGTGGTCGATCCGGTCGGAGAAGCAGGCTCCGACATCGCGCGCTTCGCCGCGCTGAAGGCCGGTCTCGGCGAGGCCGTCCCGGGCGTGCAGATCAGCCGCTTCTGTGCCTCAGGCCTCGATGCGGTGAACTTCGCCGCCGCGCAGGTGATGAGCGGCCAGCACGAGCTGGTGATCGGCGGCGGCGCCGAATCCATGAGCCGCGTCGGCATCGGCGCGTCCGGCGGCGCCTGGCCGATGGATCCCTCGATGGCGGTGCCGGCCTATTTCATGCCGCAGGGCGTCTCGGCCGATCTGATCGCCACCAAATACGGCTTCTCGCGCGACGATGTCGACGCTTACGCCGTGCAGAGCCAGCAGCGCGCGGCCAAGGCCTGGGACGAGGGCCGCTTCAACAAGTCCGTGGTGCCGGTGAAGGACATCAACGGCCTCACCATCCTCGCCAAGGACGAGCATATGCGTCCCTCGACGACGATGCAGTCGCTGGCGCAGCTGCAGCCCTCGTTCACGATGATGGCGCAGATGGGCGGCTTCGACGGCGTCGCAATTCAGTCGCATCCCGAGATCGAGCGCGTCAATTACGTGCACCATGCCGGCAATTCCTCCGGCATCGTCGACGGCGCCGGCGCCGTGCTGCTCGGCAGCAAGGAGGCGGGTGCGAAATACGGCATGAAGCCGCGTGCAAAAATCCGCGCCTTCGCCAATATCGGCTCGGAGCCGGCGATGATGCTGACCGGTCCGGTCGACGTCACCGAGAAGCTGTTCGCGCGATCCGGTATGAAGAAGTCGGACATCGACCTGTTCGAGCTGAACGAAGCCTTTGCCTCCGTCGTGCTGCGCTACATCCAGGCCTTCGACATCGACAGCGCCAAGATCAACGTCAATGGCGGCGCCATCGCGCTCGGCCATCCGTTGGGGGCCACCGGCGCGATGATCCTCGGCACCGTGCTCGACGAGCTCGAGCGCACCAACAAGTCCACCGCCCTCGTCACGCTGTGCATCGGCGGCGGCATGGGCACCGCGACCATCATCGAGCGGGTGTAGGTCCGTAGGGTGGGTTAGCCGAAGGCGTAACCCACCGTGCCACGTCAACAAAGTTGGTGGGTTACGCTTCGCTAACCCACCCTACGAGACCCCCATCAACCGCCGCGCCTGGCATGGCTGCGGCACCGAGGAGCAACCAACATGTCGTACAAGAATTTCAAGGTCGAGACCGACGCAGACGGCATCGCGCTCGTCACCTGGGACATTCCGGGCCGTTCCATGAACGTGCTCGACGAGACCTCGACCAACGAGCTCGATGCGATCGTCAAGGCGACCACGACTGACGCCGCGGTGAAGGGCGTCGTCATCACTTCGGCAAAAGAAGCGTTCTGCGCCGGCGCGGATCTGTCGATGCTCGAAGGCATGAACCAGGCCTACGCCAAGGTCTTCAAGGAGCAGGGCGAGACCGCGGCGAACCAGATGCTGTTCGACCAGAGCCGCCGCTTCTCGCAGGTTTTGCGTTCGATCGAGACCTCGGGCAAGCCGTGGGCGGCCGCGATCAACGGCCTCGCGCTCGGCGGCGGCTTCGAGATCACGCTGTGCTGCCATTACCGCGTCGCCGCGGAGAATCCCAAGACCCGCCTCGGTCTGCCCGAGGTCAAGGTTGGCCTGTTCCCGGGCGCCGGCGGCACGCAGCGCGTGCCGCGCCTGGTGCCGCCGCAGGATGCGATGACGATCCTGCTCAAGGGCGATCCCGTCACGATCGAGAAGGCCAAGGCGCTGAACCTGATCCACGCCATCGTTCCGGCCGCCGATCTCATCAAGGCCGCGAAGGACTGGATCAAGGGCGGCGGCAAGGCGATCGCGCCCTGGGACGAGAAAGGCTTCAAGCTGCCCGGCGGTCCGGTGTTCTCCAAGGCCGGCATGATGATGTTCCCCGCCGGCAACGCGATCTATCGCCGCGAGACCTACGACAATTATCCGGCCGCGCGCGCGATCATGAGCTGCGTCTATGAGGGCCTGCAGCTGCCGATCGACGCTGGCTTGCGCGTCGAGTCGCGCTACTTCACCTCGGTGCTGCGCTCGAAGGAAGCGGCCGCGATGATCCGCAGCCTGTTCCTGTCGATGCAGGAGCTCAACAAGGGCGCCCGCCGTCCGAAGGATGTGCCCGCAACCAAGGTGAAGAAGATCGCCGTGATCGGCGCCGGCTTCATGGGCGCCAGCGTCGGCTATGTCTCGGCACGCGCCGGCCTCGACGTCGTCCTGATCGATCGCGACCAGGAGAGCGCCGACAAGGGCAAGGCGCACGCGCAGAAGGTGATCGAGGAGCAGATCAAGAAGGGCCGCGCCAAGCCTGCGGATGCCGAAGCGCTGCTCGCGCGCATCACGCCGACGGCCGACTATGCTGCTCTGAAGGACGTCGACCTCGTCATCGAGGCCGTGTTCGAGGATCGCAAGGTCAAGGCCGAGACCTTCGCCAAGGCGCAGGAATATCTGAAGCCGGACGTGGTCTTCGCGTCGAACACCTCGACGCTGCCGATCACCTCGCTGGCCGAGAGCTTCAAGGACCAGGGCAAGTTCGTCGGCATCCACTTCTTCTCGCCGGTCGAGAAGATGATGCTGGTCGAGATCATCCTCGGCAAGAACACCGGCGACGTCGCGCTGGCGACCGCGCTCGACTACGTCCGGCAGATCGGCAAGACGCCGATCGTCGTCAACGATTCGCGCGGCTTCTTCGCCAACCGCTGCGTCGGCCGCTATGTCGCCGAAGGCAACGAGATGTTCCTCGAAGGCGTGCCGCCGGCGATGATCGAGAACTGCGCCAAGATGGCCGGAATGCCGGTCGGCCCGCTCTCGCTCTCGGATGAAGTCGCGCTCGACCTCGGCCTCAAGATCATGAAGGCGACGGAAGCCGATCTCGGCCCCAACGCCATCAATCCCGACCAGAAGAAGCTGATGGTGGAGATGGTCGAGAAGCAGGGCCGCCTGGGGCGCAAGAACAGCAAGGGCTTCTACGACTATCCCGAGAAGGGCAAGGGCCAGAAGAGCCTGTGGCCGGGCCTCTCGGCCTTGCAGCCGAAGCAGCTCGACCCCGATACGCTCGACATCGAGGAGCTGAAGCAGCGCTTCCTGGTGGTGCAGGCGGTGGAGGCCGCGCGCACGGTGGAGGACCACGTCATCACCGATCCGCGCGAGGCGGATGTCGGCTCGATCCTCGGCTTCGGCTTCGCGCCGTTCACGGGCGGCACGCTGTCCTACATCGATTTCATGGGCACGAAGAAGTTCGTCGAGCTCTGCCACAAGCTTGAGGCGAAGTATGGCTCGCGCTTCACCCCGCCGAAACTGCTCGAGGAGATGGCGGCGAAGGGCGAAACCTTCTACGGCCGATTCGCGCCGAAGAAGGCGGCGGCCTGACGGGGCCCGCAGCCCCGGATTGCGCTGCACGCCATACGGGCTACGCACAGATGAAAGGCCGGATCATTGATCCGGCCTTTTTTGTTTTCCATCGCCGAATGGGGAGATCGCGCTGGCACCGCTCTTGCTAACGGATCCAACGGATGGCCATTCGCATTGAAAGTGTCCCGCAATGATCCCGACGGTGTCTCAACTCAACGCAGCCGGCGTTGTTGTAAGATACGCTCCCCTGTCTCTGATGGGGCGGCCGTGGCCCCGCCGCAGGCTCTTCAGGCTGCGCAGAAAAATCCCCTCATGGGCCGGCCTGGCCCTACTCGTTCTCATCGTCGATGTGGCGATGGCCGCGCTTGCCTGGGTCGCCGTCGATGTCGTCCTGCATTGAGAGATCGCCTCTGTGGACGTAGAGCGTGGCCGCCAGATAGGCGACCTGGCCGGCAATCAGGCAGGCGGCGACGATTGGAATGCCCGTCAAAAATCCGAAGCCCGAGGTCTGAAGCACTATTGCGGCAAGGATCGCGGTCGCCGGCGAAATCAACAACAGAGTCCAGACACGGAAGAAGAGTCCCGTCGATAATCCGGCGATCATGCTCGCGAGCAAGAGCAGGAATATGGTTGTCACCAGAGCTTCCCGGTTCGCAGGTCCTTATCGCGGTCCATGGCTGAACTTGGGCCAGCTGGATCGCTGTCACAACGATGCTGACCTCCGGCGAGCATATCACGCGGAATTATTGTTAACTCCGACAATGCTCGTAAAATTGATGTCCAGGACATCTCGCACGTCCGGGCTTCCGCAACCGGTTCAAGCAGAAAGAGCCGGATCATCGATCCGGCTCTTCCATCATCTCGCCTGTTGAGTCGCGCCTTACTTCGCCTGGACCAGCCCTTCCTTCTTCAGTGCTTCCTGCACCTGCGGCCGCGCCGCGACGCGGGCCTTGTAGGCGGCAAGGTTCGGCATCGCCGAGAGGTCGAACTTCATCCGGTCTGCCCAGGTCAGCATCGTGAAGAGATAGCCGTCGGCCACCGTGAACTGCTTGCCCATGAGGTAGTCGCGGCCGACGAGCTGGCTGTCGATATATTTCAGCTTGCCCATGACGCGGTCTTTGAAGAAAGCCTTGGCCTCGTCGTTCAGGGCCGGCGCGAATAGCGGACCAAAGCTCTTGTGCACCTCGGAGGTGAGGAAGTTGAGCCATTCAAGCAGCTTGTAGCGCTCCGAACTGTCGCGGGCCGGCGCCAGCGCCTTGGCCGAAGCCTGATCGGCGATCATCTGGACAATCACGGGGCCTTCGGTCACGATCTCGCCGCTGTCGAGGCCCAGCGCAGGCACCTGACCCTTGGGGTTCAGCTTCAGATAATCCTCACCATTTTCGAGCTTCTTGGCCCGAATATCGACCTTGACCAGCTCATAGGGCAGGCCGGCTTCCAGGAGCGCGATGTGGGGGGACAGCGAGCAGGCACCGGGCGAATAGTACAGTTTCATGGAATTTCCTTCTCTTGAAGCTTGGTTCGGCCGAAAGAGCGATTACATGCAACTGCTTGGAATAGTCAAGATTGATGCAGCTGCATCAAATGGGGTAAGAGACGGGCGACGAGCTTGAGCGGGACCATGAAACGCAAACCATCGACCGAGGCGACTGCCGCCTGGATCCGCCTGATGCGGGTGCAGAGCCGCGTGCTCGATTGCGTCGAGCAGGACTTGAAGCGAGCCGGTTTCCCACCGCTGGCCTGGTATGACGCGCTGCTCGAATTGTCGCGGGCGCCGTCGGGCGAGCTGCGGCCGGTGGAGCTCGAACGGCAGATGCTGATTCCGCAATATTCCACCTCGCGCCTGATCGACCGCCTGGTCGACGAGGGCCTCGCCTCCCGGCGCGAATGCAAGATCGACAAGCGCGGCCAATTCGTCGAGATCACGGAAGCCGGCCGCGAGCTGCAGAAGCGGATGTGGAGCGCCTATTCGGCCGCGATCGAGAAATATGTCGGTTCGAAACTGTCCGATGCCGATGCCGTCAAGCTCAGCGATCTGCTCGACCGCCTGGGCTGCTCCTGCGGCGAGATGAAACTGCCGCCCGCCGCCAGCGTCAACGAAAGCACGCCGTCGCGATGACCGCGCGGCACACCCGTTCGTCCGTGCGCCCGGTGGGTTCGCGGACCATCCCCGTCACCCGCGCGCATTCGACCGAAGCGCCTTTGATTAGAGTTTGATATGGCGCGAGACCAGATCGATATGACGCCGCTGCAATCGCGCGACGAACTCGTGGCGTGGTTCGAGGCCGGTTGCAAGGACCCGTCCGAATTCCGCATGGGCACCGAGCATGAGAAGACGCCGTTCACGCTCGAAGGACATCGTCCGGTGCCTTACGAAGGCGCGCGAGGCATCGGTGCATTGCTCGAGGGCATGAAGCTCCTGCTCGGCTGGGAGCCGATCATGGAGAAGGGCAACATCATCGGCCTCTACGACGTCACCGGTGGCGGTGCGATCTCGCTCGAGCCCGGCGGGCAGTTCGAGCTCTCCGGCGCCCCGGTCGAGAATGTGCACCAGACCCAGAGCGAGCTGATGGCGCATCTTGCGCAGGTGCGCGAGATCGCAGCGCCGCTCGGCATCGGCTTTCTCGGCCTCGGCATGACGCCGTCCTGGTCGCGCGCCGAGATCCCGATGATGCCCAAGGGCCGCTACAAGATCATGACCAATTACATGCCGAAGGTCGGCCAATACGGCCTCGACATGATGTACCGGACCTGCACGGTGCAGACCAATCTCGACTTCTCCTCCGAAGCCGACATGGTCAAGAAGCTGCGGGTGTCGCTGGCGCTTCAGCCGGTCGCAACCGCGCTGTTCGCCAACTCGCCGTTCACCGAAGGCAGGCCGAACGGCTTCCTCTCCTTCCGCTCAGAAATCTGGCGCGACACCGACAATGCGCGGTCGGGCATGATGCCGTGGGCGTTCGAGGACGGCATGGGCTTCGAGCGCTATGTCGATTACGCGCTCGATGTGCCCATGTATTTCGTCAAGCGCGGCGAGGAGTACATCGACGTGTCGGGCTCCTCGTTCCGCGCCTTCTTCGACGGCCGCAACAACAACCTTCCCGGCGAGCGTCCGACGCTGTCGGACTGGGCCAATCATCTGTCGACCATCTTCCCGGAAGTGCGGCTCAAGCGTTATCTCGAGATGCGCGGCTCCGACGGCGGTCCGTGGGGCCGGTTGCCGGCGCTGCCGGCGTTCTGGGTCGGGCTGCTCTATGACGACATCGCGCTCGATGCGGCCTGGGAGATCGTCAAGCACTGGACCGCGCAGGAGCGTCAGGCCCTGCGCGACGACGTGCCGCGCATGGGCTTCAAGGCGCGGATCAAGGATCGCTATCTGTTCGAGATCGCCAAGGAATGCCTCGTTCTGGCACATTCCGGCCTGCGCCGGCGGGGACGGATCGACCAGCTCGGCCGCGACGAAACGCGGCATCTGGAGCCGCTCGACCGCATCATCGATTCCGGCCGGACGCCGGCCGAGGAAATGTTGGACAAGTTCAACGGTCCCTGGAAGGGCTCGGTGGAACCGGCCTACGCGGAATACGCGTTCTAAAGCGCGATGCGATTAGGATGAATCATCATCGCGCTTTAGGTTGTTGTTTAAGCATGATCTTTTCGGAAAACCGCTGCGCACTTTTCCGGATCATGCGTTAGGACACTGATCGGGAGTTCAGCCGTTCATCGCCCATACAGGTTTGCGGCGATCAAATGATCGGCTGAAAAAACCTGAGCGTCCTCAATAACTCGAAAGCTGTTCCGATGGGGAAGGGCCACCTGTCCGGCGCCGTCATGGCAGAGGTCCTGGCAAAGGCCCTGGCAAGCGTCGTGACATGTGTCACGCTGCTCTCGCTCGCACTCGCGGGCGTGCCGGCGCGCGCCCAGACCGCGTTCGACCGCCCCGGCGGCGACTATTTCAGCTCACCGGTTACGTCGGGCGATCCGGAAGATTGCGCGCTGCTGTGCGAGCGCGACCGGCGCTGCCGCTCGTGGAGTTTCAACTATCCCGACGTCGAAGGCGGCTCGGCGGTGTGCTGGCTGAAGAACACCGTGCCGGCGCGCGTGCCGGGAAGCTGCTGCATCTCCGGCGTGCGCGGCGCCGGCGTGATCGAGCCGCGGGTCGAGGGCGTGGAGACGTCGATCGACCGCCCCGGCGGCGACCTGCGCAATTTCGAACTGAAGGACGGCGAGGGCGTGGAGGTCTGCAAGGCCGCATGCACCGCCGACAACAAATGCCGCGCCTTCACCTATGCCCGCCCCGGCTACACCGGGCGCGAGGCGCGCTGCTTCCTGAAAAAGGAAATCAAGCCGCCGCGCCGCAAGGCGGGCTTCACGTCGGGCGTGGTGCGGTAGCGCTCGGTCTCGTGCCCCGGACGCAGCTGCCGTAGGGTGGGCAAAGGCGCGAAGCGCCGTGCCCACCATCTTTCCGCGATCGCGAGAAGTGATGGGCACGCTTCCGCCTTCGCGCTGCGAGCTACGGCGGACAAGTCGCTTTGCCCACCCTACATCTCACTCCGCCGCAATCACCGTGAGCTCCGGCCACAGCTCCTTCCATCGCGCGGCTTTCACCGCGTAATTCGCCGCGGAAAAATTCGGTCCTGGATTTGGCCGCGCGATCAGGGCTGCAACGTCGTCAAATCCGTGCGGCGCGTAGACATCGTAGCTATCTCGAGCGCGCCTGATGCCGATCTGCGTGTTCTGCGTGAGGAAGCGGTCGATGCCTTCTCGCGAGCTTCTCAGGGGCGGATAGGGCAGGCCGTGCTTGGCCGGGTACCACAGATGCACGCGGGCCTGGTTGCGGGTCTCGACCTTGATGCCGAGATGCGCGAGCCGCGCCTGCAGCTTGCGGATGACCGCGTCCTCCGCCTCCCACGAGGTGTCGGGATCGAAATAGAACACGTCGTAATCGGCGATGCCGTGGTTGATCGGACGGCGCGTGAGCACGTTCCACACGGTCTGCACCAGGCATCCCGAGACCAGCCAGGCATCGGGAAGGGTGAGGCGATCGAGTTCATCGATGATCGCCACGTTGACGGGATTTCTCAGCGCGAGCGCGAGGAATTCGTCACGGTTCATCGTGAGTGAGAAGTGTCAATGCACGGCGGTGAAGAACCGCGCCAGCCGGAAGCCGGACAGCCAGGTCCACACCGGCTGGCTTCGCATGCCGAGATCCCAGGAGCCGAGCACCGCATCCGCACGGCCGATCAGATTGTCGATCGGCAACAGGCCGACGCCGCCGGAGCGCAGCGGCACGCGGCTGTCGGAGGAATTGTCACGGTTGTCGCCGAGCACGAAGAGGTGACCGGCCGGCACCGTCACTTCCGGCGTGTTGTCGAGCGGGCCGTTGTCGCGCATCTTGAAGATCAGATGCGAGACGCCGTTCGGCAGCGTCTCGACATAACGGTAGGCGGGCTGGTTGCCGCCATTGTCGTCCTCGGCAGCGCCGACGCCGTCCGGCTTGAGCTCGGCGGCGCGGTCGTTGATGAAGAGCTGGCCCTGCCGCATCTGAATGCGATCGCCGGGCAGCCCCACGACGCGCTTGACCCAGGCCTGCGAGCGATCGCCGGGCCAGCGGAACACGACGACGTCGCCGAGCTTCGGCGTTTCCGCGAACACGCGGCCGGTCTCGGGCAGGCTGATCTGGATCGGCAGCGACGAGCTGCCGTAGCCGTAGGGGAATTTCGAGGCGAGCAGCGCATCGCCGATCAGCAGCGTCGGCTCCATCGAGCCCGACGGCACGTAGAACGGCTCGGCAAGCGCGCCCTTGGCGATGAACACGGCGACGACGATGCCGGCGAGCTGAACGATCTGCCCGCCCCAGCCGCTGCCCTTCTGCTTGGAGGTGACAGTCACTTTCTCAACGCTCATGCGCCCGTTCCACCCACGGTAATGCGCTCCATCAGCAGCGACGGCTGGCCGACGCCGACAGGCACGCCCTGTCCGTTCTTGCCGCAGGTGCCGATGCCGGTATCGAGCGCGAGATCGTTGCCGATCATGCGGATGCGATGCAGGTCGGTCGGCCCGTTGCCGATCAGCATGGCGCCCTTGAGCGGGGCCCCTAACTTGCCGTTCTCGATCTTGTAGGCCTCGGTGCACTGGAACACGTACTTGCCCGAGGTGATGTCGACCTGGCCGCCGCCGAAATTCGCGGCGAAGACGCCATTCTTCACCGAGGCGAGGATCTCGCCCGGATCGCGGTCGCCAGCGAGCATGTAGGTATTGGTCATGCGCGGCATCGGCACATGGGCATAGCCCTGGCGGCGGCCGTTGCCGGTCGGCTTCATGTTCATCAGCCGCGCGTTCTGACGGTCCTGCATGTAGCCGACCAGGACGCCGTCCTCGATCAGCACGGTGCGATTGGTCGGCGTGCCCTCGTCGTCGATCGACAGCGAGCCGCGGCGCGAGGCAATGGTGCCGTCGTCGACCACGGTGACGCCCTTGGCCGCGACCTGCTGGCCCATCAGGCCGGCGAATGCAGAGGTCTTCTTGCGGTTGAAATCGCCCTCCAGGCCGTGGCCGACCGCTTCGTGCAGCATCACGCCGGGCCAGCCGGCCCCTAACACGACGTCCATCTCGCCGGCGGGGGCGGGAATCGATTCCAGATTGACCAGCGCCTCGCGCAGCGCGCCGTCGGCGGCGTCGCGCCAATTCCGGCTCTCGATGAATTCGGCATAGCCGGCACGGCCGCCATAACCCTTGCTGCCGCTCTCCTGGCGGTCGCCCTGGCCGGCCACAACGGAGATGTTGACGCGCACGAGCGGACGGATGTCGCGATAGCTCTCGCCGTCCGGCCGCAGGATCTCGACCACCTGCCAGGTCGCGCCGAGGCTGACGCTGACCTGCCGCACCCGCGGATCCTTGTCGCGCAGGTAGGCGTCGATCTCGGCGAGCAGCTTGACCTTGGTCTCGAAGCCCGGTGCGTCGAGCGGATTGTCGTCGCCATAGAGCCGCACATTGGTGTGCGGAGGCGGCGCGGCAAAACTGCCGGAATAGCCGCCGCGCACGGCCGCGACGGCGTCCGCGGCGCGCATCAGCGCCGGCAGCGAGACGTCGGAGGAATGCGCGTAGCCCACGGCATCATCCTTGACTGCGCGTAGGCCAAAACCTTGCGAGGTGTCGTAGGTCGCCTGCTTCAGCCGCCCATTGTCGAACATCAGCGCTTCGGTCTGGCTGTACTCCAGGAACAGCTCGCCGTCGTCGGCGCCGGAAAGCCCGCGCGCGACCTCGTGGCGAACCTGGTCGCGGTCGAGATTGGCGCGGTCGAGCAGGGAAGTCGTGGCAGGATTGGTCATGCGTCCGTCCATTAGCCGAAGATCTAGGGCAAGATAATGGTTTCGGATCGGTTCCGCGAGGGGCGGGGCGTCACATTACGGAAACGATAGGATGGGGCGAGACGCCACGCCGATGCTGCATCCGGCACGGATCAATGCTAACCTATGCCCATGGATTACCGAGACATCATTTCGATTGAGCCCGGCAAGCGTGGAGGGCGTCCATGCATCCGCCACATGCGGATCGCCGTGGCGGATGTGCTCGGTTGGCTGGCTGCCGGTCAGTCCCATGCTCAGATCCTCGATGACTTCCCTGAATTGACCGAGGACGATATTCGCGCTTGCCTGGCTTATGCCGCCGACCGCGAGAGGCGATTGGTGACTGCGCCGATATGAGGCTGCTGTTCGATCAGAATCTCAGCTTCAAGCTTGCCAGATCGTTGCCGACCTGTTTCCGCAATCCAGTCACGTTCGGTCTCACGGGCTATCGGAGGTCGCGGACCGTGCACTTTGGGAGTTCGCGAAGGCAAATGGCTTTGCGATCGTGACTCAGGACGCCGATTTTGCCGAACTGGCCGCTCTCCTGGGCCCTCCGCCTAAGGTGATCTGGCTCCGGACGGGCAACCAAATGACTGCGGCGATCGCCGACCTCCTTCGCCGACACGCAGAGACGATTCAGTCCTTCGAGCGCGATGACGGCACGGCATGCCTTGAGATCTACTAGGCCGCCGCCGTATCCCTACGGCAGCTTGTCATAGCCCTCGCCGAGGCCGTTCAGGCTGAGCGGGAAGCCGATGCCTTCTTCCGGTGTCTCGAAGATGATGAAGGTGGCGGTCTTAGCGCTGCGGAGCTGGCCGAGCAGCTTGTCGTCCATGACGACCTCGGCGACGCAGCCATTGGGCAGGCAGCGGACGAAGCCGGCTCGGCCGACGTCCTGGTTGTCGAGCTTGAGGCCGAGACCGGAGGGCAGCAGCACACCCAGCGGCGCCACCACGCGCATCAGGCGGCTCTTCTGGTCGGCGGTCTTCAGCACGATCACGGTCAGGCCGGCATTGGAGCGGTCTTCCGCCACCACGCTCTGGATCAGGGCGCATTGCTCGGTCTGGGCGCCGGGCGGCGTGTCGCAGCGAATCTGCCAGTCGCCATGGACGGAGCGCACCGCGCCCTGCGCATGGGCAAGGCCGGGGAGCGCCAGGAGGACGAGCGCAGCCAGCAGGGCAGTCAGCGCCGGGAGGCGGTTAGGCTGCCTTGTGGCCGGCCTTGCCATCGATTTCGAAAGCCCCATCGGGTCGGTCCCTCTGCTCGCCTTCCTCGCTCGCGCTTGGCGGACTCATCTGGCGGACTGATACGGGAATGACGGCGTCTTGAAGGCGATTGCCAAGCAAATTCCGCGCCGTCTCGCACCGCCGCCGCCCGCACGAATCAGGTTCCTGCGCGGCCATCTGCCAGTGCCTAACGCGGGCAATTCCGCTGTCAAGCGGCAGCATCCCGGCCAACGGTATTTTTGTCCGATGTTACTAGGAATTATCCTGCGGGTGATGGCTGGCAGATCAGGTTCAAGACTGCATTGCGATAGATCAAGAATTATGGTTTGAGAGGCTAGATTTCGGCGTTCTAGCGATCTGGCCCGAATTCCTCTTAGAGGTATTCTTGCGCGGCGGTTTGTCAGGCGGGCGGATCGAATAAGCGTTGCCCGGACACAGGGGAGCGCACTTGGGGTGATTTCGTAAGGGGAGCGCGAACGGCATGAGGATGTCGATGGGTCGGGTGGGCCAGCATCTGCTGGGATTGGCCACCATCGCCGTGGTGGCGGCTGGCGTCACGCTGGCGACGGGTGGCGCGGCATTCGCCGAGGTCGGGCAGCCGGCTCCGTGGGAGTGGACGCTCCAGCAGTCCGGTTCTCCGGTGATGGACAACATCGTCTGGTTCCACAACTTCCTGTTCGTGCTGATCACGCTGATCACGCTGTTCGTTCTGGCGCTGCTCGTGGTCGTGGTCGTCAAGTTCAACGCGCGGGCCAATCCGGTGCCGTCGCGGACCACTCACAACACGCTGATCGAGGTGGCCTGGACGCTCGTTCCGGTGCTGATCCTGGTCGGCATCTCGGTGCCGTCGTTCCGGCTTCTGTTCCTCCAGCTCGACATTCCGAAGGCTGACCTGACCGTCAAGGCGACGGGCAAGCAGTGGTACTGGTCCTACGCCTATCCCGACAACGGCAAGTTCGAGTTCGACTCGCTGATGGCCCAGGACAAGCAGCCTCGCCTGCTCGGCGTCGATAACGAGATGGTGGTTCCGGTCAACAAGGTGATTCGGGTCCAGACCACGGGCGCGGACGTCATCCACGCCTTCGCGCTGCCGGCTTTCGGCGTCAAGATCGACGCCATTCCGGGTCGGCTGAACGAGACCTGGTTCAAGGCCACCAAGACCGGCATGTATTACGGCCAGTGCTCGGAATTGTGCGGCAAGGATCACGCCTTCATGCCGATTGCGATCCGCGTGGTCAACGACCAGGAGTTCGCCTCCTGGGTCGAGGCGGCCAAGAAGAAATTTGCGAGCGGCGGCGCCAGCACCTACGCCTCCGCGGCCGGCCCGACGCAGTAAGCGTCGGGTGACGGCTTGAGGCACTGGAAGCGATATAAGGGCGGGACCTCCAAAGGTCCGAATGGGACGCAAGGCAGGATTTGAAAATGGCAACGAGCGCAGCGGCACACGGCGATCACGCCCACGGACATGACGAGCATGCCCATCCGACCGGATGGCGCCGCTACGTCTATTCGACCAACCACAAGGACATCGGCACGATGTACCTGGTCTTCGCGGTCATCGCCGGCGTCATCGGCGCCGCGATGTCGATCGCGATCCGTGCCGAGCTGATGTATCCGGGCGTGCAGGTCTTCCACGAGACCCACACCTATAACGTGTTCGTGACCTCGCACGGTCTGATCATGATCTTCTTCATGGTCATGCCCGCGATGATCGGCGGCTTCGGCAACTGGTTCGTGCCGCTGATGATCGGCGCGCCCGACATGGCGTTCCCGCGCATGAACAACATCTCGTTCTGGCTGCTGCCGGCGTCCTTCGCGCTGCTCCTGATGTCGACCTTCGTCGAGGGCGAGCCGGGCGCCAACGGCGTCGGCGCCGGCTGGACCATGTACGTGCCGCTGTCGAGCTCCGGCCATCCGGGCCCGGCCGTCGACTTCGCGATCCTGTCGCTGCATCTGGCGGGCGCCTCGTCGATCCTCGGTGCCATCAACTTCATCACCACCATCTTCAACATGCGCGCGCCGGGCATGACCCTGCACAAGATGCCGCTGTTCGTGTGGTCGATCCTGGTGACGGTGTTCCTGCTGCTGCTGTCGCTGCCGGTGCTCGCCGGCGCGATCACCATGCTGCTCACCGACCGCAATTTCGGCACGACGTTCTTCGCGCCCGACGGCGGCGGCGACCCCGTGCTGTTCCAGCATCTGTTCTGGTTCTTCGGCCATCCCGAGGTGTACATCCTGATCCTGCCCGGCTTCGGCATGATCAGCCAGATCGTCTCGACCTTCTCGCGCAAGCCCGTGTTCGGCTATCTCGGCATGGCCTACGCCATGGTCGCGATCGGCGGCATCGGCTTCGTGGTGTGGGCGCACCACATGTACACGGTCGGCATGTCCTCGGCGACGCAGGCCTATTTCGTCGCCGCGACGATGGTCATCGCGGTTCCGACCGGCGTGAAGATCTTCTCGTGGATCGCCACCATGTGGGGCGGCTCGATCGAATTCCGCGCCCCGATGATCTGGGCCGTGGGTTTCATCTTCCTGTTCACGATCGGCGGCGTCACCGGCGTCGTGCTGGCGAACGCCGGCGTCGACCGCGTGCTGCAGGAGACCTATTACGTCGTCGCGCACTTCCACTACGTGCTCTCGCTCGGCGCGGTGTTCGCGATCTTCGCCGGCTGGTACTACTGGTTCCCGAAGATGTCGGGCTACATGTACAATGAAGGGCTCGCGAAGGCGCACTTCTGGGTCACCTTCATCGGCGTCAACCTGGTGTTCTTCCCGCAGCACTTCCTCGGCCTGTCCGGCATGCCGCGCCGCTATGTCGACTATCCCGATGCGTTCGCGGGCTGGAACCTGGTCTCGTCGCTCGGCTCCTACATCTCCGGCTTCGGCGTGCTGATCTTCCTGTACTGCGTGGTCGACGCCTTCATGAAGAAGGTGCCGGCGGGCGACAATCCGTGGGGTGCGGGCGCGACCACGCTGGAATGGACGCTGCCTTCGCCGCCGCCCTTCCATCAGTTCGAAGTGCTGCCCCGCGTGCAGTAAGCGATCACCGCGGCGCCCGTGACGGGCGCCGCGGCTCTTATAACGAAGCGAGTTGAATTCGTGTCCGTCCTCGACCAGAACGCCATCGACATCAATCCCCGCATCTCCGAGGCGGAGGTGGGCGACTACATCGCGCTCTTGAAGCCGCGGGTGA
The DNA here is from genome assembly GCF_056429085.1 of Bradyrhizobium sp. CFUWI. Lineage (NCBI taxonomy): Bacteria > Pseudomonadati > Pseudomonadota > Alphaproteobacteria > Hyphomicrobiales > Nitrobacteraceae > Bradyrhizobium > Bradyrhizobium sp. CFUWI. The sequence goes on from NZ_JBWJZE010000001.1 coordinate 140,983, forward strand.
TGTCGCTGGTGATCTTCACCGCGCTGGTCGGGATGGCGATGGCGCCGGGACACTTCCACCCCGTGCTCGCGTTCACCTCGCTGCTCTGCATCGCCGTCGGTGCCGGCGCCTCCGGCGCGCTCAACATGGCGCTCGAAGGCGACATCGACTCCAAGATGTCGCGCACGGCGAACCGGCCGATCCCGCGCGGCCGCATCACCCGCCCCGAGGCGATGGCGTTCGGCCTGACGCTGTCCTTCTTCTCGGTGATGACGCTCGGCATCCTCGTCAACTGGATCGCAGGCAGCCTGCTCGCCTTCACCATCTTCTTCTACGTCGTGATCTACACGATGGTCCTGAAGCGCTGGACCGCGCAGAACATCGTGATCGGCGGCGCCGCCGGCGCGCTGCCGCCGGTGGTGGCCTGGGCCGCCGTCACGGGCACGGTCGACGTCGAGCCGCTGCTGCTGTTCGCCATCATCTTCTTCTGGACCCCGCCGCATTTCTGGGCGCTGGCGCTGTTCCGCTCCGACGACTACGCGCGCGCCGGCATTCCGATGCTGCCCAACGTCGCCGGTCCCGATGCGACGCGGCTTCAGATCCTGCTCTACACCGTCGTGCTGATCGCGGTCGCCGCCGCGCCCTGGGCGCTCGGCTATTTCGACGCCGTCTACGGCATCGTTTCGCTGATCCTGGGGGCCGGCATGCTGGCGCTCGCGATCAACGTCTATCTGCGCCGCGAGCGAGCTGCGTCGCTGCGCGCGACCCGCAAGCTGTTTGCCTTTTCGATCCTCTATCTGTTCGTGCTGTTCGCGACCCTGCTGGTCGAGGTCGTGGTCCGGGCGCTGGCTCCGATGGTAGGGGGCGCATGATCACAGCGATGGCCGACAAACCCGAGACAGGTGGAATCGTCCTCACCGAGGCGCAGAAGAAGAGCCGTCGTCAGCGCTCGATTGCGATCGCCCTCGCGCTCGGCGTGCTCGTGGTGCTGTTCTTCGCCGTCACCATGGTCAAGGGACCGGCAGTTCTCGTGCGGCCGATGTAGCAAAGATGAATCAGGAGCCGACCATATCGCAGGATGAGCGCGCCAGGCCGGCCGATCGTAAGCCTGGCACGCGCCGCGGGCTGGGTCGCGATGCGGTGGTTGCTTCCATCTGCGGCGGCGTTGTCGCGCTGATGGTCGGTGCCTCCTACGCGGCGGTGCCGTTCTACGATTGGTTCTGCCGCGCCACCGGTTTCAACGGCACGACGCAAGTGGCGACCTCCGCGCCGGCCACCGGGCCGATCGCGCGGAAGATCTCGGTGCGCTTCGATTCCAACGTCGCGCCTGGCCTGCCCTGGAAATTCGAGCCGGAGCAGAACGAGATCGAGGTCAATATCGGAGAGGTCACGACCGTCTTCTATACCGTGACCAACCAGGCCGCGCGCACCACGGCCGCGCAGGCTGCCTACAACGTCGCGCCGCTGACGGTCGGCGCCTATTTCCAGAAGATCAACTGCTTCTGCTTCACCGAGCAGACCATGGCGCCGGGCGAGAAGCGCGAGATGCCGGTCGTGTTCTACGTCGATCCGTCGATCGCCGACGATCACGAGAACGACGGCCTGAACACGATAACGCTGTCCTACACCTTCTATCCGGTGAAGGATCCCGTGGTGAAGCCGCTGGCATCGGGCGAAAGCGACAAGCGCAAGGGTAATCTCTGACCGCCGGGCTCGCGCTCGAAAGGTTCGGAAACAAGGGGATAAGTGCCTGACAGGCACGGGATTGAGGAGAGAGACCGCAAATGGCAACGGCGCACACCAAGCATCACGACTATCACCTGGTCGATCCCTCTCCGTGGCCGGCCGTCGGTTCGCTCTCGGCCTTCATCATGGCGGTCGGCGCGATCGCCTGGATGCATCACATGTTCTCGGCCGCGCCGATCGTGTTCGGCGTCGGCACCGTCGGCGTGCTCTACACCATGGCGAGCTGGTGGGGCGACGTGATCAAGGAAGCCCAGTACAAGGGCGACCACACCCGCGTCGTGCAGCTGCATCACCGCTACGGCATGATCCTGTTCATCGCCTCCGAAGTGATGTTCTTCGTCGCCTGGTTCTGGGCCTATTTCAACGCGGCGCTGTTTCCGGCCGACGCCGTCCACGCCACCCGCGACGCCGTGTTCGGCTGCGGCCTCGGCACCCAGCCCGGCGCCTGCGCGGTCCCCGGCACCTGGCCGCCGAAGGGCATCGAGACCTTCGATCCCTGGCACCTGCCGCTCCTGAACACGCTGATCCTGCTGACATCGGGCACCACCGTGACCTGGGCGCACCACGCACTGCTGGAGAACGACCGCCAGGGCCTGAAATACGGCCTGATCCTCACCGTCGTGCTGGGCGCGCTCTTCACCTGCGTGCAGGCCTATGAGTACAGCCACGCGGCGTTCTCCTTCGCCGGCAACGTCTATGGCGCGACCTTCTTCATGGCGACCGGCTTCCACGGCTTCCACGTGCTGGTCGGCACCATCTTCCTGCTGGTCTGCCTGTTTCGCGCCTATGCCGGCCACTTCACGCCGAAGCAGCACCTCGGCTTCGAGTTCGCCGCCTGGTACTGGCACTTCGTCGACGTGGTCTGGCTGTTCCTGTTCCTCTGCATCTACGTCTGGGGACGCGGCGCCGAGAGCATGGCCCACGCCGCGCACTGAGCCGCGAGAAATCGACCAGAAGGGGCGGCCGCAGGGCCGCCCTTCGTTTTTGGACCGCCGGAAAGTTTCGGCGAAAACTGTGCTAGAGTCCGCCATCATGAACGAGACCGCCGGCAAGTCCGAGCCAGAGACCACTGTCCTGCAGAGCGCGCTGCGCGGGCTTGCCTGTAGATGTCCGCGCTGCGGCCAGGGCAAGCTCTATGCAGGCTTCCTGACACTCGCGCCCGCCTGCGACCGCTGCGGTCTCGACTACGCCTTCATCGATACCGGCGACGGTCCGGCGATCTTCATCATCATGCTGGCCGGTGGGATCGTCGTTGCGGCAGCGCTCATCGTCGAGGTCAAATATCAGCCGCCGTATTGGCTGCATGCGGTGCTGTGGTTGCCGCTGATCCTGGCCACCACGCTCCTGCCGCTGCGTGCGATGAAGTCGCTGCTGATCGCGCTGCAATTCCATCACAAGGCGGCGCCGGGCCGGTTGGTCGACCGCGCGAAATGAACCCCCCTGCGCGCAAGCCACGCGTGGCCGGCTTCGCGCTGTTCACGCTATTCCTGACGGCTGTCTTCGTCGCACTTGGCGTCTGGCAGTTGCAGCGGCGGGCCGCCAAGCACGAGCTGGTCGCGGCGCTCACCGAGCGCCTGGCCACAGCGCCGGTCCCGCTGCCGCCGCCGGCGCTATGGGCCGGCCTCAATCCCGCGCGCGATGAATTCCGCCGCGTCAGCTTCACCGCGACCTACGCAGCCCTGCCGGATGCGATGGTCTATTCGTCCGGCTCGGCGGTGCGCAAGGACGCCTCCGGCCCCGGCACCTGGGCGTTCCTGCCGGCGCGACTTCCGAGCGGCGAGACGGTCGTGATCGACGCGGGCTTCGTCGAGAACACGATGCAGGACCGCGGCGTCGAGGATCGCGCGGTGAAGAAGCTCGTGACCGGGCAGCCGGTCGCGCTGACTGGTTATCTGCGCTTTCCCGAGGCGCCCGGCTGGCTGACGCCCGCCGAAAACCGTGACAAGCGGCTCTGGTTCGTGCGCGATCATCGGGCCATCGCAAGCGCGCTCGGCTGGGGCACGGTGGCGCCGTTCTACGTCGATCTCGAGCAGCCGGCGCCCGAGAACGGAATTCCGCGTCCGGGGCCGCTCGACGTGCATCTGAAGGACGACCACCTGCAATACGCCGTCACCTGGTTCCTGCTCGCCGGCGCCGTGCTGATCGCCTTCGCCGTGTGGGCCAGAGGCCGGCAACGGAGCTGAGATGGTCGGTTTCCGAGCCGGAACCCGGTATCGCCCGGGGTTTATTATTCAGCGCACATTCACGAGTGTGGCCCTAAGCCGCCGGTGGTTTTCCGCGGCAGACAGGATTGCGGCGTGAGTGATTTCGATCAGATGGGAATCGTCGTCGACTGGGTGGACGCCTGCCGGAATGGCGACCTCGCGACGTTGCTCGACCTCTATGCCGACGACGCCCACGTCGACTGCATGTGTAACGGCGCGCGGCGTTACCGCGGGCGGAGCGAGCTCGAGGCCTATTGGCAGCCGCGGCTCAGCGCGTTCTCGCTGGCGGGTTTCGGGCTGGAGGAGATCCACCCAATGCCCCATGGCGTCGATCTCGAATATTCGGTCGCCGGTGCGCTGCGCATTCGCGCCTCGTTTCGCTTCAGTCCGGAAGGCAAGATCCACAGCACGCTGTGCGAGCCCGCGCGGCAGAACGCGCATGACGGCTGCGCGTGCTAAAGCATGATCCGGAAAAGTGCCCAGCGGTTTGCCGAAGAAATCATGCTTGGACGGCAACCTAAAGCGCGATGACGATTCATCCTAGTCGCATCGCGCTCTAGCGGTTGACCGGCGCCTCGCGCGTCGGTGCGGACGGAAGGCGGCAGCGTACATAGGTTCGCTCGTCCACCCTCAGCAGCGACAGTGATCCGCTGAGCGCGCGCACGCGCTCGTGCATGCCGGTCAGGCCGCGGCCGAAGACATTGTCGGCGGGGAAGCCGCCGCCGTCGTCCGAGATCTCGACGACCAGCGTCTCACCGGCGATGGTCGCCTGGACATGGGCGCTGCCGGCCTTGGCGTGGCGCAGCACGTTGGTCAGTGCCTCCTGGATCACCCGATAGACGGTCCGGGCCAGCGGTCCGTCGATCACGTTGAGATCCGGATCGATCGTATCCGTCAGGTTGATATGGGGTGCCTGCTTGCGAAAATTCCGGAGCAGCGTCTGCACGCTGGTCGCGAGGCCCAGCTCCTCGATGTAAAGCGGCCGCAGCCGGTCGAGGATGCGGCGGTTGGTCTGCTGGAGCGCTTCGACCGATTGCAGCACTTGCTGGGCCGGGTTGCCGAGATTTCCCTCGGACGGCGAGGCCTCCACCAGTGCGATCGTGCCCGCGCGGATGCTGAACAGCAGCGGCCCGAGCTCGTCGTGCAGCTCGCGGGCGAGATCGCGCCGCTCGTCGTCCTGGAGCGACACCAGGCGATGCATCAGATCGCGATTGTCCTGGCTCAATTGTGCAAGCGTTGCAGCCAGCGCATTTGCTTCCGTACAGCTCTGCCGAATCTCCGGCGGTCCCCCGACCGGGATCGGCTTTGCGTAATCGCCACGCCGCATCCGCGTCAGGCCTTCGCCGAGATGCCGCAGGGGTCGCAGCGCCGATCCTGCGAAGATGTAGGCGATGATTCCGGTGAGCATCATCAGCACGGCGACGAGGCTGGTCAGCGCGAGGAAGCCGATCCACTTCTCGAACAGGTCGGCTGACAGGTCCGGTAAGAACACGATATCGCCGATATGTCTGCCGTCGATCAGCACCGGCGCCGCAGCGTCCGTGTCCGGCACCATGAGCAGGTCGACAAACCACTGCGGTACCCCTTGCGGATTTCGCATGGTGTCCTTTGGCGAAGGCGCAGGAACGCCTTCCGCAGAACGGAAGTGGATGTCCGAGGATCCGGCCAGGGATTGGACGAAGGCATCCAGCGTCTTCTGCGGATTGTCTGACGCCCGCAAAGTGTCGTTGAGTGCGGTGGCGATCGTTCGGATGGAACGTCGAGCGGGCTCGTGCTCGTCGTCGAGCTGCCCGGTTGCAAATATCTGCAGCAATATGCCCCCCAGGATCAGCGCTGCCAGAAAACTCGCGCCGAGCGGAAGAAACAGTTGCGTTCTGAACGAGAGTCGTTGCCACATTAGGTCAATTCTAACGCGCATCGGCGGAATTTGCTCTTTCCATTTGTTCCCGCCGGTCTATGAATCGAGAAACAAGAGAGCGCGCGATGCAAGAGACTGCCAAGCAGGGGACCAGGGTCCTGATTGTCGACGACCATCCCGTGGTGCTGTCCGGTTGCCGCACCCTGTTCGCTTCCGACCATTCGATCCGTATCGAGGAGGCAACGGACGCCAAATCCGGGCATCGCGCCTATGTCAGCAAGCGGCCCGACGTCGCCGTGATCGACATCAGCCTGCCGGATGTCTCCGGTTTCGAGCTGATGCGACGAATCCGCAAGGACGATCCTGACGCCAAGATCATCATGTTCAGCATGAACGACGATCCTGCCTTCGTGGTGCGGGCCGTCGAGCTTGGGGCGCAAGGCTATGTTTCCAAGGGCGACGATCCCAGGATCCTGCTGAAAGCGGTGCGCAAGGTGGTCGCAGGCGACAATTTCATCTCACCGCAACTCGCGGAAGCCGTGACGTTTTCCGGCGCGGCAATCAAGGCGAACCCTGCCTCGCAGATGACGCCACGGGAGCTCGAGATCCTCCGCCTGCTCGGACGCGGCGACAAGATCGTGGAAGTCGCGAAGGCGCTTGGCATCTCCTACAAGACGGTCGCCAACACCACGTCCCTGCTCAAGCAGAAGCTGGGGGCCAAGAACCATTCCGACCTGATCAGGATCGCAGTGGAAATCGGGATGAATTGACGTCCTGGATGCTGGCGGCCCGGGGCACTGTCGGCGCGGGGCACTGTCGGCGCGGGGCACTGGCGGCCCGGGCACTGTCGGCCCGGGCACTGTCGGCCCGGCAGCACCGAACCGGCCGCTCCAGGACGCAGCCGGTTCGGCGGAACGGATCGGTGTCAGCGTGCAGCCGGGCAATGCATGGACACAGTCGACACCCATCCGCCGATCCCAATGGAGGGAGGGCGGCATTGGTTCCGGAGATCTCCGAGAGTTCGGGAAATAACGGCAATGCGCGGCGTGTCGCTGCCTGGCTGCGCCTGCGGGGAGACGGATCTTTGTCGGGAAAAATAGGAACATTTTCTCTTCCGCAATCGTTTTCACCCTTGACGGTTTCGTGACAGGCGACGAAAGGTTGCGCGAACAGTTTTGACGGGGCGGCGACCCCGACAGGCAAACCGGTCTGCACACATCAACGACAGACCTTCCAAGAGAGGGGCTGCGGTTCGACCGCAGCCCCTTTTCGTTGGACCGGGTCAAGGCGGGAAGCGGTTTCCTGATGCCGCAAAACACTTTATGGTGGCTCAAAGCCTCTGGCCGCTAACAAGTAATTTCGTAAAATCAAAGGCTTAACGGGCGGCTCAGGCCGCCCGGCCTTTGGAGGGCAGTTTGACTCGTTATATCTCGACCCGGGGCGAGGCCCCCGAACTCGGCTTCTGCGACGTGATGCTGACCGGGCTCGCGCGCGATGGCGGCCTGTATGTGCCAACCATCTGGCCGCAGCTCTCCACCGAGACCATCGCCGGTTTCTTCGGCCGTCCCTATTGGGAGGTCGCGGTCGATGTGATTCGTCCCTTCACCGGCGGCGAGATCACCGACGCCGAGCTCGGCCGCATGGCGAACGAGGCCTATGCGACCTTCCGCCACCCGGCGGTGGTGCCGCTGCGCCAGATGTCGCCGCACCAGTTCGTGCTGGAGCTGTTCCACGGTCCGACGCTCGCCTTCAAGGACGTGGCGATGCAGCTCATCTCGCGGCTGATGGACCATGTGCTCGCCAAGCGCGGCCAGCGCACCACCATCGTGGTCGCGACGTCAGGCGATACCGGCGGCGCCGCTGTGGAGGCTTTCGCCGGCCTCGAGAACGTGGACCTCATCGTGCTGTTTCCGCACGGCCGCATCTCCGAGGTGCAGCGGCGGATGATGACGACGACGGGCGCGGCCAACGTCCATGCGCTGGCCATCGAGGGCAATTTCGACGATTGCCAGGCGCTCGTGAAAGGGATGTTCAACAACCATCGCTTCCGCGATGCCACCTCTCTGTCCGGCGTCAATTCCATCAACTGGGCGCGCATCGTCGCCCAAGTGGTCTACTATTTCACCTCGGCCGTTGCCGTTGGTGCGCCGGCGCGCGCGGTGGATTTCGTGGTGCCGACCGGCAATTTCGGCGACATCTTTGCCGGCTACGTCGCCAAGCGGATGGGATTGCCGGTGCGGACCCTGCGCATCGCCGCCAACGTCAACGACATCCTGGCGCGTACGCTGAAGACGGGGATCTACGAAGTGCGCGAGGTGCACGCGACCGCGTCGCCGTCGATGGACATCCAGATCTCGTCGAATTTCGAGCGGCTGCTGTTCGAGGCCGGCCGGCGCGATGCGGCGGGCGTGCGCCGCCTGATGGATTCGCTGAAGCAGTCCGGGCGTTTCGTGCTGCCCGATGCGACGCTGGCCGCCATCCGCGAGGAGTTCGACGCCGGGCGCGCCGACGAGACCGAGACCGCGGCCGCGATCCGCGCCGGCTGGCGCGAGGCGGGCGAGCTGGTCGATCCCCATACGGCGGTGGCGCTCGCTGTCGCCGACCGCGACACCACGGACACGCGGGTGCCGAGCATCGTGCTCTCCACCGCCCATCCGGCCAAATTCCCCGACGCCGTCGAAGCGGCCTGCGGCCAGCGGCCGCAACTGCCGGCCTGGCTCGACGGTTTGATGACCAAATCCGAACACATGAAGGTGATGAAGAACGATCAGGCCGAGGTCGAGCGCTTTGTGCTGTCGGTCAGCCGCGCCGCAAAGCAGGGAGTTGCCGGATGAGTGTCGAGATTTCCAAGCTTGCCTCCGGCCTCACCGTCGTCACCGACAAGATGCCGCAACTCGAGACCGCGGCGCTCGGCGTCTGGGCCGGCGTCGGCGGCCGTGACGAGAAGCCCAACGAGCATGGCATTTCGCATCTGCTCGAGCACATGGCGTTCAAGGGCACCACGAAGCGCTCCTCGCGCGAGATCGTCGAGGAGATCGAGGCGGTCGGCGGCGACCTCAATGCCGGCACCTCGACCGAGACCACGTCCTATTATGCGCGGGTGCTGAAGGCCGACGTGCCGCTCGCGCTCGACGTGCTCGCCGACATCCTTGCCAATCCCGCCTTCGAGCCCGACGAGCTGGAACGCGAGAAGAACGTCATCGTGCAGGAGATCGGAGCCGCACAGGATACGCCCGACGACGTCGTGTTCGAGCATCTCAACGAGCTCTGCTATCCCGACCAGCCGATGGGCCGCTCGCTGCTCGGCACGGCCAAGACGCTGCGCAGCTTCAACCGCGACATGCTGCGCGGTTACCTCTCGACGCATTATCGCGGGCCCGACATGGTGGTGGCAGCGGCCGGCGCGGTCGATCACGATCAGGTGGTCGCCGAGGCCGAGAAGCGCTTTGCCAGTTTCGAGGCGACGCCTGGCCCGAAGCCGCAAACCGCTCAATTCGGCAAGGGCGGCGCCAAGGTGGTGCATCGCGAGCTGGAGCAGGCGCATCTGACGCTGGCGCTGGAAGGCGTGCCGCAAAGCGATTTGTCGCTGTTCTCGCTCCAGGTCTTCACCAACGTCCTCGGCGGCGGAATGTCGTCGCGCCTGTTTCAGGAGGTGCGCGAGAAGCGCGGCCTCTGCTACTCCATCTATTCGTTCCACGCGCCCTATACCGATACCGGCTTTTTCGGCCTCTACACCGGCACCGATCCGGCCGATGCGCCGGAGATGATGGAGGTCGTGGTCGACATCATGAATGATTCGGTGGAAACGCTGACCGAGGCAGAGATCGCGCGGGCCAAGGCGCAGATGAAGGCAGGTCTGCTGATGGCGCTGGAGAGCTGCTCTTCCCGCGCCGAGCAGCTCGCCCGGCACGTCCTCGCCTATGGCCGGCCGCAGACGGTCGAGGAACTGGTCGGGCGGATCGACGCCGTCAGCGTCGAATCGACCCGGGACGCCGCGCGTGCGCTGTTGTCACGGAGCCGGCCTGCCGTTGTCGCATTAGGCAGTGGCAGGGGTCTGGACACGGCGGTGTCTTTTGCGGAAGGATTGACCCGGGCGCGCGCCAAGGCCCGGCTGCACTAGGAGCCGCGCAAGGGCGGGACCGCCCCGGAAAGCATCACCATGGCCCTCTTTCGCCTGCCGTCCAGTGGACCCGCCGCCCTCGCACCGCGCGGCAACGGGCTGTTGTTGCGCGCGCCGCAGATGTCGGACTTCCTGCAATGGGCTCATCTGCGCGAGTCCAGCCGCGACTACCTGACGCCCTGGGAGCCGATCTGGCCGTCGGACGATCTCACCCGCTCGGGCTTCCGCCGCCGCCTGCGCCGCTATTCCGAGGACATCGCCGCGGATCGTTCCTATCCTTTTCTGATCTTCCGCGAGCTCGACGGCGCCATGGTCGGCGGCATCACGCTGGCCAATGTCCGCCGCGGCATCGTGCAGGCCGGCACCATCGGCTATTGGATCGGGCAGCCTCATGCCCATCGCGGCTACATGACGGCCGCGCTGCGGGTGCTGCTGCCGACATTGTTCGGCGAGCTCAATCTGCACCGGGTCGAGGCCGCCTGCATCCCCACCAATGCGCCGTCGATCCGGGTGCTGGAAAAGTGCGGCTTCTCACGCGAGGGGCTCGCCCGCCGCTATCTCTGCATCAACGGGGTCTGGCAGGATCATTTGCTGTTCGGCCTGCTCCATGAGGATTTCCGCGGCTGAGCCGCGATATCGGTGCGGCCAAGTCCCCCTTTTTGCTGCCTTGGGTTCGCCGATTTTGGCGATATAACCGCATGCCCGGACGGCGATCGGCCGGGCAATTGTCATTGGAGTATGAGCGTCGATGGTGCAGCAGCTTCGGTCATCGCGGAATGCGTTGCGGCTGGGAGGGGGAGTCGCGCTGGCATTGTCGGTTGTGCTCGCCTCGGTCTCACCGGTGAAGGCCCAGTCACTGACCGACCGCTTCAAGAGCCTGTTCGGCGGCACGTCCGACGAGCCGGCCCAGCCCAAGCCACCGCCTGCGCCCGGCCAGTCGGCCGAAGACGAGCTCGATTGCCCGCAGGTCACGGTGCGTTCGGGGGCCTCGACCTACGCGGTTGGCGCCGCCGGCAAGCCGGCCGCCGGCAACGAGGTTCGCTTCCAGGCCTCGATCACCAAGATGGCGCGCGAATGTGTCCGTAGCAGCGACGGCATCACAGCCCGGATTGGCATCCAAGGCCGCGTGATCGCCGGTCCCGCCGGTGCGCCTGCTTCCGTCGAGGTGCCCCTGCGCTTCGCCGTCGTGCAGGGCGGCGTCGGCGAGAAGGTGATTGCCTCGAAGGCCTACCGAACCACGGTCGACATGACCCCGGGGGGCAGCGTGCCCTTTACCTTCGTTATCGAGGATATGACCTATCCGGTGCCGTCACCCGCGGTCGCCGACAACTACATTTTCTATGTCGGCTTCGACCCGCAGGCGCTCTCGCCCGAGCCGAAGGGGCGGAAGAAGAAGTAGGCGAGGTGTTGCGGCAATCTCAGCTGTCATTGCCCGCCTTCGCGGGCGATGACACCCAGTTTGCGCTCCAGATCGACCAACAAAAAAGCCGGCGCTCATCGCGCCGGCTTTTTGATTGGTGAGGCAAGATCGTCAGTTCAGCTTCTGCCTGACTTCGCTGATGCCCTTGGCCAGCAGATCGTCGGCGACCTGGCCCTTGACCGACTGCGACAGGATCGTCGAGGCGGCCTGGACGGCGGCTTCCGCGGCTGCGGCGCGGACATCGGCCAGCGCCTGGGCCTCGGCGAGCGCGATCTTGCTCTCCGCGGTCTTGGTCCGGCGGGCGACGAAGTCTTCCATCTTCGCCTTGGCCTCAGTCGCGATGCGCTCGGCTTCGCTTCTGGCGTTGGCGATGATCTCGGCGGCCTCGCGTTCGGCCGAGGCGGTGCGCGCCTTGTAGTCGGCAAGCACCTTGGCGGCTTCCTGCTTGAGGCGCTGGGCGTCGTCGAGCTCGGCCTTGATGCGGGCGGCACGATGATCGAGCGCGGTCATCGCCGTCTTGAAGACCCCGAGATAGCCGAGCACGACCATCAGGATCACGAAGGCGACGGCGACCCAAAATTCAGGTTCGAAGACCATCTCGACTAACCTTTCAGGGACGCATCGACCGCGGCATTGACCGACGCGGCGTCGGGAACGACGCCGGTCAGCTGCTGCACGATCTGGCCGGCCGCATCGGCCGCGATGCCGCGGACGTTGCTCATGGCGGCGGCGCGGGTCGAGGCGATGGTCTTCTCCGCCCCGGCGAGCTTGGCCGCCAATTGCTCTTCCAGCGCCTTGCGCTCGACCTCGGCCTGCGCATTCGCCTTGTCGCGGGATTCGTTGCCGATCGCCTGCGCCCGCGAGCGCGCCGCAGCGAGCTCGTTTTCGTAGGCCTTCAGCGCCGCCTCGGACTGATCCTTCAGCTTCTGCGCCTCGGCGAGGTCACCCTCGATCTTGTTCTGACGCGCCTCGATCGCACCGCCGATGCGCGGCAGGGCGAGCTTGGACACGATCACGTAAAGCAGGACGAAGAAGATCGCGAGCGACACCAGCTGTGAAGCGTAGGTGCTGCTCTCGAACGGCGGAAAGCCGCCACCGTGGTGACCACCGTCAGCCGCGGTATGAGCGCCCGCCGCCGGACCTTTTGCGCCGCCATGACTCTCAGCCATGGAGTTCTCCTGTTGCTGTCACACGCGCCGTCCCAGGGATTGGAACGGCGCGAAAAACGTCGTCCTCAGAGCGGAACGAACAGCAGCAACAGTGCGATCAGCAGCGAGAAGATGCCGAGCGCTTCGGTCACGGCGAAGCCGAAGATCAGGTTGCCGAACTGGCCCTGAGCGGCCGACGGGTTGCGGACGGCTGCGGCCAGGTAGTTGCCGAAGATCACGCCCACGCCGACGCCCGCACCGCCCATGCCGATGCACGCGATGCCCGCGCCGATAAGTTTTGCTGCTGCCGGATCCATTTTAGACTCCTTGGAAGAAAGATTGGGTTGTGGGTGGAAATTCCCCGGACCGTTCAGTGTCCCGGATGAATGGCGTCGTTGAGGTAGATGCAGGTCAGGATCGCGAACACGTAGGCCTGGAGGAACGCGACCAGGATTTCCAGCGAGGTCAGCGCGACCGTGAGCGCCAGCGGCAGCACGCCGCCGACCCAGCCGAGGGCGCCGAGCGAGAAGCCGAGCATGGCGACGAAGCCCGCGAAGACCTTCAGCGCGATGTGGCCGGCCAGCATGTTGGCGAAGAGACGGACGCTGTGGGAGACCGGCCGCAGGAAGAACGACAGGATCTCGATGAACATGACCAGCGGCAGGATGTAGATGGGGACGCCGTGGGGAACGAAAATCTTGAAGAACTTCAGGCCGTTCTTGTAGAGGCCGTAGATCAGGACCGTGAAGAAGACCAGCAGCGCGAGCGCTGCGGTGACGATCAGGTGGCTCGACACCGTGAAGGTGTAGGGGATGATGCCGACCAGGTTCGAGACGCAGATGAACATGAACAGCGAGAAGATCAGCGGGAAGAACTTCATGCCTTCCGTGCCGGCCGTCGAACGGATGGTCGAGGCGACGAATTCGTAGGAGATCTCGGCGACCGACTGCAGGCGCCCGGGAACCAGCTGCGTGCCGCTGGCGAGCATCAGGAGCGAGATGATCGCCACGGCCACCAGCATATAAAGCGACGAATTGGTGAAGGCGATCGTGTGATTGCCGATATGGCCCAGGGTGAAGAGAGGCTCGATGTTGAACTGGTGGATCGGATCGATTTTCATCAGCGCGGCATCTCTTGTCTGCCGGGCAATGCCGGCGGGTCTCGGTCTGCCGGCCGGGCCGGCCCGTACCGGCGAGGCCGGCACGATCACTCTCCTGGTACGGATCGGCTAAGATCCCCCGCGCCTGTTCTGACCCGCGCCTGCCGTTCTCACCACATTCACTACGCCGGCGACGAAGCCCAGCAACAGGAACACGATAAACCCGAAAGGCGAGGTCGACAGCAAGCGGTCGAAACCCCAGCCAATCCCCCCTCCGACAGCGACGCCGGCGATCAACTCCGAGGATAGTCGGAAACCAAGCGCCATCGCCGAGGCTCTGGCCGCTCCGTCTCCACCGTCACCTGCGGGTTGCTCGGTCTTGATCCGGCGGTCGCGAAGTTCGGACAACCTGTGATCAAGACTCCCGAGCCGTTCGGAAAGCTCAGCTTCCTCGGACGATCTATCGCGATCTCCATTCTCGCCGTGCCCCGTGCCCTGTGTCATGCAACGAAGACCCGAAACGCCGCGGCTGAATGGAAATTACGCCCGCCACCCTCAAAAGCCGCGCGGACCATACTGATGGCCTATAATCAAGTCAAGCCAAGTCACGATTGCGTCGCTTTCGGTTATGTGGCTGATTTATTTGGCAATATTGACGCGAACGGCAGCGCTGCGCACAGCGTGACGCCGCACCGCAGCAGCTCGCCGCCTGATCGGCGGATGCTGTCGCCGTTTCGCCGCACAGCCGGGATCGTAGACGCCGCCGCGATCGTTGATGTCGGTGTGCGTTTTGGGCGGCGGATCACCTCGCCGGGGTGTAGAATTTGCCAGATTGCCACCTGCACGCCGTGGCGGAGAGCGCGATGAGACCAGCAACGTCATCCACAACATCCTGGCTTGCGGCGGCGGCGTTTGCCGCGGCGATGGCGATCGGCGGTGATCTTGTGGCTGCGCAATCCGCGCCCGACGGCGAAACCGGCCGCTACAGCATGACGCCCATCCCCGACGGCGTGCTGCGGCTCGACACCCGCACCGGCACGGTCTCGACCTGCACCAAGAACGGCGCCGGCTGGGCCTGCTATGCGGTGCCCGACGAACGGTCCGCGCTCGACGCCGAGATCGGCAGGCTCCAGGCCGAGGTCGAGAAGCTGAAGGGGCAACTCGCGGCGGGGCCGACGGTGTCGGGCAAGGTCGACGAGGCGCTGCCGAAATCCGACCCGCTGAAGAAAGCCGAGCCCAGGAGCGCCGAGGGCGAGCGCAAGATCGAGATCCCGCTGCCGAGCGACCAGGACGTCGATCGCGTGATGTCGTTTCTGGAAAAGGCCTGGCGGCGGCTGATCGACATCGCCAACCGCGTGCAAAAGGACGTGTCGGGAAGGATTTGAGGCGCAGCGAGATGCCATAGTGCCGTAGGGTGGGCAAAGGCGCAAAGCGCCGTGCCCACCATCTTGATATTGTCGCACGGATTGGTGGGCACGCTTCGCTTTGCCCACCCTACGGCGGCTTTCCGAGTTGAGAGACCTTCCATGACATCAGGCAAATCCGTCACACGCTCGGCGCCATCGACGGTGCAAGCCACCACCATCTCATCCTCACTGCTGGCGGTGCAGACATCGGGCCATGGCTTCACCGATCTCACCAGCGAAGCTGCCAAATTCATCGATGAGGTTCGCGCGCGCGACGGTGCCTTGACGCTGTTCATCCGCCATACCTCGGCTTCGCTGACGATCCAGGAGAACGCCGACCCTTCCGTGCTCGTCGACCTCGCCACGGCGCTGTCCCGGCTCGCGCCGGAGAATGCCGGGTGGACTCACGACACCGAAGGACCGGACGACATGCCGGCCCACGTCAAGACGATGTTGACCGGGAGCTCGCTTCAGGTCCCGGTTCTGAACGGCAGGCTCGCGCTCGGCACCTGGCAGGGGATCTATCTGATCGAGCATCGCAAGCGTCCGCACCGGCGCGAGGTCGTGCTGCAATTCGTCGGCAGCAATCAGTAGAGCGTTTTCGAGCCAGGCGGGCGCCGGTTCGCGTCAAGAAAGCGCGTCAAAGCAAAGAACTGACACAAAACAAAACCGGCCGCGGAGACCGCGGCCGGTTGGTGTCGGTTGAGATCGGTTCGATCAGGTGCCCTTGATGTCGACGTCCTTGGTCTCGGGCAGGAAGAAGAAGCCGATCACGACGGTAATCGAGGCGAAGATGATCGGGTACCAGAGGCCGGCATAGATGTCGCCGGTCGAGGCCACGATGGCAAAGGCGGTCGCCGGCAACAGGCCGCCGAACCAGCCGTTACCAATGTGGTAGGGCAGCGACATCGAGGTGTAGCGGATGCGGGTCGGGAACAGTTCGACCAGCATCGCCGCGATCGGGCCGTACACCATGGTCACGTAGACCACGAGCACGAACAACAGGCCGATGATCGCCGCCACCTGCGGACGGAAGATGTCGAGCGGATGCGCCATCTTCACGATGCCGGCATCGCCGGGCTTCGGATAGCCGGCCGCCTGCACCGCGGCGAGGATTGCCGGGTTGCTGTCCTTGGCGTTGGTGTAGGCGATTTCCTTGCCGTTGACCGTCACCTTCACGCCCGAGCCGGCCGCGCCTGGCGTGGTCGTGTACTTGACCGACGACTGCGACAGGAACGCACGTGCGGTGTCGCAAGGCGCACTGAAGACACGGGTGCCGACCGGGTTGAACAGGTCGCCGCAGCCCGCGGGATCGGCCACCACCTCGACCTTGGTCTGCTCGATGGCCTTCTCCAGCGCCGGGTTGGCGTTGGTGGTGATCATCTTGAAGATCGGGAAGAAGGTCAGTGCCGCGATCAGGCAGCCGCCGAGGATGATCGGCTTGCGGCCGATCTTGTCGGACAGCATGCCGAACACGATGAAGAAGCCGGTGCCGAGCAGCAGCGACCAGGCGATCAGCAGGTTGGCGGTATAGCCGTCCACCTTCAGGATCGATTGCAGGAAGAACAGCGCGTAGAACTGGCCGGTGTACCAGACCACGCCCTGGCCCATCACGCCGCCAAGCAGCGCGAGCAGCACGAGCTTGCCGTTCTGCCAGTTGCCGAAGGCTTCGGTCAGCGGCGCTTTCGAGCTCTTTCCCTCGTCCTTCATCTTCTGGAAGATCGGGGATTCATTGAGGCGGAGCCGGATCCAGACCGAGATGCCGAGCAGCAGCACCGAGACCAGGAACGGAATGCGCCAGCCCCAGGCGGCGAAGTCCGGTTCGCCGAGGGCGCTGCGGGTGAACAGAATCACCAGCAGCGACAGGAACAGGCCGAGCGTCGCGGTGGTCTGAATGAAGGAGGTGTAGTAGCCGCGCTTGCCGTTCGGAGCGTGCTCCGCGACATAGGTCGCCGCGCCGCCATACTCACCGCCGAGGGCCAGGCCCTGGGCGAGGCGCAGCACGATCAGGATGATCGGAGCCGCGATGCCGATGGTCGCCGCGTTCGGCAACAGGCCGACGATGAAGGTCGACAGACCCATGATCAGGATGGTGACGAGGAAGGTGTATTTGCGGCCGACGATGTCGCCGATGCGGCCGAACACGATCGCGCCGAACGGACGCACCAGGAAGCCGGCTGCGAACGCAAGCAGCGCGAAGATGTCGCGGGTTGCCGGCGGATAGGCCGAGAAGAACTGCGCGCCGATGATGCTGGCCAGCGAGCCGTAGAGGTAAAAATCGTACCATTCGAAAACGGTACCGAGCGAGGAAGCGAGAATGACGAACCGTTCGTCCTTCGTCATCCCGGCGCCGGCAGATGGTGCAGATGTTGCAGTTACTGTCGTCATACAGATTCGCTCCCGCTTGTTTTCTTGTTCAAGAATCGATTCGCGCCACGCAGGCGCGCCATCAATAGGGGGCGAGCAATTACATGCCTACCGCGTCCGGCCCAATAGTACTTTCGACGCGAATCGGAAGGACCGCGGAGATATCGGCCAGAAATCACGGAACCGCAGGAGCGCAATACCGTGGGGTCTGCAGCCTCAAACTAAAGTTCAAGGACGGAAAAGCCCATCGCGACGATCCACATCACGACGGACACCAGCGCAGACCAGTATGCAAACACCAGATAGGTCTCTCGCATCACCGCCGAGACTGTTTTTTGGGCATGCGGCTGCGGCGGACGTCGGTCTTTTGGGAGATACAGCCACATCTCGGTGCGGCGATGGTCTTTGGTCCGCGCCTCCTCCGCCTTCAGGAGCAGCACCAGTGTCATAATCAGGCTCAGGAAGCCTCCCGCCTGAAACGCGGAGCGCGGCAGAAACGAAAGGCCGATCATGACGCAGAATATGGCGAGGGAGGCAAATCCGCACGCGCGCAGGACCGTTTCAAAGGCGATGCGGCGCATTTCTTCCATGAGGGGCTCCGTCGCCTGGCTCATTGGGATCGAGAGGATTGAGATGCGGCTCAGGGTAGTCCCTGCGGGGCCTGCCTTCAATGGTTCCCGCCCGCCGTTCAGAGGCCGATGCTGATGAAATTGCCGGCGGCGGGGAGCGCCAGAATGGCCGTGCCGGCCAGCCAGATCCAAAGCGAGACGCCGTTCGACTCCTGTGCGCCGGTGACGCGTTCGTAGATGGCGGCGGGAATGCCGCCCAGGATGACGGTAGCGGTCGAGACCATCAGCGAGGCGAACATCAGCGTCAGCGACATGCTTCCGAACAGAAGAGGGCCTGCGAGCGGCTGGACGTAGAGCAAGGCGAAGATCAGCCAAAGCTGGTTGAAGAGGCCGTTGATCATTCCGAAGAAGGCAATACCGATCAGGAAGAAGTTGCGGCTCATGATCCTCCTCCGGCAAGTCGCGGCGCGAGATTGAGCACGAGCAACGTGTAGTGGAACACGATCCGCAACCAGAACATCCAGACAAAACCGAACAACCACACGACGGCTGGAGGAACTGCCTTCGGCGTGACGGTTGCAATGGCGGTGAGCACCGGATCGGTGAAGCGGCAGAAGAAGCGCCAGATGTAGTTTGGCGAGTCGGCGTCGACGAAGAGGCCAAGCAGGAAGCGGCCGAGCATGGTGTACATCAGAGCCGCCAGAACGAAGTTCGGCAGGTGAAAATACCAGTATCTGACGAACGAGTCGGCAATGTCCAAAATCGGTCCTCCTCCCGGGCGTCGCTGTGGAAGCAGCATGGTCTTGCGAGGGTCGCTCGCTCCGCCCGGGCCGTCGGGCATTCTGCACCAGCCTCCGCACGCAACAATGTCAAGGCAGGCGGTTCGGGGCAAGCGAGCGCCACCGGTCGCAAACAAAAACGGGGCCTCGCAAGGCCCCGTTTGTCGCGATCTATCCGATCCGCTCAGGTCGTTTTCTCTTCGAGCACCGTGCGGCCTCGCGGCTTGCGGATCTCGTCGACATAGGCCTGCATTTCCCGCGACGGCGCCCGTCCCAGCAGGCTCACGATGATGATCACCGCGAAGCCGAAGGGCGCACCCAGCAAACCGCATGCGATGTTGTTGAGGTTGAACCAACCCACCTTGTTGGCCAGCGGGTGGGCCAGCGTCGGCCAACTCTCCATGGCGTTGGGCAATGCCATGGCCTTGACGATGTCGACCAGCGGTGCGCCGGTGGCCGGATTGAGCAGCGACGTCATGCCGAAGTACTGGACGCCGGCGCCCGGGAAATAGCGCGTGGTCACGAGGTAGAACAGGCAGAGCCCGAACCCGGCGATGATGCCGCAGACCGCGCCCGCGGACGTCGTGCGCTTCCACCAGACGCCCATCACGAGTGCCGGGAAGTTGCCCGCCATCGCCAGGGAGAACGCCCAGCCGACCATGGCCAGGATATCCCCGGGCTTGGTGGCGGCCGTCGCCGCGGCAATGACCGCGACCGCCAGCAGCAACACGCGCGCGATGATCAGCCGGCGCGCCGTCGGCGCGTTCGGATCGATCATCTTGTAGTAGACGTCGTGCGACAATGCATTGGCGATCGCGAGCAGCAGCCCGTCGGCGGTGGACAGAGCCGCAGCCAGGCCGCCGGCCGCGACGAGGCCGGAGATCACGTAGGGAAGCCCCGCGATCTCCGGTGTCGAGAGCACGATCACGTCCGTGTTGATGACGAAGTCCTGCAGCCGGACCACACCGGGGTGACCGGCAACGGCCTTGCATGCGGCAATGACGGCGTCGATGTTGACGGCGTTCTTGCCGCAGATCTGGATCAGCCCGAGCTCGCCCCAGCTGAACAGCCAGGGTCTGATCGCGGACAGATCGCGCCCGATGATGTTCGTGTACACCTCCAGCTTGGAGAACGCTGCGTAGGCAGGCGCCGAGAAGTACAGGAGGAAGATGAACAGCAGCGACCATGCCACGGATTGCCGCGCCTCACGCACCGACGGTGTCGTGAAGTATCGCATCAGGATGTGCGGCAGCGAGGCCGTGCCGACCATCATGCAGAGGATGATCGCAAAGAAGTTCAGCGGACTGTAGCTGAGGAACGGCTGAATGTGCGGCTTGAGGCTTGCCGCCGCCGCCAGTCCGTTGGCGAGCATCTCCTGTTCGCGCGCCGTGATGGCCGCGATCGCGTGTCCATAGGTCAGCTGCGGAATCGGTATCCCGTAGATCTTGGTCGACAGGATCACGATCGGCGTCAGGTAGGCTATGATCAGCACGATGTATTGGGCCACCTGCGTCCAGGTCACCGCGCGCATGCCGCCCAGCATCGAGCAGACCAGGATGCCGACCAGCCCCGCGAAAACCGCGAGCTCGAACTGCATTCCGAGGAAGCGCGAGGCGATGATGCCGGTGCCGTAGATCTGCGCCGTCACATAGGTGAACGAGCAGGCGACGAGCACGATGACGCCGAGCCCCCGGGCGAAATTGCCGCCATAACGGAAGGACAGGAAGTCGGGCACCGTATAGGCGCCGAATTTTCGCAGATAAGGCCCGATCAGGATGGAGACCAGCACGAAGCCGCCGGTCCATCCGAGCACCCAGGCAAGCCCGTCATAGCCGAGCAGGAACAGCGTGCCCGCCATGCCCACGAAGGACGCTGCCGACATCCAGTCGGCACCGGTGGCCATGCCGTTGTAGAACGCCGGCACGCTGCGGCCCGCCACGTAATATTCCGAAACTTGTGCCGTTCGCGACAGAACGCCGATGATGGCGTAGACCGCGAGCGTGAAGAACACGAACAGATAGCCTAGAACCTTGTTCGGCACCCCGATCATCTCGAGGGCGGCGAGCAGAAGGACAAACGCGACGAATCCACCGGTGTAGAAGCCGTAGATCCGCCCAAGGTTGCTGAGAAAGTCGGAGCCGCCGGTTGAGGCCTGCGTAGCCATGTTCCATCCCCCCTAGTCGTCTTCTGCAAAACCGTATTCGCGGTCGATCTTGTCCTGCTGTCTGGCGAACACGAACAGGATGACCACGAAGGCGATCAGCGAACCCTGCGCGGCCATATAGAAACCGAGCGGGAAGCCAAGGATCGGCAACTGGATGGTGTTGAGCGGAACCACGAACATGTGGATGACGTATCCGAAGAAGAACCAGATGCCGAGGTTGGTCAGCATCAGGCGCGAGGTCTTGCGCCAGTGGGCTTCTTCTCGTTCTCTGAGATTCTGGGAGTCAGGCATGGGCTGCATTTCCTCTGTCAGCGCTCCGGCATGTGAGCCGGAGGAATCGAGGGGTTGCATACCCATCGCTGCGGCCCCCCCGTGCCGCCTTCCAACCGGTCTTTGGCCAGTTTGGAATGTCGGAGGCTAACATCAGGAGTACCGAGGTCTTTATAATACTTTCGGAGGGAACCGATGCTGCGGATGCGAACGGAGTTCGGCCGTTGACAATTCGGGCGCGGCGAGCGCGGGATAGCACGGCGTTTCCGTCTGGCAGGATCGGACTGCGATGAAGCTGCTGCAAAAATTCTTTCGACCCCGGCCGCCGATTGGCGACCGCGAGGCGCTTGCCGACTTCATCGATGCGCAGTCGGCGTTCATCGTGCAAAAGGGAATCTACGAGTATTCGCGTGCCCGCGCCGGCCACTACGCCAAGGTGCTGTTTGCCGAGGAAGGGTTTGCACAGGCCGTCGAACGTTCGCGCTGGCAGGCTTATCCGCTCGGGCTTGCGATGGTCGGCGAGATGGTCGACGGGGTATTGCGCCCACATGCCGGCACGCAGCGCCGGGCGGTTCTCGACCGGATGATCCTCGTCGTCCTCTCGGTTTTCGACCGTTATCCAGTGCCGCCGTCGATCGGCGAGGACGCCTGGCTTCAGGCCCGGCGCGAGCTGGAGCAGCGGCTCGACCTCGTTGGCGGGCATGCGCCCAAGCGCGTGATGGACATTCCCGAGCCGCTGGCGGAAACGTATTTTGCGATGATGCCGATCCACGAAAAACTGCGCGGACGGGATTTCGAGACGATACGCAATTATCTGCGCGTCAGCCTGTGCAACATCCATGACGAATTGGTCGATCGCATCGATGCGGCTGCGGTGACCAACACGCTGCTGGCGTAGGATCGCCCGGCCTCTGCCAATGCCCGGTTTGCCGGCCGGCATCGCACGGCCCGGGTCTTCCGAGGGGGGACAATGGATACGACAAGTGGTGCGGCCCCGCTTCTGTCGCTCGACGCCGTTGTCATCGATGCCGAAACGACCGGGCTCGATCCGCGCAAGGCGCGGGTGATTGAGCTTGCCGGCGTGCGTCTGTCGGCCGGAAAGCTGGGCGACGGCGGTTCGTTCGTTCAATTGCTGCGGCCGGCCGATCAACCGATCCCCGCCGAGACGACGCGCATTCACGGCATCGATGATGCCACGGTCGCTGAATCGCCGCTGTTCGTGGACGTCTGGCCGCGTTTCGAGGCGTTTCTCGGCCGGGCTGTCGTCATCGGGCACATGATCGGTTTCGATCTGGCGGTCTTGAAGCGCGAATGCGATCTGGCGGGATTGCCATGGTCCCGGCCCCGAACGCTCGATACCAGACTGCTCGCGGAGATCGTTGCGCCGGACCTCGGCGGATACCAGCTGGAGAATCTTGCGGCCTGGCTTGGCATTGACGTCACCGGTCGGCATTCCGCTCTCGGCGATGCGATCACGACGGCACGGATCTTCCTGGCGCTGCTTCCGAGGCTGCGCGAGCACGGCATCCGGACCGTTGCTCAAGCCGAGCGGGTCTGTCGCGCGCTCACCGCCGTGCTCGACGATCAGGTGCGGATGGGCTGGATCGAGGCGGTCGAAGCGACAGCCCGCAGCGATGCAGAGCAAACGCTGGAGCGGTTCGACGCCTATCCCTATCGCCACCGCAACCGCGACATCATGCGATATCCCGCCATTTTCGTCGGTGCAGACGTGTCGGTGGGCAGCGCCCTGGCGCGAATGACGAGCGAGAGAATATCGGCTGTGTACGTCGGCGCGCCGGATGCGGCCGCAGACGACGTCAAGGCCGTCGAGGCCGGGATCGTCACCGAGCGCGACGTGCTGCGGGCGATCGCCCGGTTCGGTGCCCCGGCGCTGGAGCTGCCGGTGCACCGGATCATGAGCAGGCCGCTGGCGTCGATTCCCGACGACGCGCTCGTCTATCGCGCGATTGGCCGGATGAATCGGCTCAAGACCCGTCATCTCGGTGTCGTCGATGAGGCTGGCCGCGTGGTCGGTGCGTTGTCCGCGCGGGACCTGCTGCGTCTGCGGGCGGGGGAGGCCATATCGCTCGGGGACGAGATCGAGGATGCCGCGGATACGCAGGCCTTGGCGCGGGCCTGGGCGAAGCTGCCGCGGGTTGCGGAGGTGCTCCTGGCGGAAGGATTGTCCGGCCGCCAGGTCGCAGACGTGATTTCCAGTGAGCTCTGCGCCCTCGCCCGTCAGGCCGCCGTGATTGCCGAGCGGCTCATGCAGGAGCGCGGCGAGGGCGCCCCCCCGACGCCATACACGCTGGTCGTGCTGGGGTCTGCCGGACGCGGCGAGAGCCTGCTGGCGATGGATCAGGACAATGCCGTGATCTTCGAGCAAGGCGAACCGGGAGGCGACGAGGATCGCTGGTTCGCGACGTTCGGAGCGCACGTTGCAGATATTCTGCACGAGGCCGGTGTACCCTATTGCAAGGGGGGCGTCATGGCGAAGAACGCGCCCTGGCGCGGCTCTGTTGCAACGTGGCGGGACCGCATCGAGCACTGGGTCTGGCGCGCCAGTCCAAGGGATCTGCTGTCGGTGGATATCTTCTTCGATCTCCGGGCCGTTCATGGCGACGGCAGCCTCGCCGTCTCCGTCAGGCAGGCGGCCTTCGCGGCCGCCGAGGGGCAGGTCGCATTCGCCAAGCTTCTGGTCGAAGGGATTAGTGTCCCTGCGAGCCTGAAATTCTTCGGCGGCATCCGTACTGAAGGCGGTCGCATCGACCTCAAGGCGGCAGGGCTGTTCAGCCTGGTCGCTGCAGCGCGTGCGATGGCGATTCGCTACCATGTGATGGGCCGGTCGACATCGCAGCGACTCGCGGGCGTGAAGGCCGTGGTTGGCCGTGGCGAGACCGATCTCGATGCGCTCGACGAGGCCCATGGTGTCTTTCTGGAGCTGATCGTGTCGCAACAGATTGCGGATGTGGCGCAGGGAACGCCGCCCTCCAATGCGGTGCTGGTCAAGCGATTGTCGACCCGTGACCGCGAGCGATTGAGGGCAGCGCTCCAAGCGGTCGCCGTGATCGATGATTTGACCCGGGACCTGTTGTTCAGGGATTGATGAGCCCCGTCAGCGGTTTTTTGCGCTGCAGCATCGACCGGTTCGCGCCCGTGATTAACTGCCTTGCGATTGCGGGCGGAAGGTTACCTTGCAAGACGGCTCCAGTCGGTGAACAATCGTCAATTGTTGCTTGACCGGCAACGAGTTGAAATTCTTTCCCGATCTTTCGTCGGCCTGCGGAACAGATGACTGCAACAGCCAATGCAAACACCCATCTCGTCATCGCCGACGACCATCCCTTGTTCCGCGATGCGCTGCGACAGGCGGTGGCGGGTGTCCTCCCGTCGGCCAGGATCGACGAGGCCGGATCCTTCGAGGACCTGACGGGGCTGCTGGAACAGACCTCCGAGGTCGACCTGATCCTGCTCGATCTCTCGATGCCCGGGATCTCGGGCTTTTCTGGCCTGATCTATCTGCGCGCGCAATACCCGGCGATCCCGGTGGTGATCGTCTCGGCGTCCGACGACAGCGCCACGATCCGCCGCTCGCTCGATTTCGGCGCCTCCGGCTTCATCCCGAAGCGTTTCGGCGTCGAGACCTTGCGCGATGCCATCCTCAAGGTGATGGAGGGCGACGTCTGGGTTCCCGCTGACACCGACCTGTCCGCGGCCAGCGATCCCGACATGACGCGCCTGCGCGACCGCCTGGTGACGCTGACCCCGCAGCAGGTCCGGGTCCTGATGATGCTGTCGGAGGGGCTCCTCAACAAGCAGATCGCCTACGAGCTCGGGGTCTCCGAGGCCACCATCAAGGCGCATGTCTCGGCGATCCTGCAAAAGCTCGGCGTCGAAAGCCGCACCCAGGCGGTGATCGCGGCCGCCAAGATCGCCGGCGGCCAGTGGAAGCAGGGCACCCCGGCGGGGTAAGGCGTTTTACTCGCCAACTCGCGGATGTCGGGTCTTGGGAGATAAGCGGACATCATGTGCGCGTTCTTCGAAGCATGATTTTGCAGTGACATGCCCGAGGCCCCCCAAGGGATTGCATCGTCGCGCAAAACAGCAACGGCTGGCTCGATCGAGCGGCGGATAATGATTCTGCTTTACAGAAATTCGGATTCAGCGTAGATATCACACACTCCGATCCGGCGAAAAGGGGCGGTCGTACGTCGTCACGAGCCGCGGATCGGGCTGCGGTGGACCCATTGGCGCCGTCGCGGATGCGAGATGCAGGGCGGGGTGATGGATTGAGCCGATCCCCGTGAGCTTTTCGCAAGCCGCGTTGTACGAACGGCGCGCAAGCGTACGGCAAAACCGTGTGGTCCTGGCCGTCGTTGCTACGGTCAAGTCTTGCGGAGGCGACATGGCGCCAACCGGCGCAATGCCGGCGACTTCCGTGAGGCGAGGGAGGCCAGAAGGAAAGTTCGGCTCCCGGGAGAGCACGGCATAAGCCGTCCGACCATCGCGCAGGGAAGGCCGTGTGTTCGGCTACACCTGTATGCTGCTGTGCGGTTCTTCCTGCGTGTGTATTTCGCGCAGCGGACCGCGGGTGCCGGCCGGCACCCGGCCTTCCCTGCGCCCTTTTCTCCAAGGAGGGCGTGACGAGAAGCGCAAAACTCGGGCGAATCGCGCCGCGAGAACGCGAAGGCGTGTCTGCGAGAGGAAATACGAATTGGATGACGACGCTGTTGCGTCACTGACGCGTCAAATGGTGCGGAGAGAGCAATTACATCTCACTCTCGTGCCCCGGACGCAGCGCAGCGTCCCCCCGGCGATGCGAAGCATCGGCCGGTGCGGTGCGCTGCAGAGCCGGGGCCCATCTCGCCGCGCAGTGCCGTGCCACGCTGGGTCCCGGCTCGGCGCCGCAACGCTGGCGCGTTCCGGCTTGTCCGGGACACGGAGTGCTCACGTGGGGGCGCTCGCAATTGCGCGCTTCACTCCGCCGCCACCATCTGCTGCGTGCGCCACTGGCCGAGCAGGGCGCGGAGCGAGGCCGGCTTGACCGGCTTGTTGAGCACCGCGACCTTCTCGTCGCGGGCGGCGATCTGCACGGCGGGGCTGCGGTCGGCCGTGATCAGGATCGCGGGGATGCCGTCGCCGAAACGGCGGCGGATCTCGCGGATCGCGGCGATGCCGTTGCCGCGATCGAGATGATAGTCGACCAAGAGGCCGGTGACGCGGCGGCCGGCGGTTTCGATCGCGGCGATCGCGCCTTCGGGATCGGCGACCGCGATCACCTCGGCGTCCCACGCCTTCAGCAGCGTACGCATGCCGTCGAGGATCGCCGGGTCGTTCTCGATGCAGACGATCAGCGCGCCCGAGATCGGCGTGTGCGCCAGCGGCGTCGCACTGGTCACGGCGGCGGTGTGGGTGATCGCCTTCGCCGTCGGCACCGTCACGGAGAACACCGAGCCGCCGCTTGCAGTCCCGTCGATGGCGATGCCGTGCTTGAGCACCCGCGCCAGCCGTTCGACGATCGAGAGCCCGAGGCCGAGGCCGCGCGCGATGCGCGCGCCCTGCTCCAGGCGATGAAATTCCTTGAAGATCTCGCCGCGCTTGATCGGTGGGATGCCGACCCCGGTGTCGTAGACGCAGATCTTGAGCGAAGGGCCCTGGCGGCGACAGCCGACCAGCACGCGGCCGCGCGGGGTGTATTTGATAGCGTTCGAGATCAGGTTCTGCAGCAGGCGCCGCAGCAGGAGCCGATCCGATTCGACCGGCAGCGAGCAGGGCACGAAGACGAGTTCGAGGCCCTTGGCGCGCGCGATCGGTGCGAACTCGATCTCCAGCGAGCGCATCAGATCGGCCATCTTGAAGCTCGAGATCGAGGTCGTCATCGCGCCGGCGTCCAGCCGCGAGATGTCCAGCAGTGCGCCGAGGATCTCTTCGATCGCCTGCAGCGATTCGTCGATGTTCTCGACCAGCCGGGTCTCCTCGCCGCTGTGCTGGCGCTCGACCAGGCTCGTGACATAGAGCCGCGCCGCGTTCAGCGGCTGGAGAATGTCGTGGCTGGCGGCGGCGAGGAAGCGGGTCTTGGAGATGCTGGCGTCTTCCGCCGCGCTCTTGGCCAGGGCGAGCTCGGAATTCAGCCGCGTCAGCTCCTCGGTGCGGTCGCGCACGCGCTTTTCCAGCGTGGCGTTGGCGCGCTCCAGCGCTTCGGCCGCCTCGAAGCTGGGCGTGACGTCGGTGAAGGTGATGACGAAGCCGCCGCCTGGCATGCGGTTGGTGAGCACCTCGATCACCATATGGCGTTCCGGCAGGCGTTCGAGATACGGCTCGCTGTCGGTGGTGTAGGCCGCGAGGCGCTGCTCGATCATCGCCTCGCTGTCGGCCTGACGGTCCGGGTCGCTCGCGTCCATGAATTCCAGGATCTCGCGCAGCGGCGTGCCGAACTGGACGATGTGCGGGGGCACATTGAGGAGATCGCCGAACTGCCGGTTGGAGCAGATCAGCTGCAGGTCGGCATCGAACACCGCGATGCCCTGGCGGACGTGGTTGAGCGCGGTCTGCAGGATCTCGCGGTTGAAATGCAGCGCCGCGTGGGAATCGTCGAGCAGCTTGAGTGCGGCTTTGGCCGAAACCGTCCGCTTGCGCAGCAGCAGCGACATCACGAGGCGGGAGGAGGCGGCGCCAATCGAGGAGGCGATCAGGTGCTCGGCGTGCTGCAACAGCTCGAAATCGGCGGGAGCTCCCGGCTCGAGCCGCAAATTGCGCCGCGCGGAGAACGCCTCGAAGGAATGCCGCGCTCGGTCGGGTCCGAGATATTGCGCCACCGTGGTCTGGATGTCCTGCACGGTGACGGTGGTGCGCCAGCGCCGGAAACTGGGCGAGATCGGCGCAAGCGTATTGGGCACGAACAGATCGGCCTGCAACAGCTCGATGGACGAGGGCCTTCGCGCCAGCGACAGCAGCACATAGGTCAGGATGTTGAGCGATAGCGACCAGATGACGCCGTGCATCAGCGGCGGCAGGTCGGAGCCGAACAGCGCCCGCGGCCGCAGTGCCTCGATGCCGAACGGGCCGTGCTGGAGCAACAGGATGCCCGATGTCGAGGAATCCATGAAGCTCGGCATGAACAGCGTGTAGAGCCACACCGCGAAGCCGACCAGCATGCCGCCGATCGCGCCGCGCGCGGTGGCGCGCCGCCACAACAATCCGCCGAAGAAGCTCGGGGCAAGCTGGGCGATGGCGGCAAAAGAGAGCAGGCCGATCGCCGCGAGCTGGGTATTGCCGAGCGCGCGGTAGTAGAAATAGGCCATCACCATGATGGCGAAGATCGCGAGCCGCCGCGAGCGCAGCAGGAAGTTGCTGAAATCGGCACCGCCGGTCCGCCCCTCAGGCCGCCGCTGCAGCACCAGGGGCACCACGAGGTCGTTCGAGACCATGATGGAGAGCGCGACGCATTCCACGATCACCATCGCGGTCGCCGCGGACAGGCCGCC
The DNA here is from genome assembly GCF_056429085.1 of Bradyrhizobium sp. CFUWI. Taxonomy (NCBI): domain Bacteria; kingdom Pseudomonadati; phylum Pseudomonadota; class Alphaproteobacteria; order Hyphomicrobiales; family Nitrobacteraceae; genus Bradyrhizobium; species Bradyrhizobium sp. CFUWI. The sequence goes on from NZ_JBWJZE010000001.1 coordinate 169,596, forward strand.
GACGAACACAACGACGCTGAGCAGATCCGCACCTCCCTCCATCGGCAACGCCAGCACGTACATATCGGGTTCGGCCGCGCCGAATGGGAAGGTGACGAGGCCGGCGAGCGCGATCGGGATCACGAACAGATTGATGGCGACGAGGTAGAGCGGGAACAGCCAGCGCGCGCGGCCGACCTCGGCGTCGGAGGAGTTCTCGACCACACTGACGTGAAACTGGCGCGGCAGCAGCATGATCGCGCAGAGCGACAGCAGCGTCATGGTGAGGAAGTTGCCGATCGACGGCGAGTAGTTGATGGCGCGCACCGCCTCCGGCGTCTTCATGGCGCGCTCGATCAGCTCCTGCGGCGAGAACATCCAGAAGGTGACGAAGATGCCGGCGGCGAGGAAGGCGACCAGCTTGATGATGGATTCGGTCGCGACCGCCAGCATCAGGCCGTGCTGGTGCTCGGTGGCGTCGGTCTGCCGGGTGCCGAACAGCACGGCGAAGGCCGCCATCGCCAGCGTCACCATCAGCGCGACGTCGCCGACGATCGGAATGTGGGAGAAGGCTTGGTCCTCGCTCAGGATCGTCTCCAGCGAGGAGGCGACCGCCTTGAGCTGAAGCGCGATGTAGGGCACCGAGCCGATGATCGCGATTCCGGCGACGGTGGCCGCCACCGCCTGGCTCTTGCCGTAGCGGGCCCCGATGAAGTCGGCGATCGAGGTGATGTTGTGGGCTTTCGCCAGCTGGATCACGCGGCGCAGGACGCCGGCGCCGAGCCCGATCATCAGGATCGGGCCGACATAGATGGCGAGGAAGTCGGTCGAGGTGCGGGTGGCGAAGCCGACCGAGCCGAAGAAGGTCCAGGAGGTGCAATAGATCGCCAGCGACAGCGGATAGATCAGCCCGGGGGTGCGACCGCGCCCGGCCGGCGAGCGGCGGTCGCCATGGCTCGCCACCAGAAACAGAAAGCCGATATAGCCGAAGGCCGCGGCGATCACGCCCCAGTCGTGCAGCATGGCGAGCACGCTTCTCCTGGGCGCCGGTGGCGCCCGAGCTCATTTTCCCTGCGAACCTAGCGCGTTGGACGGGGCGAGGCGACAGCGAAATGCCGGGCTGGGGCGGGAACTGCTGGCGTCGTTAAGGTGCAAGCATGCAGCGCGGGTGCCTACCCTCCCCTGGAGGGGGAGGGTCGATCGCGCGCAGCGCGAGCGGGGTGGGGTGATCTCTCCACACGGGCACTGTTGGAGGTGGAGGGACCGTCACCCCACCCCGTCTCACATTTCGCTGCGCTCCATGTGAGCCGACCCTCCCCCTCCAGGGGAGGGTAAGAGAACAGCCTACTCCGCCGCCAGCGACTTGGCGCGCAGGGGCAGGCCGAGGCGGTCCCACACCTGCAGCAGGGCTTCGGCGAGCTGATCGATCAGGCCGTCGTCGTGATAGGGCGAGGGCGTGATGCGCAGACGCTCGCTGCCCTTGGCGACCGTCGGATAATTGATCGGCTGGATGTAGATGCCGTGCTCCTCGAGCAGGAGATCGGACGCCTGCTTACACTTCTCGGGATCGCCGACGAACAGCGGCACGATGTGGGTGTCGCTCGACATCACAGGCAGCCCGGCGGCGTTGAGGATCGCCTTGACGCGAGCGGCGCGATCCTGGTGGCGCTCGCGCTCCCAGTTCGAGGCCTTCAGATGCTTGATCGCGGCGGTCGCGGCTGAGCAGATCGCCGGCGGCAGCGCGGTGGTGAAGATGAAGCCCGGCGCATAGGAGCGCACGGCATCGATGATCTGGCCGTTGGCGGCGATGTAGCCGCCGAGGCAGCCGAACGCCTTGGCGAGGGTGCCCTCGAGAACGTCGATGCGGTGCATGACGCCGTCACGCTCGGCGATGCCGCCGCCGCGCGAGCCGTACATGCCGACGGCGTGGACCTCGTCGACATAGGTCATCGCACCGTATTTCTCGGCGAGATCGCAGATCTTGGCGAGCGGGGCGACGTCGCCGTCCATGGAATAGAGGCTTTCGCAGACGATCAGCTTCGGGCGGTTCGGGTCGGCCGCCTTCAGCAGCTCCTCGAGATGCGCAACGTCGTTGTGGCGGAACACGACCCGCTCGCAGCCCGACTGGCGAATGCCCTCGATCATCGAATTGTGGTTGAGCTCGTCCGACAGAATGAGACAGTTCGGAATGAGCTTTGCGATGGTCGGAATGCCGGTCTGGTTCGAGACATAGCCCGAAGTGAACAGCAGCGCGGCTTCCTTGCCGTGGAGATCGGCAAGCTCGGCCTCGAGCTGGACCAGCGGATGATGCGTGCCGGCGATGTTGCGGGTGCCGCCGGCCCCGGTGCCGACGCGCGTCGCGGTCTCGACCATGGCGCCGACCACCTTCGGGTGCTGGCCCATGCCGAGATAGTCGTTGGAGCACCAGATCACGACGTCGCGCTTGCCCTTGGGCGAGTGCCAGACCGCGTGCGGGAACCGGCCGGCCGTGCGCTCGAGGTCCGCGAATACGCGGTAGCGCCGCTCGGCGTGGAGACGATCGAGGGCGGAATCGAAGAACTGGTTGTAATCCATCGGCAAGACCTGCAACGGAACCCGGCCACGGCGGCCGCTCATTTTTAGAGCTTTTCCAGCTCCAATGTCTATGCGCCAGCACACATTTGGTGCGAGCTGCGCGGGTATATTGATAGCGTCGCCTCGCAGGCGATAGTTGATGTGGATCAAACGCCTAACGCGTGCCCGCCGCCGTTGACCGCGGCCCCTGCCAAAGCCGGAGACCGCTGCGGCCGGCTTGGACATTTTGTCCATGGGCCGCCCTGCGTCCATGATGGCCGAGCCGGTCGCGCCGATCTCGTCGTCTCGTTTTCGTCGGGACGCGGATCGGTGCCCGGCCAAGCTCATGCGAAAGGACGCCCGATGAAACGTGTCATGATCCTCAACGGTCCCAACCTCAATATGCTCGGCATCCGCGAGCCGCATATCTATGGCACGACGACGCTCGCGGAGGTCAACGCGAGCTGCGCGGACGTGGCGGCCAAGCTCGGCCTCAAGCTCGCCTTCCACCAGTCCAACCATGAAGGCGTGCTCGTCGACCTGATCCAGTCGGCGCGGCAGGATGCCGACGCCATCGTCATCAATCCGGCCGGCTTCTCCTTCACCTCGGTCGCGATCATGGACGCGATCAAGACGTTCGACGGCCCGGTGCTGGAAGTCCACATCTCCAACATCCACGCCCGCGACGAATATCACCGCCACTCCAAGATCTCGTTCGTGGCGACCGGGGTGATCTGCGGCCTGGGCCCGTTCGGCTACATCGCGGCGCTGCACGCCATCGCGAATATGAAGTGAGGTGGTTCCACAAACTCGTCATGCCCGGGCTTGTCCCGGGCATCCACGACCTCGTTCTCTCGCGTGGAAGAACGTGGATGGCCGGGACAAGCCCGGCCATGACGACAACGTCTACGTCGTCCTGAATTGCAGCACGCCGTCCTTCGTCTCGGCCGTCAGCCGGCCCTCGACGATCATGTAGTTGACATGGGCGACCAGTTCGCCGGCGGCAAAGCCCATCTGGTGCTCGTCGAGCACATGCTTGTTGAACACCACAGGCACCAGCGCGCGCGAGGTCTGCGGCAGCTCGCGGCAGGCTTCCGCGATCAGGCGGCAGCGCTCTTCATGGTGGTCGGCGAGCTGCTTGATGCGCGTCTTCAGTCCGTAGAACGGCACGCCGTGGCCGGGCAGCACCAGCACGTCATAGGGCAGCGTCGTGGTGAGGCTGGCGAGCGAGGCCAGGTATTCGCCGAGTGAATTCTGATCGGGCTCGACCGCCCAGACGCTGACATTGGGCGAGATCTTGCTCAGCACCTGGTCGGCGGAGAGGAACAGCTTGTCGTCGGCGCAATACAGCATCACCTGGTCGAGCGCGTGGCCGCCGCCGGTGATCACCTTGAAGCGGCGCGTGCCGATGACGACGTCGTCGCCATGGGAGATGCGGCGGTAGGAGGGCGGCAGCACCGAGACGCGCTTGAGATAATCCTGGCCGCGGCCCAGCAGCTTTTCGGTGAGCGACTCGTCCATGCCGTGGCGGCGGAAGAACAGCCGCTGCGCCTCCTGCCGCTCCGCGGTGCCGCGGTTCTGGTGATAGACCGATTGCAGATACTCGACCTGCGACATCACCAGCGGGCAGTTGAACCGCTCGACCACCCAGCCCGCAAGTCCGACATGGTCGGGATGAGAGTGGGTGACGATCAGGCGCGTGATGTTGACGCCTTTCAGCGGCCCGTCGAACAGCTTGGTCCAGGCCTCGATCGTCTCCTCGTTGCCGAAGCCGGTATCCACCATCGCATAGCCGTCGCCGTCGGCGAGCAGGTAGATGTTCACGTGGTTGAGGCGGAACGGCAGCTTCAGCCGCGCCCACAACACCCCGGGCCTGACTTCGACGATCTCGTCGTGGCCGGGATGCTGGTCCCAGGGATAGCGCAGCGCCTCGGCCGAGGACGGTGCGGTGTCGGTTTTCGCGTTCATGCTACCCGCTTAAACCCAGCGCGCGCGGTGCGCCAGCCGAAAAAGGACGGGGCGGGGTCTGCGCATGGCGGTCATACCGGGGGCTTTTTCCGTGATGTGGGACTGCGAGACGCGGACTCACCCCGACCCTCTCCCGCAGGCGCAGGGCAATCGCATATGGCGCTTTGCGGGACCTGAGCGCGCGCCTCGTCCTTCGAGACGCTTGCTACGCAAGCTCCTCAGGATGAGGCTAAGCAGCATTGGTGCCCGTTGAAACTCGTGCCAAGCACCCGCATCCTCATCCTGAGGGCCCGCCAACGGCGGGCGTCTCGAAGGATGGCCACAGGCGAGATCGGCTCCATATGCGATTGCCCTGCCCGCAGGCGGGAGAGGAAGCGCAGTGCCGATGCCGCGGCGTTCTACGCCGCCCGCATGTTGTTGAGGAACGCGTCGATCTCACCGCGCAGCAGGTCGGCTTCGCGCCGCAGCGCGTCGGAGGCGCCCAGCACTTCGCTCGCCGCGGCGCCGGCTTCGGCGGAGGCGGTGGAGACGCCGACGATGTTGCTGGAGACTTCGCTGGTGCCGCCGGCCGCATGCTGGATGTTGCGCGCGATCTCGCGGGTGGCGGCGCCCTGCTCCTCGACCGCGGCCGCGATCGTCGTGGTCACGTCGTTGATCTCGCCGATGATCCGGCCGATGCCCTGGATGGCGCCGACCGCCGAGGTCGTGATGTCCTGCATGCTGGCGATCTGTGTGCGGATTTCCTCCGTCGCCTTGGCGGTCTGGCTCGCCAGGCTCTTCACCTCGGAGGCGACCACGGCGAAGCCGCGGCCGGCCTCGCCGGCACGCGCCGCCTCGATGGTGGCGTTGAGCGCGAGCAGATTGGTCTGCGAGGCGATGGTCTGGATCAAATCGACCACGACGCTGATGCGGCTCGCGCTGTCGGCGAGGCTCTGCACCGTGGCGTCGGTCGCGCCGGCTTCGTCGACCGCCTTCTTGGCGATCGCGGCCGAGGTCACGACCTGCTTGCTGATTTCCTCGATCGAGGACGACAGCTGCTCGGTGCCCGACGAGACGGTCTGCACGTTGACCGAGGTCTCCTCGGCGGCGGAGGCGACCGCGTTGACCAGCGCGTTGGACTGGTCGGCGGTGGTCGACATGCTCTGCGCGGTCGACTGCATCGAATTGGCCGACTGCGCCAGATTGTCGAGCGCGGAGCGCACCGTGTTTTCGAACTCGGCGATCTTCGCTTCCATGCGCGCGGCGCGCTCGGCCTTGGCGATGCGGTCCTTGTCCTGCTCGCTGGCGAGCGCCCGGGCTTCGATCATGCTGTCACGGAACACGGTCAGCGTGTCGTTCATCGCGCCGATCTCGTCCTTGTGCTTGGCGCGCGCGATCTCGGTGTCGAGATCGCCGGCCGAGAGCAGCTGCATGGCGCGCTGCAGGCCGGTGATCCGGCGCAGGATGTTGCGGCCGACATAGAGCCAGACGAACAGCGCCGAGCCGACCAGCATCAAGGCGCCGAGCGCCAGCATCACGGACGTCGCGAGCGAGGTCTCCTGCTGCGCCTGGGAGGTCGAGGCGTTGGTCTCCTTCTGCACGCCGTCGACGAGCTGCTGCACACTGATGCCGAGGCCGACATTGAGCTTGCGGGTCTCGTCCAGGATGGTCTGGCCGTAGTCGATGGAGTCTAGCTCCTTCTCACGCAGATTGAACACGCCGGTCTTGCCGGTGCCGAGCGCCAGCAGCTTCTCCGCCGTCTCGCGCAGCATCTTGTTGCCCTGGTTGTCCGGCAGCAGATCGAGGTTGGATCGCAGGCGGCCCTGTGCCGTCTTGAATTCCTTCTGGATGTCGTCGAGCTTGTCGCTGCTGTTGGCCGACAGCGCCGCGCTCATGTCGGCGGCCGCGAGATTGCCGCTGGCGACGACGTTGCCGAGCTGGCCGACGGTCTGCGCGGCGTCGGAGGCATCCGCGGCGGACAGGTCGGCCGAGCCGAGAATGGCGTTGACCCGGGTCTGCGCGTCGAGCATCGCCGGGCTGGCCGCGCCGACGAAGGCGCCCTGCGCGCTGCGCAGCGCGTCATATTGCTTGTCGTGAAGGGCAGCGATATCCAGCCGTTCGCGGGCCGCCTTGGCCAGGCTCTGGGCCGCCTCGTTGATGCTCTTCATCGTCTCGCTCAGTCCGGAGACGACGGTCTTGTCGCCGCCGAGCTGGATGATCTCGGTCAGCTTTTGCTGCGTCTGCTCCTGCAATTCCTTGAGCTTCTTGGTGCGCTCGTTGAGGGCTTCCTCGCTTTGCGCCGCGAGCAGCGCCGGTCCCTGTGCCGCAAGGCTCGCGCTCAGCGCCGACAATTGCAGGCTGGCGGTCAGGCGCGGAATGTCCCGTCCGCTCAGCTCGGTCATGCGTCCGCCGAGATTCTGCAGCGCCAGGCCGGCGCCGGCTGCGATCACGAGGCCCATGCCCGCGATCACCGCGAACGCCGCAAACAGGCTGCCGCGCACGCCCCATGTCGGCATCTTGAATCGACCAAGCAAACGGCCAACGCCCAGACGGATCGCCATCGAAAATTCCCCCAACGTTCTTGCTTCTCTTTGTGGCCGGCAGTATCGGCACCGCCGGTTAAAAAAATCGCAATATCCGCAAACGGTTGCGCGCGTTCCGCAGGGCGAAAAAAGAAGGGCCGGCGACAGCGCCGGCCCTTCCTCATGGTAAAGTTGCGGTAACCGATCAGTAGCGCGCGACCGCCGGGCTTGCCCAGTTGAAGCGGTAATTGACGCCCGCCTTGATGGTGTGGTCGTCGGTGGTGAAGTTGCCGGTGCCGACAAGCGGACCCGCGGTGAAGTGCGCGTCGCCGAAATTGTAATATTGGTACTCGGCCTTGGCCGACCAGTTCGGGGCGAACATGTATTCGAGGCCGGCGCCGACGGTGTAGCCGTTGCGGTGATCGCCCGTGATAACGAAGCCGGTCGGCACGCCGCCGACGGTCACCTTCTCGTTGTTGTCCGAATAGGCATAGCCGCCCTTCACGTAGACGAGGCCGGGGCCCCAGGTGTAGCCGACGCGGCCGGTGATCGAGCCGAGACCGCGCTGGTCGTTGGTGTAGGCGATGCCGCCCGGAAACACGGCGCCGACGCTGCCGGAGAGCCAGGAATATTGGCCTTCGACGCCGACCACGACATTCGGATGGAACTGCCAGTCCGCACCGACCTGCACGCCGCCGAGGAAACGGCCGTTGCCGTTGTTGCCGGTGGAGAGGCCGCTGAAATTGTTGTCGCTGGAGAAGGCGCCGCCGACATGGCCGCCGATATAGAAACCGGTCCAGTTGTAGATCGGCGCGGCATAGGCCGGCGCGGGCGACTTGTAATAGTTGCGGTTGCCGAGATCGGCGCCGACGGCCGGTGCGGCCGCGCCCATCGCGAGCAGCGCCACGGTCGCAAACAGAATCTTCTTCATCGTCTTGAACTCCAGCACTCAATGTCCCGGCAGGCGCGCTTTCCGCGCCGGCGTTGGTTTTGCAGATAGCTCGCTTTTGATGAAAATGCTGTCACATGCGTGGCACAGCGAGACCCAACCTAACTTATTGGGCTGCAATTGATTTTCGTGCTTAATACCGACTTAAGAAATGCTGAAGGAAGGTTTAACGCCGCAGCGTCTCGGTAACGTCCATGCGCACTTCGTTAACCTAGCCGCCGGCGCGCCTCGTCCCGCATCTGCTGGCGGAACGCCGCGCGCTTCGCAGGTCGGTCCTCCTCGCGCACGTCATGGCGGTCGAAGATGTCGAACTTCTCCAGGATCGGATAGCGCTCGCTCGCCATGGCGAGCACGCGCAGCACCTTGGTCGCCGAGGGCGTCGGGCCGCTCACCTCCCAACGCCTGATGGTGTCGGCGCCGCCTTTCTCCGGTAATCCGCAGAGCTTCGCCATGTCGACCGCGGTGAGCTTCCGCTCGAGGGCGTCGGAGAGGTCGGCGCGGAGTTGCTTCAGTTCAGGGCCGGTCATGTCGCCTCAATCCGCGAAGTCGATGAGGCCAATGCACTAACGCTGATTCGGGTCCATCCGAAGGCGGACCGGGCACCTTCCCCCCGCGCACGGAGTTATGAACGGGGCGGCCCTGGATATCGTCCGCTGAATGGACACATAGCGACAAGGGCGCCAGCTTCGAAGGGATCAGCCATGATGGGATTCAAATTCACTGGCATCAAATTCGCCATTGCCGCCTTCATCGGGGCCGGACTTCTGCTCGCGCCGTTCGCGGCTGAGGCGAAGAAGCAGCGCTCGAGCAGACAATACGGCGCTGGCGTGGTGGCTCCGAACTATGGCGGCGCCGCGTCGCCGGCGGCGCAGCCGAGGGCGTCCTACGGTTCGTCCGGACCGTCGGTCGGCACGGTCACGGCGCCGTCGATCGGATCGTACAATTGGCCGTCGGTCGGCGTGACCAATTCCGTTCCGACCTGGAGCAACACCACCCGATAGAGCGATGCCGATCAGCGGATGCCGGCAAGGCGCGAACAGCTAAATTCCGCGGCGGACCTGTTGACCGATCACGCAGCGCCATGCTGCCAGTCGCTCGGTCGGATGCTGGTTCATCCAGTCGGCGAGCTGCGGCGCGCCCATCAGGCAGGACTGCAGCGAGACCTCGGCAAAATCCGAGGTGGTGACGATCTGCTCGTGACAATTGGTCGGAGAAGCGAGACTGCAAAGTACCGCGATGATCTTGATCACGATCGGGTGCTCCCGTCGCCGACGAACGCCCGGCCAAGCGGTGCCTTGTCCTGACCTGCGCCGGCCGGATCAGCCGAAGGAAAGATGCTGTCGTAGATGGCGCGCGCCTCCTGGATGAGACGCATCCGCTCGCGCTCGGACTTCGAGACAAATCGAATAACTTCGCCCATGTTGGCTCCGTCTCAATTGGCATCCGTTATCAGATGACGTAAATCATTCCATCGCGATCTATGGTGCCGGCTTCGCCTTTGAAACGCCCGGCCGATCACGATGGAATAAAAAACGCGTGAGCGTGCCCGTGCATCTCAAAACATCCGGCGCCCCGATGCGCCGGGTTGAGAAGCCGCTCACCACCTCATATTCGTTGCAAAGGCCACTTAGCACCGTGCGAGCGAATGCTGGTGTCAGCCTTGCGCCTTGCCTTCATCAGCAAGGATCAGTCCGGAAAGCAAATGCCGTTGGTCCGAATATGTTTCACCTTCGCGGCATGCTAGTTTTTGGAACCAGCCCGAGATTTGCGGTCTGATGCGGGCAGTGTTCACGCCGCCGGCGCGCGCTCTTTCCGTCCCGGCACCGCCGCCAGCAGCTCGCGCGTATAGGCATGCTCCGGCGCGGCGAACAGCTGTGCCGTCGGCTTCAGCTCGACGATGGCGCCGCGCTGCATCACCGCGATGCGGTCGCAGATCTGGGCGGCGACGCGCAAGTCGTGGGTGATGAACAGCATGGAGAGGCCGAGGCGTGTCTTGAGGTCTTCGAGCAGCCTCAAGACTTGCGCCTGCACGGAGACGTCGAGTGCGGAGACGGCTTCATCCGCGACGATGATCTCCGGCTCGAGCGCCAGCGCGCGCGCAATGCCGATACGCTGGCGCTGGCCGCCGGAGAATTCGTGCGGATAGCGTTCGAGTGCACCGGCATCGAGGCCGACCATCTTGAGCAGGTCGCGGGCACGATCGAACGCCGCCTTCGGATCGAGGCCGGCCGCGATCGGGCCGGCGGCGATGATGTGGCCGATCTTGCGGCGCGGATTGAGCGAGGCGAACGGATCCTGGAAGATCATCTGGATGCGATGGCGCTCGGCGCGCAGCGCCTTGCCGGAGAGTGAGGTGAGATCGGTCTCGCCGATCCGCACCGTGCCGCGGTCAGCCTCGATCAGCCGCACCACGAGGCGTGCCACCGATGATTTTCCGGAGCCGGATTCGCCGACGAGGCCGAGCGTCTCGCCCTTGAGGATGTCGAAATTGACCGCGCGCGCAGCATCGACCCGGCGGTCCTCGCGAAACCAGCCGCCTGATGTCACGTAGGTCTTGTCCAGACCGATCACCTCGACCGCCCTGGCCTGACCGTCGAGGGGCTTGCGTGCCGGCGGATCCATCGAGGGGACGGCGGCGAGCAGCGCCTTGGTGTAGTCGTGCTGCGGCTCGTTGAAGACGGCAGAGGCCGGGCCTTCCTCCACCACCTTGCCATGGCGGAGCACCACGACCTGGTCGGCGATGTCGGCGACCACGCCGAAATCGTGCGTGATGAACATCACGGCCATGTTGCGGTCGCGCTGAAGGTTGCGGATCAACTTGAGAATCTGCGCCTGCGTGGTGACGTCGAGCGCGGTCGTCGGCTCGTCCGCGACCAGCACCGCGGGCTCGAGCGCGAGCGCCATCGCGATCATGGCGCGCTGCCGCTGGCCGCCGGAGAGCTGGTGCGGATAGGCGCGCACGATCCTTTCAGGGTCGGGCAGGCCGACCTCGCGCGCCAGCGCCAGCGCCTTGGCGCGCCGCTCCCTTGGCGTCAACAGGCCGTGCGCCTCGAACATCTCCGCCATCTGGTCGCCGATCCGCATCAGCGGGTTGAGCGCGGTCATCGGCTCCTGAAAGATCATCGCCAGCCGGCGGCCGCGCAGGTCGCGCCAGCCGTCGTCATCGAGCTTGAGCAGGTCGCGGCCTTCGAACTGGATCTCGCCGGCGGCGACAGACACCGTATCGGGCAACAGGCCCATCAGCGCATGTGCGCACATCGACTTGCCGGAGCCGGACTCGCCGACGACGCAGACGATCTTGCCGGGGCGCAAGTCCAGCGAGACGCCGTCGACCGCGAAGGGCCGCTCGGCGCCCTTCGGCAGCGCGATCCTGAGATTCCTGATGGAGACGGCAGGCGGGGCGGTCAGCATCAGCGTCCCTCCCGCGACAGGCGCGGATTGAGCGCGTCGTTGAGGCCTTCGCCGATCAGGTTCAGCCCGAGCACGGAGATCAGGATGGCGATGCCGGGAAACACCGTGATCCACCACGCCTGGCGGATCACGGTGCGGCCGGCGCCGACCATGTAGCCCCAGGAGATCAGATTGGGATCGCCGAGGCCGAGGAAGGACAGCGAGGATTCCAGGAGAATCGCGGTCGCCACCATCAGCGAGGCCAGCACGATCACCGGCGACAGCGCGTTGGGCAGGATCTCGCGCAGGATGATCCAGGTGTTGCTCTGTCCGGTGACGATTGCCGCCTGGACATATTCGCGCGTGCGCAGCGACAGCACCTCGCCGCGCACGAGACGGGCGACCGGCGGCCAGCTCACCACCGCGATCGAGGCTACGATCGAGTAGATCGAAGGCTGCAGGATCGCGACCAGCACGATCGCGAGCGCGAAGCTCGGGATGGTCTGGAAGAACTCGGTGAAGCGCATCAGGGCGTCGTCGACCCTGCCACCGAAATAGCCGGCCATCGCGCCGATGGGAATGCCGACGACCAGCGCGACCAGTGTCGAGACGAGACCGACCAATAGCGAGACCCGTGCGCCGAAAATCATGCCGGCAAAGACGTCGCGGCCGAGCGCGTCGGTGCCGAGCGGCACGGCGCCGAGCGTGAAGGGCGGCAGGAACGGCCGTTGCACCATGCGCCATGGCGAGTTCGGAAACAGCATCGGTCCGAACAATGCGACGGCGATCGCGAGCAGGAGGATGACGAGCCCGATGACGCCGCTCGGGCTCTTGAACATCGATTTCCAGAACTGTCTCATGAGGCGAATTCGATGCGCGGATCGACCAGGCGATAGACGAGGTCGGTGATGAGGTTGAAGATCAGCACCATGGCGGAGCAGATCACGAACACGCCGAGCAGCAGATTGTAGTCGCGCTGGAGCAGGGCGTCGTACATCAGCCGCCCGATGCCGGGCCAGGCGAACACGGTCTCGGTGATGACGGCGCCGCCGATCAGCGTGCCGGAATGCACGCCGGCGAGCGTCACGACCGGCAGCAGCGCATTGCGCAGCACGTGGCGGCGCTGGATCACGGCGTCGCCAAGGCCTTTCGCGCGCGCGGTCTTGACGAAATCGAGCCGCTTCACCTCCAGCATCGAGGCGCGCGTCATGCGGGTGTAAGTCGCCATGAAGAACAGGCCGAGCGTCATCGCCGGCATGATCAGGTGCTTTGCGACGTCGACCGCGTGGGAAAAGCCGGTGAGATTGGCGCCGACCGTCTCGTAACCGAAGCTCGGCAGCCAATCCATGGTGACCGAGAACAGCAGGATACCCATCAGCGCCACCCAGAAGATCGGCATGGCGTAGAAGATCAGCGCAAAGACGGTGATGGCGGTGTCGAGGAAGGTTCCGGCGAAGCGCGCGGCGAAGGTCCCGAAGACAATGCCGAGCATCAGCGAAATCGCAAACGCGGTCAGTGTCAGCAGCAGCGTCGCCGGCAGCCGCTCGCCGATCAGCTTTGCGACCGGCGCCTGCTGCCGGAAGGAGAAGCCGAGGTCGAGGCTGACCACGCCCTTGACGTAGATGAAGAGCTGCTCGGGCAGCGGCTTGTCGAGGCCGAACTTTTCTCGGAGCTGCTTGACGAAGACCTGGTCGCTGGCGCCGGCCTCGCCCGCCATCACGATTGCGGGGTCGCCGGGCGCGAGCCGGATCAGGAAGAAATTGAGGACGACGATCGCGAGCAGGACGATCACGCCCTTCACGACGCGCTGAGAGATGAAGGAGAGCATTTTAAATGGTCATATCTTGGAGCGTGATCTGAAGCCACGTTGACGGTGCGCCCCCTCGCCCCGCTCTTGCGGGGAGAGGGTTGGGGTGAGGGGCTTCTCTCCACACGTGGGAATGCCGATGGACCGGTACCCCCTCACCCGAATATGCGCTTCGCGCACATTCGACCTCTCCCCGCAAGCGGGGAGAGGTGAAAGTGGCAGGGCTCACTTGTCGAGCCATGCGTCCTTGAAGCCGTCATTGACCCCGATCCCCGTGGTGATCAGGTTCTTGACCTTGCAGCGCGTGATGGTCGGGAACTGCAGCTCGAGCATCCAGGCCACCGGCACGTCCTCGACCAGGATCTTCTGCGCCTTCTCGTAGATCTCCTTGCGCTTGGAGTCGGGGGTCGCGACCGCGCCGTCGGCGAACAGCTTGTCGATCTCCGGGTTGGAATAGCCCTCGACGTTGTTGAAGACCTGGCCCTTGGCGATGTTGCTGGAGATATAGTTGCGGCCGACCCCGAGCGCGGGATCGCCGTACTGATAGAGATAGGTGAAGGCGATGTCGTAGTCCCAGTCGCCGATCTTCTGGTTGCCGCCGGCAACGTCGGTGGCGATGGTCTCGATGGTCATGCCGACGTCCTGGAGGTTCTGCTTCACGGCTTCACCCCAGCGTTGCCAGGTCTCGCCATAGGCGAGCGGCAGCAGGCGGATCTTCTCGCCCTTGTAGCCGGCCTCCTTCAGCAGCGCCTTGGCCTTGGCCGGATCGTACGGATATTTCTTCACGTCATCGGTGTAATATTTGATGGTCGAGGCGGACGGGCCGGTCGCGACCTTGCTGAGCCCGTTCCAGATCACGTCCTTGGCGAAATCGCGGTCGATCGCATACATGATCGCCTGCCGCACCCGCTTGTCGGCGAGCGGCCCCTGACGGTTGTTGAGCCACAGCCAGGCCAGCGGCGAGAAGAATTCCCAGCCGGCGCCGGTGACGCAGGTGTCCTTCAGCTTGGACAGCCGCGGCACGTCGAAATTCTCGACCGAGCCGCCGGGCAGCACGTCGACCTTGCCGGTCTCATATGCCACCGAGCGCGCCGCGGCGTCGGGAATGATCTGCCAGTAGATCTCGTCGAGATAGGGCTTGCCCTTCTCGTAATAATTGGGGTTCTTGACCAGGCGGATGAACGAGCCCTTCTGCCATTCCCTGAACATGAAGGGGCCGGTGCCGATGGGTGCGTTGTTGTAGGCGTTGGTCTTCCAGTCGGTGCCTTCATAGAGATGCTTCGGCACCATCGGCATCGAGCCGACCTCGAAGATGCCGAGGAACGGGCCGAACGGCTGCTTCAGCGTGAACACCACTGTGTGAGCGTCGGGTGCCTCGACCTTGTCGACCTGCGCAAGATTGGTGCGGGCGCGCGCATGCGTCTGCTTCAGCATCTCGATCGAGAACAGGACGTCCGCTGCGGTGAAGGGCTTGCCGTCGTGCCAGGTCACGCCCTTCCTGAGCTTGAAGGTGTAGGTCTTGGCGTCCTCGCTGACGCTCCAGCTCTCGGCGAGCTCCGGCTGGGGCTCGAGCTTGGGGCTGTAGCGCAGCAACCCCTCGAAGATGTTGCCCGACACCATCTGGGTCGGACCGTTCTGCACCTGTGCCAGCATCAGGCCGGGCGGCTCAGGCTGGATCACGGCATTGATCACACCGCCTGGCTTCGGCTCTTGCGCCAATGCAGGGGCCGCAAGGCCGCAAGCCAGGAGGAGACCAAGCAATACTCGTTTTGGCATATCGTAACTTTCTCAAGCGAGGCCGGCCGAAAACGCTTCGCAACGTCCTCGCGCGCAAAGCGACGGCAAGCCCATCCCAGTCCCCATCCGATATCGAGGCTCACATAGTCTCGTTCGGCGCCGCAAGATGAAAGTCTCGACAGCATCAGCACAAAAAATGTACAGCGCGTCCTGTTTTCCCCGTCGGCCTTCGCGCACGGAGCAATCAGGAGGCTTTGGTGTGTCGAGAGTTTTGCGGAGGCGGTGCACAAGCTTGCGCCTGCGACCAAAAGCATCAGGCCGTCATGATGCGCTGAGCGCCCGTCGCAATTCGTCGAGCGCCTCTGTGAGCTGCTCGCGGTGCGCGATATCGTCCCTGGGCATGCCGGCGACGCTGCCGGCGAGTTCACGCAGGATGCCGGCGAGCAGGCCGAAATTGATGTGCAGATGCACCGATTTGCGCTCGTCGGCAGCGCCCGGATGCTGCAGCGTCAGCGCCACGCCGCTGCCGTCGAGCCGCGCCTCGAAGCGCGACGAATGCTCGAAAGTGCCGACATAGAACTTGTTGGGATATTCGAGCGCGACCTCTGCCTTGTCGGGAACCGGTCTGGACATGTGAGCCTCATCGATACCGGCCAATCCTGGCCGGGAATGCACCGGGCCGCCTTGCGATAGGTCAGCTTGCGCATTTGATCTGGCTCAAAGTCGGGCCGCCGCTTTTGCGATCCAATAGCAACTGGCGGAAGGCGGCACTGCCTGTCCTGTTTCCTTGAGCCGTGAGACGATCGATGGACATCCAGGTCAGCCATATCCCGGCGTTTGACGATAACGGAGCTGATGCCGCCAGCCTCGAGCCACCGCCGGATGATGGCGTGCGGCACTGCCTGCAATTGCTCGGCAATGCCGGCCTGCGCCCGACGCGCCAGCGTCTCGCGCTCGGCCAGTTGCTGTTCCTGGGCGGCCACCGTCACGTCACCGCCGAGAGCCTCTATGAAGAGGCGATGGCGGCGAACGCGTATCTGTCGCTCGCGACCGTCTACAACACGCTGAACCAGTTCACCGAGGCCGGCCTGCTGCGTCGGATCGCGGCCGACGGCATCAAGTCGTTCTTCGACACCGACACGTCGGTGCATCCGCACTTCTACCTCGAAGGCGAGGATGTGCTGGTCGACGTTGCCGACGGCCTCGCCTTCACCAAGATCCCCGAGGCGCTTCCCGGCCACGAGATCGCGCGGCTCGACGTCATCGTCCATCTGCGCCGCAAGCCAACCTAGCGCCGCCGCCTCACGCCTCCCTGGCGCCGGTTACTCTAGCCTCGGTGCGGCACCGAGACGCCCGCCTTTGGCGGGCCCTCAGGATGAGGACGGAGAACGACGACCGACTAAAGCGCGATGCGATTAGGATGAATCGTCATCGCGCTTTAGGTTGTTGTTTAAGCATGATCTTTTCGGAAAACCGCTGCGCACTTTTCCGGATCATGCTTTAGCCGCCGCGCGATTCAACGACCTTGCGGCAGGACTCCGAGAGCTTCGGCTTGTTCTCGCGCAGGCAGGCGTTCATCTGCGGCGGCTTGCCGACATGTTCGGCGCAGAATTTGCCGGCGTCGCCGCGGCAGGCCATCTGCTCCTGGACCGACGGACCAGATTGTGCGGCAGCGGGCAGGGCGGTGGCAGCGAGTAGCAGCGCGGCAAGAACCGAAATCTTCATAAAGCACCTCTTTGGAATTCTCGTTGGTCCCGACCGGGATCAATCGGGCCGGACCATCCCGCAAAGGCCGGGCGCCGGTCCATGCCATGTTCATGGCACCGGCACGCCCTCCCGGCCGCGGTACCCCCATCTTCATGGCATGTATTCGCGCGCCGTCTTTTGTCATTCAGGCTGCACCTCGGCTGCGAAACCGGTGATTGCATCGGGACGCCGAACGGGAAGCAGGAGAGCAAGAATGTCGAAGAGAGCTGGAGCGCTGAGCGCGGGGCTGACGGTCGTGGCGCTCGCGGGCGCGGCGATGGTGTCGCTGGGCACGAGCCCGGCGCAGGCGGTGGTCTATTGCAAGACGGTCGGCGTGCCCAAGGGCTGCGTGGTGCGGCCGACGGCGGCGGTGGTGGTGGCGCCCGGAGCGCCGGTCGCCGCGGCGGCGGTCGCAACGCCCGGCGTCGGCGCGCCCGGTGTCGGCGTGCGCGCGGGAACGCCGATGAATCGCGGCGGCCCGGTCAACCGCGTCGGCGTGCGCTGACATCTCCATTGAATTGATTGCATTGCTTCGGGCCAACGGAGCCTGCGGACGAACACCCCCCGTCCTCCGCAGGCGGATTTCCCGGCCCGTCCCCTCTCTCCGTGCGCCCCACACGTTCGGGGAGGGGGCCTTTCAGCCCGCAGCCATGTCGCTGTCGGGAAAACGCTGCGGCAATTGCAGCCGCACGCGCGTGCCGGACGAATCCGAACTCAGATCGAGCACGGCACCGCAGCGCGCGGCGCGGCTTTTCATGTTGCGCAGGCCGCGCGCGGTCTGGCCGTTGCGACCGGCCTCGCCATTGCCGGCCGGCGCGAAGCCGTGGCCGTCGTCAGTCACGCTGATCACGCCGTACGGCCCCCGGCCTGCGTCGAACGTGTCGATGGTGACCGCGATGCGGCGCGCCTGCGCATGCTTGACCGCATTGGTCACGGCCTCGTCGAGGATGCGCACGATCTGGATGACGTGCCATGGCCGCAGTTCCGGATGCAGCGGCACGCCTTGCGGCGTCGCCACGCGCCAGTCGAGCGTGATGTCGTGCGGCCGCAATTGCGCCGTCGTGCGCTCGCGCCAGGAGCCGAGGGCGAGCATCAGGTCGCCGCCGATGTCGTCCATGGAATCGATGACGAGACGCAGATCCTTCAACGCGGCACGGGCCGCATCGGTGATCATCGCGCCCTCATGGCCACGCTCGGAGAGCGCGACGATGCTGACGAGCTGGCCGCCGAGGCCGTCATGCAGGTCGCGCATCAGGCGCGTACGCTCGTTGGCGAGCGCGGCGGCGCGGGCGCGCTCCTCCTCGCGGGCAAAGCTCGCCTTAAGCCGTTCCTCGGCCTCGCGCACCCGCGTCACGAGCTGGCCGGCAAAGCTGTCGACCTGGTTCAAGGCGCGGGCGAAGCGCCAGGTCAGCCCGGCCCCGATCGCGACCAGCATTGCCGAATAGGACAGGCGCGAGACGAAGATGCGATCGTTGGACACGATCTCGAGCACCGTGAGCATGTCCTGGATCCAGCAGGTCAGCACGATGGTGACGGCGCATCCGATCGTGAAGCTCGCCGCGTCCTGCCGCCGCACCACCGCTGTTGCCGTGATGCAGGCCATCAGGACCAGGCAAAGCCCGACCGTCGGAATGCCGAGCACCAGGAAGAGGATGCGCGGCAGCGGCGGGCCCCCGATCAGCCCGACCACGAACACGACGATTCCGGGCACGAACAGCAGCGTGCCGTAGCGCGGCCAGCGCCAGCCGAAGAACAGCACGCCGAACACGACGATCAGCGCGCTCTCGATCGGCGCGGAGGCCAGCAGCACGGCGGCGAGCCGCGACGTGGCGGCCGGCGGCACCGGCGGCGGTGCGAACGCCTGCACCACGCCGAGCACCATCGCCGCGGCCAGCACGCCGTAGACCGGCTCATGACGCCGCATCAGCCACATGATTGCGAGGATGACGGCGAGGATCGCCTGCCAGGCCGAGAACACCACCGGCAGCGTGACGAACAGCAGCGTGCGCGTCTCATAGGCCGGGCGCAAGGCGACGTCCGGGCCGACATAGACGGTATCGAGAAAGCCCTTGAGCGGCCCCCACACGAACAGCCGCACCGTGATCTCGTTGCCGCCCTCGCGCAGCAGCGAAGCGGGAATGGCCGCGATCTGCGGCGTGTTGCGATCGGGCCGGTTGGCATTGGCGTCACGCCGGGAGTCGAGCACGACGACGCCGTTGACGGCGACCTCCACCGCGTTGCTGAAGCGCGGCAGATAGACCGACCAGCCCGAGGCGGCATCGGCGCCGGGGAACGTGAAGGCGCCGGTGTAGAACGGCGGGTCGGCCAGGGAGTAGCGCGACGACGTGAAATGCGGCAGCGTCACCGGGCGGATCAGGCCGTCTTCCCGCGCCGAAAAATCGCTTACCGCGAAGTCTTCGGGATCGCTCGGCTGCAGCTGCCGAAGCCCGAGGATGGTGACGATCGCGATCAGGGCCTGGAGCAGCAGATAGGGCACGAGGCGGGAGGCCAGCAGCCGGCGCCGCGCGGGTTTGGCCGCTGCCTTCGGTGCCTTCGTAGGTGCCTTGGCTGCGATCTCGCTCACAGCTTGATCAGGCCCTGCTGCACCGCCTCGAACACCGCCTCGCTGCGCGTATGCACCTCGAGCTTGCGGTAGATGTTCTTGATGTGGCCGGGCACGGTCTGCCTGGACAGGCCGAGATGGCTCGCGATCTCGGCATAGCTGAAGCCCTTGGCGATGCCCCAGAGGATGTCGATCTCGCGCGGTGTCAGCCTGGCGGTGTTGAGCGCGGGGCCGGGCGGCGGCTCCGCCGAATTCTGCGCGGCGCCCTGGGTTCTGCGCACGATGAAGCGGGCGATCGAGGCCGAGATCGGCGAATGGCCGGCGACCAGATCGCGCACCGTGGTGGCGATGTCGGTGGGAAAGGCGTCCTTGAGCAGATAGCCGGTGGCGCCGACCGTGATCGCGGAGATCACGCTTTCCTCGTCGCCGAGGGCCGAGATCACCATGATCTCGGTGTCGGGGAAGCGCTGCCTCATCTCGCGGATCAGCTCGATGCCGTGGCCGTCGGGCAGCCGCAGGTCGGTCAGCAGCACGCGCGGCGCGCCGCCGGCGAGGGCGGCACGGGCTTCGCCGAGCGTGCCGGCGCTGCGCACCTCGTAGCCGGCCTTGACCAGCGCATCCTGAAGCCGCCAGCAGGTCGGCGCGTCGTCCTCGACGAGGAGGATGGTAATCATGTCACCCGTCTCGCCCTGTTCGGTCATGATCATGGTCCCGCACCCGCGTGTCCCCCGCGGCGCAAGGGCAAGTTTAGCCGCAGCGGGGATGCCGTGACACCCATAATCATGGGGGCGGGAGTGGCACGGTCGCGAGGGCAGCGCGGAGCGTCGGTTGCACCCGGGCGAGCGCGCGCCCTCATGGTTCGCGCTGCACTCGGGGCGTGGAAGGGGTCAGCTCTGCCCCTGATGTCGGTCCATCGCGGCGGCTCGTCGGACGTCAGGGTTGGGCCAATGGCAGACGCTGGGCGGGCGACGGAGATGTGAGCGTACTGACCTACCCGCTCGACTTGCAACGGCCTATACTTGCCGACCTTAGGTGTAGGTCGGACGCGTTCAGAAGGGAAGCCAGATGGATCGGCGTGTCGCTAATATCCGCCGTAACGCGTTCGAGTTCGTTGAGAACATCCAGCGCGTTTCCTCGACCGGCGAGATTATGGATGCGCTAGGTTCGGTGTTAAGCCAGCATGGCTGCGACTATTTCTGCTGCACCTTTGTCGTCCCGATATCGATTGAGCGCCGCCAGGAGGGCGTGCTTGCTGAGCGACTACCGGCCGGGTTTCTAGATCTCTACCACGAAAGGAAATACGTATACGACGATCCGGCTCTTCGCTACTGCAAGACGACGATGCGGCCATTTCGATGGTTCAGGGAAGCGCCCTATGATGCCGAGCGCGAGCCGCGCGCCGTCGAGGTGGTGCAGAGTGCCCGCGACTTCGGCATGCTCGATGGCTTCGTGATCCCGGTAGTCTCGCCTGCAGGCCGGATGGGTCAGGTATGGTTCGGAGGTCGGACGCTCGATCTGCCGCAGGACCAATTGCCAGCCCTGCACCTCATGGCGATCTATGCATTTGACCGAAGCCTCAAACTTCATGGCTCGCCCGCCCAGCACCAAGCAAGCCTGACATCGCGTGAACGGGAAATCCTGACATTGGCCGCCAACGGCAAGTCAAGCTGGGAGATCGGCGTGGTGCTTCACATCAGCAGCCGAACAGTCAAGGAACACATCAAGAATATTTGTCGAAAGCTTGATGCAGCGACCCGCACCCAAGCTGTGATGATCGCTGTTCGCGACAAGATCATTGAACCATGAAGCCGCCACGCGGAGCTGAGCATATGCGTCCGCTATGGGGCCAAAACCGTCGGTCTGGCGCTCGGCCGCGAACGTCCGGTCTGCCCCTCTGAACGGCCCCGTCGCGGCACCGCATTAGCAGCAGCGAAGGGCCGGGAGCTGACCTTCGGTGTCCGCGATCGACCGCTGGTACACGTACCAAAGTGGGCGTTCTGATCAGCTGTTCACCATGGCTTAACCCTGCGCACCGAGTTGCCGGATTGGGCCGTCAATCCAGCCTCGTTCAGCCGACCAACCGCAACCTTTACTTACCTTTCTCTTGCAGGTTGCGGGAGCGTGGGAGAAGGGATCCATTGAAATGACGGCTGTCGAGTTGCCCGCGGATGCGCCAGCGCAGAGATTCGCCGCGCCCCGCGTCCGCGTTCTCTGCATCCTCTTCTTCTTTTCCGGTTTCCCGGCGCTGATCTATCAACTGACCTGGCAACGAAGCCTGTTCCGGATCTTCGGCGTCAATTCGGAATCAGTCACGATCATCGTGACCGCCTTCATGCTCGGGCTCGGGCTTGGCAGCCTGTGTGGCGGCTGGATATCCCGACGCACCAACGTCAAGCCGTTGTTGCTGCTCGGAGTGATCGAGCTTGCTACCGCCGCATTTGGATTGGCCTCACTCCAGATCTTCGAGCAGGTGGGCGCTATGGTGGCAGACCTGCCGCTGCCCGCCCTTGCCGCAATCAACCTCGTCCTGGTGCTGCTGCCGACCCTTCTGATGGGCGCAACGCTGCCGATCCTGGTCTCATATCTGGCACGAATGACCGGCCAGATCGGCGACGCCGTCGGCACACTCTATTTTGTCAATACGCTCGGCGCCGGCGCCGCGTGCCTTGTATGCGCCACCCTGATCTTCCCTTTTCTCGGCATGCATGAGGCCGTCACGATTGCGGCTGGAATCAATCTCGCGGTCGGCGCCGGTGCGATCGCGGCGCACATCCTCTCTGGTCCCGGCGCGAGCCCGGACTCCCAGACGTCGACCAAGGCTCCCGACACCCAGCCAATCCTTGGCATGGGTCCTGTCGTCCTGCTCGCAATGACGGGTGGGTTCATCTCGTTGTCCTACGAGATCTACCTGTTCCGCGTGATGTCGTTTGCCTCGGGATCGAGTTCGCTGGCATTTGCGATGACGCTCTATGCTTTCTTGACAGGAATCGCGGTCGGCGCGCGAAAGGCCGGACAGTCCTGCAGGACGCTCGCGCCGCAAGATGCGTTGCGCCAAGCCGCGCGCGATCTGATCTGGGCCAATGTGTTCGGCGCGATGTTCCTTCCGTTGATGGCACAATTGGCATGGGTCGGCGCCGGCGTGATCGGCATCGCCGTCGCGATCACCTACCTGATCGCGCGGCAGTGGGGTGCGCTGCTCCCCTATCTTTCGCAATTCGGTATCGCGACCGACGAACAAGTCGGTCAGCGGACGGCGCTGCTGTATTTCGCCAACATCGCGGGCTGCGCCAGCGGGGCGATCCTCACCGGCTTCGTGCTGACGGACTATCTTGGGATCAGACAGATCGCGGCGATGCTGCTCGTCGGTGGCACGATGGCCGCGCTTGCATTGATTGCGCTTGGCCAGACCACGGCGCAGGAGCGCAATCGTCTTGGTTATCTTGCCATCGCTGTTCTCGTCTTCGGCCTCGGCGCAAGCGCCTTGTTGAGCCAACGGTTGCTGGAGAATCTGCAGGGAAAGGCGCTCGCTGATCACGATTTCCCGCATATTGTCGAGAACCATAGCGGCATCATCACTGTCGATGCCGACGGCACCGTCTTCGGCAACGGCATGTATGACGGCCGCTTCAACACGGACCTGAAGTCCGATCGCAATGGCATCATCCGGCCGTATGCGCTCAGTCTCTTCCACCCCGCACCACGACAGGTGCTGATGATCGGTCTCTCATCCGGTTCATGGGCTCAGGTCATCGCCAACAATCCCGACGTGGAATCGCTCACAATCGTCGAGATCAATCGCGGATATCTCGAGTTGATCGCAAAGCACGAGGATGTCAGGTCGATCCTAAACAATCCCAAGGTCAGGATCGTCGAGGACGACGGACGCCGTTGGCTCCGCCACCATCCCGATGCACGTTTCGATGCGGTAGTCTCCAACACGACGTGGCATTTCCGCGCCAACATCACCAATCTGCTTTCGTCGGAATTCCTTGGCCTTGTGCAGCAACACCTGAAGCCCGGCGGAATTTTCTTCTACAACACCACCAATTCGCGGCGCGCGCAGCGCACAGGCTGCACCGTATTTTCCCACGGCGCCCGGTTCTTGAACCATATGGTGCTGTCGCAGACCCCGATCGCGTGGGATCATGATCGCTGGCGACGAACGCTGGAAACTTACAGCATCGACGGCAAACCCGAATTTGCGTCCGATGACGCTGATCGCGCTCGGCTCGATGCACTGATAGCCGACTTCCGTCAGGATGGCCCCACGATCGAACCATGTCCGCAGCTGCTGGAGGCTACCGCCGGCCAAGCCCTCGTTACCGACGACAATATGGGCACCGAGTGGCGCTACTTTCTCGGTTTGGAGTGACTCCGCCTCCGCCGCGGAGTGCGCATCCTCGCCGCCTCACGAAAGATCAACCCGCGGCGGCGGATAGCGCCGGGCCAAAATCGACAGCGACAGGTGCCGTTCGTCTTCTGGCAACTCGAGGTACGCCAGCACGAGCGGCCGCTTCCAGTCACTGACGCCGAAATCCATCGTCATCCATTTCTGCGGCTCGGGTCCCTCGAGGCCCCGCACCCAAACGAAATAGCGGGGAAGGTCGTCGGCGTCCGTCGTGCGTCTCCTGGCCATCAAACTGTCCGCTGCATCAGGTCGGTTGCGAGAGAATATAGGGAGTGGCGCGGCGAAGTCGAACGCCTCCGGGGAGCGTAATCTGTCCTCCCCGTCATTGCGAGGAGTCGGAGCGAGGCCTGTTTGACCGCTCGCCGTATCGTCCTCGAAAATTCTTCTTGACCGAAATTCGGAAATATCGTAGGGATGCGCCATCCCGGCCCATGGATAAGGGGCGTTTCGCGATCGTCACGATACGCGGGCCGGGTGGCGGTGGACGTGGAGCGCATCGGCGCGGCGACAATTGCAGGGCGGGCTTGGCCCGTGAGCGGTTGACCGGCGCGCACACGACCGGTGCGGTTCCAGCGTACGGCAAAAGCGTGTGGTCCTGACGCCCGGGGTCTGTGCGTCAAGGCTTGCGGTGGTGAAGCGGCCCGACCGGGCGCGCGCACCGATCATCCGCAGGACGACGGGGGCAATAGTGCATCGCTCCCCGGGGAGAGCGCGCCATAAGCCGTCAAACCACTGCGCAGGGAAAGGCCGGGATGTCCGGGCTGCCCTGTATGCCGCTGTGCATCTGTCTTCGCGCAATCTGCGCACAGCGGACCGTGGGTGCTAGCCGGCGCCCGGCCTTCCCTGCGCCCTTTCCAAGCAAGGGGCGTCGCGAGAAGTCCAAAGCTCGGGCGTCAGCGCCGCGAGAGCGTAGAAGCGTGTCTTGCTGCTTGAGTCTGGCGGAGAGAGCCCATCTACGGGCCAGGACGCCCCCGGACACGAATCGCCTTTCAGCTTGGCGTGGCCGCGCCACGCGAAGCCCGAAGGGCGAAGCGTGGTGCCCCTGGCCGGAATCGAACCAGCACTCCTTGCGGAACTCGATTTTGAGTCGAGCGCGTCTACCAGTTCCGCCACAGGGGCCCTCGGTCGGCCCTTGAGGGGAGCGTCGCGAAGCCGGCGGACTATAGCCATGGACAAAGCGGGGTCAACCCGCGCCAAAGTGATGTCTGCCGTTCTCGACAGCTGCCTGGACCGGGGCTAGAGGCTAAGGCGACGACCCATCCGAACGAGGCCGCCGTGACCACCCAGAGTGCCGCAATACCTGCATTCAGGCCGGGGGCCGCGAGCCCAGCGCTGATGGCCTCGCTGCTCGTCACGCTGATCGCGGCTGCGACCATCGCGGGCGCCTGGTTCTTCCAGCTCGTGCTGGAAATCCTGCCCTGTCCGCTCTGCCTGGAGCAGCGCTACGCCTATTACCTCGCGATTCCGCTCGGTGCGCTCACGGCTTTTGCGGCGAAGAATCGCGCGCCGCGGCCGCTGCTGCTGGCGGGGCTCGCGATCCTCGCGCTGGCGACGCTCGCCAATGCCGGCCTCGGCGCCTACCATTCCGGCGTCGAGTGGGGATTCTGGAAGGGGCCGACCGATTGCAGCGGTCCCGTCGTTAATCTCGGCAATGCCGGCGATCTCTTTTCACGGCTCGACACCGTGAAGGTGGTGCGCTGCGACGAGGTGCAGTGGCGCTTCCTCGGCCTCTCGCTCGCCGGCTACAACGTGCTGATCTCGCTGCTGATGGCCGCGATCGCCGCGTGGGGATTTGTGGCGACGGCGAAGCGTTCGTAGTTGCCGTAGGGTGGGCAAAGGCGCGCTCTTCGCGCGCTGTGCCCACCACCATTAACGATTGAGAGAGATCGTGGGCACGGCGCAAGTGCGCCTTTGCCCACCCTACAAGAGCGGCGCTCTGCTAATCGTCCACGTCGTCCTGGGTGCGCCCGAACAGATGCACGATGCCCGGCGTTGCGATGGTCACGAACACGAAGCGCGACAAATGATGGGCGCCGACGAAGATCGGGTCGATGTGCAACGTCAGCGCCAGCGCCAGCATGGCGTCCATCGCGCCCGGCGCGAAGGCGACCACGATGTCGGAGAACTTGACCTGTGTGGTGAGCGCGACGATGCCGACGAAAATGGCGGAGACGGCGATCGCGACCGTGAACGAGCCCAGCGCCGCATTGATGTGGCCGGCGAGCGTCTTGATCCGCATCCGCGCGAAACGGCTGCCGATCAGCGCGCCGATGCCGACCAGCGCCACGCCGCGCACCCAGTCCGGCAGGCCGCCCTCAACCCAGCCGGCGCCATGCAGCACGCTGGAGGCGAGCATGGCGCCGAACATCCAGCTCGCGGGAAACTTGATCAGCCGCAACACCAGCGCCATGGCCAGCGAGGCCACGGCCAGCTCCACGAGGTCGAGCGGCGAAGCGATCGTCGTCGTCGTCAGCGACGGCGCGGCGGAGGGGACCACGCCCGCGATCGCGAGCACCATCGGCAGCGCCGCGGTGAGGATGATGACGCGCATGGTCTGCACCACCGCGATGCCCGGCAGGTCGGCGCCGCGCTCGACCGCCAGAATCGTGATCTGCGACAGCGCGCCGGGGCTGCCGGCCAGCAAGGCCGAGGTGCGGTCCCAGCCATGGATGCGCTGGAGGTAATAGCTCGAGCCGAAGGTGGAGCAGAAGGTCGCGAGCGCGAGCAGCACGATGGTGAGAGGATAGGCACTGACCTGCTGCAGCAGATGGCGCGAGACCACCGAGCCCAGCGAAATGCCGAGCAGCACCAGCACGGTCTGGGTCAGGAGCGGCGGCAGCGACAATTGGCGGCCGGCGATGGCGGCGATCGCGACCGCGATCATCGAGCCCGAGATCAGCCCGCCGGGAAGCCCGGCGAGAAGAAACACGAGGCCTCCGGCGGTGCCGATGACGAGCGTCTCCGCCGTGCTCAGGAGCCTGGCACGGCTTGGCCATTCGAACGGCAGGGAGGCGGTGATCTGCTTCACGCCGCCTTATCGCAAATCAGCACGAGGCGCACAATTGCAGGCTCGTCATGCCGCAATGCGTGCGCCTCTCGCGGACACGAGGGGAGGACGCGAGGGGATTATTTCTTGTCGGCGGCGGCCGGGGCGGCGGGCGCGGCGGCGCCGGCCCTCGCTTCCTTCTTGCACTCGCGACGGAATTTCTTGCGCTCCTTGCCCTTCAGCCCCTTGGCGTCCGCCTGCTTGGAGCATTCGATCGACTCGGCCGTGCGCTCCTTCGTTGTCTTCGTAGCCGCGGCATCGGTCTTCGCGTCGGTCTTGGCGGCCGGCGCGGCGGTCTGCGCGAAGGCGGTGCCGGTGACGAGCAGGGAGGCGAGGGCGATTGCGGCGAGGCGAGAGGCGAGGGTCATGGTGTTGCACTCATCTTGCGAGATTGCGAGGGTTGCGAACGTCGGCTCGCCTTGCTGAACGCGACATGAATAATCCGAACAGGGCGCTCACTATATTTTGGCAGCAAAGGCCGTCGCGTTCTTGTCGCAGATGGCCGGCACGCTAGGATAGCAATTGTTATTTCACTGCCCCCATCGGGGGAAGTTCAACGAGGAGACCCAGGGATGACCATCCAATCGAAATTGCTGTGCGCGATTGCTCTGTCGGGATTTGCCGCGCTCACGCTGTCGGCGCCGGCGCAGGCGCTGACCGCGCAGGAGTGCAGCGCGAAATACCAGGCGGCCAAGAAGGACGGCTCGCTCGGCACCATGAAGTGGAATGATTTCCGCAAGGCCCAGTGCGGCGCGGATGCGACGCCGGCCGCTGCGCCGACCGCGGCTGCGCCCGCCGCTCCTGCGGCTCCTGCCGAGCCGAAGCAGGCGAAGAAGGAGGCGGCCCCTGCCGCCGTGCCGACCTTGCCGGCCGGTCCCGCCATCTATCCGAACGCGGTCGATCCGAAATATGCCAAGGAGACCCCCGGCAAGGCGCGCCTGCACACCTGCGTCGACCAGTACAATGCCAACAAGACCACCAACGGCAATGGCGGCTTGAAGTGGATCCAGAAGGGCGGCGGCTATTACAGCGAATGCACCAAGAAGCTGAAGGGCGCCGCCTGAGCCTGGACGTGATGCCGAGGCCGGGGCGACGCTCCGGCCTCTTCGTTTAAAGCGCGATGAGATGAGGAAGAATCGTCATCGCGCTTTGGGTTATTGTCTGAGCACGATCTTTTCGGAAAACCGCTGCGCACTTTTCCGGATCATGCTTTAGTCCAGCAGCTTCTCGGCCGACTTCGCCACCAGCTGCGACCGCTTGCGCGGGCCGCGCTCGACGAACAAGAGGCTCTGGCCGAAGATGAAGCAGTAGAACAGGAAGGCCTGCGCCTCGGCCTCCTCGGCCGCAAGCCCGGTGGCGCGATAGAGCTCGGCGACGTGCTTGAGCCGCGCGGTGTCGACGCCGGCCACTGCCGCCGCGGCGTTCTCGTCCGAGCGGGCCCATTGCCGGATCGCGAGCTCGATCGCCATGGCTTCCGGATTGAGCCGCTCCGAATAGAGCTGGATCACCGCCCTCAGCCGTTCGCGGGGCGTCTGACCATCGAGGCGCGTCTGCTGCGCGATCGACGCCGCGCGCCCCTCGCGCCAGCGTTGCAGCATGGCATCGAGCAGTGCCGCGCGGTCGGCGAAGCGGCGGTAGAAGCCGCCCTTGGTGACGCCGAGATTCTTGGCGAGCACCTCGACCCTGACACCCTCGACCCCCGCGCGGGCGAGCTCGGCAAACCCCGCCTCGACCCAGACATCGCCCTTGCCGTCGCTCATGAAGGAAGTCTCCCGGATCTTTGATACGGTGCCGTATTGCTACCCCGTCGCGCGCTTGATACGCTACCGTATCAAGGCCAGAAACTCACAAAGGCAGGGGAGCGTGCACATGGACCGAAGCCAGCGAAAATCGGCGCCTTTCGCGGATGCCGTCCGCGAGATCGCCTTGGGGCGTCTCGCCGAGCGGGCCGAGGCCTGAGCCATGGCTGCGTTCGAGCCCAAAAACCCCGGCTATCGGGCGGCGTCCATCGCCTTGTTCGATCGCCAGCCGGCGATGAACACGCTCGGCATCGTGATCGTCCGCCTCGCACCGGGCGAGGTCGAGCTGGCGATGCTGCATTCGGCGGCTTTCACCCAGCAGAACGGCTTTGTCCATGCCGGCATCATCACCGCCGGGCTGGACAACGCCTGCGGCGTTGCCGCCTTCTCCTTGATGCCGCGCGAGGCGGACATCCTCACCGTCGAGTTCAAGACCACGCTGCTTGCACCCGCCAGGGGCGAGCGCTTCGTCTTCAAGGCTGAGGTCGTCAAGTCCGGCCGCACGCTGACCTTCTGCGAGGCCAAAGCGTTTGCCGAGCATGAGGGCACGACCACGCTGATCGCCACGATGACCGGAACGTTGATGGCGATGCTTCAGCGCATTCACGCGGCTGGTGCGATGACATCGCCGCCGCGACGCTCTATATGACCAGTAACAATTCCCGGTCCCGACCGTATTCGGGAAGATGGAACCGAACGGGACGAGATATGGCTGGATCTGAAAATAAGGGCCTTTTGCCGACGCGGCGCGTGGCGCTGACGCTGATCGGAGCGGGCGCCCTCGCGGCAGGCCGCATCACCCCGGCACTGGCAGCCGCCGGTGACGACGAGGTGCTGACCGAGGCCAAGGTGCTGCGCGACCCCGACACGCCCGTCGCCGGCAATCCCAATGGCAACGTCACCATCGTCGAATGGTCTGATTACAACTGCCCCTATTGCCGCAAGGTCGAGCCCGAGCTGCGCCAGGTGGTCCAGGACGACGGCAAGGTGCGGCTGGTGCTGAAGGACTGGCCGATCCTTGGGCCGGTCTCGGTCACGGCGGCGCGGTCCGCGCTCGCGGCGAAATTCCAGGACAAGTATCACCAGGCCCATGACGCCCTGATCGGCGTCAGCTCGCGCCTGACCGAGCCGCGCATCAACGAGTTGCTGGCGTCGGCCGGCGTCGACATGGACCGGCTGAAACGCGATCTTGCCGGCCGTGGCAGCGACATCGATGCGCTGCTCAAGCGCAACAATGATCAGGCCGAAGCCTTCGGCTTTCGCGGCACCCCGTCCTTCATCGTCGGCAAGTACCGCGTGCCGGGCGTGCTCAGCATGGCCGAGTTCGAGCAGGTCATCGCCGATGCCCGCAAGGCCAAGATGAACTGACGCGCAGCGTTGATCGCAACCAACACAAAGGCGCCGCCGTGGCGTTCACGACGGCGCCCTGTTCATGATGCTGCGTTACTTCGACGAGATCCGGACCCAGTCCTTGTGCGCACGATCGCGCAGCGCATCCCAATCCGCCTTGGCGACGTCCCAGTTCACGATGGTGCGATTAGTGACCGCGACCTGGCCATTGGCGACAGAGGACGTCTGCATGGAATCATAGACATAGACGCCGCCCGCGAGCAGCAGCGCGCCCAAAATCATTCCGAAAAAAGTCTGCATGGCGAACCTCCGGTGACGGGCGATAACGTCGGCCCGGTCAGATGGTTCCCTCAGCACTGCGGCGCGGATAAGGAGAGGTCGTTCATCCCGCATTCAGCCACTGCACCAGCTCCGCGTTGATCTCGCGCGGATAGGTGTGGCTGAGATCGTCGATCTCGCGATAGGTGACGTCAGCGCCGGCGGCTGCGAGCGCCGCTTGCGTCTGGCGCGCGGTCTGCACCGGAAACATCCAGTCGAGCTTGCCGTGAGTGATGAAGATCGGCAGCCCCTGCAGGCGCGTGGCGTTCGCCATCTCCGCCATCAGCGGATGGAAGGTTGCGGACACCGGCGCCAGATGGGTGAAGGGCGAGGCACCGTCGAGCCCGCTCACGTAGCAGAAGGTGCCGCCGTCGCTCATGCCGGTCAGCAGCATGCGCGAAGCGTCGACGGCCCAGCGGCTGCGCACGGTCTCCAGGATACGCATGAGATTGGGCGTGTCGGCATCATCCCCCATCAGCGCCCAGGTCGGGCCGGTCGCGGTCGGCGCCACCAGGATGGCACCACAGCTGCGGGCGTCGCGCAGCCAGCTCCACAGGAAGCCGCGTCCGTTGCCGCTGCCGCCATGCAGCGCTATCACCAGCGGCATGGCGCGACCTCGCGTGTAATATTCGGGCACGTAGACCGAGAAGCCGCCGCGGCTGCCGGGTTCGTTGTGATCGTGGAAGATGCCGGCATCTTCGCCTGAGCCGGCTTCGAGCCGACACAGCAGGTCCGCATTGTCGCGATTGGCGGCGTTGAGGAAGAAGCTGCTCACCGGCGGAAACTGCACCGCCAGCGGATAAAGCGCCTCCTGTGCGCGCGGCAGATGGCGCAACGCGCGGAACACCGCGACGAGATCGCCGTTGCCGCGCTCGACCTCGCGGATGCCGGCAAAGGCGGCGAGCGTCTCGTCGCAGGCCGTATCGAGCCGCACGCGCAGGCCGGCGAACTGGTCCGGCCAATCTCCGGTCGAAGCCCGTGCCGTCCGCAGCGCCTCGTCCGGTGCGCCGACCGCGTTCATCACGGACGCAAAGGCCGGCGGATGCAGATGCCGGGCGAAGAACCCGAGCGCCTCCAGCGCATTGAGCAGCGGCGGCAGCACGGCCACGATGTCGTCGATCACGGCCTCGCTCATCGCGGCTTCCTTCAAGGGAAAGTCAATGCAGCTTCGGCGCCTTCAGCAGCTTGAAGCGGTCGGTCGAGGCCACCGTGACGTCGAAGGTGACGCCTTCGTGGTGCACGGTGAGCGGCACGTCGACGCCGGCGGCGCCGAGCGCCCACATCTTCTTGTAGAACGCGGTCTGGCCGGTGACCTTGTCGCCGTCGACGGCGAGGATGACGTCGCCGGCCTTGAGCTCGGCGCGCGCGGCCGGACCGTTGGCGGAGATTCCGATCACCACCACGCGATTGTCGATCTCGGTCGAATAGAGCCCGAGCCAGGGCCGCGCCGGCTTGTTGACGCGGCCGAACTTGCGCAAGTCCTCCAGGATCGGCTTCAACAGGTCGATCGGGACGATCATGTTGACGTGCTCGGCCTTGCCGCCGCGCTCACGCTCCAGCTGAAGCGAGCCGATGCCGATCAACTCGCCGCGCTCGTTGAGCAGTGCGGTGCCGCCCCAGTTCGGATGCGCGGGATAGGTGAAGATGGCTTCATCCAGCAGATATTCCCAATAGCCGGCGAATTCCTGCTTGGCCACGATCTGGCTCGCGACCGAGCGCGTGCGCCCGCCGGCACCGCCGACCACGACGCGGTCGCCGATCCGGGTGTCCGCCGAGTTGCCGAGCGGCAGGGGCTCGACGTCAAGCTCACCGAGCGCCTGCACCAGGCCGAAGCCGGTCTCGGAATCGAAGCCGAGCGCATGACCCTCGACCACGCGCCCGTCGGCGCGGTGCAGCCACACCGATTCCGCCTCGGTGATGAGATAGCCGATTGTGAGCACCAGCCCGTCGTCGATCACGACGCCGTTGCCGGCACGTTCGGTGCCCAGCGTCTCGGCGCTGAAGGCGTCCGGCGGGATGATGGCGTGCAGGCCGACGATGGATCCGAGTGCGCGGTCGAGGTCGAATCCGTAGTCGCTCGCACGCGGCTGATTGGCCGGCGGCACTCTCCATTCGGTCAGGGTGGACATGGAGTTTCTCCTGGCTGAGAACATCGCTGCCGTGCTGGCGGAACGACGTACGATGCATGGACAATTTAGGCCGGGAGAGGCCGTCTTGAAAGCCTCGTTCCCAACTATTCGCGAGAGCGCCGCGTGAAATCTTCGAAAGGCACATAGGCACCTCGCGCGCCGGCGGCGGGGGGCCCCCTCAATCCGGCATGCGCCGCATGGCTGGTGTCCGGCGCGGCGCTAGGCGCCGTGCAATGAAGCTGCTAACCATTGCCGCTTCGTTTGACCAAGGGATCACGGATCGAAGCATGGATAACCGCAGCGACATCTGGCGTGGCGTCGACACGATCAAGGCGCGTTTCATCGACCTCAGCGACAGGGTCTGGGGCATGCCCGAGGTGTGCTACACCGAGGCGCGGTCCGCCGCCGAGCATCTCGCCGAGCTGCGTCATCAGGGTTTCCGCGTCACCGAGAACGTCGCCGGCATTCCGACCGCGGTGATGGGCGAGTGGGGCGAGGGCGGTCCGGTCATCGCCTTCATGGGAGAATATGACGCGCTGCCCGGCCTCAGCCAGGAAGCGGGCGTCGCCGAACATCGTCCGGTCGAAGCCGGCGGGCACGGCCATGGCTGTGGTCACAACCTGCTCGGTTCCGCCGCGCTGCTCGCCGCGACCGCGGTGAAGGACTGGCTCACCGAGAACAAGGTGCCCGGTCGCGTGCGTTATTATGGCTGCCCTGCTGAAGAAGGCGGCGCGGCCAAGGCGTTCATGGTGCGCTCCGGCGCGTTCGAGGACGCCGACATCGCCATCACCTGGCATCCGCACAGCTTCTGGGAGGTCGCGGTGACACCGTCGCTCGCCAACACGCGCGCGGACTTCATCTTCACCGGCCGGACCTCGCATGCCGCGGCCTCGCCGCATCTCGGCCGTTCCGCGCTCGACGCAGTGGAATTGATGAATGTCGGCGTGAACTACATGCGCGAGCACATGCCGAGCGACGCGCGCGTGCACTACGCGCTGCTCGATACCGGCGGCATCGCGCCGAACGTGGTCCAGGCCCATGCGCGGGTGCGCTATTCGATCCGCGCCCGTGATCTGCCTGGCATGAACGAGCTGGTCGAGCGCGTGTCCAAGATCGCGCAAGGCGCGGCGCTGATGACCGAAACCAAGGTGGAGATGAAGATCATCTCCGCAGTCTCCAACATCCTGCCGAACGCGCCGCTGGAGCAGGCGCTGCACCGGGTCATGGAAGAGCTCGGACCGCCGCATTTCGATGATGCTGACAAGAGCTTTGCCGGCCAGATCCGCGCGACGCTGAGCGACAAGGACATTGCGTCGGTCTATTACGCGATCGGCATGGAGCCGACCGATCGGCCGCTGGCCGACTTCCTGGTGCCGCTCGATGCCAAGCGTAACCCGCTGGTCGGTTCGACCGACGTCGGCGACGTCAGCTGGGTGGTGCCGACCGTGCAGGTTCACGCCCCCACGGTTGCGATCGGCACGCCTTTCCACACCTGGCAGGTGGTGGCGCAGGGCAAGAGCCCGCATGCCCACAAGGCCATGGTGCAGGCGGCCAAGGCGATGGCCGGTCTCGGCATCAAGGCGCTGACGGATCCGGAACTGATCAAGGCGGCCAAGGCCGACCTGAAGAAGCGGACGGCGAGAACACCGTATGTCTGTCCGCTGCCGGATCACGTCGAGCCGCCGCTCGACATGTCCATCGCTTAGAATTTTGCCTCGATACTTCGTCTGATCGGACGAACAAATTTTCCGCAGTGCAGCGAGCAATCCAGCGTGTTTTGATGCTGGATTGCCGCACGGATGGGCTACGGAACGCAGTTTTGCCCAACAGACAGCCAGAAGACCGTTTGCATACACACGGTCCCAGTTGACGCGCCCCCCATTCAGTGTGCCATCTACTGCCAGCTATTTGGGCGGCCGCCTCTGTCGGCCGTCTTCGTCACGATGGGAACCAGACGGGGGACAACCATGCTGGATAAAGAACTGCGTTCGATGATCGGCCAGGTGAAGGATGGGCGGATGGATCGCCGCGCCTTCATCAAGCGCATGGCCGCGGTCGGTCTCACCGCCCCTCTGGCCAATCAGATCCTCGCGCTCGGCGGCGTCGCCATGGCTGAGGGCGCCTCGACCTACAAGCCGACCAAGCGCGGCGGCGGCGGTGCGCTGAAGCTGTTGTGGTGGCAGGGACCGACCTTGCTCAATCCGCATTTCGCCACCGGCACCAAGGACCAGGACGGCTCGCGCCTGTTCTACGAACCGCTCGCCTGCTGGGATCCAGACGGCAACATGAAGCTGGTGCTGGCGGCGGAGATCCCGTCGATCCAGAACGGCCTGCTCGCCGCCGACGGCAAGTCGGTGACGTGGAAGCTGAAGCCTGGCGTGAAATGGCACGACGGCAAGCCGTTCACGGCCGATGACGTGGTGTTCAACTGGGAATACGCCAAGGACCCGGCGACCTCCGCCATCACCATCGGCGTTCACCGCGACATCGTCGTCGAAAAGATCGACGATCTCACCGTGCGCATCAACTTCCCCAAGCCGACGCCGTTCTGGGCCGAGGCTTTCGTCGGCGCTCCGAACTGCATCATCCCCAAGCATCTCTTTGCGGATTACAAGGGCAGCAAATCCCGCGAGGCACCGAACAATCTGGCGCCGGTCGGCACCGGCCCCTATAAGTTCGTCGAGTTCAAGCCGGGCGATCTCGTCCGCGGGGTGCTCAATCCCGACTACCACATGCCCAACCGCCCCTATTTCGACACCCTCGAGATGAAGGGCGGCGGCGATGCCGTCTCAGCGGCGCGCGCGGTGATCCAGACCGGCGAATATGACTTCGGATACAACATCCAGGTGGAAGACGACGTCCTTCTGCGGCTCGAGAAGGGCGGCAAGGGCAAGGCGATCTACGCCGTCGGCGGCGACACCGAATTCATCGCGCTGAACTCGACCGATCCCAACACGGAGGTCGACGGTGAACGCTCGTCGCTCAAGACCAAGCATCCGCTGTTCTCCGACCCCGCCGTGCGCAAGGCGCTGTCGCTGCTGGTCGACCGCGAGTCCGTCAAGAAGGCGATCTACGGCCGCGCCGGCCGCACGACGGCCAACTTTCTCAATGGCCCCGAAAAGTTCGTGTCCAAGAACACGAGCTGGGAGTTCAGCATCGAAAAGGCCAGCAAGATTCTGGATGACGCCGGCTGGAAGCCGGGCGCGGACGGCATCCGCGAGAAGGACGGCAAGAAGCTGAAGCTGCTCTACCAGACCTCGATCAACGGACCGCGCCAGAAGACCCAGGCCATCGTCAAGCAGGCCTGCCAGAAGGCGGGCATCGAAGTCGAGCTGAAATCGGTGGTCGCCACCGTGTTCTTCTCATCCGACGTCGGCAATCCCGATACCTATCCGAAGTTCTACGCCGATATGCAGATGTTCCAGATCCCGATGAGTCAGCCGGATCCCTCGCAGCACATGCGCCGATACGTTTCGGCGAACGTGGCGACCAAGGAGAACAAATGGCAGGGCCAGAATTTCCCGCGTTACGTCAACAAGGAGTATGACCAGACCATCGAGGCCGCGGAAGGCGAGATGGATCCGGTCAAGCGTGCCTCGCTCTACATCAAGGCCAATGATCTGCTGATCCGCGACACCGTGTTCATCCCCGTGCAGCACCGCCTCAAGGTGGAAGCTGCGGCCAATAACCTGCGTTGCATCATCAGCGGCTGGGCCAACGAAACCGACAACCTGTTCGATTGGTACCGGGAGGAATGATCGCGCAGACATCGACGGGATTTTCCCCATGAGTCAGTATGTCCTGCGTCGCCTGTTGATCGCCGTTCCGAGCCTGCTGGGCATTTCGCTGGTGCTGTTCGTGGTGCTGGCGCTTGCCCCGGGCGATCCCTTTTCGGAGCTGACGACCAATC
The DNA here is from genome assembly GCF_056429085.1 of Bradyrhizobium sp. CFUWI. NCBI lineage: Bacteria > Pseudomonadati > Pseudomonadota > Alphaproteobacteria > Hyphomicrobiales > Nitrobacteraceae > Bradyrhizobium > Bradyrhizobium sp. CFUWI. Next base: position 205,749 of record NZ_JBWJZE010000001.1, read on the forward strand.
CGAACGTGCCGCCGGAAGTGGCGGCATCGCTTCGGGCCAAGTTCGGTCTCGATGATCCGATCTATCTCCGTTACCTGCACTGGCTCAGCGCCATGCTGCACGGCGACTGGGGTTTCTCCTTCGTCAGCCGGATGGACGTCGACCAGCTGATCCTCCAGCGCCTGCCGGCCACGCTCTACGTGATCGGCTCGGCGCAGCTGCTGGCGCTGCTGATCGCGATTCCCGTCGGCGTCTACGCCGCGACGAAGCCCTATTCGCTGTTCGATCAGGTCGCGAACACGCTCGCCTTCGTCGGTTTCTCGCTTCCGACCTTCTTCACCGGCATTCTGTTCATCCTGATCTTCTCGATCACGCTGGACTGGCTGCCGTTCGTCTATACCACCGACATCAAGGCGACCGGTATCCGCTGGGTGCTGGAAATGATCCGCCAGGCGATCATGCCGGTGGCGGTGCTCGGCCTGTTCCAGGCGGCGTCGATGACGCGCTTCGTGCGCTCGGCGATGCTCGACGTGATCCGTCTTGATTACGTCACCACGGCGCGCGCCAAGGGCCTCGGGCAGGCCAAGGTCATCGTCAAGCACGTCATGCGCAACGCCATGATCCCGGTCGTGACGCTGATCGCCTTGCAGATGCCGGCGGTGTTCGGCGGCGCGATCGTCACCGAGCAGATCTTCCGAATCCCCGGCATCGGCTCGCTGCTGATCTCTTCCATTCTTTCCAACGACACGCCGGTGGTGATGGCCGTCACCTTCGTCTTCGCGTGCCTCGTCGTGCTGTTCAACCTCATCGCGGACGTGCTTTATGGCTGGCTTGACCCTCGCATCTCCTTCCGCTGAGCGGCGCGTCTACTCGCCCTGGCGCGAGACGTGGCGGCGCTATAGCCGGCACAAGCTTGCGGTGGTGAGTGCGGTGCTGCTCCTCATTCTGATCCTGGCAGTGGTGCTCGGTCCCTTCGTCTGGCGCGTCAAGATCGACGACATCGATATCGTTGCGGGCATGCAGGGGCCTTCGCTGGCCCATCCCTTCGGCACCGACGATCTGGGGCAGGACATCCTGGCCCGCATGATCTATGGCGGACGCATCTCGCTCGCGGTCGGTCTCGCCGCCATGCTGGTCTCGGTCCTGGTCGGCGTGCTGATCGGCGCGCTCGCCGGCATGTCGCGTGGTGCGCTCGGTCACGGCCTGATGTGGCTGACCGACCTGTTCCTGTCGCTGCCGCAACTACCGTTGCTGCTGCTGCTGATCTATCTCTTCCGCGACGGGCTGAAGCAGACGTTCGGACCCGAGGGCGGCATCTTCATCCTGATCGTGCTCGTGATCGGAGGCCTGCGCTGGATGCCGGTGGCGCGGCTCGTGCGCGCGCAGTTCCTGTCGATCCGCGAGAAGGAGTTCGTCGAGGCTGCACGCGCGCTCGGCGCCAGCCCGGTGCGGCAGGTGGTGCGGCACATCCTGCCCAATGCGCTCGGCCCCGTGATCATCGCCGGCACCATCGACGTCGCCGCCGCGATCATCGCGGAATCGACCCTATCCTTCCTCGGCCTCGGCTTCCCGCCGGACACCCCGACCTGGGGCCGGCTGCTGTACGACGCCAAGGACTTTCTCGACATCGGCCCGCACTGGGCGCTGTTTCCGGGCGGCGCGATCTTCATCGCGGTGGTCGCAATCAACTTCATCGGCGACGGTCTGCGTGACGCGCTCGATGCGCGACGGGTGATCTGATGGCGCCGCTGCTCGAGATCAAGGGCCTGAAAACCCACTTCTCCACCGACGACGGCATCCTGCAGGCCGTCGACGGCGTCGATATCTCCATCAACCGCGGCGAGACGCTCTGCGTCGTCGGCGAGTCCGGCTGCGGCAAGACCGTCACTGCGATGTCGATCCTGAAGCTGATCGCGATGCCGCCGGGGCGGATCGCGGCAGGCCAGATCATCTTCGAGGGCCGCGATCTGGTGCCGCTGACCAGCAATCAGCTCGACGAGATCAGGGCCAAGGAGATCGGCTTCATCTTCCAGGAGCCGATGACCTCGCTCAACCCGGTGCTCACCATCGGCGAGCAGATCGCCGAGAGCCTGCGCCGGCACGAAGCCCTGACCAGGAAGCAGGCGCTCGAGCGCACCATCGAGATGCTGAAGCTGGTGCAGATCCCGAACGCGGAGGGCCGCGTGCACAATTATCCGCATCAGTTCTCGGGCGGCATGCGCCAGCGCGTGATGATCGCAATGGCACTCGCCTGCAAACCGAAGCTGATCATCGCCGACGAGCCCACCACGGCGCTCGACGTCACCATCCAGGCCCAGATTCTCGATTTGCTCCAGGACATGAAGGAGCGTTTCGGCATGGCGGTGATGCTGATCACCCATGCCATGGGCGTCGTCGCCGAAACCGCGCAACGCGTCGTCGTGATGTATGCCGGCAAGGTGGTCGAGGAAGCTCCCGTAGACGATCTGTTCGGCGATCCTCGCCATCCCTATACTCAGGGCCTGATCCGTTCGATTCCGCGCATCGACCTCGACAGCGAGCACAAGACGCGGCTGGAGGCGATCGGCGGCTCGGTGCCGATCCTGATCAATCCGCCGGTCGGCTGCCGCTTCGCGCCGCGCTGCAAGTTCGCCATGAACGTCTGCACCGAGAAGGAGCCGCTGCTGCGCGAGATCGCGCCCGGTCATCGCATGGCCTGTCACTTGGGAGATATGAGCGTGGGAGCTGCGTCATGAGCGAACCCTTGCTCCGCGTCAGCGGCCTGAAGAAACACTTCCCCGTGCTCGGCGGCCTGTTGTCGCGCCAGGTCGGCGCCGTCTATGCGGTCGACGGCGTGTCGTTCTCGGTCAACCGCGGCGAGACGCTCGGTCTCGTCGGCGAATCCGGTTGCGGCAAGTCGACCACGGGTCGCTGCGTGCTGCGCCTGATCGAGCCGACCGACGGCGAGGTCACCTTCGACGGCCAGGACGTGCGTCAGCTCAGCGGCAATGATCTGCGCGCGATGCGGCGCAACATGCAGCTGGTGTTCCAGGACCCGTTCGCCTCGCTCAATCCGCGCATGACGGTCGGTGCGATTCTCAGCGAGGCGCTGATCATCCACAAGCTCGGATCCTCGGCAAAGGAGCGCGAGGAGCGCGTCGCCAGCCTGCTGGTCAAGGTGGGGCTCAAGGCCGAGCACATGCGGCGCTATCCGCACGAATTCTCCGGCGGCCAGCGCCAGCGCATCGTGATCGCGCGGGCGCTCGCGGTCGAGCCGAAGCTCATCGTCTGCGACGAGCCGGTATCGGCGCTCGACGTGTCGATCCAGGCCCAGGTGATCAATCTGCTGGAAGACCTCCAGGCTGAGCTGAACCTCACCTATCTCTTCGTCGCGCACGACCTCTCGGTGGTCGAGCACATCTCCGATCGTGTCGCGGTGATGTATCTCGGACGCATCGTGGAGCTGGCGAAGGCGAGCGATCTCTACCGCAATCCGCAGCATCCCTACACCAGGGCGCTGTTGTCGGCGGTGCCGGTGCCCGATCCCAAGCTGAAGCGCGAGCGCATCCGCCTCAAGGGCGACGTGCCGAGCCCGATGAAGCCGCCGTCGGGCTGTCACTTCCACACCCGCTGCCCGATCGCCCAACCGCGTTGTGCGGAGAGCGCGCCGGTGTTGAAGGAGGGGGCGGGCGGGCACTTCGTGGCGTGCCATCTGGCCTGATGTTGCCGCGCGAGAACGATTTTGCGCCGGCGCTCAGCGAGGCGTGCCGTTCGTCGTCTGCAGTGACTGGACGAAATCGACCACCGCCAGGATCACCACGCCAACCACAATGACGATGAGCGGAATGGCCTTGATCCAAACCACCAGAAACCCAAGAAATGTCATCATAAGCGCGAGGCCGATGAGTCCGGTGATCAGATTGGTCATCGCACTTTCCTTTTCTCCGCGCGGGGAGCCGCGTTCGTGCCGGCGCTTGGGACGTTGCGCCGAGCGCTGCCACGAGTGCGCCCGATATTCCTGACGAGCCAGCACGCCGTGCGCAAGAGGCGGGCATCGTTGCTGCGGCGGCCGACGAGCTGGACGCCCAGCGGAAGGCCGGCTTCCGAACGCATCAATGGCAGGCTGATGGCGGGTACGCCGAGATAGGTCCAGAGCGTGCAGAAAACCGGGTTGCCGGTCGTTTCAATGCCGGGAGCCGCACCCGGCGCCGCAGGCGTCAGGACGGCGTCGTATTCGTCGAAAATGTGGTCCAGAGCCTGGTTGAGCGGCGCAATCCCGGCCAGAGCGCCGCAATAATCCACCGCGAGATGCGCGCGGCCCCGCTCGATCGCCTGGCGCAGAGGCGTGCTCAGCTTGTCGCCGCCTCGCTGGTAGTCGCGCCGCAGATTGTGCGCCATATCAACTTCCATGATGATACGGTGCATATCGACGGCTCTATCGAAGCTCGGCCCAAGCTCGACTTCGCTGCACGCCTCGCCCAAAGCCTCGATGAGCTCAGCAAAGGCCTCACGGGTCACTGGCTCGGCCTGATCCCAGACCGGAGAGCGCACGAAGGCAAATCGCGGCGGCAACGGCGGCTCGCTCGCCGCTACCGCAGAGAATGGCGGGCGCGCAACAGGCCGCGTGTCCAAATCCTCCCGGTCGAAGTCGACCATGACCTCGGACAGCAGGGCCACGTCCTCCACGCTGCGCCCGAACACGCCGACATGGTCGAGCGTGCGCGACAATTCGAGCGCGCCGCTGCGCGGAATGAGGCCATGCGAGGGCTTGAAACCGACCACGCCGCAGAAGGCGGCAGGACGGATCACCGAGCCGTTGGTCTGCGAGCCGACAGCACCTGGCACCATCAGCGCCGCGACGGCCGCGGCGGAGCCGGAGGACGATCCGCCGGGCGTGTGATCCGGGTTGTGCGGATTTCGGGTCTTGCCCGGATTGTAGTACGCGTACTCGGTGGTCACCGTCTTGCCGAGGATTACAGCGCCGGCCGCCCGCAGACGCGCCACAGCCGCCGCATCGCGCCGCGGCGTGCGTCCGGCCCACAGCTCCGATCCGAATTCCGTCGGCATGTCGCCGGTGTCGAAGATGTCCTTGATGCCCACGGGCACGCCATGCAGCGGGCCTATAGCCTTGCCGTGCTTACGATGATCGTCAGCAGCCTCGGCCTGCCGCATCGCGTGGTCGCGATCAAGAAATGCCCACGCCTGGATATCGCGATCGACCTCGTCGATGCGCTTGAGGCAGTCGCCGACGAGCTCCGCGGAACTGAGCCGGCCGTCGCGGATGCCGGCCGCAGCTTCCATGAGGCCGAGCGCGTTGAGACTCATGCGCAGCCTTTCGGCGGTTTGCCGGGCGCGCTCATCGCGATCCATAGAGATAGTTGGGCAACCACAATGCGATCCCCGGGAAGATGTAGACCAGTGCCATGGTGAAGAAGACCAGGCCGACAAAGGGAAGCGCGCCGGAGAAGATGTCAGTCAGCTTCACCTGAGGCGGCGCCACGCCCTTCAGATAGAAGGCTGCCATCGCGACCGGCGGCGTGTTGAACGCCGTCTGCGTGTTCAGTGCCACCAGGATGCCGAAGAAGATCGGATCGATGCCGTATTGGGGCAGCAGCGGCAGGAAGATCGGCACGAAGATGATGATGATCTCGGTCCATTCCAGCGGCCAGCCGAGCAGGAAGATGATCACCTGGGTCAACAGCAGGAACCCGATCGGCGACAGGTTCATCGCGGCGAAGAACTGCTCGACCACGGTTTGTCCGCCGAGGACGGCAAACACCGCGGAGAACGTCCACGACCCGATGAACAGGTAACAGACCATCGCGGTGGCACGCACGGTCAGATAGACCGATTCGCGCATCATCGTGAAGTTGAGCGAACGATAGGCGGCGGCCAGAACGATGCTCATGAGGGCGCCCACCGCGGCCGCCTCGGATGGCGTCGCCAGGCCGAACAGGATCGCACCGAGCACCGAAACGATCAGTAACGCCAGCGGCAGGAACGACGTGGCGAGCGCCCAGATCACGGTGCCGAGCGGCACGTTGGTCTGCTCGGGCGGCAGCTTCGGCGCCAGCGCGGGATTGATGATCGCGCGCGCCATCGCATAGAGGACATAGAGTCCGGCCAACAGGAACCCGGGAAAGAAAGCGGCCGCATAAAGCTTGACCGCCGAAACGCCGGCGGTTGCCGCATAGACGATCAGCAGAATGCTCGGCGGAATCAGGATGCCGAGGCAGCCGCCGGCGCAGACGACGCCTGCCGACAGCTTGACGTCGTAACCGGCGCGCAGCATCGCCGGCAAGGCCAGCAGGCCCATCAGCGTGACGACCGCGCCGACGATGCCGGTCGCGGTCGCGAACATCGCGCAGGTGATCAGCGTTGCCACCGCCAGCGCGCCCGGCACGTTCTTCATCGACAATTGCAGCGAGTAGAACAGGCGGTCGAGAATGTTTGCGCGCTCGATCAGATAGCCCATGAACAGGAACAGCGGAACCGCAACCAGCACATCGCTGGATGTGACCTCGAACGTCTTCTGCACCAGAAGCGTGAAGATGCGGTTCTGGAAGAAGTCCTGACCGGGGGTGTAGTAGGCATAGTAGCCGAACGAGACGCCCATCGCCATCAGCGTGAACGCGATCGGGAAGCCGAGCATGATGATGAAGATGAAGAGGCCCAGCATCAGCATGCCGAGTTGAGGATCGGTCATGCGCCTGGTCCCTTCCCGCTCTGCGGCTCAGCCGCGTGCTGCTGATGTTCGCGGATGACGAGGCTCTCGGTCTCTTCCACGTCGTGCAGGCGTTGCGGCCATCGGCCGGTGCGGATGCACAGCACACAGCGAATGATCTCAGCAAACCCCTGCAGAAACAGAAGGAAGCCGGTGAGAGGGATCAGTGCCTTCAGCGGAAACACCGGCACGCCGGCCGGACTGAAGATGCTGACTTCGCGGAAGCGGACCGACATCTGGGCGTAGTTCCAGCCCGAATACATCAGCGCGGCGATCGCCGGCAGGAAGAACAGGATATACAGGACGAGGTCCATCGTCGCCTGGGTGCGCGGCGACCAGAGGCGGTAGACCACGTCGGCACGCACATGGCCGTTGCGCGAGAGCGTATACGCGCCGGCCATCAGGAACATCGCGCCATAGGTGATGTAGCTGATGTCGAAAGCCCAGGTGGTCGGCGCACGCAGCACGTAGCGCACGAAGACCTCGTAACTGACACCCAGTGTGAGGACGAGAATCAGCCAGGCGAACGCCTTGCCGACCCACGTGCTGAGCTCGTCGATGAAGAACAGGAATTTCGTCATGCGAGCTGAACTCGCTGCGAGCAGTACATCCGGACGTCCCCCTCCCAACTCGCGGGCGGCGCTTCAATGCGCCGCCCCTCACGATACGGCCTCACGCGATGCGCCGCGACAGCCGTCACACCTTGAGCACGCCCGGGAAGTGATGCTCGAAGGCGCCGCGGTAGTCGGTCGCGTTGTTCATGTTGTAGTAAACCACGCGGCGCACCCATTCCTTCTGCGAGTCCATCACCTTCTTCATGAACGGATCCGAGCCGAGCTGGGCGATCAGACCGTCCCACGCCTTGATCTGCGCGTCGAACACCGACTTCGGCGTCCGCTGGACGTTGACCTTGTCCTTGTTGATCAGCTCCTGCAGGTCCTTGGAATAATAGTCCATGCCTTTCCATTCGTTTGCGGAGGACACAGCTTCGGCGGCGTATTGCAGGATCGCCTGCTGTTCCTTCGGCAGCGCGTTGAATTTGGTCCGGTTGAACATGATCTCGAAATATTCCGTCGCCTGATGGTGGCTGCCCATCATGTAGTTCTTGGCGACATCCTGCGCGCCGAAGCGCCGGTCCGAGGTCGGATTGTTGAACTCGAACCCGTCGATCACGCCGCGCTCCATCGCAGGCACGATCTCGCCGCCGGGTAGCTGCGCGACGGATGCACCCATCGCCTGGAAGAGATCGGCGGCAAGGCCCACCGTGCGATATTTCAAGCCCTTGAGGTCGGCGTCGCTGGTGATCGGCTTCTTGAACCAGCCGAGCGGCTGGGTCGGCATCGGCATGGCGAAGAAGCTCTTGATGTTGACGTTCATGATCTTGGTCTGGAGCTCCTCGAACAGCTCCTTGCCGCCGCCGTTGTGGATCCAGCCGAGGCCTTCATTGGCGTTGAAGCCGAACACGGGACCTGTCCCGAACAGCGATGCTGCCTTGTGTTTGCCGTACCAGTAGACCGTCACCGTGTGTGCCGCGTCGATCTGGCCGCCATGAACGCCGTCGAACACCTGGAACGGATGCACGACCGAGCCGCCGACCAGGTAGTCTATGCGGAGCCGGCCCCCGGCCATCTCGTTGACGCGCTTCACATAGTCTTCGGCCATCTCGTTGAAGACATCGGCCTTGCCCCACGAGCCCTGCATCTTCAGGGTCGCCGTTTGCGCCCGGCTGACTTGAGGCATGGCGATGGTGGCAGCGCCGGCCGCGCTGGCGGCCAGCAAGAATTTGCGACGAGTGGTTCTGGTCTTTTCAGACTTTGCGGTCATGGACGTCCTCCCTGGCGGCCTGGTTGTTTGAACGCGTTCGGTGCGCTTTCTTTTAACCGCTGGAGGTATGCCGCATTCCAGCGACTTTGATCACAGTTTGGACGCATTGTCGGCATCCGACAAGCTCTCCATGTCGCATTTTGTATGTCGGCGAGCTTTTGTTTGCAGGAGCCTCATAGTCGTCGCGTGTCGCAGCGCAGCAAATATGCAGACTTTCTCTCAGACTTCGGAAAGCTGCGTGCACTGCCGAAGAGAAGCTCGCAGCGCGGCAGGCGGGACGGAAGGGTTGGCTGACCAGATTAGGGCCGCGATGCGCGCCGTCGGGCCAGTTGGTGCAGCACCGTGTCGATGGCCGGCACCGCTCCGGTCTCGCGCAACCATGTGTCGGCCAATTCCCTCAATTCGCCCGGCGTCAGGCCGAATTTGCGGCGGAATGCGCGGATGAAGGTGGAATCGCTGCTGAAGCGCATGTCGACGGCGAGCTCGATCAGACGACCGTCCTGCGCGGATGGCGATAGCAATCGCCGAAATGCTAGATTAAGCCGCTGCTCCCGCACATAATGCGCAAGCCCGCCCTCGGCCTCGAACAGCCGGTAGAGAGTCGCGCGCGAGATATGGAAGTGGCGGCAGAGCTCTTCGGCGGCGAGCGCATCGGTTTCGAGATTGTTCGCGATGTGGCGCTTGATCATCGTGATGTAAAGATGGCGCTCGGCGCGTTCGAGGCCCGCGACGATTTCGGCCGTCCCGCCGGCCGCGGCCGCCACGAGGTCGGCGATCGCCTCGACCGTGGCCTCGGCATTGCCGATCCCGGTTTCCGTTCCGGGCTCGGACGGCAGGCCAAGCGCGGCATAGTGGCTCGCGAGCAGGCGGGCATGAGGGTGGTCCGACGGCAACAGGGTTGCCGTCGCCGCATCCGGATATGCGAGCCGCGGCGCCAGCATCGCGCGCTGCAGGACGATCGTCATCAGATGGGTGCGACCGCCGCCGGCGCGCAGTGCGGTCTGATTCGGTTGCGCCATGTCGATGAGAACGATGTCGCCGGGTCGCAGCGTGACCTCGCGCCGGCCCGAGCTGAACTGCATCTCGCCTTCGACGCAGAGGGTGATCTGAAAATGATCCATGACGCCGCGGGCGACGTGCGCGGGCGTGCGGTCATAGTCCTGGTCGGAGGCACGCGTGTCGATCAGCAAGGCGTTGCGGATCATCCATGTCACCGTCGTGACATGGAAATCGTTCTCCGCGGTACGCGGAACGACCTCGCAGATGTCGGCCGTCATGGCCCGCAAGTGCGCGAGCGCCTCCGGACCGCGCCCGGGATTGTCGGCCGCCATACTCCCGGTCAACGCTGTGTCGTCCACATCCCCTCACGATGCGAAAAGACCGCACGCAACTGATTTCCCGAGATCGGCGGCAAGCCGATCTCGGGTCTGGATGTAGCCATTCGGAAATCTGTGCGCAAGCGAGAGCGAGTTGGATCGCGCTGGTGGCGGTATGCAACGCATGCGAGATCCGCATGGATTTTGTCTCGCTGAGACACCGGGCACATCGTCCGGCCTGCCGTCCTGTTAGAGACTCTCCCGTTGCTGGAATGCGAGCGCGTCATGCGGGGGCGCGCCGTTGGAATGGGGTTATCGTGGGATCAATGGGAATTGAGGGCGCTGGTCGTCGGCAACGACGTTCGCGCAGCTGCCGTCGTCGCCGGACAGCGAGAGGTTGCGGGATGCTCGTCATCCTGGTCCTGCCGTATCTCGGCTCGACCTCCGCCAGCCGGGCGCAGATCGACAATTACGGACTTTGGACCGCAATCAACAGCACGCCGGGGCAGGCGGTCGAGTTCGGCACGCTGAGCAACGCTCCGATCGGGTCCGCTTTTGCGACGAGCGCCTATCCTCACGCCGCAGTGTTTTCGGCCGATGGCCGTTTCGCGTATGTCGCTGCCATGTCCGGCGCGGTGGACGTCATCGACGTCGTCAGCCGGACGGTTGTCGCGACCATACCCGTCGCCGTCGGGCCGGCAGGATTGGCGCTCAGCCCTGATGGCTCGAGCCTCTATGTGACGTCCTCCGGGGCCAATTCCGTCACGGTGATCTCCACCGCGACCAATCTCGTGGTCGGTTCACCCATCGCAGTTGGTGCAGTCCCTTACGGCGTTGTCGTCTCGCCGGACGGGAGCCGGGTCTATGTGGCCAACGAGGGCTCCGCGAGCGTTTCGATCATCGACGCCGCGTCGAAAACCGTCATCGGCGCGGTCGCGGTCGGAGGCGGCCCCTCCGGCATCTCCGTGTCTCCGGATGGAAGCCGGATCTACGTGGCCAATCAAGGCGGTGGCGTCTCGGTCATCGATGCGGCCTCGCAATCGGTGGTCACGACGGTTTCGATCTCCGGGCTCCCGCTGCATGTTGCAGTCAGCCCTGACGGGTCGCGGATCTACGTAACGACGCAGACCAACGTGCTCGTGGTGATCGATGCACTGACGAACACCGCCACGGCAAACGTAGCCCTGTCCAGCCACGGCGTCGGAGTGTCCCTGACGCCCGACGGAAGTCGCGCCTACATCACGACCGGCGCCGGGTTTTACGTGCTGGATACCGCCACGAACACGATCGTATCCTCCCCCTCGATGCCGATCGCGGACAACGGCACTTCCGGTGCGGGCTTCATTGGACCGAACGTCATCGTTGCGGCGGGTGGGGCGGTCTCGGCTGGCAGCGACGCCGCGCTCTCGGCGCTGAGTTTCGGGCAATACGTCAATTTCAATGGTGGTGCGCTGCGCTTCACGGGGGCTTTCAGCACCGCCCGGACGATTTCACTGCTGGCGGGCGGCGGCACGATCGACACCAACGGCTTCAACGCGACGTTGTCCGGACAGATCATCAACGCGGGAGCCCTGACCAAGACGGGGCTGGGCACGCTGACGCTGACCGGAGCCAACACCTACAGCGGCGGCACCTTCGTCAGCGGCGGCACGCTGGCCTTGAGCGGCGCCGGCACGCTGGGCGACGCCGGCGGGACGACCACGGTCAACAGCGGTGCCACGCTCGATCTGGGCGGCACGGCGCAGACCCAGGGTGCGGTCGGCCTCAACGGAGGCACGATTCGCAACGGCAATCTGAACGCGCCCGTCACGTCGACCGGAGGCGTCCTCAATGGTATCGGCGGGACCGCGAGCCTGACGACGACGGCCGGCTTCACCATGTTGGTCGGCAACAATGGCTATACCGGAGCCACGACCGTGAATGGCGGAGTGCTCGACGTCGAAGGAACCATCACCGGCGCCTCTTCAGTCACGGTGAATGCCGGTGGCGTGCTGATGGGAGCGGGTACGATCGATCCATTGTTGGTGAAGATCGCCGGCGGCGGCACCTTGGCGCCCGGCAACGGCACGCCCGGCAGCGTCACGAGCATCGTCGGCGATCTCGCCCTGCAAGCGGGCGCGATCTATCAGGTCCAGGTCAATCCGTCGACGGCGTCCTCCGCAGGCGTATCCGGCACCGCAACCCTCGGCGGCGCCACCGTGAACGCGGTATTTGCAGCCGGCAGCTATATCGAGAAGAGATACACCATCCTCAGCGCGGGCGGCGGCATCTCCGGCACCTTTGCCTCGACGGTTGCCAACAGCAATCTGCCGGCGAACTTCAAGACCGATCTCAGCTACGATGCGAACAACGCCTATCTCGACCTGTCGCTCGCCTTCGTCCCGCCGCCGGCGTCCGGCCTGAATGGCAATCAGCAGGCGGTGGCGAATGCTCTGGTCCATTCCTTCGACGTCAACGGCGGCATTCCGCTGATCTACGGCCGCATGACGGCGCCCGGGCTGACGCAAGCCTCGGGCGAACAAGGCACGGCCGCGCAGCAGACGACGATCAGCGCGATGAGCCAGTTCATGGGCCTGCTCACCGACCCCTTCGCGCAACGGGAGGGTCGGACGAGCACACCGAACAGTGCGGCTGCATTTGCCGAAGACAGCGAATCAAGCGCCTATGCCGCGCGCCAGCGCACCGACGCGTTTGCCATGCTCGCCAAGGCGCCGGCGCAGAAATTTGCGCAGCGCTGGAGCGTGTGGGCTGCCGGCTTCGGCGGATCGCAGTCGACCCATGGCCATGCGACGGATGGTTCCAACGACATGACGAGCCGCATCGCGGGCACGGCGGTCGGTGCGGACTATTGGCTGGCGCCGAGCACGAAGCTGGGTTTCGCGCTCGCCGGCGGCGGCACCGGCTTCGACGTCAACGGTCTCGGCTCCGGCCGCTCCGACCTGTTCCAGGCCGGCGCATATCTGTATCACGCGAACGGCCCGGCCTACGTCTCCGCCGCGCTGGCCTATGGCTGGCAGAACATGACCACCGATCGCACCGTGACGCTCGCCGGCACCGATCGCCTGCGCGCCGCCTTCGACGCCCATGCGTATTCCGGCCGTCTCGAAGGCGGCTATCGCGTGGTCGCGTCATGGCTCGGCGGAATCGGCCTTACACCCTACGGCGCGATGCAGTTCACGACGCTCGACCTCCCCGGCTATGCCGAGCAGGCCGTCTCCGGCTCGTCGGCATTCGCCTTGAGCTACGCCGCGAAAAGCGTGACCGACAGCCGCAGCGAGCTCGGCCTGCGTACCGACAGGTCCTTTGCGATGCAGGATGGCGTGTTGGCCCTGCGCGGCCGTGTCGCCTGGGCGCATGATTTCAACCCCGATCGCTCGGCCGCCGCAACCTTTCAGGCGTTGCCGCTCGCAAGCTTCGTCGTCAACGGCGCAGCGCAGGCGCGCGACGCCGCGCTCGCCACGGCTTCGGTCGAGATGAGATGGACGAACGGCTGGTCGACGGCGGCCACGTTCGAAGGCGAGTTCTCCAGCGTCACCCGCAGCTACGCCGGCAAGGGTAGCGTTCGCTACGGATGGTGAGCGCCGTCATCCCTCCAGCGTGAAGCCGACGCGCAGCGTCACCTGGTAGTGGCGCACGGCTCCGTTCTCGATGTGGCCGCGGGTCTGCACCACCTCGAACCATTTCATCTCGCGAATGGTCTTCGACGCGCGGCCGATCGCGTTCTTGATCGCGTCCTCGATCGAGGTTTCGGATGAGCCGACGAGGTCCAGGATCTTGTAGACGTGGTCTTTCTCATCTGCAGGCATCATGGCCTCCCTCGGTTGCGCTGCGGCACGCGCGGTCGCGTTGTGCTCCCATGTGAACGAGCGCCAGGCGATCCAGTTCCGCCCTGCGCGATAGCTTGCATGCGCCGGCCGAGGTGGAGTGGCCGGCGTCCGCCTGCTAAGCGCTATCCATGAACTCGGCGCGCCGCGACAGGACGATCGGCTCTCTCTGCCTCGGCGTGACGGCGTTCGGCTGGGCTTTGAACTGGCCGCTGATGAAGCTGCTGCTGCAGCAATGGCCACCCCTGTTCGCGCGCGGGCTTGCGGGCGTCTGCGCCTCGCTGATCCTCGGTGCTCTGGTGCTGAGCCGGAAGGAGTCGTTTGCCGTCCCGCGCGAGGCCATCCCACGACTGGTCTTCGCGACCTTCACCAACGTCTTTGCCTGGATGGGGCTCGGCACGGTCGCGATGAAATATGTGACGGTGAGCGAGGGCGCTCTGCTCGCCTACACGATGCCGATCTGGGCGATGCTGTTCGCCTGGCCCGTGCTGCATACGCGACCGACCGCAAGGGATATTTTCGGGCTGGTCCTCGGCGTTGCCGGCGTCACGCTGCTTCTGAGCGGCAACGGCTTTACGTTCGGTGCCGACAAGCTGCTGGGCATCGTGCTGGCGCTGCTCTGCGCCATCCTGTTCGCGCTCGGTAACGTGCTCAACCGCAAGCCGCTGCCGATGCCGCCGCTGGTCGTCGTCGCCTGGCAGGTCGGTCTCGGCTGCGCCGCGATGCTGATCCTCGGCGTCCTGTTCGAGCGTCCTGATATCACCGCGATGACCCCGCTGGGGCTCGGCTGCTTCGTCTATATGACGCTGGTGCCGATGGGCATCTGCTACGTCACCTGGTTCGAGACGCTGCGCCGTCTGCCACCGACCACGGCCTCGACCGGCATGCTGATCGTTCCCGTGATCGGCGTGGTCTCCGCCGCCATCATCCTGGGCGAGCCGCTGGGCCTGCGTGAATGGACGGCGATGGCGCTCACGCTCGGCGGCGTGACGCTCGCCTTGCAGCGGGGGTAGGGCGCGAAGGTTCGCCCCTACGGATCCAGCTCCGTATCCCAGTACAGATAGTCGAGCCAGCTGTCGTGCAGGTAGTTCGGCGGAAAGAGACGGCCGTTGCGGTGCAGCTGGTGCACGGTGGGTGCGAACGCATTCTGGCGCGGAAACATCTTTGCCTGCGCCGGGGTGAGATTGCCCTTGCGCAGGTTACACGGCGAGCACGCCGCGACCACGTTCTCCCAGGTGGTCTGGCCGCCTTTGCTGCGCGGGATGATGTGATCGAAAGTGAGGTCTTCGGGCGAGCCGCAATATTGGCAGGCGAAACGATCGCGCAGGAAGACGTTGAACCGGGTGAAGGCGGGGTGGGTGGTCGGCTTGACGAAGGATTTGAGCGAGACGACGCTTGGCAGCTGCATCTGCAGGGTGGGACTGTGGACCGCCTGATCGTAGTGAGCGACGATATTGACGCGGTCGAGGAACACCGCCTTGATCGCGTCCTGCCACGACCACAACGACAGTGGGTAGTAACTCAGCGGCCGGAAGTCCGCATTCAGCACCAACACCGGCCAACTGCCTTGCGAGACATGTGCGTTCAAGTAACGCTCCCGGCCTCCAATATACGCTGCGAAGCAGCATGTGTTGACATACTACATGCAGCGTGACGGGATTGTGAAGCCCGTTGAGCGACTTATTCAGGCGCAAGCAATGCGGCGCCGGGGTGGCAAAAGCGTTCAAAACGCCGCGATTTGGGGAGAGCACGCGGCGGGCGGAACCGGCTTTGCCCCCGCGCTCGTAGCGTGCCGCCGCTGCTACTCCCGTACCCGCTCCAGCTTCTGCAAGCACCGCGTTGCGCGCACCACGGCCGGCATCTCCGCGTCCGGAAAGCTCGTCTTCCAGTCGGTGACGCCGACCTCCCCGACATAGATGTCGCCCTGCGAATCCAGCGCGATGCCGTGCGGCGCCAGGAATTTGCCGCTGGCGACGCCCGGCCCCGCCTCGCCGCCGAGCCGCGCGATGCGGTTGCCCCTGGCGTCCACGATCGACAGTCGCGGGCCGAGATTGGGCACCTTGCGGTTGACGGCCAGGCCGGGGCCGAGCTCGCCGATCACGAAGGTCGGGCTCTTCGCCCCGCCGCAGCAGCAAAGTGCGCAAGGACGGTGGAGGTTGTTCCACTGCGTCTCGTACCTGCCCTCGCCATTGAACACCTGGACGCGGTGGTTCTCGCGGTCGGCGACATAGACCCAGCCGTCGGCATCGGTGGCGATATTGTGCACGATGTTGAATTGGCCGGGATCGGTGCCAGGCTCGCCCCAGCTCTTGATGAGCTTGCCGTCCGGCGTGAACTTGTGCACGCGCGCATTGCCATAGCCGTCGGAGACGTAGATCTCGCCCTTCGGCGACAGCGCGGTGTGCGTGCAGCGGTGGAACGGCTCGCCGCTCATGAACGGCGACGGCTTCTCGGGAATGCCGATCGTCAGCAGCACCTTGCCGTCGGTGGTGCATTTGCGCACGGTGTGGTCGCCGTCATCGGTGCAATAGAGATTGTCGTCGGCATCGATGTGGAGGCCGTGCGCGCGCGAGAACAGGCCTTCGCCAAAGCTGCGGAGGAAATTGCCCTCGCGGTCCAACACCACCATCGGATGGGCGCCGCGATTGAAGACGTAGATCTGGTCGCGGCTGTCGACCGCGACCGAGGCGACGTCGGTCAGCTGCCAGCCGTCCGGCAGCTTTGCGAAGTTTTCGACGACGCGATAGCGGTGATCGCCGCTGCCGAGAATGGCTGGCATGGGTGGTCTCTCCTTCTGTCATTCCGGGGCACGCGTAGCGTGAGCCCGGAATCCATTGTGCGGCGCATTTCGTGGTTGGATGGATTCCGGGCTCGCGCTACGCGCGCCCCGGAATGACCACTAGGTTCACGTCCGTCCCAAAATCCCTTCCTCGATCGCCTTGATCTGGAGCGCCAGATATTTCGAGTTGATCCGGCACTGCGCCAGGCTGCCGGCGATGAACCAGAGACCGGCCTGCCTGGTGCGCGCATACATGTTGCGGAGCTCAAGACCGTCGCCAAAGCCCCAGATCGGACCGATGCGGTCGGCCACGGCATCGCCGAACAGTTTTCGCACCAGATAGTCCTGCGATTTGTAGCCGGTGGAGAGCACGATGAGATCGGCCGCAATGGTCGAGCCGTCCTTCATCCGTGCGCCTTCGGCGACGAAGCTCTCGATGTCGGCGAACTGCCTGAGCTTGACCTTGCCCTCGACGATCAGGTTGGAGCAGCCGACGTTGAAATAATAGCCGCCGCCGCGGGTGAGGTATTTGAATTGCCAGCCGGTGCCGGCCTCGCCGAAGTCGAGCTTGAAACCGACGCGGGCAAGGCCGTCGAGCAGCTCCTTGTCGAGCTGCTTCGACTGCTCGGTCAGCATGACGTGCGTCTTCTTCGCGAGCGGCGTCGGCATCGAGGCCGCGATCAGGTCGTTGTCCTCGAGCGTGCCTTCATTGTAGATCGCATAAGCGAGCTGTGCCGACGGCTCGATATTGGTGACCAGTGTGGGCGAGCGCTGCACCAGCGTCACCTCGGCGCCGCTGGAATACAGATCCTGCGCGATGTCGTGACCGCTGTTGCCGGTGCCGATGACGATCGCGCGCTTGCCGGTCCAGGTCTCGCCGTCCTGGTAGCGGCTGGAATGCACCAGCGTCCCCCTGAATTGGGCGAGGCTCGGAATATCCGGAATGTTGGCGATCCCGCTGACGCCGGTTGCCATGACGACATGGCGCGGATGCATGGTCCGCTCGCTGCCGTCGGCGCGCCGCAGTGTCACCGTCCAGCATCCCTTCGCCTCGTCATAGGCGCCGCCTTCGAACGCGGTGCCGGTCCAGAAATTCAGCTCCATCGCATCGACGTAAGCCTCGAACCAGTTGGCGAGCTTGTCCTTGGGGATATAGGTGGGCCAGCTCGGCGGAAAGGGCATGTAGGGCAGGTGATTGACCTGCACCTGGTTGTGCAGCGTCAGCGCATGATAGCGCTTGCGCCAATTGTCGCCGATCCGCATTTCGCGATCGACGATCAGCGTGTCGAGCTGCAACTGCTTCAATCGCGCTGCGATCGCAAGCCCGGCCTGGCCGCCGCCGACCACCAGTACGGCCGGATCGCGGTCGGCATAGTCGCGCGAGGCGTTGCGCAAATCGAGCCAGTTCGGTCCGCGGAAATCGCGCGAATAGGCCTGGCCGCGCGGGCGCGAGGTGCCGAGCTGCTCCTCGAATCCCTTGAGCTCGTCGAGCGCGGTCAGCAGCGTCCAGGCTTTCAGGCGGTCGTCGTCGGTGCCCTCGGGTGCGAGCCGGACGATACCGCTGCCGCGCCCGATTGCCGTTTCGAAATCGAAGATCGCCTCAACGCAGTTGCAGCCGGCGCGCGTGACCCAGCGCGGCGGTGCGCGGTTGGGCGCGATCTTGAAATTGGCCGGTGCCGCCTTGGGCGCGAGTGCGGCCAGCGCATCGGCAATGGTGTCGCGGCCGGCGAGCGTTTGCAGATTCCAGCTCAGCGCCAGCACGTCGCGCCAGAAGCTGTCGGCGAGGAAGAGATGGTCCAGCGCGGCGGGCTCGGGCCTGCTCAGCGTTCGCTCGAACGCGTCGAGCCAGCCTTGCGCGGATGCGGCAATATCCTTGGTCCTGTCCAGCATGCGCGACCTCGTGGCCGTCTTCGCGGCGTTTCCTCTGGTCGAAGCTATACGGTTTCGCAGGCCGCCAAAAGCCGGTGACCCGCGCAATGCCGGCATATGGCACTGCTCGGACGGCATGTGCCGAGATGCTTCAGGAGTTTCGGCGACCGGTGGCTAAGGCCCGCCCGCCCTCCGGTCCGCCCAATAGGGATCGCGCAGCTTGCGCTTGAAGATCTTTCCGGTCGCCTCGCGGGGCAGCGCATCCAGGAACTGAACCTCCTTCGGCACCTTGAAGTTGGCCAGCCGGTCGCGCAGCCAGGCTTGCACTGCACCGGCGGAGAGCTCCGCGCCTGTGTCGGGCTCAATGCAGGCGCATAGCCGCTCGCCATATTCGGCGTCGGGGATGCCGAAAACGGCGCAATCGCGCACGCCCGGCATCGCGATCAGCACGTTCTCGATTTCGGCAGGATAGATGTTGACGCCGCCCGAGATCACCATGTCGCGTTTGCGGTCGCACAAAAACAGATAGCCGTCCTCGTCGAGATAACCGACATCGCCGACACTGACGAGACCGTCGCGCCCAGCCTCCGCCCGGGCCTGCGCCTTGCCGTGATAGTCGAAGTCGGGCACCGCGGTCTGGCGCATGTAGATCTCGCCGACCTCGCCGGCGCCGCAGAGACCGCCGTCGTCGCGGAAGATCTTGACGATGCCGCCTTCGATGGCGCGGCCGACCGTGCCGGGCTTCTTCAGGGCTTCCTCGGCGGAGTGCCACACGGGGATGCCGGTCTCGGTCGAGCCGAAATATTCGTTGATGACCGGTCCCCACCAATCGATCATGGCCCGCTTGACTTCGGGCGGGCAGGGCGCCGCGCCGTGCACGACGAAGCGCAGCGACGACAGGTCGTACCGCTGCCTGATCGCTTCGGGCAGGCGCAACAGGCGCACGAACATGGTCGGCACCATGTGGATATGCGTCACGCGGTGGCGCTCGATCAGCGCCAGCAGCTCCTCGGCGTCGAACCGCGCCTGGAGCACGATGGTGCAGCCGCAGCGGAAGGCAAGCATGCCGTAGGAGTGCGGCGCCGAGTGATACATCGGGCCGTTGATCAGCACGACCTGATTGTCGCGCGGCTTGATGCCATAGGCGATGGCGCCGACGCGCTCGGAGGCGGCCGCCTGCTCGGGCCGCATCGGCATGCGCCGCACGCCCTTCGGCAGGCCGGTGGTTCCCGACGTGTAGATCATCGCCGCGGCCCGGCGCGGCGGCTCCTGCGATTCCGGATGGCCGTCGCGCCAGCGGTCCCAATCCGTCAGTCCCGAGGGGATCTCCGTCAGCGCGGCGGGCACGGCGAACGTCGCCGCAAGCTCGGGCGGCGTCCGGACCACGAAAAGACGGACGTCCTCCGGCACGCCGGAGCGGATCTGCGGCAGCAGGTCGGCGTGGCAAACCAGGATCTTCGCGCCGCTGTCGGTCAGGATATAGCGGACCTCTTCCGCTTTGAGATGCCAGTTGATCGGCACCACCGGACTGCCCAGAGCGGCGGAGGCCGCGACCACCTCGAACAGCGCGAAATCGTTGCGCAGCATCATGGCGACCGGGGCGCCCTCGACCAGACCGAGCTCGCGAAGCCCGCTCGCCGCCCGCCTGATGCGCGCCTGGATCTCGTCATGGCCGATCCGGCGTTCGCCGCTGATGATCATGGCGTGTCCCTTTCCGCTCATGTCTAGCGATCGTCCAGCACGTCGCCGAAGCCGACCCAGCTCTTGCCGTTGAAGCGCCGCAGCTGAAGCTGCTGGAACGGCAGATAGTCGTCTGAGCCGGTGCTCACACTGATGCCTGGCAGCAGCAGCGGCAGCTTCACCTCCTTCAGCGATGCGGCCTGGCGCATGATGTTGTCGCGGCTGACATCGTCCTTGCACGCCTTGAGGATCGTCATCAGCAGCGTCGCGTAATGGTAGCCGGCCGCGTAGTTGGAATTGGAGAGGTCTGCGGTCGGCATGTATTGCTTCATGAAGGCGAAGTATTCCTTCACGCCGGGATCGCTGGCCCATTGCGGGTCCATCGTGTCCTTCTGATTGCTCGACGAGATCAGGCCGACCGCGTTGTCGAGTCCGGCGGGCTCCAGGAACGAGATCGACGAAGCCGACGTCGGCACGAAGAACAGATCGGGCTTCCAGCCGATCTCGGCCACGCCCTTGATCATCTGCGAGGTGAACTTGCCGAGCACGACGCCGAACAGCACGTCGGCGCCCGATGCCTTCAGGGTCGAGAGCTGCGAGCTGATCGTCGGCGCGCTGGTCTCGTAGGTCTGCTCCGCGACGATCATGCCCGCGGCCTTGTCGCCGAGCGCGCGCTTGAAGCCGGCGACATAGTCGCGGCCGAAATCATCGTTCTGGGACAGGATGGCGATCTTGGCGCCGGGCTTGGCCCGCAGCACGTGCTTGGCGTAGACCACGCCCTCGGATTCGTAGGCGGCCATGCCGGGCATGGTCCACGGATATTTCTGCGGATCGGCCCATTTTCGTCGCGCCTGAGAGCACGAACAGCTGCGGCACCTTCTTGCCGTTTAGGTAGCGCTGCACGGCGCTGTTGGTGGCGGTGCCGAGCGAGCCAAACATCATCAGCACCTCGTCCTGCTCCACCAGCTTGCGGGTCTGCTCGACCGTCTTCGGCGGCGAGTAGGCGTCATCGAGCGTGATGAACCTGATCTTGCGGCCGTTGATGCCGCCTTCGGCATTCACCTTTTCGAAGAACGCCTCCTGCGTCCGTCCGATCGCCCCGAACCCGGACGCCGGACCGCTATAGGGCAGGGTCTGCCCGATCCGGATCTCATCGCTGCCTTCGGCATGGGCGCTGCCGGTGGCGAGCGCCGACAACGATAGGCCGATCAGTGCGGCTGCCAGCTTCATGGTGTCCTCCCGTTTTCGTTGTCAGTCCAATCTCGTCGTCGGACCGCGTCGTCAGGCGCTCGCGCGCATCAGGAAATCCTGCCGGGCCTGATCGAATTCTCCCTTCATACGGTCCACGAGCTCGGCGACCGGCGGTGCATCCAGGATCTGGCCGATGCCCTGGCCCGATCCCCAGATGTCGCGCCACGCCTTCGACTTCATGTTGCCGCCGGAGCCGAAATTCATCTTCGACTTGTCGGCGACCGGGAGATTGTCCGGATCGAGCCCTGCGGCGGTGATCGAGGGGCCGAGATAATTGCCGTGCACGCCGGTGAACAGGTTGGTGTAGACGATGTCGTGCGCGGCATGCTGCGTCAGCGCGGACTTGTAGGCCTCGTCGGCATTGGCTTCCTTCGTGGCGATAAAGCGCGTGCCCATATAAGCGAGGTCGGCGCCCAGCGTCAGCGCCGAGGCGATGCCGAAGCCGTCGCTGATCGCGCCCGACAGCAGGATCGCGCCGCCGAACCATTGCTTGACCTCGCGCACCAGCGCGAAGGGCGACAGCGTGCCGGCATGTCCGCCGGCGCCGGCGCAGACCAGGATCAGGCCGTCGACACCCTGCTCGGCGGCCTTGCGCGCGTGCTTGACGTTGATGACGTCGTGGAACACCAGCCCGCCATAGGAATGCGCGGCCTCGACGATCTCGGCCGGCGGCCGCAGCGAGGTGATGATGATGGGCGCCTTGTGCTTGACGCAGGTCTCCATGTCCTTCATCAGCCGGTCGTTGGAGGCATGGCAGATCTGGTTGACGGCGTAGGGCGCGACCTTCTTGCCGGGATTGCGCGATTTGTATTCGCCGAGCTCGTCCTCGATCCGGCGCAGCCATTCGTCGAGCTTCTCGACCGGACGGGCGTTGAGTGCGGGAAACGAGCCGACGACGCCCGCTTTGCACTGCGCGATCACCAGCTCCGGGCCGGAAACGATGAAGAGGGGTGAGCCGACGACGGGCAGCTCCAGGGAATTCCTGAGCAAGGCGGGCAGTGCCATCCGATCCTCCTGACAATGCGCGTCGGCGGCCTGCCGGCCGATGATCGAGCGCTTCCATGTCGATTGTCGCGCCGGCGGGGCGTCCGCCTGCGGTTTGATCTCACTATAGGGTTGGACGGCGGCCGGGGTATCGTTCAATATTGAACATGTATCTATTCAACTTTGAACGAGGACGCTGGTGGATTGGGATCTCTGCAAGACCTTCGTCGCGGTCGCCGATAGCGGCAGCTTCACCGCGGCGGCGCGGCGGCTGCACAGCAGCCATCCGACCGTGAGCCGCAAGATCACGGCGCTGGAAGCCCAGCTCGGCACCAAACTGTTCGCGCGCGCCGCCGACGGCTTCGTGCTCACCGCCGACGGCCGCACTTTGCGCGAGCATGCCGAGGCGATGGCCGCCGCCGCGCTGCGGGCCGAGGCCGCCGTTGGCGCCGGCGGGCGCAAGGCGCGCGGCACGGTCAAGTTGTCGATCGGGGCAACGCTGGCCTCGCATTGGCTGATGCCGCGGCTGCGATCCTTCCTCGATGCGCACCATCACATCCGGCTCGAGATCATCACGCATCCCTTTCCGGCCAGCGTGTGGCGCCGCGAAGCCGACGTGGTACTGCGTCCGGTCGACAGCGGCGAGGAGAACCTGGTCGGCCGCAAGATCGGCCGTCTCGGCACCGGCTTCTATGCCTCGCGCGCCTATGCGGCGGGCCGGTCCTTGCCGGAACGCAGCGGCGAGTGGAAGGGCCATAGCATCATCGGCTTTGCAGATCAGGACTCCAACGCGCAATTGGCGCGGTGGAGCGATGCGATCACGCGCCAGGGCACGATGGTGATGCGCTGCTCGTCACAGGGCGACATGCTGGCGGCGGTGCGCGCGGGGATCGGAATCTCCGCGTTGTCCTGCTTCGTCGCGGAGAGCTATCCGGACCTCGTGCGCGTCGCGCCGCAAAAGCTCGTCAGCGTCGCCGATCTCTGGCTGCTCGCCCATCCTGATCTGGTCGAGCTGTCCGCGGTGCGGGCGGTGGTCGACTTCGTGGCCGAATGCGCCCGCGCCGATCGCGAGCGGCTGCGGGGCTAGTTTGAGCCCGCGAGCACGCCCTCGCGCTTCTTCACCGCGCGATAATAGCTCCACCACAAATGCGCCGCCGCGCCGCGAAAGGGACGCCAGGGCTCGGCGAGCGGCGCCATCTGTTTTTCCGTCGGCCGCGCCTTCAGGCCGAGGCCGATCCTGATGCTCTCCTGTACGGCGAGGTCGCCGGCCGGCCAGGCATCGCCATGGCCGAGGCAGAACAGCAGATAGAGGTCCGCGGTCCAGGGCCCGATGCCGGGCAGCGCGATCAGCGTGTGATGCGCGGCATCGGCGTCTTCCTCGGCCAGCACGTCGAGGTTCAGCCGCTGCGCGCTGATCTCGCGCGCAAGATGCTTCAGCGTCTTGATCTTGGCGGCCGAGAGGCCGAGCCGTCCCAGCCGGTCGGCGCGGGCGCGGCGCACCGCATCATGGTCGAACGGATCGAAGGCCGCCGCCAGCCGACCCCAGATCGCCGCGGCGCTCGCGGTCGAGAGCTGCTGTCCGCAGACGATGTGGGCAAGCCCCGCAAAACCCGGCTCCCGCCGCCGCAACGCCGGCATGCCCGCGATCTCGAGCACCGGTTTCAGACGTGGATCGCGCTTGATCAGCGCATGGACGGCCTCTTCGAGATCGGACTGGGATTCGAGATGGATGGTCATGTGTTTGGCAGGCTCTCTCCGGCGTCATGACCGGGCTTGACCCGGTACTGAATATCTTACTCCGTCATTCCGGGGCGATGCGACGGATCGCGTGAAGCGCGACCCGGAGCATCGAGCCCGGAATCTCGACATTCCGGGTTTGGTCCTTCGGACCCGCCCCGGAATGACGGCCGTGCGGTTAAGCCCGGCCATGACGAGATCTATCAGATGGCACCACCCGTTTTCCGATTTGCTCCCAGTCCCAACGGCTTCCTGCATCTCGGCCACGCTCTTTCCGCGCTGCTGAATTTCGACCGCGCGCGCAAGACCGGCGGGCGGCTGCTGTTGCGGATCGAGGACATCGACGCGACGCGCTGCCGGCCGGAATACGAGGCGGCGATCTACGAGGATCTTGCCTGGCTCGGGATTGACTGGGAGACGCCGGTGCGGCGACAGTCGGAGCATCTCGCCGATTATCGCGCCGCGCTGGACAGGCTGTCGGCGCTTGGTCTCGTCTATCCCGCCTTCGAGAGCCGGGCAGAGATCGCAAGGTTGGTTGCCGCGCGCGAGGCGAATGGGCCATGGCCGCGCGATCCCGACGGCGCGCCGCTTTATCCCGGCGAGGCGAAGTCGCTCCCAGCGCCCGAGCGTGACCGTCTCCTCGCATCGGGCAGGCCTTACGCGCTGCGGCTCGACATGATTGCGGCCTGCCGGCACGTCACCGGCCTGACCTGGAATGAGCTGGGCGAGGGGCCCGATGGCGAGCGCGGCACCGTCCCGGCGCGACCGCAGGCCTGGGGCGACGTGATCCTGGCCCGCAAGGAGACGCCGACCAGCTATCATCTGTCCGTCGTCGTCGACGACGCACTGCAAGGCGTCAGCGAGATCGTGCGCGGCCAGGATTTGTTTCATGCGACGGCGGTCCATCGTCTGCTCCAGGTCCTGCTCGGCTTGCCCGAACCCGCCTACCGCCATCACCGGCTGATTTGCGACGATGAGGGGCGCAAGCTGTCGAAATCGAGCCGCTCGACCGGTTTGCGCGCCTTGCGTGCGGCCGGCATCACGCCTGCAAGCATCCGCCAGCTGGTGGGATTAGGTTAAGTTTCTCTGGGGGTTAGCGAAACGTCGCCGTGACTCCGGGTGTTTCGCCGTGCCATGCTCGAACAGCCCGGGGGCCCGAAGGGGATACTTCGAAGGGGATTCATGGCGGCGAAGAAGCGCCCAGCGCGCACCACGAAGATGTCCGGGCGACCGCCTCGGAAGCGGTCCGGGGCGACTGGGCAGGTGCGCAAGCGCAGTCCCAAGACGGTCGCGCCTGATGTGGTCCAGGCGGCGCTCGCCGCCTTTGCCCATGAGGTTCGCACCCCCCTGACCGGCATTCTGGCGATCAGCGACCTGCTCGCGACCTCCGATCTCGGCGAACGGGAGCGGCGCTGGGCCGACACCATCAAGGCCGGTGCCGAACATCTGGCGAGCCTTGCCACGCTGTTCGTGGATGCTGCCAGAAGCGGTAAGGGGACCGGGAAGGGCGGCAGCACGCTGCGGCAGGACCTGTTCGATCTGCGCACGCTTGCCCGCAGCGCCGGCGATTCGCTTGCGGGGCGCGCCGCGGCCAAGGGTCTCCAGGCCCAGGTCGAGATCTCCGACAAGCTCCCCGGCCTCGTGGTCGGCGATTCCGTCCGCCTGCGCGCGGCGCTCGAGAACCTGATCGACAATGCCGTGAAATTCACGGACCAGGGCGGCGTGGCGCTCGCGGTCGCTCCCACCAAGGGCAAAGAGAAGGCTCGAGCCAAAGGCAAAGACAGGGTCGGCGTTGCCTTCGCCGTGTCCGACAGCGGCATCGGCCTCACCATGGGCGAGATCAAGCGGCTGTTCCGCCCGTTCACCCAGGCCAACGTCACCATCGCCTCGCGCTTCGGCGGCGCTGGCCTCGGCCTATCCTCGGTCAAGCAATTGGCGCGCGCGATGGGCGGCGACATCACCGTCGCACCGCGGCGCGGCGGCGGCGCCACCTTCACCCTGACGGTATCGCTGGATGCCACCGGACCGGGCAAATCCAGCAAGGCGAAGGACGAAGCCGGGACTGATGCGGTCGCGGCGCTGCGCGTCCTCAGCGTCGAGGACAATCCGTTCGGCCGTGTCGTGCTCAACACGATCTTGACCGAGCTCGGCCATCATGCCGAGTTCATCGGGCGCGGCGAGGACGCGGTCGGCCGGCTGGCGCAAGGCGGGTTCGATGCGGTGCTGATGGACATGGTGCTGCCAGGCATCGACGGCGTCGAGGCCATCAGGCGGATCCGCACCATGGACGCGCCGTTGGCTCATATCCCGATCATCGGCGTGTCCGGCCGCGGCGAGGACGAAGCGGCCTCGCGCGAGGCCGGCGCAGACGCCTTCCTGGTCAAGCCCGTGTCTCCGCGTGCTTTAGCGACTGCGCTGCTTGAAGCGACACGCCGTGAGGAAGCCGCGACTTGATGATCGCGGCGTTGAGCTCGCCGCCGTAAACGAAGATCGCGGCGATGAAGTACAGAAACACAAGCGCGATGATCACCGAGGCGAGGCCCGCATACATCGTCACGTAGTTGTTGGCGAAGCGGGCCAGATATTGGCCGAACACGATGCTCGAGATCAGCGACGCCACAATGGTGAAGACGATGCCGGGCAATATCTGCAGGAAGCTGCGCCGTCCCGCCGGCAGCCAGGCGTGCAGGATGATTAGAGCCACCACCAGCGCGCCGATGGAGATGCCGTAGCGCACCCAGGTGAGGATGCTTTCGTTGGATTCGACGAACAGCGGAATGTGGCGCCGCGCCGCCTCGATGATGAGCGGGCCGAGCACGATCAGGAACGCCATGGCGAGGGCAGTGAAGGCCGCGATGATCGTATAGGCGATCGATTCCAGCCGGAGCCAGTACCAGCTCCGCATCTCGACCACCGCATAGGCGCGGTTGAGTGCGATCCGCAGCGCCTCGACACCGTTGGAGGCGAAATAGAGCGACAGCGCCGCGCCGATGGTCAGCAGTCCGGTCCGGGTCGTGGTGAGCACGTCGTGGACCTCGCCCGAGATCGAATCGGCGACCTGCTTGGGCCAGACCTGAAGCATCAGGCTGGCGGCCTGGTCGGCAAGTTCCTTGGAGCCGAAGAAGCCCGCGAGCGAGGTCAGCACGATCAGGAACGGGAACAGCGCCATCAGCGTCGACAGCGCGATGTGGCTCGCGATCGCCCAGCCGTCATCGGCAAGGAACGTGTAGAAGGCATCCATCACCACGACGTAGATGTAGCGGATCGCTTTCACTGTATGCCCTGTACTGCTCCCGCGCCCCGCAGGCGGGGAGAGGGGAAGACGGCCGATGCCGGATGCAGATCGGAAATCATTCAGCCAGCTTCTGACATTATTGGCTTAAAAGCCAGATCGCGAAGCGCCGCGCCTCGCTTCGCTCGGCCCCGGCGCATCGCCCCGGAATGACGAAACTGAGGAGATGGCGGACCGGCGCGCACGGTGTTATCACCCCCCAATGGCATCCCTCTTGACGACTTTCATCTTGCCGGCGGCGGCCGGCGCCGTGGCCCTGGTGCTGCTGCTCGGGCTGATCAACATGATGCGCGGCGGCTCGCCCAACACCTCGCAGAAGCTGATGCGCTGGCGCGTGCTGCTTCAGTTCGTGGCGATCATCATTGCGATGCTCGCGGTCTGGGCGATGGGGCGCTGACATGGTCGTATTGAATCGCATCTACACGAAGACCGGTGACGACGGCACGACCGCGCTCGGAACCGGCGAGCGACGTCCGAAATACGATCTGCGCATCGAGGCCTATGGCACCGTCGACGAGACCAACGCCGCGATCGGCGTGGTCAGGCTCCATACCCGGGACCTGCCCGAGCTCGACGCGATGCTCGGCCGCATCCAGAACGATCTGTTCGATCTCGGCGCCGATCTCGCGGTGCCCGAGCGTGAAGGCAAGGCGGAGCGGCTGCGGGTGGTGGCGAGCCAGGTCGAGCGGCTCGAGCGCGACATCGACGCGCTCAACGACAAGCTTGAGCCGCTCACCTCGTTCGTGCTTCCCGGCGGCACGCCGGCCGCGGCCCATCTCCACGTGGCGCGCACGATATGCCGCAGGGCGGAACGGGTCATCGTGGAACTGGCGGCCCTGCCCGGCGAGCCGGTCAGCGCAGCTGGCATCCAATATATGAACCGCCTCTCGGACTTCCTGTTCGTGGCCAGCCGCGCTGCCAACGGCAATGGCGCCGGTGACGTGCTTTGGGTTCCAGGTCAGAACCGTTGACCATCACGCCTCCCGCATTTCGGGAAGCCAAATTTAGGCTCGTTCGCGCGTTGACCGGGGCAGATCAGGCCTTTAGGTTCCGCGCCAGTTGATAACCCCCCTCCCAAATTGAGTGAAAGAGGATCGATGAAGGTCTTAGTGCCGGTAAAGCGGGTGGTCGATTACAACGTCAAGGTCCGCGTCAAGGGCGATGGATCGGGCGTTGAACTCGCCAACGTCAAGATGTCGATGAACCCGTTCGACGAGATCGCGGTCGAGGAAGCGCTGCGCCTGAAGGAAGCCGGCAAGGCGACCGAAGTCGTAGTGGTCTCCATTGGACCGGCGCAGGCGTCGGAGACGATCCGCACGGGTCTTGCCATGGGCGCCGATCGCGGCATCCTGGTGAAAGCGGAAGGCGCAGTCGAGCCGCTCGCGGTCGCCAAGATCCTGAAGAAAATCGCGGACGAAGAGCAGCCGGGCCTGATCATTCTCGGCAAGCAGGCGATCGACGACGATTCCAATCAGACCGGCCAGATGCTGGCTGCGCTGCTTGGCTGGTCGCAGGCGACGTTCGCTTCCAAGCTCGAGGTCGAAGGCTCCGACTTCAAGGTCACCCGCGAAGTCGACGGCGGATTGCAGACCGTGAAGCTGAAGGGACCGGCGATCGTCACCACGGATCTCCGTCTCAACGAGCCGCGCTACGCCTCGCTGCCCAACATCATGAAGGCGAAGAAGAAGCCGATCGCGGAGAAGACCGTCGCCGATTACGGCGTCGACGTCGCCGCGCGTCTCGAGGTTCTCAAGACGACTGAACCGGCGGGCCGCAAGGCCGGCGTCAAGGTCAAGGACGTCGCCGAGCTGGTGTCGAAACTCAAGAACGAAGCCGGGGTGCTCTGATGACGACGCTTCTGATTGCCGAACACGACAATGCGTCGCTCAAGGATGCGACCAACAAGGCCCTGACCGCGGCTGCCGCGCTCGGCGCGGATGTCGAGGTCCTGGTTGCCGGCCAGAACGCCAAGGCCGCGGCCGATGCCGCTGCCAAGCTCGCCGGCGTGAAGAAGGTGCGGCTCGCCGACGGCGACCTCTACGCGCACGATCTTGCCGAGCCGCTGGCCGCGCTGATCGTCTCGCTGGCGCCCGGCTATGACGCCATCGTCGCGCCCGCGACCTCGCGCTTCAAGAACGTGATGCCGCGGGTCGCCGCCCTGCTCGACGTCATGCAGGTCTCGGAGATCATCAAGGTCGTCGCCCCTGATACGTTCGAGCGCCCGATCTATGCCGGCAACGCGATCCAGACCGTGAAGTCCAAGGACGCCAAGAAGGTCATCACGGTGCGGACCTCGACCTTCGCCGCAGCGGGCGAGGGCGGCAGCGCGCCGGTCGAGGCCGTTCAGGCGGCGGCCGATCCGGGCCTGTCGACCTTCGTCGGCGAGGAGGTCGCCAAGAGCGACCGTCCCGAGCTGACCTCGGCCAAGATCATCGTCTCCGGCGGCCGCGCCATGCAGAGCCGCGAGAATTTTGCCAAGTACATCGAGCCGCTCGCCGACAAGCTGGGCGCCGGTGTCGGTGCCTCACGCGCGGCGGTCGACGCCGGCTATGCGCCGAACGACTGGCAGGTCGGCCAGACCGGCAAGGTGGTGGCGCCCGAGCTCTATGTCGCCATCGGCATTTCCGGCGCCATCCAGCATCTGGCCGGCATGAAGGACTCCAAGGTGATCGTCGCGATCAACAAGGACGAGGACGCGCCGATCTTCCAGGTTGCCGATTACGGCCTGGTCGCCGATCTCTACCAGGCGGTTCCGGAGCTGACGGCCGAACTCGGCAAGCTCGGCAAGTAAAAGACGTCGAAAACACCGGCCGGAGGTATAAACTCCGGCCGGTGTTGCTTTTTTGAGCCGTTTTCTTGGCGTGGGGCACGCCTTCGACGCGATCAAATCTAGGTTTCGAGCCAAGGTTCTGATTAAATCGGACCTCCCGGCTCAAGGGGTAGTGGCAGGGCGCGCTCGTCGCGCGCCGTTCCGGTGGATGGCAATATGGCGGCAGTGATCAAGAAGGTCGGCGTGATCGGCGCGGGTCAGATGGGCAACGGCATCGCGCATGTCGCGGCGCTCGCCGGCTTCGACGTGGTGCTCAACGACATCTCGGCCGATCGCCTCAAGTCGGGCATGGCCACCATCAACGGCAATCTGGCGCGCCAGGTCTCCAAGAAGGCTGTTACCGAGGACGACAAGGCCAAGGCCATGGCGCGCATCACGCCGGCCGAAAAGCTCGACGACCTCGCCGATTGCGACCTCGTGATCGAGACCGCGGTCGAGAAGGAAGAGGTCAAGCGCAAGATCTTCCACGAGCTCTGCGCCGTGCTGAAGCCGGAGGCGATCGTCGCCTCCGATACGTCCTCGATCTCCATCACGCGGCTCGCCGCCGCCACCGACCGGCCCGAGCGCTTCATCGGCATTCACTTCATGAATCCGGTTCCGCTGATGGAGCTGGTGGAGCTGATCCGCGGCATCGCCACCGACGATGCGACCTTCGAGGCGTCCAAGGAATTCGTCGCCAAGCTCGGCAAGCAGGTCGCGGTCTCCGAGGATTTCCCGGCCTTCATCGTCAACCGCATCCTGTTGCCGATGATCAACGAGGCGATCTACACGCTGTATGAGGGCGTCGGCAATGTCGAGGCGATCGACGCGGCGATGAAGCTCGGGGCGCACCATCCGATGGGCCCGCTCGAGCTCGCCGATTTCATCGGCCTCGATACCTGCCTCTCGATCATGCAGGTGCTGCACGAGGGCCTCGCCGATTCCAAATACCGCCCGTGCCCGCTGCTGGTGAAATACGTCGAGGCCGGCTGGCTCGGCCGCAAGACCCAGCGCGGCTTCTACGATTACCGCGGCGCCAAGCCGGTTCCGACGCGATAGCGAGGCACTCTCGTGCCCCGGACGCTGCGCAGCGCCTCAGCTATGCGCTGCAGAGCCGGGGCCCAGCAGCCGCGTACGCACCTGAGGCATGGGGTCCCGGCTCTGCAGCGCGTCACTTCGTGCCGCACCTTGTCCGGGACACGGACAGAGGCAGTCCACGGCTTTGTGACATTTCATGTCGCGTTAACCTCTCCCGCCTAGGTTACGGCCGGTACGGGGGTTCGCGTAATGGACATGATGGCAATGGTCAGCACCATGCTGGCCGCTCAGCAAGGCGCGCTGCAATCGAATATCGCGGCGACGCTGACCAAGCAGAACGCGGATATGGAGAAATCCACTGTCCTGACGCTGC
This sequence comes from Bradyrhizobium sp. CFUWI, assembly GCF_056429085.1. Lineage (NCBI taxonomy): Bacteria > Pseudomonadati > Pseudomonadota > Alphaproteobacteria > Hyphomicrobiales > Nitrobacteraceae > Bradyrhizobium > Bradyrhizobium sp. CFUWI. Next base: position 237,207 of record NZ_JBWJZE010000001.1, read on the forward strand.
TCGGCGCCGGCCAGCCCTCGCTCGCCAATGTCGGCCCGGGCGTCGGCGGCAATCTCAACGTCACCGCCTGAAAATATCTAGAGCGTCGCGGCGGCCTTGCCCGTTGCCGCCCGGATCAGCTTGAGCGCGTCCTCGCTCGCCCATTCCGCCGGACCCGCGATCGTCGCAATCTCACAGCCGTGCGGATCGACCAGCACCGAGGTCGGCATGCCCAGGGCCCGGCCGATGGCCTTAAGATCCTGAAAAACCTTGGCTTTCTGATCGCTGAAGTAGCTCAGCCTGACAAGATTGGCCTCTTTCAGGAAGTTTTTCGGCTTCTCGGGGTCGCGGGTGTCGATATTGATCGCCACCACTTCGAAATTCGGGCCCGACAGCTTGCCCTGGAGCTCGTCCAGCGCCGGCATTTCCTTCCGGCACGGCACGCACCAGGTCGCCCACAGGTTCACCAGCAGCGTCTTGCCGCGGAAATCGGACAGCTTCTTCGGCTTGCCGTCGGCATCCTCGAACGCGAGGTCGGGCAGCTTGAGCGGGGCGCTCGCCATGGTCAGCGCCGCCACCTCGCCATGCGCGAGCGGGGCGATTTTTTGCGCCGTGGCCACCGCCGGCCGACACGTCTGATCGCCTGAGGGCGACCGGCCGAGGCCCAGCCCGTACAGCGCGGCAAAGCCGGCCAGGCCGCCGATCGCCACGATGGCGATCACGAGGGGGACCCGGCGCGTGGCGGAGGGCTTCTGGTCGAGCATATCGTTTGTCATCCGGTCGCAGATATGGCTATCAGGGGCCTCTTAATACGGCTGGCGGCGGCCAGCAAACGTGCGGCAAATCAAGGCGTGAGCAGGGGATCATGAGCAACAAGATGTGGGGCGGCCGGTTCTCGGAACGTCCCGATGAGATCATGGAGGAGATCAACGTCTCCATCGACGTCGATCGTCACCTCTTCGCCCAGGACATTGCCGCGTCCAAGGCCCACGCTGCGATGCTCGCCAGCCAAGGCATCATCACGGGGTCTGATGCGAAAAATATCGCCAGGGGTCTAGACACGATTTTGTCAGAGATCGGCAAGGGCGGCTTCGAGTTCAAGCGCGCGCTCGAGGACATCCATATGAATGTCGAGAGCCGCCTGTCCGAGCTGATCGGCCCCGCCGCCGGCCGTCTGCACACCGCGCGCTCGCGCAACGACCAGGTCGCGACCGACTTCCGTCTCTATGTCCGTGACATCGTCGACGAGCTCGATGCGGCGCTCGCGGCGTTCCAGCAGGCGCTGGTCGAGCGTGCGCTGGAGCACGCTGCAACCGTGATGCCCGGCTTCACGCATCTGCAGACCGCCCAGCCGGTGACGTTCGGCCATCATCTGCTCGCCTATGTCGAGATGGCCGCGCGCGATCGCGGCCGGTTCCAGGACGCGCGCAAGCGGCTGAACGAATCCCCGCTCGGCGCCGCCGCGCTGGCCGGCACCTCGTTCCCGATCGACCGCCACGCCACCGCGAAGGCGCTTCTGTTCGATCGTCCGATGGCGAACTCGCTCGATGCCGTCTCCGACCGCGACTTCGTGCTGGAGACGCTGTCGGCGGCCTCGATCTGCGCCGTGCACATGTCGCGCTTTGCCGAGGAGATCGTGATCTGGACTTCGCCGCTGGTCGGCATGATCCGGCTCAGCGACAAGTTCACCACCGGCTCCTCGATCATGCCGCAGAAGCGCAATCCGGATGCCGCCGAGTTGGTACGCGCCAAGACCGGCCGCGTCATCGGTGCGCTCAACGGCCTGTTGATCGTGATGAAGGGCCTGCCGCTCGCCTATCAAAAGGACATGCAGGAGGACAAGCAGGGCGCCATGGAAGGTTTTGCCGCGCTGTCGCTCGCGATCCGCGCCATGACCGGCATGGTCCGCGACCTCGTCCCCGACGAAGCCAGGATGAAGACCGCTGCGGGCGAGGGCTATGCCACCGCGACCGATCTCGCCGACTGGCTGGTGCGGACGCTGAAGATGCCGTTCCGCGAGGCCCATCATGTCACCGGCCGCATCGTCGCCAAGGCGGCCGAGGGTGGCGTGGCGCTGCACGAGCTGCCGCTCGAGGAGATGCAGGCGATCGAGCCCAAAATCACCAAGGACGTGTTCGGCGTGCTCTCGGTCGAATCGTCGGTGAAGAGCCGCACCAGCTTCGGCGGCACCGCGCCGAAGAACGTGGCGTCCCAGGCCAAGGCGTGGGCGAAGCGGCTGGAAAAAGAGCGAAAATTGGGCTGAGGGTAAAATTTCGCTGATGTTTCATGGTCATCCGGCTCTCGCCAGAGTGCGCCAATCTCTGTATGGTGCGGCCCGCGTAGTGGGGATTTCGTCGTGACGTCAAAGTTTCGCCCGGCCGGTTCGGGGTGGGCCATCATTGTCTTGAGCCTGACGGCGCTTGCGCTTGCCGGCTGCGGCCGCAAGGGTCCGCTCGATCTGCCGCCGACCGCCAATGCGTCCACGGCCAACGGTGCCGCGCCTGTCGATACCGAGACCGAAGCCCAGAGGACGCCGAGCGTGTTCAACCCCACCTATGGTGCGGATGCCGCGCCCGCGGCGGCCAAGGGCCGGAAGAAATCGTTTATTCTCGACCCGCTCCTGGACGAACCTCCCGGCAGGAAATAAGCCGGGACAACCGAGCCTAAGCCATGAACCATTTCGACTACCGCAACGGCGTGCTGCACGCCGAGGCGGTGAACCTGTCCGAGCTGGCCGCGACCGTCGGCACGCCGTTCTATTGCTATTCGACCGCAACCCTGGAGCGGCACTATCGCGTCTTCACCGATGCCTTCGCCGGCGAGAAGGTGCTGGTCTGCTACGCCATGAAGGCGAATTCCAACCAGTCGGTGCTGCGCACGCTGGCCAAGCTGGGCGCCGGCGCCGACGTGGTCTCGGGCGGCGAGTTGAAGCGCGCGCTGGCGGCCGGCATTCCGCCGAACAAGATCCTGTTCTCCGGTGTCGGCAAGACCGAGACGGAGCTCCGCGCCGCGCTCGCCGCCGACATCCTCTGCCTCAACGTCGAATCCGAGCCCGAGCTGGAGCTGCTGTCGCGGCTTGCGACCGAGATGGGCAAGACCGCGCGCATCTCGCTCCGCGTCAACCCCGATGTCGATGCCGGCACCCACGCCAAGATCTCCACCGGCAAGTCCGAGAACAAGTTCGGCATCCCGATCGCGCATGCCCGTGAGGTCTATGCCCGCGCCGCCAAGCTGCCCGGCATCGAGGTGACCGGAACCGACGTGCATATCGGCAGCCAGATCACCGAACTCTCCGGCATGGAGACCGCGTTCCGCATCCTCTCCGAATTCGTGCAGACGCTGCGCGCCGACGGCCACAACATCTCCCATGTCGATTTCGGCGGCGGCCTCGGCATTCCCTATGACATGAACCGTGCGGCGCCGCCGGAGCCGGCGGCCTATGCCGCCATGGTCAAGCGCGTCAGCCACAATCTCGGCTGCACGCTGATGTTCGAGCCGGGCCGCATGATCGTCGGCAATGCCGGCATCCTGGTCGCCAAGGTGATCTATGTGAAGCACGGCGACGGCAAGAATTTCGTCATCATCGACGCTGCGATGAACGACCTCATTCGCCCGACGCTGTACGAGGCGCATCACGACATCCTGCCGGTGAAGCAGCCCGCCAGCGGCGCCGCCACCATCATGGCCGATGTCGTCGGCCCGGTCTGCGAGACCGGCGACTACCTCGCGCTCGACCGCACGCTGCCGACGCCCGCGCCCGGCGATCTCCTCGCCATCATGACCGCCGGTGCCTATGGCGCGGTGCAAGCGGGCACCTACAACACCCGGCCGCTGGTGCCCGAGGTGTTGGTGAAGGACGATCGGTACGCCGTGGTGCGCCCGCGCATCGAGGTCGAGCAGCTGATCGCGATGGACACGCCGGCGCCGTGGCTGTGATTGTATCGTAGTCTGACCGTGAGATGCGACGCTAGCTGAACAAATTCGGTGTCGTCCCCGCGAAAGCGGGGACCCATAACCACAGGGCGGAGTTGTTCGGCTAAGCTGTAACTCCGAATCCTCGCCAAACCTTGTCCTGTGATTATGGGTCCCGGATCTGCGCTTCGCTTGTCCGGGACGACAGCGGAGGGCGAGGCGCTACTTCCCCGCCAATCCTCCCTTGCCACCAACGATAACCCCCGCCTTCTTCTCGATCGGCTTGATCGCGGCGGTGAAATCGGACTCGGCGCCTTCCGCAGCTATCACGGTCTCCCACAACCGCCCGACCGCGTCGGCGACCTCCATCGACAGGCCGAGCTGCTTCATCTCCTCCAGCGCCAGCCGCACGTCCTTCACCATCAGTCCCGTGGCGAAGCCGAAATCGAAGCTGCGCGGCAGCACCGAGCGCGGAAACTTGTCGCGGCTCGCCGTGTTCATGCCCGAGCCGGCATTGATGACGTCGATCATCACGGCGGGGTCGAGCCCGGCCTTGACGCCCATCACCACGGCCTCCGACGTCGCCACGATCGCGGTGGCCGACAGGAAATTGTTGGCGAGCTTCATGGTCTGTGCCGACCCGGGCTTCTCGCCGATGAAGAACACTTTTCCGATCACGTCGAGGACGGGCTTGAGCAGATCGAACTCCGTCTTTGGGCCGGAGACCATGATCGCCAGCGTGCCCTTCTCGGCGCCGCCGACGCCGCCGGAGACGGGGCAGTCGATCTGCACGATGTCGCGTTTGGCGAGGAGGCCGTGAATTTTCACGGCCATCGCCGAGCCGACGGTGGAGAGGTCGATGAAGCGTTTTGCCCGGCTGCCCTCGATCACGCCGTTGGCCCCGGTTGCAACCTCGAGCGAAGCCTGCAGCGAGGGCAGGCTTGCCATCACCGTCTCGACCTGGTCGGCGACGTCCTTCGGCGATGTCGCGGCCGTCGCGCCGAGGTCCACGAGCTTGCCTGTGACCTCGTTGCGCGTGTCGCACACGACGAGCCCGTGCCCCGCCTCGATGAGCCGCCGCGCCATCGGCAATCCCATGTTTCCGAGGCCGATGAATCCGATGTCCATGGTGTTTCCTTGTTTCTTTCTTTTTCGCTGTCGGGAAAGTGCTCGTTCCATCCCCGCTGTCGTCCCGGACAAGCGCGCCCTCAGCGCGCGCAGATCCGGGACCCATGATCCCAGGGAGGAGTCGTTCCGCGAAAGCGGTCACTCCGAGTCCCCGTAACCACATCTCCCTGTGGTTATGGATCCCGCGTTCGCGCTCCGCGCGCCTCGGGACCACAGCGGAGATTGGCGCCGCATCTCACGCCTTGCCGTCGATCTCCGCGAACACCTCGCGCGCGATGCGGAAGCTGTCGACCGCGGCGGGCATGCCGCCATAGATCGCGACCTGCATCAGGATCTCGCGGATCTCCTCGCGGGTGACGCCGTTGGTCAGCGCGCCCTTCAGATGCGCGCGGAATTCGTGCTGGCGATTGAGGATCGCGATCATGGCGATGTTGAGCATGCTGCGGGTCTTGCGCGGCAGCTCCTCGCGGCCCCACACCGTGCCCCAGCAATATTCGTTCAGCATCTCCTGGAACGGACGGTTGAAGTCATCGACGTTCTTCAGGGCGTTGTTGACATAGGCCTCGCCCAGCACCGCTTTGCGGACTTCCAGGCCCTTGTCGTGCATCTTCTTGTCCATGGCGTTTCCCTTGCTTCCCCGCGTTTCCCTGTGGTGGCGCGCGGAAATTACGGGGTTGGGCCGGGCCAGTCACGTCCTCGTGTTATGCGGGAAAAGGGGTATCTCCCGTACCGGAACGGATGCCTCAGTGCTGCCGTTGTGATAGGCTCCTCTCTACCGGGCAACCTGGAGAGTTGATGAACGGCGTCCCCGACCCGTCAGACCCGATCCGCAACAGTGATGATCTGTCGCGGCTGAAGCTGGCGCAGGCCCTCGACCGGGCCCTCTATGCCATCGCGTGGGAGCGTGCCTGGCCGCATTTGGCGCGGCTTCTGACTGTCGTCGGCCTGTTCCTGGTGGTGTCCTGGGCCGGCCTGTGGCTGGCGTTGCCTTTCATGGCCCGTGCCATCGGTCTCGTCGTTTTCGCCGGCGTTGCGATTGCGGTGCTGTTGCCCCTGATTCGCTTCCGCTGGCCGAGCCGCGAAGAGGCACTGAGCCGGCTCGATCGTGGCTCCGGCATCCGTCACCGCCCGGCGACGACGCTGACGGACACGCTGTCCTCGCAGGATCCGGTCGCACAGGCGCTGTGGCAGGCGCAGCGCGAACGGACGCTGGCCTCGATCAGGCGCATCCGCGCCGGCCTGCCGCATCCGCGGCTCGCGCTGCATGATCCCTGGGCGCTGCGCGCGCTGGTCATGGTGATGCTGGTCGCGACCTTCTTCGCCGCCGGCGACGAGCGCGCGATGCGGCTCGGAGCCGCCTTCGACTGGAATGGCGTGCTGGCGCCCGCCAATGTTCGCGTCGACGCCTGGGTGACCCCGCCGCTCTACACTGGCAAGCCGCCGGTCATCCTGTCGGCCGCCAACAAGGAGGCCGCGGCGCTGCCCGCCTCCGGGCCGCTTGCCGTTCCCGCCGGCTCGACCCTGATCGTGCGCTCCTCCGGCGGCAGCCTCGACGTCACCGTCTCCGGTGGCCTCAAGGAGGTCGCGCCCACGGAAGCCGCGCCCAAGGGAACCAACGAGAAGCATTTCACCATCAGCGCTGACGGAACCGCGCATGTGCGCGCGCCCTCCGGCCAGCCGCAATGGGCGTTTGCGGCCACGCCGGACCGTGCGCCGACGATCGTGCTCGCCAAGGATCCCGAGCGCCAGGCGCGCGGCGGGCTCCAGCTCTCCTACAAGATCGAGGACGATTACGGCGTGACCGGCGCGGAGGCGCACATCGGCTTGCGCCCGGACGACGCTAAAAATGCCGTCAAGGATGGCAGCAAGGATTCCGACAGCAAGGCCGCGCCGCGGCCGCTGTTCCAGCCGCCGCAATTCCCGCTCGTGCTGCCGAACGCGCGCACCCGCAATGGCGTCGGCCAGACGGTGAAGGACCTCAGCGAGGATCCCTATGCCGGCGCCGACGTCACGCTGACGCTCACCGCCAAGGACGAGGCCGGCAACGAGGCCAGAAGCGAACCCTTCAACATGCGGCTGCCCGAGCGTCTCTTCACCAACTCGCTGGCGCGCGCGCTGATCGAGCAGCGCCGCATCCTCGCGCTCGATGCCAACAGGAATTCGGACGTCTACACCGCGCTCGACGCCCTGATGATCGCACCCGAATTGTTCACGCCGGACGCCGGCTGCTATCTCGGCCTCCGCAGCCTCGCGACCCAGCTCGAGGCCGCCCGCACCGACGATGCCCTGCGCAACGTGGTGGCGAGCATGTGGGCCTTCGCGGTCACCATCGAGGACGATGGCGTCGCCGGCAGCGTCAACGCCGCGCTGCGCTCGGCGCAGGATGCGCTCAAGGCGGCGCTGGACCGCGGTGCCAGCGAGGACGAGATCAGGGTGCTGACGCAGAAGCTTCGCGAGGCCATGGCCGGCAAGGTGCGCGATCTCGCACGGCGCGCTGAACAGAATCCGCTCGGTGCGCGGCAGCCATTCCCCGCCGAGGTCCAGCTCATTCTCGACAAGGCGATCGAGCTGCGACAAAAGACCCAGCATGCGACGCCCGAGCAGCTTGCGGAACTGGCGCAGCAGCAGGACACCTTGCGCGAGCAGCTTCAGGCCTATCGGAAGTCGGCGAACAGCCGTGCCAACAAGGCGGGGGACGACAGGACCAACCAGTTTACGCGGGACCGGAAATGCGGAAGCTAGCACGCGTGCCAGTCTTGAAGGCGATGTCGATCGCCTGCCTCGCCTTCCTGTTGGGAGGCGTTAGCCCCGTCGTGGCCCAGCAGGACCAGGATCCCGATGCTCTGCTCGACAGCGCGGAAAAGGCGATGCAGGAGTCCGGCGACAGCCTCAGGCAGAAGGAATCCGGCAAGAGCCTGAGCAACCAGTCCGACGCCATTCAGAAGCTCGAGGAATACAAGCGGGCCACGGAGAGGAGCCAATCCTCCAGTCGCGATCGTTCCGTCATCACGCAACGGGATCTGGACGACCTGCTGCGGCAGATCGAGAAGGCGGCGCGCGAGGGCAATCGCGAGGCGGCCCAGCGCATGCTCGAGCAGCTCGCGCAGATCATGGAAAGTCTCCAGATGGCGCAGCCCGGGCAATCCGGCGAGAGCGAGATGGAGCAGGCGCTCAACGAGCTCAGCGACATGATCCGCAAGCAGCAGCAATTGCGCGACAAGACCTTCAAGCAGGGCCAGGATTCGCGGCGTGACCGCTCGCGCGGCAAGCAGCAGGGCGATCAGTCGATGTCGGACCTCCAGCAGGATCAGCAGTCGCTGCGCGACCGCCTGAAGAAGCTGCAGGACGAGCTCGCCAAGCGCGGTCTCGCCCAGAAGGGACAAAAGGGCCAGAAGGGGCAGCAGGGTCAGAAAGGCCAGCAGGGCGACCCCGGTCAGAGCGGCGATCAGGACGGCGACCAGGGCGATGACGACGGCAGCCTCGACGCCGCCGACGGCGCCATGGGCGATGCCGGCTCGAAGCTCGGCGAGGGCAATGCCGACGGTGCCGTGGACTCGCAGGGCAAGGCTCTCGAGGCGATGCGCAAGGGCGCGCAGAAGATGGCCGAAGCGATGCAGCAGGGCGACGGCGACGGGCAGGGCGATGGTCCCGGCAATCGCGCCGGCCGTCAGCAGAGCGGCGGCAATCAGACCGATCCGCTGGGGCGCCCGCTTCACGGCCGCGATCTCAGCGACGACTACACCGTCAAGATCCCCGGCGAGATCGACGCCCAGCGCGTCCGGCGCATCCTCGAAGAGCTCCGCCGCCGCCTCGGCGACAGCTCGCGCCCGCAGATCGAGCTCGATTACATCGAGCGCCTGCTGAAGGATTTTTGAGTGGGCTCAGCGCGCGCAACCCATCACCGTCACCCTGAGGTGCTCGCGTGCTCGCCTCTTCGGCGAGCCTCGAAGGGCGACGGCCCGGCTGGCAGCTCGGCCGTACATCCTTCGAGGCTCCCGGCGCGATGCTGGGCATCGCCCCGCTCGCACCTCAGGATGACGGATCAAGTGCAGCTGTAACGAGGCCTCACCCCTTCTTCGCCGCGAGCGCGTCCGCTACCGCGGTGCGGATGTCGGCGACCGAGAACGGCTTTGTCACGACGTCGTGCACCAGCGCCTTGAGGTTCGAGGCGCGCTCGCGCTGGTCGGCAAAGCCGGTCATCAGCAAGATGGTCAGATCGGGAAAGTCGCGCGCGGCGGAGAGCGCCAGCGCGATGCCGTCCATGACGGGCATCTGGATGTCGGTGAGCAGCAGGTCGAAGGCGCCGTCCTCGCGGCTCAGGATCTCCAGCGCCTCGGCGCCGTCTTGCGCGGTGACGGTCTCGTGGCCGTCCATCGCGATGGCGCGCGCCACCAGCGTGCGCATCGAATCCTCGTCGTCGGCAATCAGGATTTTCGGCATGGGACGAACCTTGGGATCAACTCCGCGCGGGCCTTGCGAGGCCGATTATACGCTGCCGCCGGCAATGTCGCGCCGGTTGAAGAAGCGAACGTCGATATTGCGGCCCTCCGGCGGCGGCGAGGCGAGACGCGAGCGGAAGAAGGCGCGCTCGCCGGGCCGCAGCACGGTCTGCTCCAGCACCGTATTCCAGGCGTAGATCTCCGCTCCTTGCGCGTCGCGCACGGCAAAGCGCAGCCGCGGGATGTCGAGCGGCTTCTTGCCCTCGCCGACGATCACGCCCTCGATCACCAACACCTGCTTACCGTCCACGGTCTCGCTGGACAGCGTCACGTCCTTGAAGGCGAGGCCCCGCAGGTTCACCTCGAGCCCGACCAGCTTGTAGAATGCCGCCGTCTGCGGCAGCAGCCGCACCATGTCGCCGCGCCAGATCACCAGCGCCAGCACCAGCGCGCCCATGGCGGCACAGGCGGTCGGCAGGCCGAAATAGGATTTTCGCGGAGCGGCAGTGGCCACTGGGCGGCTGACCCGCGCTCCGCGGCGGCGGAACAGGCCGCGGAACCAGGATTGGTGCTGCACGCCGGCGACCTCCTCCTCGGCCTCCCGGGCCGCCGCCGACCACTCGTCCTCGGTTTCCTTGGCTTCTTCCTCGGGCCAGTCACTGGCGATCGAGGGGCTGTCGACGACAGGCGCATCGGTAGCCCTGTCGTCCGTGGCATAGGAATTCCACTGCTCGGCGAGGTCGGACTGGTCGTCAGTCTGGCTGGCTGCAGCCATGGCCGGGACGGACGCCTCCTCGATGGCATCCTCGGCATGGGCGATCCAGGTCTCCTTGCAGCGGGAACAGCGCACCGCCCGTCCGTTCGCCCCAAGGCTCGCGAGCTTGATGGCGTAGGATGTCATACAATGGGGGCAGACGATATGCATGGACGAGCCTTGATGCATGAACCAGGACTTGAACGAGGTCTTGACCATGACCCCGCCGGGAAGGACCGGGCGGCCACGATGCTACCAATATGCTACAGGCCGACCGTTAACGAACCGGAAACCATAACGGCGGCAAAACCCGTTGATCGCGCCTGGCGGAGCGCAGCCACGCGACCCGCGCCCCCTCTCGAACGGAGCTGAACTTGGTTCGGTTCGAAAATGTCGGATTGCGTTACGGTCTGGGGCCGGAGATCCTGCGCGACCTCAGCTTCCAGATCCCGGCGCATTCGTTCCAGTTCCTGACCGGACCGTCTGGTGCCGGCAAGACCTCGTTGCTGCGCCTGTTGTTCCTGTCGCATCGACCGACGCGGGGCCTCGTCAATCTGTTCGGCCACGACATCTCGCAGCTCGGCAAGGACGAGATCGCCGATTTGCGCAAGCGCATCGGCATCGTGCTCCAGGATTTCCGCCTGCTCGACCACATGACGACCTATGAGAACGTCGCGCTGCCGTTCCGCGTCATGGGCCGCAGCGAGTCGAGCTACCGCAAGGAGGTGATCGATCTGTTGCGCTGGGTCGGGCTTGGCGACCGCATGGACGCGCTGCCGCCGATCCTGTCGGGCGGCGAGAAGCAGCGCGCGGCGATCGCGCGCGCCGTGATCTCGCGGCCGCAGCTGCTGCTCGCGGACGAGCCGACCGGCAGCGTCGATCCGACGCTCGGACGCCGCCTGCTGCGGCTCTTCATCGAGCTCAACAAATCGGGCACCGCCGTCATCATCGCGACCCACGACATCGGCCTGATGGACCAGTATGAGGCGCGGCGGCTGGTGCTGCACCAGGGACGGTTGCACATCTATGAGTAGGACCGACGAGCGCGGCGTGCTGGTCGACCTCGGGCAGGAGCGTCCGCAGCTGCCGGCCAAGGCGCGCAACATGTCGCCGATCGTGCCGCGCGCCTCGATCCAGGGCCGGGCGCTGGTCGCCGTCGTCGCCATCATGACCTTCCTCGCGTCGATGGCCACGGGCACCGTGCTGCTGGTCAGCGCGTCCGCCGCCGAATGGCAGTCGGATGTCGCGAGCGAGATTACCATCCAGGTTCGTCCGCAAACGGGGCGCGATCTCGAACGCGACACCGTAGCGGTGACGGAGGCGATGCGTGCGCAAGCCGGCGTCGTCGAGGTCAAGCCGTTCAGCAAGGAGGAGAGCGGCAAGCTGCTCGAACCCTGGCTCGGCACCGGGCTGTCGATGGACGACCTGCCGGTGCCGCGCATGATCATCGCGCGCGTGCAACCCGGCACGCCGCTCGATCTCGACGCCTTGCGCGCACGGGTGAACCAGGTCGCGCCGGGCGCCAGCGTCGACGATCATCGCGCCTGGATCGAGCGGATGCGCTCGATGACCAACGCCACCGTGCTCGCCGGCCTCGGCATCCTCGCGCTCGTGATCGTCGCCACGATCATCTCCGTCTCGTTCGCGACCCGCGGCGCCATGGCGGCGAACCGCCCGATCGTCGAGGTGCTGCACTTCGTCGGCGCCGGCGACCGCTACATCGCCAATCACTTTCTGCGTCATTTCCTCAGGCTGGGCCTCGAGGGCGGCGTGATCGGCGGCGGCGCTGCCATGCTGGTGTTCGGCTTCTCCGAGTCGATCGCCGGATGGTTTTCTGGTACCCCCGTCGGCGACCAGTTCGCCGCGCTGCTCGGCACCTTCTCGCTGCGGCCGTCCGGCTACATCGTGCTTGCGGTCCAGGCCGTGCTGATCGGCGCCATCACCGCGGTGGCCTCGCGCCAGACGCTGTTCGCGACCTTGAATGATGTGGATTGAGATCGCCCCTTCTCTCCTTGCGGGAGAAGGTGGCGCGAAGCGACGGATGAGGGGAGAGGAAGGAAACCGGACTCCACTTCGCCTCAAAACGTCATAAAATCGCTTCAGGGAAGGGATTACCGGCATCACATGACCTCGCCGACCGACGATCGATCGCCGAAACTGCCGCGCGGCTGGCTGCGCGCGACAATCGTGTCGACGATCGCGCTCGCCTTCGTCGGCGCCGCGGCGGGCTTCGTCGCGTTCCTGTCGCAATTGCGCGGCGCCGAGATCGCACCGAGTCGCAAGGCTGACGGCATTGTGGTGCTGACCGGCGGCTCCTCGCGGGTGTCGGATGCGATGGAGCTGCTCGCTGCCGGCTACGGTAGGCGGCTATTGATCTCCGGCGTGCATCCGACCTCGACGGCGAACGACATCTCCAGGACGCTGCCGGAGAACCAGGCCTTCATGACCTGTTGCGTCGATCTCGACCGCACCGCGCTCTCGACCCGCGGCAACGCGGCGGAGGCGCGGCGCTGGGCCGAGGGGCGCCGCTTCAAGTCGCTGATCGTGGTCACTTCGAACTACCACATGCCGCGCGCCCTGGTGGAATTCTCGCATGCGATGCCGCAGACGGCGCTGATCCCGTTCGCGGTGGTTGGCGACAAATGGCGCGAGGAGCCGTGGTGGATCTCGGCGCCCACCTTGCGGCTGCTGCTGTTGGAATATGTCAAGTACATCGCGGCCGAGCTCAGGGTGCGGCTGGAGGATGTCGGGATTGACCTTTCGCCCGAGATGTCGGAGCAGCCTGCAGGGCAACAGCCAAAGCGGCCCGCCACCGCCCAGGCCAATTGACAAGCCAATTGATCGGCAAATTGATGGACCGTCGATGTTTCTGATTTTCCTGCGCTCGCTCGTGTTCAACGTGCTGTTCTACGCCGTGCTGATGTGCCTCGCGATCGTGGCGCTGCCGACCTTCGCATTGCCGCCACGCGCCATGTTGACGGTCGCCGCATGGTGGGCGAAGGCGACGCTGGTCCTGATGCGCGTGGTCTGCAACATCAAGGTGGAATTCCGGGGTACGGAGAAGATTCCGCAGGGGCCGTTGGTGATCGTGGCGAAGCACCAGTCGTTCTGGGAGACCTTCGTGCTGCCGGGCTTCTTCCACCGCCCGATCTTCATCCTCAAGCGCCAGCTGATGCAGATCCCGGTGTTCGGTCAGTTCCTGGTCAAGACCGGGATGATCGCGATCGATCGCAATGCCGGCGTGAAGGCGCTCCTGGACATGACCCGGCGGGCGCGCGAGGCGGTGCGCAGCGGCCGGCAACTCGTGATCTTTCCGGAAGGCACGCGCCGCGCGCCTGGCGCGCCGCCGGATTACAAGACCGGCTTTGCGCAGATCTATTCGTCCTGTGGTGTGCCGTGCCTGCCGATCGCGCTCAATTCCGGCCTGTTCTGGCCCCGCCGCACCTTCATGCGCTATCCCGGCACGCTCGTGGTGGAGTTCCTCGATCCGTTGCCGCCCGGCCTGCCGAAGGACCAGTTTCTCTCCCGCGTGCAGACGGCGATCGAGGACGCGACCAGCCGTCTCGTCGAAGCAGGCCGGAAAGAGCAGGAGCAATTGATCGGCTCGGCGCCGAGCTACAGGCCGGCGGAGGGCTAGCGGTTCTCGCGGTCTTCCACCGCCGCAGGCGCATGCAGGGAATGCGCGTCGCCATGCAGCATCAATGCGAGCTGATGCAGCTGCCTGTCGCGAAAGCCTTCGGCCTCGATCGCCTTCACCGTTGCGGTGACATAGTCGCGGTTGGCGCCCGACTGGCCATGGCCCTGGACGACATGGCGATGCTGCTCGGCGAGCGAGAGCCGGCCGGCATATTGCGCATGGCCGCGGTCGACGACATAGGTGAGCGCGGAGACGCGCTGGCGCGCGTCGTTCTGAAGCCATACCGAGCGCATCACCTCGCGATAGACCGAGGTGACCTGCTCGCGCGCGCGCAAGTAAGCGACGACCTCGGTGCGGTTCTTTTCAGCGACGCGAAAGGCAATACCGCGGCAGGCGCCGCCGCGGTCGAGCCCAAGCACCAGACCCGGCTTCTCCGGCGTCCCGCGATGCACGAAGGAATAGACGCAAAGCGCGCGATGCTCGCCGACCAGCCGCGCCGGGACGCGCTCCTCGAAGTCGAAGCCCGGCCGCCACATCAGCGAACCGTAGCCGAACACCCAGAGGTCGCCCTTGGCGGTGGTGACGGAGGGGAGGGTGATTTCCGACATTTCGGGCACGGCTACCAGAACCATGCCCCGAAGCGAAGCGAATTCTCCGCCTTTCGTCGCAGACGGACCACGCTTACATTTGCCTGAATCTGGGATCAAAGGGTCGCCGCATGTCCAATATGAACGTTGCCGCAGGCCGTCGCTCCCGTTGGGGCCTCTTCGTCGCACCCATTCTCGTCGTGATCCTCGCCGTCGCGTGGAGCTGCTTCTGGTTCTATGCGGCCTCGCAGGCCGAAACGGCCGCAGACGCCTGGCGGGCGCAGGAGGCCAAGTCCGGCCGCATCTATGATTGCGCCAAGCGCTCGATCGCCGGCTTCCCGTTCCGCTTCGAGATCCAGTGCTCCGGCGCCAGCGTGTCCCTGGTCTCGCAGAACGCGAGCAAGACGCCGTTCACGGCCAAGCTCGACAACATCCTGGTCGTCGCCCAGGTCTACGATCCCAAGCTCGTGATCGCCGAATTTTCCGCACCCGCGACGCTCACCGACGGCGTCACGCAAAACACCTTCGTGGTGAACTGGAGCAAGGGCCGCAGCAGCGTGGTCGGCCTGCCCTCGGTGCCGGATCGCGCCTCCATCGTGTTCGACGATCCCTCGCTCAACCGCCTCGACGGCAGCGTGCAGGTGCCGCTTGCGCGCGCCAAGCAGGTCGAGCTGCACGGCCGCCTCGCCGACGGCTCGCCGGCCGACCATCCCGTGATCGAAACCGTGCTCCATGTGTCGCAGGGCAGCATTCAGGGCGTTCATCCCCTGCTCGCCGAGCCATTCGAGGCGGACACGCGCGCCAAGGTCACCGGCCTCTCCGACCTCGCGCCAAAGCCGTGGCCGCAGCGCTTCCGCGAGATTCAGGCTGCCGGCGGTCACATCGAGATCGTGCAGTCGCGGATCCAGCAGGGTGAGATGATCGCGGTTGCGGCCGGCACGCTCGGCCTCTCCGCCAACGGCCGGCTCGACGGTGAATTGCAGATGACCGTGGCGGGCCTCGAGCGCGTGATCCCCGCGCTCGGCATCGAGAAGATGCTGGAGGAGGGCGTGCCGCAGGCAACGCTCGACCGCGTCGCGCCCGGCGTGAAATCGCAGGACCTCACCAATTTGTTCGGCGCGCTCGATCGCGCCGTGCCCGGTCTCGGCAAGGTCATCAGGCAGAACGCCAATGCCGGTGTCGCCGCCGGCATCAACTCGATCGGTACCGAGAGCACGCTCGAAGGCAAGAAGGCGCGCAGCTTTCCGCTGAAGTTCGTCGACGGCGCGGTGCTGCTGGGCCCGGTCAAGGTCGGCCAGATTCCGCCGCTGTATTGACCTGCCGTCATTCCGGGGCACGCGTAGCGTGAACCCGGAATCTCGCGCTGCAATCTCGGGATTCCGGGTTCGACGCTGCGCGTCGCCCCGGAATGACCGATGCCTACGGCTTCTTCAGCGCCGCATGCGGCCGGCCGAAATCCGGCGCAGCCGAGTCCTGGCCGATCTCGACGATGCCGCGGCGGATGGCGCGGGTGCGGGTGAAGTGGTCGAACAGCGCCTCGCCGTCGCCGCGCCGGATCGCGCGCGTGAGCTTGGCGAGATCCTCGGTGAAGGTGCCGAGCATCTCCAGCACGGCCTCCTTGTTGGCGAGGAAGACGTCGCGCCACATCGTCGGGTCGGAGGCCGCGATGCGGGTGAAATCGCGGAAGCCGCCGGCGGAGAACTTGATGACCTCTGACTCCGTCACCTGGGCCAGCTCGTCGGCGGTGCCGACGATGGTGTAGGCGATCAGATGCGGCAGATGGCTGGTGATGGCGAGCACGAGATCGTGGTGATCCGGCGTCATCACCTCGACCTTGGCGCCCATCGCCGCCCAGAACGCCCGCAGCCGATCGGTGGCCGCGGCATCGACGCCTTCGGGTGGGGTGAGGATGCACCAGCGGTTGATGAAGAGCTCAGCGAAACCTGAATCCGGGCCCGAATGCTCGGTGCCCGCCACCGGGTGCGCCGGGACGAAATGAACGGTCTTCGGCAGATGCGGCGCCATGTCCCTGACGATCGCGCCCTTCACCGAACCGACGTCGGAGACAACGGCGCCGGGCTTCAGATGCGCGGCAATCTCCTGCGCCACCGGCCCGCAGGCGCCGACTGGAATGCAGAGGATGACGAGATCGGCATCCTTCACTGCTTCCGCATTGGTCGCCACGACCTTGTCGACGATGCCGAGCTCGGCGACGCGCGCGCGGGTCTGCTCCGAGCGCGCGGTGGTGACGATCTCGCCAGCCAAGCCCTGGAGCTTCGCAGCGCGCGCGATCGAGCCGCCGATCAGGCCGAAGCCGATCAGCGCGACGCGCTGGAAGTGCGCCTGCTCGCTCATTTGCCGGCCATGAAGTCGCGCAAGCCGTCGACCACGAGGCGGTTGGCCTCCTCGGTGCCGATGGTCATGCGCAGCGAATGCGGCAGGCCGTAGTTCTTCAGGCCGCGCAGCACGAGGCCGCGCTTGGTGAGGAAGGCGTCGGCGTCGTCGGCGGTCTTGCCCTTGTCGGTCGGAAAGTGGATCAGCACGAAATTGGCGACGCTCGGCGTCACCTTCAGCCCGAGCTTGCCGATTTCCTCGGTCAGCCAGTTGCGCCAGGTCTCGGTGAATTGCTTCGACATCGCCTGATGCGCAGTGTCCTCGATCGCGGCGACCGCGGCATACATCGCCGGCGTCGACACGTTGAAGGGACCGCGGATGCGGTTGACGGCGTCGATGATGTGCTCGGGCCCGAACATCCAGCCGATGCGCAGCGCGGCGAGGCCGTGGATCTTGGAGAAGGTGTGGGTCACCACCGTGTTCTCGGTGGTGGCGACGAGCTCGATCCCCATTTCATAGTCGTTACGAGAAACGTAGTCGCAATAGGCTGCATCCAGCACCAGCAGCACGTGCGAGGGCAGGCCGGCGCGCAGCCGCTTGACCTCGTCGAACGGCACATAGGTCCCGGTCGGATTGTTGGGGTTGGCCAGCCAGACCAGCTTGGTCTTCGGCGTCACCGCCTTGAGGATGGCATCGACGTCGCAGGTGAGATCCTTCTCCTGCGCGATGACGTTCTTGGCGCCGACCGCCATGGTCGCGATCGGGTAGACCAGGAAACCGTGCGTGGTGGAGATCGCCTCGTCGCCGTGGCTGAGATAGGTGTGGGCGAGCAGATTGAGGATCTCGTCCGAGCCGGCGCCGCAGATGATGCGGTTGGGGTCGAGCCCGAAGGAGCGGCCGATCGCCTCGCGCAGCACGCGCGAGGTGCCTTCCGGGTAGTCTTCCAGGTGGTCCGCCACGCGCTTGAACGCCTCGATCGCCTTGGGCGAGGGGCCGAACGGCGTCTCGTTGGCCGAGAGCTTGAACACCTTGCGGCCCGGTTCGGCGACCGGGCTCTTGCCGGGCGTGTAGGGCGCAATATCGAGAATGCCGGGATTCGGCACGGGGCGGGACATCTTGAACTCCGAAAATGGCAGGGCGTGGCGCGTGGTTTACGATTTCGCCCCGGTCGGGGGCACCGTATAGCGCGTTGCGTGGCTGCCGACGAGGGCCACAGAGCGCACCGAGGCCCCCGCCTCGATCAGGGCAGCCCTGATTTTATCGATGCTGGTCGCGCTCGTGACCGAGACCAGCAGCGCCGCGCCGTCGAAGGCGGTGTCGGGCACCGCGACGATCTCGGCGAGCGGCGACAGGGCGCGCGCGACCTCCGCGTTCCACCCCGACACGCGGACGCTGAAGGTCTCGACCTCCGTGTCCAGGGCGCTGTCGGCGACGCGCGAGACCGCGAACACCGGCAGTGCAGCCGGATGGTCGGCGCGCTCGACGAAGGGCATCCGCGCGATGATCTTCGGCGCGCCGTCGGCTTCCAGCTCTAGCCACCACGGCGTGCGGCTCGACGTCGCCGAGACCAGCGCCAGATCGCCCTTGGATCTCGCCACCGCCTCGACCGCGGCCTGCGCGCTGAAATGCGCGACGTAAGGCACCGTGAAGCCGAAATGGAAGCGCACGGAATCGCGCATCGCCGGCTCGCTCGCCGAGATGTCGGCATGCACCGAGAACGGCGCCTGCACATAGGTGAAGGTCGAGATGATGACGCGCCAGATGCTCTCGACCGTGTCGAGCGGCAGGATGCCGCGATGGCGCCGCACGAGGTCACGCATCATGGCGGCCTCGCGCGCCGGGCGGAATGCCGAGCCGACCTCCTGGGTCTGCTTCACCTGGATCAGGCGGTCGATGATGTCGCCGCGCTGCATCAACAGGCGATGCATGCTCTCGTCGATCGCGTCGATCTCCTTGCGCAGTTCCTGCAATGATGGCGGCGCGGGCGGACGTTGGGACATATCTGGCGGTCGATCGTTCCGAATGGGGATGTTCTGATTAGGCAGTCGGGGCGGCGAAAGCAAAGAGAAATGACGTCCTTTCCAGGCGACGCGGCAGAGGCGAATTGAGCCGATCCGGGCCGCGACTTGACGAAAACCGCCCAAGACGGTAGCTTTTGCCCGTTCCGTGGTCATTTGAGCCGGCCGGCTTGCAGCCACGTTAAAAAACTCGCTAAACAGGCCGGGGACGCTTCCGATCCCGGCCGAACCTATCGTTCAGGCCGGGTTTTTCATGGCCTGATGCAAGTGGCGATCAAGCGTTTGATCGCAAACGAGGTCGATGGTCAGATGGGTGGCGTCAAGTCGATACCGAGTCCTGCGATCAGCGCCGACGAGCGGTCGCACGAGGTGGATCATCCGAGCTCGCAGGTTGCGCATTTCGGTGCCGAGCAGCCGCTGCGGCTCGATTGCGGTGTCGATCTCAGCCCGTTCCAGATCGCCTACCAGACCTATGGCGAGCTCAACGCCGATCGCTCCAACGCGGTCCTGATCTGCCATGCCCTGACCGGCGATCAGCATGTCGCCAATGTCCATCCCGTCACCGGCAAGCCCGGCTGGTGGGAAACCCTGGTCGGCCCAGGCCGTCCGATCGATCCCAAGCACTACTTCATCATCTGCTCCAACGTGATCGGCGGCTGCATGGGCTCGACTGGGCCGGCGTCGATCAATCCCGCCACCGGCAAGGTCTGGGGGCTCGAATTTCCCGTCATCACGATTCCGGACATGGTGCGCGCGCAGGCCATGCTGATCGACCGGCTCGGCATCGACACGCTGTTTGCGGTGGTCGGCGGCTCGATGGGCGGCATGCAGGTGCTGCAATGGACCGCGGCCTATCCTGGGCGCGTGTTCTCCGCGCTGGCGATCGCCTGCGCGACGAGGCACTCGGCGCAGAACATCGCCTTCCACGAGCTCGGCCGTCAGGCCGTGATGGCCGATCCCGATTGGCACGGCGGCGGCTATGCCGATCGCGGCATCCATCCGCATCGCGGGCTCGCGGTGGCGCGCATGGCGGCGCACATCACCTATCTCTCCGACGCGGCGCTGCATCGCAAGTTCGGCCGACGCATGCAGGACCGCGAGTTGCCGACCTTCTCGTTCGACGCCGACTTCCAGGTCGAGTCCTATCTGCGCTACCAGGGCTCGTCCTTCGTCGAGCGTTTCGATGCCAATTCCTATCTCTATCTGACGCGCGCGATGGACTATTTCGACATCGCCGCCGACCATGGCGGCGTGCTCGCAAAGGCGTTCGCGGGAATTGCGACCCGCTTCTGCGTCGTCTCCTTCACCAGCGACTGGCTGTTTCCGACCTCGGAATCGCGCGCGCTGGTGCATGCGCTGAACGCCTCGAGCGCGCGCGTGTCGTTCGCCGAGATCGAGACCGATCGCGGTCACGACGCCTTCCTGCTCGACGTGCCCGAATTCTTCGACATCTCCCGCGCCTTCCTGCAATCGGCAGGCAAGGCGCGCGGGCTCACCGGCAAGAAGGACGGCTAGCGATGTCTGTACAGGAAGTGCTGCCGCTCGGCGGCATTGCGGCGGGTCAGTCCGGCCAGTTTCGCGCCGATCACCTCCTGGTCGCCGAGATGGTCAAGCCGGGCTCGAAAGTGCTCGACGTCGGCTGCGGCGAGGGCGACCTGCTTCAGCTCCTGGAGACCCGCGGCATCGACGGCCGCGGCATCGAGCTGTCGCGCGAGGGCGTCAACCGCTGCGTCGCCAAGGGCCTTGCGGTGGTGCAGGGCGACGCCGACACCGACCTCGTCAATTATCCCGACGATGCCTTCGACTACGTGATCCTGTCGCAGACGCTGCAGGCGACGCGGCAGCCGCGGGTGGTGCTGGAAAATCTGCTGCGCATCGGCCGAAGAGCCATCGTCTCGTTCCCGAATTTCGGCTTCTGGAAGATGCGGCTTCAGCTCCTGATCGGCGGCCACATGCCGCGCACCGAGAACCTGCCGGCGACCTGGTACGACACCGCCAACATCCATTTCTGCACCATCAAGGATTTCGTGCAGCTCTGCGACGAGATCAACGTCAAGATGGAGCGCTCGGTGGCGCTCGATCTCTACGGCCGCCCGGTGCCGCTGAACCTACCCTGGTGGGTGTGGAACATGTTCGGCGAGCAGGCGGTGTTTCTGCTCAGCAGGGGCGGGGGGAAGTAGTCTCTCTCCGTCATTCTGGGGCGATGCGAAGCATCGAGCCCGGAATCCATCGTGCCACAGCGTTTGCGGCCCGATGGATTCCGGGCCTACGCCTTCGGCGCATCCCGGAATGACAGCTAGTGTTGGGCCAGCGAGCGCGGATCGCGCGCCGGCCAGCGCCCCGCTTCCACCAGCGTGACGAACCGCCCCACGCTCTCGTTGAACAGCGCCGGCTCTTCGAGATTGAGCACGTGGCCGGATTTCGGAAACATCGCGAGGCCCGCGGCCGGCAGGTGCTTCTTCAGGAACAGGCTCGGCCCGACGCAGAGATCGTCCTCGTCGCCACAGATTATCAGCGCGGGCGTTGCCACCTTCGCGATCGCATCCGCCATCGTGTAAATCGACGGACGGCCGCCCTGGAAGCCGCGCATCGTGCGCGCCGAACCCTTGGCGTCGTGACGCGCCAGCGCGGCGTAGAAATCGGCGTGGCCGCGCGGATCCTTCACCAGGAAGGGAATCCGGCTCGGCGCCTCGCGCGTGACCTTTGCGACCTCGGCGGAGCCCAGCGTCTCGAACTGCTCGGCATTGGCGCGGCACTGCTGGCGCCAGGCCTCCAGATTCTCGATCTCCGAACCCGAGCCGACGCCGGCCAGCGTCATCGACAGCGCGCGCTGCGGCGCGTTCAACCCGATCTGGAGCGACGAGTAGGCGCCCATCGACAGGCCGACGAGATGCGCGCGCTCGATTCCGAGATGATCAAGCACCGCGAGCGCGTCGCTGTAGAAATGCGTGTAGCTGTAGACTTCGCCCTCGGGCACGTCCGACGGCGTGTAGCCGCGCGCCGAATAGGTGATGCAGCGGTGGCCGCGCGAGAAGTAACGCATCTGCGGCTCCCAATTGGTGTAGTCGGCCGCGAACTCGTGCAGAAAAATGATCGGCGTTCCCCGACCCGCCTCTTCGAAATAGATGCGGACGTCGTCCCTGGTCGTGGCGTGGGGCATTAACCTTTTCCCTCTGTTCAAGCCGCTTTCGCAGGATTGCAGTTAATGCTGTTGTCCGCAATGCGGCGGCATCGGACCAGTGTCGGCGCAAAATCATCGCAGCTATTCGCAGACTTTCCGCGTCTTTTTCTCGCCACATCCGGCGGCTTAACGGCCGGACGGATGTCGGCTCTTGCACGGGCCGGCGGGAAGTGGGGTGTCAACGAAGGATGAAGAATGGTTGAGTTGTTTGCGTCTCGCCTGTCGCGTTGTGTTGTTGCGCTGGCGATCTTCTCCGCGGCTTTTGCCGCGTTCGTTTCTCCGGCCTCAGCGCGGCCGCATCATCGTCATAGCGCAGAGCGGCACGCTTACGTGCACCACGCCAGACATCATCATCACCGCCACCACGCACGCAGCTCGCGCTTCGAGCGCAGCGCTGCGCAGTTGCAGGCGAGCGGATTCGCTGGCACTCAGGCGAGCTACGATCCGAACGCCAATAGCGGCGGCATGGCTACCAACACCATGGCCGCGAGCGGCGGCTTCGGTGGGGGTTCGGGCCTCGTCTCGGAGGCGCGCCGCTACATCGGCGGCAATCCGACCGGGCGCGGCAGCCTGTGGTGCGCGCGCTTCATGAACATGGTGCTGCAGCACACCGGTCATCAGGGCACCGGGTCGGATATGGCGAGCTCGTTTGCGCGTTACGGCACGCGCGTCTCCGGTCCGCAGGTCGGCGCCATCGCGGTGATGTCGCGCGGTCGCCGCGGCGGCCATGTCGGCATCGTCACCGGCATCGACGCGCAGGGCAATCCGATCATGATCTCCGGCAACAACGGCAACCGCGTCCGCGAGGCGCCGGTCTCGCGCGGGAAGATCTATGCGTATGTGATGCCGAACTGAGGTGAAGTGCGTAGGGTGGGTTAGCTAGCGGGCGCGCGAAGCGCGGTCCGCTGGCGTAACCCACCTCTTCGGCTTCTGCGGTGACAGACGATGGTGGGTTACGCCTTCGGCTAACCCACCCTACGAAGCTCACAGCAGCTTCGGCTGTTCCACCGCGATCGCATCGCCCACGCCGATCTCGCCACCTTCGATCACCTCGGCGTAGATGCCGCAGTCCATGTGGCCGAGGTGGCGCGAGAGCGTCGGCGGGATCTCGAGATCGCGCTTGGCCGTCACCGGGTCCACATTGGTGGCGGGGCAGCGGACGATGCGCTTGACCACCTTCAGCCGCGCCTGTCCGATCGCAAGCGTCTGGCCGACGAGATCGAGCTCCGACCAGGCCGGCCAGCCTTTCACGTAGAGATTGGCGCGGAAGCGCAGCGGATGCACGGCGGTGCCGCCCAGCATGGTCTCGATGGCGCGGACGCTGCCGAGATTGATGATGGAGACCACCTTGCGGGCGACGTCGGAGAAGCTGTGGTCGCGGCCGGACAGCAGCTTCGGCGGGCCCTTGAGTTCCGGCTGAAAGTTCTCCGCGAAATAGCGCTCGATGGCCGCCCGCCCGGCCGCGGTCTCGAGGTCCCCGCCGGCGACGACCTGACCGTCCCTGCGGATGGTCAGGACATTGCTGGCGTCGTCGAAATGGCTGTCGAGCTCGGCCAGGCGCTCATTGCGCGCCAGCATCAGAAACTGGATTTTCGGCTTCCATTCGGGCGCATCAGGATCGAAGCCGCTCGGGCCGTTCTCGATGGCGTAGCGGCGATCGGCGGGCAGGGTCTGGCCCACCCGCAAGGGGGCGCGGCGCAGGGGCTCCGGCGTCAGGCCCTTGATCGGGTAGCGGTAGAGGCCGGTGATCTCGGCGGTCTGGCTGGCTGTCATGCCGCTACTTAGGGGATTCGACCGGTCCGCGCCAAGCAGCCGAGAAGCGCACGAAATTGTGAACTCGCCTCTTTCGTTCCGCCGGACCGCTTCCCACATCTGCCTCAGGCCGGCGCCAAGCCGGCAAAAGACCGCCGTTTCCGCTTGAGAATCCTCAATGCGGTCAGCCGAAACCCAATGAAGATGCCGTATTGGGGTGCCTGAGAGGGCCCCAAGGGCAGGCCGAGGGACAGAAAAGATGAATATCGAGAAATATACCGAACGCTCCAGAGGCTTCATCCAGTCCGCGCAGTCGCTCGCGATGCGCGAGGGGCACCAGCAGTTTTCGACCCTGCACATGCTGAAAGTCCTCTTGGACGACAGTGAGGGGCTCGCTGCCGGTCTGATCGACCGCGCTGGCGGCAATTCCCGTGCAATCCTGAAGGCGACCGAGGACGCCCTCGGCAAGGTGCCGAAGGTTTCCGGCGCTGGCGCCGGCCAGATTTACCTCGCACCCGAGCTCGCCCGCACCTTCGACGCCGCCGAGAAGGCCGGCGAGAAGGCCGGCGACAGCTTCGTCACCGTCGAGCGGCTGCTGCTCGGGCTCACGCTGGAGAAGACCAGCGAGGCCGGCACGATCCTGAACAAGGGCGGCGTCACCCCGCAAAACCTCAACGCGGCGATCGAGGCGCTGCGCAAGGGCCGCACCGCGGACTCCGCGACCGCCGAGAACGCTTATGATGCGCTGAAGAAATATGCCCGCGACCTGACCCAGGCGGCGCGCGACGGCAAGCTCGATCCGGTCATCGGCCGCGACGAGGAAATCCGGCGGACCATCCAGGTGCTGTCGCGCCGGACCAAGAACAATCCCGTTCTGATCGGTGAGCCCGGCGTCGGCAAGACCGCCATCGCCGAAGGCCTTGCGCTGCGCATCGTCAATGGCGACGTGCCGGAGAGCCTGAAGGACAAGAAGTTGCTGTCGCTCGATCTCGGCGCGCTGATTGCCGGGGCGAAGTATCGCGGTGAGTTCGAGGAGCGGCTGAAGGCCGTGCTCCAGGAGGTGACCGGGAGCGAGGGCACCTTCATCCTGTTCATCGACGAAATGCACACGCTGATCGGCGCCGGCAAGGGCGACGGAGCGATGGACGCCTCCAACCTGCTCAAGCCGGCGCTCGCGCGCGGCGAGCTGCACTGCATCGGCGCGACCACGCTCGACGAATACCAGAAGCACGTCGAGAAGGATGCCGCGCTGGCGCGGCGCTTCCAGCCGATCTTCGTCAGCGAGCCCTCGGTCGAGGACACGATCTCGATCCTGCGCGGCTTGAAGGACAAGTACGAGCAGCACCATGGCGTGCGGATCACCGATTCCGCGCTGGTGGCGGCGACGACCCTGTCCAACCGCTACATCACCGATCGCTTCCTGCCCGACAAGGCGATCGACCTGATGGACGAGGCCGCGGCCCGGCTGAAGATGCAGGTCGATTCCAAGCCGGAAGAGCTGGATTCGCTCGACCGCGAGATCATCCGGCTCAAGATCGAGCAGGAAGCGCTGAAGAAGGAAACCGATCCCGGCTCCAAGTCCAGGCTCCAGACGTTGGAGAAGGATCTGGCCGAGCTCGAGGAGAAGTCGGCCGCGCTGACGGCGCGCTGGAGCGCGGAGAAGAACAAGCTCTCCGACGCCCAGAAGCTGAAGGCCGAGCTCGACGGCTTGCGGGTCGAACTCGCCAACGCACAGCGGCGCGGCGAATTCCAGAAGGCCGGCGAGCTCGCCTATGGCCGGATCCCGCAGCTCGAGAAGCAGCTTGCCGAGATCGAGGCCAAGGACGACACAAGGCAGAGCTCCGGCGAGATGGTGGAGGAGGCGGTCACCGCCAACCACATCGCGCAGGTGGTCTCGCGCTGGACCGGCGTGCCCGTCGACAAGATGCTGGAAGGCGAGAAGGAGAAGCTCCTCAAGATGGAGGAGCAGCTCGGCAAGCGTGTCGTCGGCCAGGCCGAGGCCGTGCGTGCGGTCGCAACCGCCGTGCGCCGCTCGCGCGCCGGCCTGCAGGACCCGAACCGCCCCACCGGCTCGTTCATGTTCCTGGGGCCCACCGGCGTCGGCAAGACCGAGCTGACGAAAGCCTTGGCCGAGTACCTGTTCAACGACGAGACCGCGATGGTCCGCCTCGACATGTCCGAGTACATGGAGAAGCACTCGGTCTCGCGGCTGATCGGCGCGCCTCCGGGCTATGTCGGCTATGACGAGGGCGGCGCCCTCACCGAGGCGGTGCGGCGCCGGCCTTACCAGGTCGTGCTGTTCGACGAGATCGAGAAGGCGCATCCCGACGTCTTCAACGTCCTGTTGCAGGTGCTCGACGACGGCCGCCTGACCGACGGCCAGGGCCGCACCGTCGACTTCCGCAACACGCTGATCATCATGACCTCGAACCTCGGGTCGGAGTATCTGGTGAACCAGCCCGAGGGCGAGGACACCTCGGCCGTGCGCGAGCAGGTGATGGGAATGGTGCGCGGACATTTCCGCCCCGAATTCCTCAACCGCGTCGACGAGATCATCCTGTTCCACCGCTTGCAGCGCAGCGAGATGGGCCGGATCGTCGAGATCCAGTTCGCGCGGCTGCAGAAGCTGCTGACCGATCGCAAGATCGTGCTGACGCTCGACGCGGCCGGCCGCGACTGGCTCGCCGCCAAGGGCTGGGATCCCGCCTACGGCGCACGTCCGCTGAAGCGCGTGATCCAGCGCCACCTCCAGGACCCGCTCGCCGAGATGATCCTCGCGGGCGACGTCAAGGACGGCGACAGCGTTGCGATCTCGTCCGAAGGCAACGTGCTGACCTTCAACGGCAAGGCGCCGCAGACTGCCGAGATCACCCCGTTCGAGGCGCCAGTGGCGAAGCGCAAGCTGAACTGAGCGCGGCCGTTCGAAAGCAACCAAGCGCTCCGGAGAGGTCAACCTCTCCGGGGCGTTCGACTTGTCCGACGGCCCGCCAGTTAACCGAGTGCTGATGCGGAGCCGGGATCGACAGGGCCTTGCTCCTCGTCGTCTTCAGCGAGATCGGAGAGAATATCCACGAGCTCGCGCACCCGCCCCTGCGCCAGCGGCCGCAAATCGTTGATCATCGGCTCGTCATTGGCGAGCCAGGCCCTGGCTTCTGCGAGCTCCTCGGCGGTTGCGCCGGTTCCGATAATCTGGGCAATGGTGACATCGTCTGCGCCGTCTACCGCCTTGGCGACATCGTCGCGTGAGAGGCGCGTCATGGGCAGCCCTCCTGCTGTCGGCTTCGTCAGCGTCCAACCGGAAACCGGCCCACCGGTTCCCGGCCAACGCGTGCAACCCAGGCCTACTTCTTGGCGGCCTTGTAAATCGCATTCTCGAGGTCCGAGCTGAAATAGATCACCCCGCTCGCCCCGACTGCAACCCCCGTCGGAATATTGCTCGGCAATCCGCCAGGCGCACCCGGCAGGCCGATCGGGAGATTGGCCGCGATCTCGGTGATCTTGCCGCTGTCCGGCGCGATCTCGATCAGCCGCTTGGCCCCGACTTCCGCCACGATCAATTGGCCATCCGGACGGCGCGCGATGCCTTCCGGCATTTTCAGCTCCTTCGCGACCACCGTCTTCCCGCCGTTGGCGTCGATCCGGGACACTGTGCCAGCAAAGGCCTCGGTGACGTAGACCTCGTCGGTCTTGCCGCGAACGAGCCCGACCGGGCCCTCGAGGTCGCCGATCAGCGTGGTGCGGTCCTTGCCGTGCTCGCCGCTCACCTTGACCAGCGACTTGGTGCCGAGCTCGGCGACCAAGATGCTGCCGTCCGCGAGCACGATCGCGTCGTGCGGCGCCTTGAAGCCGTGCAGCATGTCGCGCGTGGTGCCGGTCTTGGCGTCGATCACCTGCACGGTGCCGGTGAACCAGCTCGACAGCACCACATCGTTGCCCTGCGCCGTCGCGCTCATCGGATATTCGAGCGTCGTGCCGGCGGCGTGCATGCGCGCCTTCTCGGTGACCTCGCCGGTTGCCCCATTCACCGTGCGGTAGGCGAACACGTCGGCGACGTGGATCGTATCCTTGCCGTTCTCCGAGGTGACACCGATGCCGCCGGGCAGCGCCAGCTTGCCGATGATGATCTGCCTGGCCTGGCCGGTCGCGGGATCGACCTCCTGTATGCCGTTGTCGGCCATGTTGGAGACGTAGATGCGGTCCTTGTCGTCGATGGCGAGGTTGTCCAGCGACGTCTTCAATTGCGCGACAATGGTCTTGCTGCCGGATTTGGGATCGACCCGGACGAGCTGGCCGAGTGCGGTGTCGATCACAAAGAGATTGCCTTTGGAATCGAAGTTCACCGCGGCCGGGATCTTGAAGCCTTCGGCAACGACGGTCAGCTCGGCCTTGTCGACGTCGACCTTGGCGACCTGGCCCTTGAACCAGAGCGGGCCGTAGAGCTTGTCGTCGGGACCAAACTCGAAGCCGTTGAGGCCGCCCATCTTCTCCATGATCTGGCGCGGCGGCTTCAAGCCCTCGACGTCGATCTCGTAGAGCGTGTCGCCGAGGAAGACGGTGGTGGCGTAGAGCCGGCCGTCCTTGCGGAAGGCGAGCGAGTTGATGCCGGGAAGGCCGCTCGCCAGCTTCTTGATCGGGCCGTCGCCCTTGCGGGCATAGAGATCGCCGGTCAAGAATCCGGTCCAGGCCATGGTGCCGTCAGGCGCGAAGGCGATGTCGTCGGCCATGCCCACAGGCGAAGGGATTGCAACCTTGGCGCTACCGCCGGAGATATCGACCTCGTAGAGCGCCGCGCCGGCGACGCTGCCGGCGAACAGATGGCCGGCCTTGTCGACGCCGAGCCCGTGCACGCCATGGAATGCCGAGCCGGGAACGAGCTTCGTGACCTCCCAACTGTCCGCCGACGCGCTCGTGGTGGCGAAAAGCGCGGCGACCAGGGCTGCGCAGGCGAGCCTGTTGTTCATGGCGAGACCTCCCGTTTTTTGGAAAGTATTCGCCGCTCACGCTGCTTTGGCAAACGAAACTTGGCGTTGTGACGCCGCGAAGCGGCCGTGCGCGATCAACGTCGAATTCGGGGCGTGTTTGGAGACGTCAGCCGATGACGGTCGGTTGGGGCTAGCGGTTGGTGACCTGCAGCGGGCCGCCGGTGGCGTCCGACATGCGGGCGATGGCGCCGCCGCGGCCGCTCATCATGCCCTCGAGCCGGTCGCGCTCCTTCTCGAAGCTTGCGAGCATCGGGCCCTCGAGCGAACGGCCGCGCGGCAGCTTCACGCGCATCGGGTCGACGAAGCGGCCGTTGACCAGGATCTCGTAATGCACATGCGGGCCGGTCGACTGGCCGGTCGAACCGACGAAGCCGATTACCTGGCCCTGACGCACCTTCTTGCCCGCCTCCATGCCCTTGGCGAAGGCCGACATGTGACCGTAGGCGGTCTCGTAGCCGTTGGAATGCTTGATGCGGATGTACTTGCCGTAGCCGCCCTCGGGGCCTGCCTTCTCGATCACGCCGTTGCCGGAGGCGAAGATCGGCGTGCCGTAGGCGGTGGCCCAGTCGACGCCGGTGTGCATCTTCACATAGCCGAGGATCGGATGGCGACGGCCGCCGAAGCCGGAGCGCATGATGGCGTTGTTGATCGGCTTCCTGACCAGGAACTTCTTCGCGCTCTTGCCGGTCTCGTCGTAATAGTCGACGACGCCGTCGTCGGGGCTCTGGTAGCGGTAGTATTTCTTGGTCTCGCCGCCGACGGTGAGGGAGGCGAACAGCACGTCGTTCTTTTCGCTCGAGGTCACGCCCTCGTCTTCGCCGGCGTAGAACACGTCGAAGGAATCGCCCGGCTGCACCTTGCGCTGGAAATCGACGTCGTAGGAGTAGATCTTGATCATGTCCTCGATGACCGGCATCGGCACCTTGTTGCGCATCGCGGTCTCGTAGATGCTCTGGTACAGCCGCACGCCGGAACCGTCATCGTCGTCATCGTCGTCGCTGTTGGCGCTGGCCGCCGCGTCGGCGGCGGTGTTCATGCTGGAGACGTCGACCGCGACGTACTTGCCGAGGTCCGACAGCGCCGCGATCGCCTCGACCATGGTCTCGTTGGCGACGACGACGCGGTAGGGCTGGAGGCGGGCGCCGGGACTGGCGGGCGCCATCAGGATGCGGAGCTTCTCGCCCTCCTTGAGGCCGCCGTCGCGGCCGCGCGGCCCGAGCGTCGCGGTGATCGCCTTGATCTCCTCAGGCGTGGCGCCGAGATCGCGCAGCACGCCGGCGACGCTGTCGCCCTTCTTGACCAGATGGACGCGTTCGCCGTTGGGATTGCCGCCGGTGATCTGCTCCTTGGTCTTGGGCAGCAGCGTGACGTTTTCCGGCACCACGCGCGTCTCGAAGCCGGCATAGGGATCGGACGGCGAGGCCTCGGCGGCGTAGGCGGTCCTGATATCGGAGGGGCCGGCCGCGCCGGAGATGTCGGCGGCGGCATTGGCGAGCGAGGCGTAGCGCACCCCGCCATTGCCGCGCCAATTGGCGGCGTCGCGGACCCGCATCAGGATGTCGTCGAGCGCCACCACGGCGGAAATCTTCGCCTTCGGCAGCACCTGCGACAGGTCCTTGGTGACGAAGGAGACCTCCGCGTCGGGCTCGACGGCTTCCGGATTGTTCGGGTCTTCCGCTGCCGTCTTCGGATCGGAGCCGACATCGGTGAGCAGGCGCTGGGCGTTGAACGGCGGAATCTTCGCCGACAGATCGCTCGTCGTCATCGACAAATTGCCGGCGATGCGGACGAAGGGGCGCACCCGCATCACGTCGCGGTTGCCGACGCGGGCGACCGTGGAGACGCGCACGATGTTGCGGGACGCCGTGGATTCGCTCGGCGGCGGCAGGCGGTCGCTCTTGTGCAGCGTGGCGGCGCGATCGGCGGCACCGAAGGCGCCGCGCAGCGCGCCCTCGACCCGCTCCGGCACCTTGGCGAAGGTCATCTCGCCGTCGAGAGATGCGAAAACGGCGCCGCCGATCAGGGCTGCGCCGCAGAGTCCGGTCAAGATCGTGCCGCTGAACCATTGCACCGAGACGCGGCGGCGGTCGATCACGGCGGCTTCAGAACCGTCGACGGACAGCGGCGGCTCGTGGCCGAGATCGATGATCCCGGTCTCACGCCCGTAAGCGCCGCGTGTCGTCCTGTGGTTCACTCAAGTCCCCCAATCAACGACCCAAGAAGCCCGCTTCGAACCTCATCCCTAGCCGCCCTCTTGAAGGGGATCGCCGGAAAAAGGCAAGCCGCACAGGCGCTCGCGCTCAGAAGGCCCCTCGGAGGGGCCGGCCGAAATTACGAACAGCTGGACGGATAAAGCTCTCTCGATGTCTCTCGAATGTCCGGGGAAGGCCGCGTCATCTGCAAGATCGCCTTCCTCTGACCCCATGAAAACCGCCGGCAGCCCCCACTGGCATCCCGCGATTCAAGCTTGTCTCTTATCAGAACGCCGCGGGAATGTGGCTCAAGTACGGCGCCTGTCATGGAAAAAGTTTCCCGAGCGGCCGGGCGCCGGAGCCCGCCCCGAGGGGGCGCGGTAAGCCGCTCCCGGAGCCCTTCCGAGGCCCGGTGGAGGCCAAACTTTTTTTCAGTTTTTTTGTCGGACCGCGCCGGCCCGGCTCTTCGTGATCCTTCTAACCGTCTGGAAACGTGCGATTATTTTCGATGATCCACTGTGCGACGATTTGTTGACGATTGGCGTTGACAGCCCGGAAGGTGGGGCCTATAACCCCAACCACTGAGCGCGGCGCCGCCGGGTCACTGACCAAGGCGAGCGAACGCGCCACTGATGCTCCTCACCTTGTTGAGTGACACAACAGCCGACACAAGTCGGTTGGAGTTCATCCATCGTCGGTAAGGGTGTCGGAACCCTTCCCACCTAGGGAAGGTTGGGGCCTCCTGGTCCCGGGCTGTTTGACAAGTGAAGATGAAGAAAGAGAAACGTGGACGGCGGAGTCCTTGCGGGTCTCGCTTCTGGAAAGCTTCGGCTTTCCTGATCGAGACCGGACGAAAGACTTCGGCGGTACACGTTTTAAAGGAAACACCATCGTTGCCAGCGATGTGAATCGCAGGCAGCTCATCGGCTTCGGTCGATGGAAAAATGGTGGGACCTCGTCAAACGTTGTGATCAGCCGGTTCAAAGTTCAAGTCCAACTTGAGAGTTTGATCCTGGCTCAGAGCGAACGCTGGCGGCAGGCTTAACACATGCAAGTCGAGCGGGCGTAGCAATACGTCAGCGGCAGACGGGTGAGTAACGCGTGGGAACGTACCTTTTGGTTCGGAACAACACAGGGAAACTTGTGCTAATACCGGATAAGCCCTTACGGGGAAAGATTTATCGCCGAAAGATCGGCCCGCGTCTGATTAGCTAGTTGGTAGGGTAATGGCCTACCAAGGCGACGATCAGTAGCTGGTCTGAGAGGATGATCAGCCACATTGGGACTGAGACACGGCCCAAACTCCTACGGGAGGCAGCAGTGGGGAATATTGGACAATGGGGGCAACCCTGATCCAGCCATGCCGCGTGAGTGATGAAGGCCCTAGGGTTGTAAAGCTCTTTTGTGCGGGAAGATAATGACGGTACCGCAAGAATAAGCCCCGGCTAACTTCGTGCCAGCAGCCGCGGTAATACGAAGGGGGCTAGCGTTGCTCGGAATCACTGGGCGTAAAGGGTGCGTAGGCGGGTCTTTAAGTCAGGGGTGAAATCCTGGAGCTCAACTCCAGAACTGCCTTTGATACTGAAGATCTTGAGTTCGGGAGAGGTGAGTGGAACTGCGAGTGTAGAGGTGAAATTCGTAGATATTCGCAAGAACACCAGTGGCGAAGGCGGCTCACTGGCCCGATACTGACGCTGAGGCACGAAAGCGTGGGGAGCAAACAGGATTAGATACCCTGGTAGTCCACGCCGTAAACGATGAATGCCAGCCGTTAGTGGGTTTACTCACTAGTGGCGCAGCTAACGCTTTAAGCATTCCGCCTGGGGAGTACGGTCGCAAGATTAAAACTCAAAGGAATTGACGGGGGCCCGCACAAGCGGTGGAGCATGTGGTTTAATTCGACGCAACGCGCAGAACCTTACCAGCCCTTGACATGTCCAGGACCGGTCGCAGAGATGTGACCCTCTCTTCGGAGCCTGGAGCACAGGTGCTGCATGGCTGTCGTCAGCTCGTGTCGTGAGATGTTGGGTTAAGTCCCGCAACGAGCGCAACCCCCGTCCTTAGTTGCTACCATTTAGTTGAGCACTCTAAGGAGACTGCCGGTGATAAGCCGCGAGGAAGGTGGGGATGACGTCAAGTCCTCATGGCCCTTACGGGCTGGGCTACACACGTGCTACAATGGCGGTGACAATGGGATGCTAAGGGGCGACCCTTCGCAAATCTCAAAAAGCCGTCTCAGTTCGGATTGGGCTCTGCAACTCGAGCCCATGAAGTTGGAATCGCTAGTAATCGTGGATCAGCACGCCACGGTGAATACGTTCCCGGGCCTTGTACACACCGCCCGTCACACCATGGGAGTTGGTTTTACCTGAAGACGGTGCGCTAACCCGCAAGGGAGGCAGCCGGCCACGGTAGGGTCAGCGACTGGGGTGAAGTCGTAACAAGGTAGCCGTAGGGGAACCTGCGGCTGGATCACCTCCTTTCTAAGGATGGTTCTTCAGAAGCTTGCTTCTATCGAACCGTTTTAGAAACATCAGTGGCCAACAGATCGCCAGATCGTTGAGCTGCATTGGCGGGATTTCGCCGTCTACGTTTCTCTTTCTTCGCGGACGAACACGCGCTGGGCCTGCGTCATGCAGGATCCCTGGTCCTTGACGGGATATGCGTTAGGGGCTTGTAGCTCAGTTGGTTAGAGCGCGCGCTTGATAAGCGTGAGGTCGGAAGTTCAAGTCTTCCCAGGCCCACCAGCCTTCGCGCTTCGCTACTTCGGCTAGGCAAGCCCTTCGATACGAAGGCTGCCGCGCCGTAGCCTTGGCGAAGGCGGGCTAATCAAACGAGCATTCGTCTTCTGGTTACGGGGCCATAGCTCAGCTGGGAGAGCGCGTGCTTTGCAAGCATGAGGTCGTCGGTTCGATCCCGTCTGGCTCCACCAGATGGTTTGATCACCGAGATCCTGTGCCGTCGTCCGCGAAACATCACTTCGCACTTACCAGTCTGGATAGACGGTAAGCTGCGTGATTTCTGACATCGTAAAGAGGAGATCGATCCGAGTTGGATCGTGCGGCAAGCAATTGCCACGCGAGACTTCATTATCTCCGGATCATTTCGGCGCTCGCGCGTCCTTCAAGGTCAAACTTGAAAGGCATGCGAGTTGTAAATGATCCTTTTAGCGAAGCTTGACCGCCTCGCTATCGGAACGATCTTACGAAGCAAGCTGGTCTTTCTAGTCAATGTCCGGCTGTACGTAGCATTCATCGAGGGTGCGCGCCTTAGAGACTTCGGTCTCCTGGCAATCGTGCAGACAACATTCTGCCGAGTGTGTGGACATTGATAATGAGAGCAATCAAGTGCCTTAAGGGTGTTCGGTGGATGCCTTGGCGCTGAGAGGCGATGAAGGACGTGCTACGCTGCGATAAGCCGTGGGGAGCTGCGAAGAAGCTTTGATCCGCGGATTTCCGAATGGGGAAACCCACCTTCGATAGCCGGAACTCCAAGACCTTAGGTTTTGGGGTTTGACCAGAAATGATCGGGACCATGACCGCAAGGTTTTGGATTTCCGGTTATCAAGAGAAGGTATGAGACTTCTGAATACATAGGAGGTTTCAAGCGAACCCAGGGAACTGAAACATCTAAGTACCTGGAGGAAAGGACATCAACAGAGACTCCGTTAGTAGTGGCGAGCGAACGCGGACCAGGCCAGTGATACATCAAAGACAATCGGAACCAGTCAGGAAAGCTGGGCCTTAGAGGGTGATAGCCCCGTACGAGTAATGCGATGATGTATCCACGAGTAAGGCGGGACACGTGCAATCCTGTCTGAACACGGGGGGACCACCCTCCAAGCCTAAGTACTCCTCAGCGACCGATAGTGAACCAGTACCGTGAGGGAAAGGTGAAAAGCACCCCGACGAGGGGAGTGAAATAGACCTGAAACCGGACACCTACAAACAGATGGAGCCCAAGATTCGTTCTGGGTGACATCGTACCTTTTGTATTATGGGCCAGCGACTTAATTTAACGAGCAAGCTTAAGCCGATAGGCGAAGGCGTAGCGAAAGCGAGTCTGAATAGGGCGCCAAGTTCGTTGTATTAGACCCGAAACCTAGTGATCTAGCCATGAGCAGGTTGAAGGTGAGGTAACACTCACTGGAGGACCGAACGGGTGCCTGTTGAAAAAGGCTCCGATGACTTGTGGTTAGGGGTGAAAGGCCAATCAAACTGGGAAATAGCTGGTTCTCCGCGAAAGATATTTAGGTATCGCCTCGGATGAATACCTCAGGGGGTAGAGCACTGGATGGGCTAGGGGGACTTACCGTCTTACCAAACCCAACCAAACTCCGAATACCTGAGAGTACTATCCGGGAGTCACACGGCGGGTGCTAACGTCCGTCGTGGAGAGG
>NZ_JBWJZE010000001.1:275000-825427 GCF_056429085.1 Bradyrhizobium sp. CFUWI
CAAGCAGATTGTGCTGACCGACAAGCAGATCGACGGCGTGCTCGCCGCGCAAAAGGACATGGACGCGGTTACGGCAAAGCTTCCGGAAAACTCCGCGCCTGATCAGAAGGTGATCGCGCAGCTCGATGACGTCGCCAAGAAGCATGGCTTTGCCGGCTTGGACGACTACAGCAACGTCGTCGACAATATCAGCCTCGTAATCGGCGGCTTCGACCCCGCCACCAAGAAGTATGTCGGCACCGCCGCCGTGATCAAGGCGCAGATCGCGCAGGTGCAGGCCGACAAGAAGATGCCGGCCAAGGACAAAAAGGAAGCGCTCGACGAACTCAACGAAGCGCTGAAAACGCCGGCGCCCGCGGTCGAGAACAAGGGCAATATCGATCTCGTCGCCAAGCACTACGACAAGCTGATGGCCGCGCTCGGAGATGACGAGAACTGAGAATGTTTGTGGCGCGGCTGCTCGCGCTGCGCATTCGCGGCCGTAGGGTGGGCAAAGGCGCGCGCAGCGCGCCGTGCCCACGTGCTCCCTGCCTAAACAAACGCGTGGGCACGCTTCCGCCGCCTTCGTCTTTGAGCTACGGCGGACAAGTCGCTTTGCCCACCCTACGAGACCTTCATACACGCAAAAAAAGCCCCGGAGACATCTCCGGGGCTTTCGTCGTTTTGGGCTTCGTGGCGCGTTGCAGTTACGTCCGCGTCCGCATCCGCATCATGAAGCTGTCGAAGCTGAGCTCGGCGACCTGCATCCACGCCAGCGAATCGCTGCGGAAGGCCGTCAGGCTCGCATACATCTTGCCGAAATGCGGATTGCTCTTGGCGAGATCGGCGTAGATCCCGTTGGCTGCGCCATAGCAGGCTTCGAGCACTTCCTGCGGGAACGGCTTGAGGATCGCGCCGACAGACAGCAATCGCTTCAAGGCCGGCGGATTGACCGAATCGTACTTGCCCGTCACCCACGTGAAGGTGTCCAGCGAGGCCGCGCTGATGGCGGCCTGATAAGGCTTCGGCAGCGCGTTCCACTTTTCGAGGTTCATGATGTTGTGGCCTTGGCCGGTGCCTTCCCACCAGCCCGGATAGTAATAATACTTTGCGACCTTCACGAAGCCGAGCTTCTCGTCGTCATACGGGCCGACCCATTCGGCCGCGTCGATCGTGCCCTTCTCCAGCGCAGGATAGATGTCGCCGGCGGCGATCTGCTGCGGCACGCCACCGAGCTTTGCGATGATGGTGCCGGCGAAGCCACCGACGCGGAATTTCAGGCCCTTGAGATCGTCAACGGTCTTGATCTCCTTGCGGAACCAGCCGCCCATCTGCGCGCCGGTCGAGCCTGTCGGCACGCCGATGGCATTGTACTCCTTGAGGAGGTCGTTGAGCATGTCCTGACCGCCGCTCCACAGCAGCCAGGAAATGTGCTGGCGCGTGTTGAGACCGAACGGCAGCGACGTGCCGAACGTGAACGCCGGGTTCTTGCCCCAATAATAATACAGCGCGGTGTTGCCCATCTCGACCGTGCCGTTGGAGACGGCGTCGAGCACTTGCAGGCCAGGCACGAGCTCACCGGCAGCAAAGGGCTGGATCTGGAAACGATTGTCGGTGATCTCGGCAACGCGCTTGCAGAAATATTCGCAGCCGCCATAAAGCGTATCGAGTGATTTCGGCCAGCTCGCGGCGAGCCGCCATTTCACTTCCGGCATTGATTGCGCGATAGCTGGCGCTGCAACTGCGCTTGCGGCAAGGCCCAGCCCGCCTGCCGTCAGGAATTTACGACGTTCCATGCGTTTCCCTCCTGTGATGCCGAGTCCTCGACGAGGGATCGCGGTCTTGGCGCCGCTTTCGTCTTCGTCGCTGGCCGACGTTTCCTTATGTATGTCCGAAATTCAGTATTCCCGGATCGCAGCCAGCATGACCAAAGGGGAACCGCAAATCAAGCGCGCTTTGGCTGGTCCCCGCCAAGTCGGTCAATGCTGCGCTGCGAATGCGGTTTCCATGGCCTTGCGCGTCTTCACCGTTTCGTTGCCCGCATCGAATTCGACATCGCTCCAGCGCACCACCGCGCCGTGCGCGACGTCATGCTTCAACTTCACGCGGTGTGCGAGGCCGATGGGCAGCGCGCCGGCCTTCAGGCTCGCGGCCGCCGGTACCAGCTTGCCCCACACCGTGTAACCGCCCTCGCCGTCCAGCAACTCGCCCGCGCGCAAATTCCGCTTGGCGACTGCCGCCACGTCGCCGCGGAAGCCGCTGGCCTGGCCGGTCGGCTCGCCCCGCAGCGCGGCTGACAGCACCGAGATGTTCAGCTCGAGCCCGATCAGGTGATAGGGCTTGTACATCGCGGCATAGCGCCCGCTGGCGTCGGTCTTCAGGCCGTATTGCCGGAAGCAGTCGGCGGCATAGTCGCTCGGAGCCTCCAGCACGACGTAGACACCCCAGCGCAGGTCGCGGAACACCGGCCGGCCGTCGCGCTCGAGCGAGGAGACGACCTCGACCACGCCGGGCCGCTCCAGCACGCCGCCGCGCGACCGCGGCCGCATGATGTGCGGCAGGTCGTCGACGCCGCAGGGCGGAAACAGCAGGCCGTCAGCGGGCACGTCGAGCGCGCAGGCATTGGCGATCGCAGCCATCTCGATCGCCGATTTGGTGCCGTCGAGGAACGAGTTGAACATCTGCGGATTCATGCCGGCCGACTGCGCTTCGCCTGCGGTCAGGCCGTAATGCTGCCAGACGCCGTCAGGCGTCACGTCGTGGTAGGCCGGCAGGTATTTCGTGCCTTTGCCGGCGGCCACGACGCGGAAGCCGGTGGCGCGGGCCCAGTCGACCATCTCGGCGGTGAGCGCCGGCTGGTCGCCATAAGCGAGCGAATAGACCACACCCGCCTTGCGCGCTTCCTCGGCGAGCAGCGGCCCCGCCAGCACGTCGGCTTCGACATTCACCATCACGATATGCTTGCCCGCGGCGATCGCGGCACGCGCATGCTTGATCCCCGCGGCGGGATTTCCGGTCGCCTCCACCACCACATCCATCGCGCCGCCGGCGATGGCGCGCGCGCCGTCGTCGGTGAACATTGTTGCCGCGATACACTCCGCGTCCCAGCCGACGGTGCGGCAGGCCTCGCGTGCGCGGTCGCGGTCGATGTCGACGATGATGGGCACCTCCAGCCCGGGCGTGTGCGGCACCTGCGCCAGGAACATCGAGCCGAATTTGCCCGCACCGATCAATGCGACACGGACCGGCTTGCCGGCGGAGGCGCGGGCCTGGAGGAGGCGGAAGAGGTTCATGGGAATGGTCCGTGAGCGATATGGCTGTCAGGCGAGGTGAGCTATCAACGTTCGTCATTCCGGGGCGCGCGAAGCGCGAGCCCGGAATCTATTCTTCCGCAGTCTCTGCGGCCCAATGGATTCCGGGCTCGACGCTACGCGTCGCCCCGGAATGACAGTCTACTCCGCCGCCTGCCGCGGGGCACGGGCGAGCCGCAGCAGCGCATCGTCGTCCACGGTCTTGATCGGCGTAAAATCGCGATGGGCGATATAGTCCGGCCGCGTGGGGGTGCGGATGTAGTTCGAGACCGCGTTCAGCGTCAGATACACGATCTTGCGCGAATAGGGCGTGATGTTACCGCTCGAGCCGTGCACGAGATTGCCGTGGAACATCAGCATGCCGCCGGGCTTGCCGGTCGGCGCGACGATGCCGCCCTGCGCGACGAGGCGCGTCACCGTCGCCTCGTCCAGCGTCCACAGCGGATAGGAGGTGGTGGCGAGGTCGTGCGAGGCCTCGAGATCGCCGGCGTTCTGGCTGCGCGGCACCAGCATCAAGGGGCCGTTGATCGGCATCACCTCGTCGAGGAAGATCGCGATGTTCATCGCCCGCGGCTCCGGCATGCCGTCGTCGCGCTTCCAGGTGCCGTAATCCTGGTGCCATTGCCAGACGTCGCCGGTAAAGGCCGATTTCGCGTTGATCTTGAACTGGTGCATGTAGACCGGCTCGCCGAACAATTGCTCGACCGGCTCGATCATGCGCGGATGCGCGCCGAGGATGCCGAACGCCTCGTTGTAGAGATGCGCGGCAAACGCGGTGCGCGGTGCGCCGCTCTTCTCGCGCCAGACTTCCGGCCGGTTGGTGTCGTAAATGGCGACCGCCTCGCGCGCGAGCAGGTCGATCTCCTCCTGGGCGAACAATTCGGGCAGGAATAACCAGCCCTCGCGGTGGAAGAACTCCAATTGCTCCTGAGACAGTTTCATGGGCCGTCCTCCTTGGGTTTTTTGTTGTCGTTCCGGGGCGATGCAAAAGCATCGAACCCGGAACCTCGAGATTCCGGGTCGCGCTGTCGCGCGCCCGGAATGACGGCGAGCTTGTGTGGCTACGCCGCCTCGTTCGTCGCCCTCAACCTCTCCTCGGTCATCCGTCCCGCCGTTTGCGCATGCGCCAGCGCGGCGCGTTCGGCCGCGCTCGCATCGCCTGCGAGAATGTGCCCGGCGATGCCGGCGTGCTCGGCCCAGGCGCTGCCGCGATAGTCGAGCTCCGACAGCACCGTCGCCATCGAGCGGCGCATATGCGGCCATTGCGGCGCGATCGTCTCCTCGATCACGGGATTGCCGGCGAGCTGATAGATCGCGCGGTGAAAATCGACATCGAGCACGATGAGCTCGGCCAGAGTCGTGGTGCGGTCGATGCGGCCTCCGGCGGCCAGTGCCGCTTCCAACCGCGCGCGGCCGGCCGCGTCGTGTCCCGCGCGTATCGCAGCTAACCGGGCCGCCAGCGCATCGATCGCGCCGCGCACCTCGTAGAGCTGGCAGATACGCGCAGGGTCGAGCTGGGTGACCTCGAAGCCGCGCTTGCCGCTCTCGGCGACGAGACCCTGCCGGTGCAGCAGATGCAGCGCGTGCGATACCGGCTGGCGGGACACGCCGAGCTTGTCGGCGAGCTCGTTCTGGCGGATGCGCTGGCCGGGCTCGAGCGTGCGGTCGGAGATCGCCTCCAGGATGCGCGCATAGACTTGGTCGATCAGGTTCGGGAGCGGGTCGAGGGGGATCACGCCGGCAGCTCCGAAGTAGGAATACGGAATTCCGTATTCGACGCTACGCTCTGCCAGGGAGGTCGTCAAGCGGTATCGGAGGGTGCGCAATGCCCTCGCGTGGCGTTAGCTAAGCGATTGATATCGCTAGGCCCGTCTACTGTGCATGGGGTTGTTTTCGCGATATTGCGTTCGGGCCTCAGCCCTCCAGCACCTCCACCTCCAGCGCGGCGATCCGCTCCGCATCAGCCAAGGCCTCGATCCCGGCAATGCGGTCATTCTTGAATGTCACGCGCACCGCGATGCGCAGCTGCCCGCCGAGGATGACGGCCACGCCGATCTCGCCGTCGACCAGCGCCGTCCGCGCCGCCTGGGCACGACCCTTGTAGAGCTGCGCGACCGCATCCGCGCCGCGGATCTCGGCCAGCGTGCCGAGCCGCACCGCGGCCTCGTCGGCGCGGAAGACGACGTCGGGATCGAGTACGGCCAGCAGCCCCTCGAAATTGCCCTCGCGCGACGCTTTGAGGAAGGCATCGACGATGGTGCGCTGACGCGACAGGTCCGTCTCGGGGACCGGCGCCCCCTGCACGCGCCGCCGCGCCCGGCTGGCGAGCTGCCGCGACGCCTCGACCGAGCGGCCGACGATCGGCGCGATCTCCTCGAAGGGCACCGCAAACATGTCGTGCAGCACGAAGGCGAGCCGCTCCGCAGGCTGCAGCGTTTCCAGCACGACGAGCAGCGCCGCGCCGACGGAGTCGGCCATCTCAGCCTCGCGCAGCGGCGTCTCGTCGACCGGCTCCGGCACATGCGGGCCCATCGGTTCTTCCTTGCGCGATTTGCGCGCGCGCAGCATGTCGAGGCAGATGCGCGCGACCACGGTGGTCAGCCAGCCGCGCAAATTCGCGATATCGGACATGTCGTAGCGGCTGACCCGCAGCCAGGCCTCCTGCACGGCATCGTCGACCTCGGCGCGGGAGCCCAGCATCCGGTAGGCGACCGCGCGCAAATGGTCCCTGCTGGCCTCGAACTGTTCAGTGAGAAAATTTTGTTCGGTCATCGGTCACATTCCCTCGTCGCGATCCGTCATGCCCATGACGAAGCCGATCCGGCCGATGTGACCGGAACCTTCGAAATTCGAGCGATGGAGACGAAAATGATGCACGCCCGCATGAATCACCCCGTCATGGTGCTCCCCGAGGCCATGAATGTCCTGCAGTCCCTCGGCAACCTGACCAAGCAGGGCCTGCCGGAAAAGCTCCTGGAACTGGTGCACCTGCGCGCCAGCCAGATCAACGGTTGCAGCGTCTGTGTCGACATGCATCCCAAGATCGCCCGCAAGTTGGGTGAGACCGACGAGCGCCTGTTCGCCGTGTCCGCCTGGCGCG
Organism: Bradyrhizobium sp. CFUWI; assembly: GCF_056429085.1. Taxonomy (NCBI): domain Bacteria; kingdom Pseudomonadati; phylum Pseudomonadota; class Alphaproteobacteria; order Hyphomicrobiales; family Nitrobacteraceae; genus Bradyrhizobium; species Bradyrhizobium sp. CFUWI. The sequence goes on from NZ_JBWJZE010000001.1 coordinate 281,391, forward strand.
ATGCGCCCTATTTCACCGAGGCCGAGCGCGCTGCGTTGGCGCTGACCGAGGCCGTCACCCGTCTTGCCGATCGCGAGGATCCGGTGTCGGATGCGGTCTGGAGCGAGGCCGACAAGCACTTCGACGAACGCGAGCTCGCGACGCTGATCCTGTCGATCGCGACCATCAATGTCTGGAACCGGCTGAACGCAGCGATCAAGATGCCGGTCGGTGTGTGGAAAGCGTGAGGTCTTGTTTTTCGCCTCTCCCCGCTTGCGGGAGAGGTGAACAGCACTGCTACTCCGCCAAGAACCGGTTCACCACCTCGCCGAACTCCAGCGGCGCCTGCTCGAACATCCAATGGCCGGCGTTCGGAATCACCGCCGTCTCAGCTCCCGCGATGTGGGCGGCCAGCACGCGCCACAACACCGACAGGCTTCCTGTCGTCGCGCCGCCGCCGATCAGCAGCGTCGGCGTCCTGACCGCCTGCGCGTCCTTGAGCGTATAGGGCCGGCGCTGCTCGTTGATCTGGCCGAGGAAGGTGAGCACGTTGTCGCGCAGCTGCTGCTTCGCCGCCGCCGGAACGCGCCGCCAGGCGCCGTCGCCTTCGATGCCCTCGTAGAAATTCTGCAGCGCGCCCTCGAGATCGCCGGCGCGGATCATCTCGACCGAGCGCGCCGTGCGCGCCGCCAGCGGCGGATGCGCGGGCGTGCCTTCGGGCACGGGCAGGCTGGCGTCGAGATCGCCGCCCGGCTCGGCCAGCACCAGTTTTCGCAGCAGATCCGGCCGCGCCTGCGCCACGCGAAACGCGATGTGGCCGCCGCGTGAATGGCCCATCAGATCCACGGGCGCGGGCTTCACCTGCTCGATGAACGCGATCACGTCGGCAACGTGCTGCGCCATCTTGTAGTCATCGCCGACGGCGTCCCAATGCTCGGGGAAGAAATGCCGCAGGCTGACCGCGATCACGCGATGGGTCTTCGACAGAGGACCGAGCACCGAATACCAGGTGCGGAAATCACCGAGCGTGCCGTGCACGCAGACCAGCGGCCGGCCACTCCCGACTTCGAGATAGGCCATGTCGTAATCGTTGACGCGAAATGTCTGCATGATCAGCTCGCCAAGAATCAACTTGCTAAGTAGTCCAGGACCACTTCGGAGAATTTTTGCGGCGCCTGCTCGAACATCGGATGCGTCGCGTTCGGAATGATTGCGGTCTTGGAATAGGGCACATGCGCGGCCAGCGCATGCAGCACTCTCGGCAGCAGGCCCTTGGTCCGCGCCCCCAGGATGAACAGCGTCGGCATCTTGATGGACTCCGCATCCGCCTTCGAGAAGGGCGGGCGGTTGTCGCGGACCTGGCCGATCAGCGTATAGGCGTTGTCGCGAAGGTTCTGCTTCACCATCGCCGGCAGCCGCGGCCAGGTGCCGGCGCCTTCCAGCGTGTCGACGAAAACGGCAAGGCCGCCGTCGACGTCGCCGGCGGCGATCTTCTCGGCCGAAGCCGTGAAGCGCGCCAGCAGCGGCGAGGGGCCGCCGACATAATCGGGATCGAGGCTGGCATCGAGCTCGCCGCCGGGCTCCGCCAGGACGAGCCGTCGCAGCAGATCGGGGCGTTGCTGAGCCACGCGAAAGCAGATGTGCCCGCCGCGGGAATGCCCCATCAGGTCGACGGGGCCAAGGTCGAGCTTCTCGATGAAGGCGATCACGTCCTGGACATGCTGGGCGATCGAATAGGTGTCGCCGATGCCGTCCCAGCGGTCGGGAAAGAAATGCCGCAGGCTGACCACGATTGCCCGGCGCTGCTGCGTCAGCGGTCCGAGCACGCAGCCCCAGACGCGGAAGTCGTTGAGCGAGCCGTGCACGCAGACCAGCGGCGGCCGGCCCTTGTCCTCGCCCACGTCGAGATAGGGCATGTCGTAACCATTGACGTGGAGGCTTTGCATTCTGGACTCGCGAGGCAGGCGGAACTCCTGTGCAAGATTCCCGGAAACCGGGTGGATCGCAACTATTTCCAAGCCTAGATTTGGTCCGAGATCACGATGGGGGCATGCGACGAGGACGCAAGCCAGGAACCAAATCATGACCGACCAGCATTTTGCCCTGTTCGATACCAGGATCGGCCTTTGCGCCATCGCCTGGGGCCCGCGCGGCATCAACGGCACGCAATTGCCCATGGGTGGCGAGCAGAAGATCCGCACCCGCATCAGCCAGCGCCACGCCGAGGCCACCGAAGCCGAGCCGACCGCCGAGGTGCGCGAGGCGATCGACCGCATGACAAGACTGCTCGCGGGCGAGCCGGATGACCTCACCGACATTCCGCTCGATCTCGACGGCGTGCCCGAGTTCAACCGCGGCGTCTATGAGATCGCCCGCGCGATTCCGCCGGGCAAGACCATCACCTATGGCGATATCGCCAAGCAGCTCGGCGGCGTGCAGCTGTCGCGCGATGTCGGCCAGGCGCTCGGCCGCAACCCGTGCCCGATCGTGGTGCCCTGCCATCGCGTGCTCGCCGCCGGCAACAAGCCCGGAGGCTTCTCGGCCAACGGCGGCGTGGTGACCAAGCTGAAGATGCTCGAGATCGAAGGCGCGCTGGTGAACCACACGCCGAGCTTGTTTGATTGAGACGGCTTGCGCCGGCGTCGTAGGGTGGGCAAAGCGAAGCGTGCCCACCACCTTTATCGAAATCGAGAGATGGTGGGCACGGCGCTTCGCGCCTTTGCCCACCCTACGAATTCTCCCCTAAATCTTCGCCGCGGTCTTCGGCCAATACCGATCGCGCAGATGCCGTTTCACCAGCTTGCCGGTCGGTGTGCGCGGCAGCTCGGGCTCGAAATCGATCGAGCGCGGGCACTTGATGGCGGAGAGGCGGCCCTTGCAATAGGCGATCAGATCGGCCTCGAACGCCTTGCCGGCACGCGTCATGTCGTGCGGCTGCACCACCGCCTTGACCTCTTCGCCCATTTCCTCGTTCGGGACGCCGAACACCGCGACGTCGGCGACGTCAGGGTGGGTGATCAGCACGTCCTCGGTCTCCTGCGGATAGATGTTCACGCCGCCGGAGATGATCATGTAGGACTTGCGGTCGGTGAGATAGAGGAAGCCGTCCTTGTCGAGGTAGCCGACATCGCCGAGCGTCGACCAGCCCCTGGCATTATAGGCCTTCTTCGTCTTCTCGGGATCGTTGTGATAGGTGAACGCGGGCGCGTCGGCGAAATAGACCGTTCCGATCTCGCCCACCGGCTGCTCCTCGTCGTTGTCGTCCAGAATCTTGACCTTGCCGACCACGGCGCGGCCGACGCTGCCGCGATGCTCCAGCCATTGCTGCGAGCTGCAGACAGTGACGCCGTTGCCTTCCGAACCCGCGTAATACTCGATCAGGATCGGCCCCCACCATTCGATCATCCTTGCCTTGACGTCGACCGGGCAGGGAGCGGCGGCGTGAATGGCGCCTTTGAGCGTGGAGACGTCATATTTGGTGCGGACCTCGTCCGGCAGCTTCAGCATGCGCACGAACATGGTCGGCACGAGCTGCGATTGGGTGACCTTGTACTTCTCGACCAGCTTCAAGAACTCTTCGGCGTCAAAGTGCTCCATGATGATGGAGGTGCCGCCGAGCACGATCGCCATCATGTTGAAGCGCAAGGGCGCAGCGTGATAGAGCGGCGCCGGTGACAGATAGATGCTGTCGGTGTTCATGCCGCACATGTCGGCGCAGAGTACGCGCAGAAGTGGACTCGGCTCGTCGATGGGCTTGCCTTCAAACCCCTTCTTGACGCCCTTGGGCCGCCCGGTAGTGCCGGACGAATACAGCATGTCGTAGCCGGCGACCTCGTCGGAGATCGGCGTCGTCGGCTGCGCCGCGGCTTCCTTGTCGTAGGAGCGGAAGCCGGGCAGCGGCTCGTCCATCATGTAGAAGATCGGCTCGCCGGCGGCGCCCTTGTTCAGGCCCTTGATCTGGTCGGCGCATTTCGGCGTGGTGATCACGACCTTGGCGCCGCAATCGGCGATGATGTAGTCGATCTCGTCCTGCTTCAAATAGCGGCTGATCGCAGTGTAATAGAGCCCGCTGCGCTGCGCAGCCCAGCACAGCTCCATGAAGGCGAGACGGTTCTCCATCAATAGCGCGATGTGGTCGCCGGCCTTCAGCCCGAGCGAGCGAAACAGCTGCGCGCCCTGGTTCGAGAGCTCGTCGAGCTCGCGATAGGTGATCGCCTTGCCGGTGCCGGCCATCTGGTAGGCTATCTTGTCGGGCGTGGTGCGGGCGTGGATGGAGGGGTGGGTCATGGGCTGCTTTAATACCGGCGAATGGATGTGACGTTCCCCGGACGCAGCGCAGCGCGTAGCGGCGCGCTGCAGATCCGGGGTCTCCACTGTGAGGCATGGGTCCCGGCTCTGCGCCGCAGCGTTTCACGCTGCAGCGCGTCCGGGACACGAGAGAGGACCTACAGCCGCTCCACGATCGTCACGTTGGCCATGCCGCCGCCTTCGCACATGGTCTGCAGGCCATAGCGCTTGCCGCGCTGATGCAGGGCGTGGACCAGCGTCGTCATCAGCTTGGTGCCGGAGCCGCCGAGGGGATGGCCGAGCGCGATGGCGCCGCCGTTGACGTTGAGATGCTCGGGATCGGCGCCGGTGGTCTTCAGCCACGCGGTCGGCACCGAGGCGAAGGCCTCGTTGACCTCGAACAGGTCGATATCGCCGATCTTCATGCCGGCCTTCTCCAGCGCGCGCTTGGTCGCGTGCAGCGGCGCGTCGAGCATGATGACGGGGTCGCCGCCGGTCATGGTCATGTGATGGACGCGCGCGAGCGGCTTGACGCCGAGCTGCTTCAGGCCCTTCTCGCTCACCACCATGACGCCCGAGGCGCCGTCGCAGATCTGACTGGCGCTGGCCGCTGTGAGCTTGCCGTTCTCGGCGATCAGCTTGACGCCCCTGATGCCGTCGAGCGTGACGTCGAAGCGGATGCCCTCGTCGATGTGGTGGGTGTCCTTCGAGCCGTCGGCGCGGGTGATCTCGAGCGGCACGATCTCGTTCTTGAAGTGGCCTCCTTGCGTCGCCGCGATCGCGCGCTGATGGCTGTCGTAGGAATATTGGTCGAGCTCGTCCTTGGAGAGGCCGTACTTCTCGGCCATCATCTCAGCGCCGGTGAACTGGCTGAACACGATATTCGGGTACTTCTTCTCGATGCCCGGGCTCTTGTAATTGCCAAAGCCGTTCTTGGCGGGAAGCTGCGAGGACAGGCCCATCGGAACCCGGGTCATCGATTCCACGCCGGCCGCGATCACGACGTCCATGGCGCCGGACATCACGGCCTGCGCGGCGAAGTGCAGCGCCTGCTGTGAGGAGCCGCACTGGCGGTCGATCGAGGTGCCCGGCACGCTCTCCGGCAGCTTCGAGGCCATGACCGCGTTGCGCGCGACGTTGTTGGACTGCTCGCCGACCTGCATCACGCAGCCCATGATCACGTCCTCGACCAAGGCAGGATCGACCTTGGTGCGGTCGACCAGCTCGTCCAGCACCCTCGCGGCGAGATCGGCCGGATGCCAGCCGGCGAGGCGGCCCCCCTTGCGCCCGCCGGCGGTACGCGCGGCGGCGACGATGTAAGCCTCGGCCATGTCGGTTTCTCCCTGAATTCTTGCTTTGGGTTGGTTGTCGGGGACGGATTTAAGGGACGGGAGATCGTTTAGTCAATCGATCAATTAACTCTTGTGATGAGGCGCTGCTTGGGCTTATCTGCGCTCCGCTCCGAGCGGCGAACAGGGAACTTCCGTGGCTACCAGCGTACCGAACAGGCTCCCCAGCGGGAAGAATTCCACGGCGGAGAAATTGCTCGTGGCCGCGAGCGAGCTGATGATCGAACGCTCCTCGATCGAGATCTCGCTGTCCGACATCGCACAGAAGTCGGGCGCCAACGCCGCCCTGGTCAAATATCATTTCGGCAACAAGGACGGCTTGCTGCTGGCGCTGCTGGCGCGCGATGCCGCAACCGAAATGTCCAACCTCGAATACCTTCTGGCGCAACCGATCACGGCGACGGCGAAGCTCAAGCTGCATATCGCCGGCATCATCCGCGCCTATCACCGGTTCCCCTATATGAACCGGCTGATACACTATCTCCTGCACGAGACCAGTGCCGACTCGGCCGATGAGGTCTCGAAGTTCTTCGTCGCACCGCTGCTGGATTTTCACCGCCGCCTGCTGGCCGAAGGCGTCAGCCGCGGCGAATTCCGCCAGACCGATCCGGTGTTGTTCTACACCAGCCTGATCGGTGCCTGCGATCATTTGTTCTTCGGCCGGCATGCGATGTCCCGCGCGACCGGCGTCGGCCCGGTCACCGATGACGTCTGCCGGCAATATATCAAGCACATGGAAACGCTGATCTGCGGCGGCATCCTCACGCAGGCCGGGGAAGCCGTTGCAGCCGGATGATCCGGCTGAACCTCTTAAAGTCCAGAGAAGAAACGCCCAAGGAAAGGTACAAGCGATGCAGTTGAAAGACGTAGCCGTTCTCATCACCGGCGGCGGCTCAGGCCTCGGTGAGGCGACCGCCCGCGCCATGGCGGCCAAAGGCGCCAAGATCGGCGTGATCGACCAGAACAAGGACAACGCCGAGAAGGTCGCCGCCGAAGTGAAGGGCGTCGCGCTGCATGCCGATGTCACCAGCGAAGAGCAGATCAAGGCGGCAATCGCGAAAGCCGAAGCCGCGCATGGCGTCGCTCGCGTACTGATGAACTGCGCCGGCATCGGCGGCTCGCAGCGCATCGTCGGCCGCGACGGCGTCTATCCGCTCGAAAAGTTCGCGCGCATCATCAACGTCAATCTGATCGGCACCTTCAACTGCCTGCGCCTGTTCGCCGAGCGCCTCGTCACGATCGAGCCCGTCGGTGAAGAGCGCGGCGTCATCATCAACACGGCGTCGGTCGCGGCTTACGAAGGCCAGATCGGCCAGATCGCCTATTCGGCGTCGAAGGGCGGCGTGGTCGGCCTGACCTTGCCGGCCGCGCGCGATCTCGCCAGCCAGAAGATCCGCGTCAACACCATCGCGCCCGGCCTGTTCTTCACGCCGCTGCTGATGGGTCTGAACGAAGAGGCCCGCAAGAGCCTCGGCGCCCAGGTGCCGCATCCCTCGCGTCTCGGCGATGCCGCCGAATACGGCTCGCTCGCCGTGCACATCGTCGAGAACCCGATGCTGAACGGCGAGACCATCCGCCTCGACGGCGCCATCCGCATGGCGCCGCGGTAAGCGGTGTTCTTCTTACCCTCCCCTGGAGGGGGAGGGTCGATCGCGCGAGGCGCGAGCGGGGTGGGGTGATCTCTCCACACGGGCAGCGTCTCAAACGGAGAGACTGTCACCCCACCCCGACTCACATTTCGCTGCGCGCAATGTGAGTCGACCCTCCCCCTCCAGGGGAGGGTGGGAGACCGTCTCCGTGTGGCACGAAAGGACGAGCCCCATGTCCCAACCGTTGCTGATCGAGCATGACGACGGCGTCGACCGGGTGACGCTGAACCGGCCTGAACACCTCAACGCGCTCGATCCTGCGCTGATCGACGCGCTCAACGTCTATTTCCAGGGCCTGCAGCGCAACCGCGACACGCGTGTCGTGGTGCTCAAAGGCGCCGGCAAAAATTTCTGCGCAGGCCTCGATCTCAAGGCGGCGATGGCGCGCCGTGCCGGGCAGCAAGAACCGCCCGGCGTCACGGAGTCGCTGGATTCGCAACGCCGCATCGCCGACATCGTGATGCTGATGCGACGTTGTCCGCAGCCGATCCTGTCGCTGGTGCAGGGCGCGGCCGCGGGCGGCGGCTTTGCGCTGGCACTCGCCTCCGACATCCGCATCGCGACGAAATCGGCGCGGATGAATTGCGCCTTCATCAAGCTCGGCCTCGGCGGCTGCGATATCGGCACCAGCTATTTCCTGCCGCGCCTCGTCGGCGTCTCCGTAGCATCTGAATTGATCCTCACCGGGCGCTTCATCGGCGCCGAGCGGGCGCTTGCGGTCGGCCTCGTCTCGGAGGTCGTGGACGAGGACAAGCTCGACGAAGCGGCCGAGCCCTATGTCGAGGCGATGATGACGGCTTCGCCCGTGGGGCTGAGGCTCTCAAAGGAATGCCTCAACATGAGTGTCGATTCCGGTTCGCTGGAGGCTGCGATCGCGATGGAGGATCGCAACCAAGTTCTCTGCAGCCGCTCGGAGGAATTTTCGGAAGGGATCAGGGCCTTCCTTGAGAAGCGAAAGCCTGTCTATATCAAGCGCTGAACCACGAAGATCCGCGAAGGACATAATTCCGGGAGACGCAAAATGGGTGGAAGCGCGGCGGCGGTGATGACGAAGCCCGCCTTTCGCAAAGTGGAGTGGCTCAAGCGCGACATCGACGTCGAGCGCCGCGCCGACGGCACGGTGGTGCTGAAGTCGCGCATTCCGCTGCAAGCTTACGAGAAGCACATTCCGGCGTCGCTGGCGAAGTGGGCGAAGGAAGCGCCCGAGCGCATCTGGCTGGCGCAGCGCGGCGGCCCGAACCGCGAATGGCGCAAGGTCTCCTATGCTGAAGCCAAGCGCACCGTGGATGCGCTGACGCAAGGCCTGCTCGATCTCGGGCTCGATGGTCGCCCCGTTGCGATCCTCTCCGGCAATTCGATCGAGCATGCGCTGATGACGCAGGCCGCGATGCAGGCACGCTCACCGGCGGCGCCGGTGTCGCCGGCCTACTCGCTGATGAGCCACGATCACGTCAAGCTGAAGTACCTGTTCGACCTGATCAAGCCGGCCGTGCTGATGGTGCAGGACGGTCCGACCTTCGAGAAGGCGCTGAAAGCGCTCGATCTCGCCGGTGTCACCGTGGTTCACGTCGCGCGGCCTTGTGAGGGCATCACAAGCGTCAGCTTTGCCGAGTTGGCGGCCACGCCGGTGACAAAGGACGTCGAGGATTCGATCGCAAGAATTACGCCGCAGACCGTCGGCAAGCTGCTGTTCACGTCGGGCTCGACCGGCATGCCCAAGGCCGTCATCAACACGCAGGAGATGATGTGCGCCAATGCCGCGATGATGATGCAGGTGCGTCCACGCTCGCCTGATGGCCCTGTTGCGACCATGCTGGACTGGATGCCGTGGAATCACACCATGGGCGGCAACGCGGCATTCCACCCGATCCTGATCGATGGCGGCACGCTCTATATCGATGACGGCCGGCCGATGCCCGGCCAGTTCGAGGAGACGCTGCGGAACCTGCGCGAGATCTCGCCGACCTATTACGCCAACGTGCCGGCCGGCTATGCGGCGCTCGCAGCCGCCATGGAAAAGGACGACGCGCTGTGCCGCTCGTTCTTCAAGAATCTGTCGATCATGGCCTATGGCGGCGCGCGGCTGCCTGACGATCTCTATGACCGCATGCAGGCTCTCGCCGTCAAGACCACCGGCGAGCGCATCGTGTTCTACACCGGCTGGGGCTCGACCGAGACCGCGCCGACCTCGACCGGCACCTATTGGGACACCGAGCGCGTCGGCCTGATCGGCCTGCCGTTCCCCGGGGTCGAATTGAAGATGGTGCCGTGCGGCTCGAAATACGAGCTGCGCCTGCGCGGCGTCAACGTCACGCCCGGCTATTTCGGCCAGCCGGAGCTGACGAAGAAGATGTTCGACGAAGAAGGCTTCTACTGCATCGGGGATGCCGGAATTTTCGTGGACGATACCGATCCGGTGAAGGGCATCATCTTCGCGGGGCGGGTGGTCGAAGATTTCAAGCTCACCACCGGCACCTTCGTGCATGTCGGCTCGCTCCGCACCGATGCGATCGCAGCCGCAACGCCGGTGGTGCATGACGCACTGGTCGCGGGACAGGACCGGCCGTTCATCGGCTTGCTGGCCTGGCCGAACCTTCACGCCTGCCGGCAGCTCGCCGGCAATCCCGATCTGAGCTTTGCCGATGCGGTGAAGCACCCTGAGGTGCTTGCCTGCTTCAGGCGCGGGCTGGAAGCGCATAACAAGGAATGCGAGGGCGCCAGCAGCCGCATCATCGCGCGCGCCATGCTGATGGTCGAGCCGCCCTCGATCGACGGCAACGAGCTCACCGACAAGGGCTACATCAACCAGCGCGCCGGCCTTGAGCGGCGCGCCGCGCTGGTGGAGCGGCTCTATGCGGACACGCCGGATGACGAGGTGATCGTGCTGCGATGAAGTACTTCTCTCTCCATTCGTCATTCCGGGGCGCGCGTAGCGCGAACCCGGAATCCATCGGGCCGCATACGCCTGGAGAAATGGATTCCGGGCTCGCCGCTACGCGGCGCCCCGGAAATGACGGTCTCAATAGAAGTGACAGACAATAAGAGGTAGCCCGCCATGAACTTCGATTTCTCCGACGACCAGAAGCAGCTCCGCGACCAGGCGCGCAAATTCCTCGCTGAAAAGTGCTCGCCCAAGGCGGTGCGCGTGGTGCTCGACGGCAAGGCGCCTTACGACAAGGAGCTGTGGAAGGGCCTCGCCGAGATGGGCTTTCTCGGCGTTGCGATTCCGGAAGAGTTCGGCGGCGCAGGGGCCGGCCATCTCGAGCTCTGCGTGATCGCGGAGGAGATGGGCCGGGCCAATGCGCCGGTGCCGTTCTCCTCGACGGTCTATCTTGCCGCCGAAGCGCTGCTGATCGCCGGCAGCGAGGCGCAGAAGAAGAAATGGCTGCCTGCGATCGCCTCGGGCGAAGCGATCGGCACGCTGGCGCTGTTCGAGGGCAAGGGCAATCCGTCGCCGAAGAATGTCAAGCTGACGGCTGCGAACGGCCTGCTCAACGGCGTCAAGAAGCCCGTCCCCGACGGTGCCATTGCAGACTTTGCGGTGGTTGCCGCGCGCACCGGATCGAGCGGGCGCGACAGCGACATTTCGCTGTTCCTGGTCGATCTGAAGGCTGGCGGCGTCGAGGTGAAAAGCCTCACCAATCTCGATCCGACCCGCGGGCAGGCCGAGATCACCTTCAAGGACGCCAAGGCGGAGCCACTCGGCGCCGCCGGCGAAGGCTGGAGCATCCTCACAGAGGTGCTCGACCGCGCCGCGGTGCTCTGCGCGTTCGAACAGGTCGGCGGCGCCGACCGGGCGCTGGAGATGGGCCGCGACTACGCGCTCGACCGCATCGCCTTCGGCCGCCAGATCGGCTCGTTCCAGGCGGTCAAGCACATGCTCGCCGACATGTACGTCTCGGCGACGCTGGCGCGCTCCAACAGCTATTACGGCGCCTGGGCGCTCTCGACCAACGCCGCCGAGCTGTCGGAGGCCGCGGCCGCCGCGCGCATCAGCGCGACGCAGGCCTTCCAGCACTGCGCCAAGAACAACATCCAGGTCCACGGCGGCATGGGTTTCACCTGGGAGTTCGACTGCCACATGTACTACCGCCGCGCCAATGCGATGGCGCTCGGGCTCGGCAGCCTCAGCTATTGGGAAGACCAGTTGATCGACCGCATGCGCAAGAAGAACGCGGCGTAAGCGCCGATTTGTAGGATGGGTAGAGCGAAGCGAAACCCATCGCCACGCGGAGATTGAAAGAGATGGGTTTCGCTGCGCTCTACCCATCCTACGAGATGAATGCGCGGCTGAGGACTGAACCATGAACTTCGACGACACCCCGCAGGAAGCCGAATTTCGCGCCACCGCGCGTGCCTGGATCGCGGCGAATGCGCCCAAGCAATATGAGGAGGAGCTGCGCAAATCCTCGCTCGGCCGCACCGTGCTCAAGAACGCCAACATCCTGGACGTCGCAAAGGCCTGGCAGAAGAAGAAGGCCGATGCCGGCTGGGCCTGCCTGCACTGGCCGAAGGAATATGGCGGCCGTGGGTCGTCGCCGATCGAGCGCGTGATCTGGCAGCAGGAAGAGGGGCCGTTCGGCCAATTGTCCCGCATGTTCATCATCGGCCACGGCATGTGCGGGCCGACCATGATGGCGTTCGCGCGCGAGGAGCACAAGCGCACCTATCTGCCGCCGCTCGCCTCCGGCGAGAAGGTCTGGTGCCAGCTGTTCTCCGAGCCGGCCGGCGGCTCCGACGTGGCTGGCTTGCGTACGCGCGCGGAGAAGGACGGTGACGACTGGATCATCAACGGACAGAAGATCTGGACCTCGGGCGCGCATTATTCCGACTATGGCATCTTGCTCACGCGCACCGATCCGACCGTGCCCAAGCACAAGGGTCTCACCATGTTCTTCCTGGACATGAAGAGCCCCGGCGTCGAGGTGCGGCCGATCAAGCAGGCGAGCGGGGCGTCCGACTTCAACGAGGTCTATTTCACCAATGTCCGCATTCCCGACCACCAGCGCCTCGGCGAGGTCGGCGACGGCTGGAACGTCTCGCTGACCACGCTGATGAACGAGCGCAGCGCGATCGGTGCGGCGGTCTCGACCGGCTTCCCTGAATTGTTCGAGTACTGCTCCAGCCTGATGCTCGACGACGGCCCTGCGATCGAGGACCGCGCGGTGCGCTCGAAGCTGGCGAACTGGGCGGTGAAGGCGAGCGGGCTGAAATATACCAGCATGCGCACGATCTCGGCGCTGTCGAAAGGCGAGCGGCCGGGGCCGGAAAACTCCATCGGCAAGCTGGTGGCGGGCTCGATGATCCAGGACGTCGCTACCTACGCACTCGATCTGCAGGGGGCCGCGGGCGTGGTCAGCGGCGAGGCTGCCGAGCTGGCCGGCCGTTTCCAGGCCATGCTGCTGCGCGCGCCCGGAACGCGCGTCGAAGGCGGCACCGACGAGATCATGCGCAACATCATCGCCGAGCGGGTGCTGGGCCTGCCCGGCGATATCCGTGTCGACAAGGACGTGCCGTTCAACAAGATCCCGACGAAGGGAAGAGGCTAGAATCGTAGGGTGGGCAAAGGCGCGGTACGCGCCGTGCCCACCAACTCTGTCGAGAACGAAACGTGGTGGGCACGCTTCGCTTTGCCCACCCTACGCACCCGCGCAAGGATTGAGAGGTCCGCCATGAATTTCGACGACACCCCGCAGGAAGCCGCATTCCGCGAGACCGCGCGCAAATGGATTGACGCCAATGCGCCGAAGGAGCTGCATGCCGAGCTGTCAAAATCCTCGCTCGGCCGCATTCGTCTTGCCGGCCGCGATATCGTCGAGGTCGGCAAGGCCTGGCAGAAGAAAAAGGCCGATGCGGGCTGGGCCTGCCTGCACTGGCCCAAGGAGTATGGCGGCCGCGGCGCGACACCGATCGAGAAGGTGATCTGGCAGCAGGAGGAAGGCGTCTACGGCAAGCTGACGCAGCCGTTCCAGATCGGCGAGGGCATGTGCGGCCCGACCGTGATGGCGTTCGGCAGCGAGGACGCCAAGCGCCGGTACTTGCCGAAGCTCGCCTCGGGCGAGGAGATCTGGTGCCAGCTGTTCTCCGAACCGTCCGCCGGTTCGGACGTGGCCGGTTTGCGGACGCGTGCCGAGAAGAAGGGCGACGATTGGGTCGTCAACGGCCAGAAGATCTGGACCTCGGGCGCGCATTATTCCGACTATGGCCTTTTGATCGCGCGGACTGATCCCAATGTGCCCAAGCACAAGGGGCTCACCATGTTCTTCCTGGACATGAAGAGCCCCGGCGTCGAGGTTCGCCCGATCAAGCAGGCCAACGGCATGCAGGAGTTCAATGAGGTCTATTTCACCGATGTGGTGATCCCGGACAGCCAGCGGCTCGGGGCGGTCGGCGACGGCTGGAGCGTGTCGCTGACGACGCTGATGAACGAGCGCATGTCGATCGGCGCGCGGCTGGCGACCGGCGTGCCTGAGATGTTCGAATTCTGCTCCAACCTCATGCTCGAGGATGGCCTGGCCATCGACGATCCCGCCGTGCGCTCGAAGCTGGCGAGCTGGGCGGCGAAGTCGAACGGGCTGAAATATACCAGCTACCGCACGATCTCGGCGCTGTCGAAGGGCGAGCGGCCGGGGCCGGAGAACTCGATCGGCAAGCTGGTCTCAGGCATGATGCTGCAGGACATCGCGACCTACGCCATGGACCTGCAGGGTGCGGCCGGCGTTCTCACCGGCAGCGACGAGGAAACCGTGCAGGGCCAGTTCCAGCAGATGCTGCTGTCCTCGCCCTCGATGCGCATCGCCGGCGGCACCGACGAGATCCTGCGCAACATCATCGCCGAGCGCGTGCTGGGCCTGCCCGGCGACATCCGCGTCGACAAGGACGTGCCCTACAACAAGATCCCGACCAAGGGGCGGTGATTTTTCTCGTGTCCCGGACGCGGTGCGGCGCGAAGTGCCGCTCCGCAGAGCCGGGACCCAGGAGCCACAATGGGCCCCGGCTCTGCGCCGCATCACTTCGTGCTGCGTCGCGTCCGGGCACGAAAGCGAGACGAGCCATGGACGCTACAGTCAAACAGAACGACCGCATCGACGTGCTCGAAGAGCTGCTCAACGAGCGCTACTCCGTCCGCGCGTTCCTGCCAAAGCAGGTCGATCGCGCGACCATCGAGCATGTGCTGACGACCGCGCAGCGTACCGCGTCCTGGTGCAACAGCCAGCCCTGGCAGGTCGTCATCGCCAGCGGCGAAGCCAAGGAGCGTTTTCGCCAGGCGATCTACGCGGAAGCTTCAAAGGGTCTCGGCGACGATTACGATTTCACGCCCCCGCGCGAATATGTCGGCGTCTACCTCGAGCGCCGCCGCGAAAGCGGTTTTCAGCTCTACAACACGCTCGGCATCGCCCGGGGCGACAGAAGCGCTTACGCCAAGCAGGCGCTGGAGAACTACAATTTTTTCGGCGCACCGCATGTTGCGATCATCCACACCAACGAGCCGCTCGGCATTTACGGTGCGATCGATTGCGGCGCCTATGTCTCCAATTTCATGCTGGCCGCGCAGGCGCTCGGGCTCGGCACCATTCCGCAAGCCGCGCTTGCGCGGCACTCCGGATTGATCCGCCGCCACTTCAACCTGCCCGACGATCGCCGCGTCGTCTGCGGCATTTCGTTCGGCTATGCCGACCACGCCCACAACGTCAACAGCTACCGCACCTCGCGTGCAAGCGTGGCCGAGACCGTGACCTTCGTGGAGGAGTGATCGGCGCGGGCGGCGCGGTTCTCGCACGCATGAAAAGGCGGCCGCGGAAGCGGCCGCCTTCCTGGTGTCTCGAACTTGACGACGCCGGCGGTCAGCCGCCGCTGCCGCCGATCACGGCCCGCACGGTCTCGTCCGGCCCGAAGTCCTCGGCGCCGTCGACATAGAGCAGGGCGGCGAGCTTCGAGCGCGCGCGGTTGACGCGGCTCTTGATCGTGCCGACTGCGCAGCCGCAGATCGAAGCCGCGTCCTCGTAGGAGAAGCCGGAGGCGCCGACCAGGATCAACGCTTCACGTTGGTCCTGCGGGAGCTTGTCGAGCGCCGTACGGAATTCCTCGAATTCGAGATGCGCGTTCTGCGACGGCTGTGTCTTCAGCGTCTTGGCGTAGTTGCCCTCGGCATCCTCGACCTCGCGCCGCCGCTTGCGATAGTCCGAGCGGAACAGGTTGCGCAGGATCGTGAACAGCCACGCCGGCAGGTTGGAGCCGGGCTGGAACGAGTCGATGTTGGCGAGAGCGCGGAGCAGCGTCTCCTGCACCAGATCGTCGGCGCGGTCGGCATTGCCGCTGAGCGAGATGGCAAACGCGCGCAGACTAGGTACGGCCGCCAGGATGTCGTTACGCAGGGAGTCCGTGAGAGGCATTAATCCCTCCCATTGTTGTTGTCGTTAGATCCCCCGTCATTTTCCACTTGGGGTGTGGCTCCCTGGGCATCAAGCTTCTTGATCAGTTCTGCGAACCGATCCGGAACCCCCTGCCGCACCACGTCGTCATACATGGCGCGGAGCTGATGCCCGATCCGGGATTGAATCTCCGGAGTGAGCCCTCCCTTGCCGGGGGTCGTGCTTCTGGTTGCTTGAGACTTGAGATCTTTCATGACCTGTTCCACGTTTCCCCGAGTTAAGTTACTGTAAAATCGAGAAGTTTTCTCAACCGGGAGCCGTTCCCTGAATAGGCACAATTCCAGGTTCGAGAAAAAGTTCCCCCTCTGGCGGAACTTTTCTTGGCGTGAGGCGTAAACAGCCAACAGGGGAACCCGGGCCCCCCGCGTTGCCAGGTTTGGCCCGAAGATGAATGGAGTGGGGATGTCCCGTTCACAGCTCGTTGCCGAACACTTGCCGTTGTTGCGCCGGTACGCGCGCGCCCTGACGGGTAGCCAGGCATCCGGCGACGCCTATGTCGCAGCCATGCTGGAAGCCATGCTCGGAGATCCGTCGGTGCTCGACGAGAGCCATGGACCCCGCGTCGGGCTCTTCCGGCTGTTCACCCAGATCTGGAATTCGGTCTCCGTCAACGACGATTCGGAGGTGACGACCCTGCCGATGCCGCCGGAGCGGCGGCTGTCGAACATCACGCCGCTGCCGCGGCAGGCCTTCCTGCTGCTCTCGCTGGAGGGATTCTCGGAGGAGGAAGTCGCCTTCATCCTCGGCACCGACGTCGCGGAGACGCGGCGGCTGGCGGATACCGCCGGACGCGAGATGGCGGCCGAGATCGCGACCGACGTGCTGATCATCGAGGACGAGACCTTCATCGCCATGGACCTCGAGAGCCTGGTGAAGAATCTCGGCCACAACGTCGTCGGTGTCGCGCGCACCCATGCCGATGCGGTGGCGCTGGCCAAGAACAAGCGGCCCGGTCTGATCCTCGCCGACATCCAGCTCGCCGACGGCTCCTCAGGCCTCGACGCCGTCAACGAGCTGCTGCGCACCTTCGAGGTGCCGGTGGTGTTCATCACCGCCTATCCGGAGCGCTTCCTCACCGGCGAGCGTCCCGAGCCGGCGTTCCTGATCTCGAAACCGTTCCAGCCCGCGATGGTGTCGGCGGTGGCGAGCCAGGCCCTGTTCTTCCAGCGCAACTCGCGCAACCGCGCGCCGAGGGCGCCGGCGGCGTAAGGAAGGCGACCTTCGCGAAACGATCTGAACCGGCGTGCTGCAAGGCACGCCGGTTTTTCGTGCCGGTCGCCCGCCCTTGACGCGCATCGGCTACGCCGCTCATACCTCATGCATGATCCTCGTCGGAGACGTGCCCATGGACCAGCAACTGCTCGATCGTCTCGCCATCCGCGACCTCGTCGAGAACTGGGCGGTGTGGCGCGATGCCGGCGATTGGGAGCGGTTCGCCACGGTCTGGCACGAGGAGGGCTGGATGTCCGCCACCTGGTTTCAGGGGCCGGCGCGGGAGTTCATGCGCGTCAGCCAGGAGGGGTTTGCCAAAGGCGTGCGCATCCTGCATTTCCTCGGCGGCACCAGCATCGACCTCGCAGGCGCGCGGGCGATCGCCCAGACCAAGATGACGATCTCGCAGCGCGCCCCCGTGCACGACGTGCTCTGCGACGTCGTCTGCACCGGACGTTTCTACGATTTCCTGGAAAAGCGGCAAGACCAAACAGGAATTGGAAAATGGGGCATCGTCCGGCGCCAGCCGATCTACGAGAAGGACCGGATCGACCCGGTCGATCCCGCAGCATCCCTCCGCCTCGACCAGACCGCGCTCGCCGCGCTGCCCGAAGGCTATCGCCACCTCGCCTACATGCAGGAGCTGATCGGCTACAAGGTCAAGCGTGACATGCCAGGCCTGACCGGGCCCGAGGTCGAGAAGCTCTACGGCGAGGGGCGGGACTGGCTCGCGGGCAAGCCCCAATAACTCGAACCAAAGTGGGCCGCAGACAAAAGTAAGGCGCGACCGGCATCACCACAGTCGCGCCCTACGTCGCCGGCTTATGGGGCAGGGGGGAATAGCCGGCTGCAGAGACGACTCCTGTCCAGGCGAGTCGTTCCACGCCTTCCGAAATATTTTGCGAAATATTTTGCACGCTGCTGAGTTTGTCGGACACGGTTAAGTGATCGTGGCGGCCAAGAACCCCCGGTCCTCCCCTCGCGTTGTTCCCGCGATCGCCATGGGGCGAGGGACCGACAGCCATGTCACAGATTCATAAGGTATTTTTGAGCGCAATCGCGATTGTCGCAACGCTCGGCGCGGTGCAATTGGCCTCCGGCCACGATCTGGCCGACCGCTGGCAGGCGGTCGCCGATGTGCCCAGCCACAGCGCGAGCTTCGCCCCAGGTCACGCCCCAAGTCACAATGTCAATCGCGCCGGCAAAGCCGATCGCCTTGCCGAACTCAAGCCGGCCGCGGTTTCCACCCGCACCGTCTCGATGCGGCTGAACGACCTCGCCGCCACGTCGGTGCTGCTGCGGGTCCCGGCGGCGATCGAGACCGGCAACGCCAAGCCGCCAGCACTGCTCCAGAACCAGAAGAAGGTGCGCACCAAGCCGACGATCGCCTGCGAGCCGATGGTGAGCTCGCTGACCGAGGTCGCAAAGCTGCTCCAGCCCGGTCGTTGCGTGACCTGATCCGCCGAGCGAGCGAACAGATCGTCCTCCCGCCGGGAGGGCGATTTTTCACGTCCACTTGATCCCCTGTCGCCTCGCGTTATATCCCGGGTTTCTTCCCTTTCGTTTTGACCGGGTAAACGCATGACGACGTCAGACACGGCTGTGCATACGCAGCCCTTCCAGGCCGAGGTTTCCGAGCTTCTGCACCTCATGGTGCACTCCGTCTATTCCGAGACCGACATCTTCCTGCGCGAGCTCGTCTCCAACGCCTCCGACGCCTGCGACAAGCTGCGTTACGAGGCGATCGCCAGCCCGGCGCTGCTGGGCGAGGGCGACGCGCTCAAGATCCGCATCACCCCGAACAAGACGGCCAAGACGCTTACGATCGCCGACAACGGCATCGGCATGGAGCGGCAGGAGCTGATCGATCATCTCGGCACCATCGCCCGCTCCGGCACCAAGGCGTTCGTGTCGAAGCTGAAGGAGGCCAAGGACGGCCTCGGCCTGATCGGTCAGTTCGGCGTCGGCTTCTATTCCGCCTTCATGGTCGCAGAGAAGATCGTCGTGATCAGCCGCCGCGCCGGCGAGAGCGACGTCTGGACCTGGACGTCCTCCGGCGGCTCCGGCTTCGAGATCGCCCGCGCCAGCGACGAGGAGGCGGCGCGTGTGAGCCGCGGCACCGAGATCGTCCTGCACCTGAAGGACGAGGCCAGGAAATATCTCGAGGCCTTCGAGATCGAGCGCATCGTTCATGCCTATTCCGACAACATCCTGTTCCCGATCGAGCTCGTGCCGGAAGAAGGCGAGCCGCGCCAGATCAATTCGGCGAGCGCGCTGTGGCAGCGTTCGAAATCCGAGCTGACGCCCGAGGACTACAAGAAGGCCTATCAGCAGATCGCGTCCGCCTTCGACGATCCCGCGATGACGCTGCATTACCGTGCCGAAGGCCGCTACTCCTACGCCGTGCTGCTGTTTGCGCCATCGACCAAGCCGTTCGACCTGTTCGAGCCGAACCGCAAGGGTCGCGTGAAGCTTTACGTCCGCCGGGTCTTCATCACCGATGATGCCGATCTGTTACCGGGGTATCTGCGCTTCATCCGCGGCGTCGTCGACAGCGAGGATCTCCCGCTCAACATCTCCCGCGAGATGCTGCAGAACAATCCGCAGCTGACGCAGATCCGCAAGGCGGTGGCGACCCGGGTCGTGTCGGAGCTTGAAGGCCTCGCCGACAAGGACCCGGAGAATTTTGTCAAGATATGGGATGCGTTCGGGGCGGTGCTCAAGGAAGGCATCTACGAGGATTTCGAGCGGCGCGAAAAGCTGCTGGCATTGTCGCGCTTCACCACGACGTCGGGCGAGAAGCGCTCGCTGAAGCAGGTCATCGCCGATTTCAAGCCGAACCAGACCGAGATCTATTATCTCGTCGGCGACAGCATCGAGCGGCTGAAGTCCAATCCGCGGCTCGAGGCGGCAACCGCGCGCGGCATCGAGGTGCTGCTGCTGTCCGACCCCGTCGACGCCTTCTGGACCTCGATGCCGTCGGAGTTCGAGGGCAAGCCGCTGAAGTCGCTGAGCCAGGGCGATCTCAATCTCGACCTGATCCCGCGCATTGACGAGGCGGACGAGGCGAAGAAGGAGGAGCCGGCCGCGGATGAGGCCGCCACCGTCGCCGTGATCAAGGCCGCGCTCGGCGAGCGCGTCAGCGACGTCAAGGCCTCGACGCGCCTCACCAGCTCGGCCTCCTGCCTCGTCGCCGACAGCCAGGGGCCGAGCCGCGAGCTCGAGCGCATCCTGTCGCAGCAGGACCGCGGCCTGCGCACCAAGCCCATCCTCGAGATCAACCTGCGGCATCCGCTGGTGACGGCGATCACCAAGGCGCAAGACGGCTCGAAAACGGTCGACGATCTCAGCCTGCTCCTGCTCGAACAGGCGCAGATCCTGGACGGCGAATTGCCGGAGGACCCAGCGGCGTTTGCCGCGAGGCTGAACAGGCTGGTGTTGCAGGGGCTCGGCGCCTAAAGCGCGATGCGATTCGGATGAATCGTCATCGCGCTTTAGGTTGTTGTTTAAGCATGATCTTTTCGGAAAACCGCTGCGCACTTTTCCGGATCATGCTTTAGCGCCGCAGCCCGCAGCGCTCACCTTGCCGTCATCGGTCGCTAGGAACAGTCGCCGCCGGCCTCGTCTTATGCCATAGCAGGTCGTCGGCATCAGACCGGCCGACGCCGTCGATTCGGGATTAAGTCCATGCGCCTGTCGATTTTGACCCTCACCGCGATTGCCACGTTGTTCGTCGCGGCACCGGCCAATGCCCAGAGATACGACCCGCGCTATCCCGTGTGCATGCATGTTTACACCGACGGTGGTATCGGCGGCGGCAGTGGCGGTGATTATTTCGACTGCTCTTTCACCTCGATGCCGCAATGCCGGGCCACGGCGTCGGGGCGTGCGGCGAGCTGTGACGTCAATCCCTATTACGCGCCCGAGGAGCCGCCGCGCCGGCGCAACAAGAAGCCGCATTAGATCGTCGATGTGCCGCGCAGGAGCACCCTTCATGCGTCTCTGCTTGTACCCCATCATGGCCATCGCGACATTGCTCGCAGCCACCTCCTCGCATGCGCAGACCTACGATCCGCGCTATCCCGTCTGCATGCACGTCTATGCCGGTCGCGGCGGCCTGAATTGGTATGATTGCTCTTTCACCTCGATGCCGCAATGCCGCGCCACGGCCTCAGGCCGCTCCGCGACCTGCGATCTCAATCCGTATTATCAGTTCAATGCACCTTCGCAGCGCTCGCGTCACAAGCGCAGCGGCTAGCGGCCACTACGTCCGCCATCAAGCCAAACGCAAGCCGCTTGCGAAGATGACGTGAGCGCCAGCCGCATCCCTGGGGGTGGGATTGCGTGCTCGCAGGCAGCTAATCCTTTCTGTCCGGACAGCTCCGCCCATCTTGCGCCGGCGATCGGCCTGCGCTGACGGCTGCCGAAATCGTCGGCCTGGTAAAGGATGGCTAGCGTTAATCTCGCACTAACCGGGTTTTACCTTGTCCTTTAACACCTGGGCAGGGCGCGGGGGCTAAGCTTGGGGGCCAGCAGACACCTTCCGAAAGAATGAACGGCAATGACGAGCGCTGTCATCGAGCAACCGAAAGCCCGGCGCACCCCTTCGGCCTCAAAGATCTGGCTCAAGGCGATCGAGCTCACCGCTCGGATCGAGACGCTGCCGGGACGCCTGTTCGCCGACGTCATCGACGATTGGGCGCAGCGCCAGCCCGATCGCGTCGCGCTGCTCACGCATGAAACCAGCCTCGACTATGCGGGCCTGTCGAAACGCATCAATCGTTACGCGCGCTGGGCGCGCTCGGTCGGCGTGGCCAAGGGCGATGTCGTCGCCTTGATCATGCCGAACGGCATCGATTATCTCGCAGCGTGGCTCGGCATCAGCCGGGTCGGCGGCGTGGTCGCGCTTCTCAACACCAAGCTGGTCGGACCCTCGCTCGCGCATTGCATCGACGTCGCCAAGCCCTCCCACATCATCGTGGCTCATCAGCTGACGCAGATGTTGGAGGGAGCCGCGCCGCATCTGAAAATTCAGGCCAAGGTGTGGACGCATGGCGATGCCCGCGGCGACCGCACCATCGATGTCGCGCTTGCGGCGCTGGACGACGCGCCGCTGTCGCCGGAGGAGCACGGCGAGGTCACCATCGACGACCGCGCGCTGCTGATCTACACCTCGGGCACGACAGGCCTGCCGAAGGCCGCCAGCATCAGCCATCGCCGTATTCTCAATTGGGGTTTTTGGTTCGCCGGTCTCACCGGCGCGAGCCCGCAAGACCGGCTCTATGATTGCCTGCCGCTGTTCCACTCGGTCGGCGGCATCGTCGCGCCGTGCAGCATGCTCGCCGCCGGCGGCTCGGTGGTGATCGCCGAGAAATTCTCGGCCTCGCATTTCTGGTCCGACATCGTCCGTCACGACTGCACGTTGTTTCAATATATCGGCGAGCTCTGCCGGTACCTGCTCAGGGCTCCGCCCTCGGAATACGAGAACCGCCATCGTCTCCGCCTCGTTTGCGGCAACGGCCTGCGCGGCGACATCTGGGAAGACTTCCAGGCGCGTTTCGCCATTCCCCGTATCCTCGAATTCTATGCGGCGACGGAAGGCAATTTCTCGCTGTTCAACGTCGAGGGACAGCCGGGCGCGATCGGCCGCATCCCGCCGCTGCTGGCGCATCGCTTCCCTGCCAATCTCGTCAGGCTCGATCCCGACAGCGGCGCGCCGCTGCGCAACGAGGAGGGCTTTTGCATCGCCTGCGCCCGCGGTGAGGCCGGCGAAGCGATCGGCCGCATCGGTACCGCCGACGAGGGCGGAGGTCGCTTCGAGGGCTACACCGACGCCGGCGAAACCGAGAAGAAGATCCTGCGCGATGTGTTTGCCAGGGGCGATGCCTGGTTTCGCACCGGCGATCTGATGCGGATCGACGACAAGGGGTTCTTCCATTTCGTCGATCGGATCGGCGATACGTTCCGCTGGAAGGGCGAGAACGTCGCGACCTCCGAGGTGAACGAGGTGATGCGCGATTTCACCGGCGTGGTCGACGCCACCACCTACGGCGTCAGCATCCCCGGCGCCGATGGCCGCGCCGGCATGAGCGCGATCGTGGTGAACGAAGGGTTTGACATTGCGGCACTGCCCGCACATCTCGCGCAACGCCTGCCGGCCTATGCGCGCCCGGTCTTCGTCCGCATCTCCCGCGAGATCGATGCGACCGAGACGTTCAAGCAGAAGAAGGGCGATCTGTCGCGGGAAGGCTTCGATCCCGCCGCGATCCCCGACCCGCTGTTCATGGCGGACTCGAAACTCGGAGCCTATGTCCCGCTCGATGCCGAGGCCTATGCGGCAATCCTGGGCGGCTCGATCAGGCTGTAACCCCCGCCAAAATCGGCAGATAGGTCCAATTTTATCTGAATTGTCCAAGAAGCCATTTACTTCTCTCGGGTAAACAGGCCGCCATGGGGAGGCGGCCAGCAAGAGCCGCCGCAACACCAACGATAACAAAGCGAGCCAGCCATGTCGGTAAGGTCAAAGGTCATCGAGGCGATCCGGCAGATCGCCAAGGAGCAAAACGTCACGCTTCCGGAGCTGTCGGACGATCTGTCGCTGCACGAGACGGGCTTCGACTCGCTCGCCTTCGCCATCCTGGTGGCGCGTCTCGAGGATGACACCGGCGTCGATCCCTTCACCATTTCCGAGGACGCAGCGTTCCCTGCCACCGTGGGCGATTTCGTGCGGGCCTACGAAAATGTCCCCGCGTGAGATCTTTGCACTCCGCGACCATCTTGGCGCGGAGTTGAAAGGCCGCACGCTGTCCGATCCGCGGACCAGCGTCTCGCTGACCGACATCCTGTCGCAGACGGTCCTGGGCGGCCGGCTGCGCGAATTGTCGGGCCGCTCCGTGCTGCTCAAACTGGCCGACCAGCTCCGGTCGGGCCTTGCCATGATCGAGCTCGACGGCGTCGCGAGCCGCATGCTGTTGTGCCCGCCCGATCTCAACCCGGCACATCTCGACGCGCTGATCGCGGATGCCGGGATCGATGCCGTCGTCACCGACGAACCCGGTCGCTGGGCCGATTCCGGCGTATCGCTCGTCGTGACCGCGCAATTGCCGCTTGAAGCGACCGCGCCGGCCAAGACCGAGCGCGCCACGGAATGGCTGATGCTGACCTCGGGCACGTCCGGCGTGCCCAAGATCGTCGGTCACACGCTGGAAGCGCTGACCGGCGCCATCGTGGCCGAAGGCCCCGCGCGCGGACCTGCGCCGGTGTGGGCGACGTTCTACGACATCCGCCGCTATGGCGGCCTGCAGATCTTCCTTCGCGCCGTCCTCTCCGGCGGCTCGATGGTGTTGTCGGATCCGCATGAAGCGCTCGGCGATCACGTCGCGCGGCTGAAGGCGCGTGGTGTCTCGCACATCTCCGGCACGCCGTCGCACTGGCGCAAGCTCCTGATGAGCGGTTCGGCCACGCAATTCGCCCCGGCTTACGTCCGCCTTTCCGGTGAAATCGCAGACCAGGCGGTGCTCGACGGATTGAAGGCGGCATTCCCCAATTCCTCCGTCGGTCACGCCTATGCCTCGACCGAGGCCGGCGTCGGCTTCGCCGTGAATGACGGGCTGGAAGGCTTTCCGGCCGACTACCTCGGCAATCGCAACGGCGTCGAGATGAAGGTGGTCGACGGCTCGCTCCGAATCCGTTCGACGCGCACCGCGCATGCCTATGTCGGCCGCAGCGCCACGGCGCTCACCGATGACGACGGCTTCGTCGACAGCGGCGACATCGTCGAGCTGCGCGGCGACCGCTATTATTTCGTCGGCCGCCGCGGCGGCATCATCAATATCGGCGGGCTGAAGGTTCACCCCGAGGAGATCGAGGCGGTGATCAACCGTCATCCCGACGTGCGGATGTCGCGGGCCAAATCGCGCAAGAGTCCGATCACCGGCGGCATCGTCGTCGCCGACGTGGTCCTGGCCGACGGCACCGATCAGGCGCGCGCGAAGGAGATCCGCGACCAGATCCTGGCTCAGTGCCGTGCGCAGCTGGCCTCGCATAAGGTGCCGGCGGTGATCCGCTTCGTCGAGACGCTCGATGTCACCCCGGCCGGCAAGCTGGCGCGCACCGATGCATAACGTTCTCGTCACCGGCGGCAGCCGCGGCATTGGTCTGGCGATCGGCAGACGCCTGGTCGGTGCCGGCTACAACGTGATCGCAGTGGCGCGGCGCGCGAGCGAGGAGCTCGAGGGCGCAATCGCCGAATCCGAGGGCCGGCTGCATTTCCGAGCCTGCGACCTTGCCGTGATCGACGCCATCCCGGCTTTTGCAAAGCTCGTGCGCGACGAGTTCGGCCCGGTCTACGGCCTCGTCAACAATGCCGGCCTCGGGACCGAAGGCCTGCTCGCCACCATGCACAATTCCGAGATCGAGGCGCTGGTGCAGCTCAACGTGCTGTCGCCGATCATCCTCACCAAATACGTGGCGCGGCAGATGATGGCAGACGGCGCCGGCCGCATCATCAACATCTCCTCGATCATTGCGACGACCGGCTATAATGGCCTGTCCGTCTATGGTGCGACCAAGGCGGCTGCCACCGGCTTCACCCGCTCGCTGGCGCGCGAGGTCGGCAAGGTCGGCATCACCGTGAATGCGATCGCACCGGGCTTCATCGACACCGAGCTCACCCACAATCTGTCCGACGAGGGGCGCAAGCGCATCGCCGGACGCAGCGCGCTGCGCCGCCTGCCGGAGACGGACGACGTCGCGCGCATGGTGGAATATCTGCTGGGGGATGGCGGCCGCAACGTCACCGGGACCGTGTTCACCGTCGATGCGGGCAACACGGCATAGCGGAACCCGGCCGGCATGATTGCGTTGATCGGGGGCAATGACATTCCGCCCGATTTGGTCGTAACATACCTCGCAATCGATTGGGTTACGTCAATCGATCTGCCCTAATCGACAGGGAGCAGTCCATGGCCATGCCAAACACGACCGCTTCAATCCGGAGCCGGACGGAGCAAGCCCAGCCGGACGTTGTCCATTGCCCGCCGATGGCGCATCAGAATTCCGGCGCTCACGGCTATGAGATGTACCCGCAGCAATTCGTCCGTCTGGTCGGCTGCCATGACGCGTCTCTCGACACCTCGCGCAAGCGTGAGGATGAGAAACTGCACTGAAGCGCTTTAGGCTGTTGTTTAAGCATGATCTTTTCGGAAAACCGCTGCGTACTTTTCCGGATCATGCTTTGGCCGTCACGTCCGGTGCTTCGGCGGGTCCTTCGGCAGGTCAATTCGTTCGTGTGAAAATTCGGGCGGTCCTTCGGTGAGGCGGCGGATGCGGCGCTCGCGCTCGTCCTCCGGCAACGCGGGATCGAGCAGCGTTTCGATCTCGTGGACTGCGATCTCCTCGATCCGAGTGGCGTCCGAGGCGACCGGATGCACCGACGGGACCACCGGCGGCGCGAACTTCAGGCCCAGCTCGATCAGTTTGCAGATGGCATCCGAGCGGGTCAGGCGATGGGCTTCAGCCCAGGCATCGACGGCTTCCGTCAATCTCTCGGGCATCTTGACCGCGCTGATCGGGTCGACGCCCGTGCGCCGCCGGACCGGAGAGGTGGAGTCCCTATCGCCGAAGTCGGACACCTTCGATCATCCCATGCAAGGCCGTGGAGCTGAACGAGGATAGTCGCACTTCTCGGCGGGCCGTTTGATGCCGATCAATGACCCCTGCGGCATTGCCGGGGGCCGCATCTTGTCGTTCCGGCCCATTTCGGCCAAATGATTGAAAGGGGCCGCCGGCCGGCGAACCCGGATCGATCTTGCCACGTATCTGTCGCGCATTCCAACCATCCGGCATCCCCGATGACCTCAGGCGAATCCTTCTATGGTGGCATTCCCGTCTTCCGCGGCTTCACCAGCCTGATGGATCCTGCGCTCTATGCGCCGCTTCCGGAGGACTGGAGCATCGGCGTTGCCGACATCGTCGATTCCACCAAGGCGATCGCGGCGCAGCGCTACAAGGCGGTCAACATGGCCGGCGCGGCCGTGATCGCGGCAGTGACGAATGCCCTGGAGGGACGCGAATTCCCCTTCGTGTTCGGCGGCGACGGCGCAAGCTTTGCGGTCGCGCCCGGCGATCTCGATGCGGCGCGCGACGCGCTCGCCGCGACCGCCACCTGGGTGCGGGAGGATCTCGACCTGAGGATGCGGATCGCGCTGGTGCCGGTGAGTGCCATCCGCGCGCAGGGCCTCGACGTGCGTGTCGCGCGCTTTGGTCCGTCGGCGAACCTGTCCTATGCGATGTTCTCCGGCGGCGGACTCGCCTTTGCCGACGCGGCGATGAAGCGCGGCGAGTTCGCGCTCGCCGAGGCGCCGGCGGGCACGCAGCCCGACCTGTCCGGACTGTCCTGCCGCTTCGAGATGATGCCCGCCTCGCGCGGGCTGATCCTGTCGGTGCTGGTGATGCCGGCGCGCGGCGCCGATCCGCATGCCTTCCGCAAGGTGATCGAGGACGTCATCCATCTCGTCGAGCGCAGCCCGGACGGCGCCCGTCCGGTGCCGCCGCAGGGACCGCCGCTGAAATGGCCGCCGCAGGGGCTGGACTACGAAGCCCGCACCAGGCGCGGCGGCCCGCTGCTTGCGCGCCGAGCCAGCGTGCTGGCCTATACGCTGTTCGCCTATCTGATCATGCGCTTCGACATCAAGGTCGGCGGTTTCGTGCCCAGCCTCTACAAGCGCCAGGTCGTCGAGAACTCGGACTTCAGGAAGTATGACGACGGCCTGCGCATGATTCTCGACTGCACCCCGCAGCTCGAGCGCGCGTTGAGCGATCGCCTCGCGGCCGCCGCCCGCGACGGCATCGTGCGTTATGGCCTCCATCAGCAGGACGCTGCGATGATGACCTGCTTCACGCCCTCGGCGCTGCGTAGCGACCACGTGCACTTCATCGACGGCGCCCGGGGCGGCTATGCCTCGGCAGCGACGGCGCTGAAGGCGATGACGGCGTAGCCGATTCCGGTGTCCCGGACGCTTGGCGAGCGCGGGATGTGAGTCCTCTCTCGGTGGCACATTCCTGCGCTTACTTGCCCGCGCTCATTTGCCCCAGCGCGCGAACGCGACCGAGGCCGCGGTCGACAGGCCGAATACGACCATGGCGCCGCCGACCAGCGCGAACAAGGTCCAGGCCGGCGCCTGCGCCGTCATGAGGCCGATGCCGCCGATCGCGACGATGAGAAGCCGCGCGGTGGAGGCGAGCACCGGTCCGCCGACGCGCGCCGCGCCTTGGGACGAGAAGTAGAGCGACACGCCTACGCCGAAGAACACGAACGCCGGACCGGCCCAGTGGAAATAGCTGTGCGCCGCGGCCGTGACGCCGGGATCTTGCGTAAAGAGTGCAACCCACAGCGCGGGATCGAGCGCGATGACGAGCCCGATCAGGCCGACCGTGAGTCCGGAGGCCGCCGCCGCGGTCCAGGCGACACGCCGCGCCCGCTTCAACTGTCCGGCGCCTATCGCCAGGCCGACCATCGGCACCGAGGCGATGCCGAAGGCGAAGGTGATCGGGATCAGCAGGAATTCCAGCCGCGAGCCGATGCCGTAACCGGCCAGCATCTCGGTGCCGAAGGTCGCCAGGATCTTCGTGAAGATCAAAATCGTGAGCACGGTCTGGAGCGGCGACAGGCAGGCCACCGCGCCGACCTTGAGAATGTCCAGGAACATCGCGCGCTCGAAATGGAAGGCGCGGAAGTCGAGCTGCAGCCGGCTGCGGCCGGACCATAGATACCAGAGGAAGAAGACCGCCGCGCAACTGAACGCGATCAACTGGCCGCTGGCGACGCCGGGCATGCCGAATTGCGTCACGCCGAACAGGCCGAGACCCAGCGTGCCGCCGAGCACGACCTGGAGCACGCTCGCTCCGATCAGCGTCATCGACGGCAGGCGCATGTCGCCGGTGCCGCGGATCACCGAGGCCAGCGTGTTGACGAGCCAGATCGCGACCGCACCGGAGAACAGCACCTGCGAATAGCCGCTGGCTTCCTCCAGGACGCGGTCGCGGCCGCCGAGCAGGGTGAAGAACCAGCGGCCGAAGACGAGCATCATCACCGTGAAGAACAGCCCGCCGCAGAGGCCGATGATGGCCGCATGCAGCGCCAGCGTGGCGGCGCGGTCACGATCCCCGGCGCCGAGGGCGCGGCTGATCGCGGAGGATACCCCGCCGCCCATCGCGCCCGCGCTCATCATCTGCGTCAGCATTGCGAACGGAAACACCAGCGCGATCGCGGCGAGCGGGATGGTGCCGAGCCGGCCGATATAGGAGGTCTCGGCGATCGCGACCAGCGTGCTGCCGACCATCGCAATCATGTTGGGGATCGCGAGCCGCAGCAGCGTCGGCAGGATCGGCGCCGTCAGCAGGCTCGCAATGGGGGAGGCGATCGGCCCCCGCGGCGGGACGGCGTCTAGGGGAGCGTCGATCGTCATGTTCACCGGGTGGAATATTAAATGATGATTGACATATTAAAGCGCGCGGGGCGGCCGGCCCAGCCCTCGCTCACGCAGGGCTCACCAGGGCAGGCCGCATAGGTCGATGGTGCCCAGCGTCGGGGCGCGGACGATGTTGAAGACGTAGGGCGCCATGTGGGTGAAGCGGATCCGCCCCTCCGGCTGTTCGCAATAAACCTCACCCTTGAAGGGCAGCCAGCTCCGGGTCTCGTAGAACGCGAAATTGTGGGGCTCGCAAAACAACAGCGCGAAGCGAACGGCCTCGTTGGCCCTGATGGTGTGCACGGCCGCGTCGAGCGCCACGGTCGCATAGCCGCGGCCGCGCCGGTCCTCCCGGGTGCAGACCCCGCCGATGCCGCCGATATGGACCTTCTGCCCATTCCAAGTGACGGTGCGGAAGTAGATGCCGACATGGCAGACCAGGCCATCCTCGGGCGTCTCGATCAGCACGCGGAGGTCCGCATTGGCCCATTTGACGTGAGCCCAGGACGGCTTCTCCGCCGCATCGTGGTCCCAGACCGCGCTGAGCAGCGGCTTTGCGATCGGCCACGAAGCGTCGCCGTTCAGAATGTCGATCTCAATGCTCATGGCTTTGTCTTTCGCAAGGTCCGTGCGTGGGGCATTCGTTCTGCCATAAGCGCCTCAAAGGCAATGATATTTTGCATCGAGCCACCAGGACCGCGGAGGTCTTCGCGTGCTGCGACGATTTTATGCAATCGAGCCAAGCGTCCCCGTCACGCGTTTTCGAAATTCTGAGGTATTTAACGGCCACGGAACCTTCTATAAGGGGTGACCGTTAGAACTCGTTCCCCACCAGTTGCGGACAAGAACCCATGACCTTTACGCTGCCCCCACTCCCTTACGCCTATGACGCCCTCGGCCAGTACATGTCGAAGGAGACGCTGGAATTCCACCACGACAAGCATCATCAGGCCTACGTCACCAACGGCAACAACGCGCTCAAGGGAACCGAATGGGAAGGCAAGTCCCTTGAGGAGATCGTCAAGGGCTCGTTCGGCAAGAACCCCGCGGTGTTCAACAATGCCGGCCAGCACTACAACCACATCCACTTCTGGAGCTGGATGAAGCCCAATGGCGGCGGCACCAAGCTGCCGGGCAAGCTCGAGAAGAAGATCAACGAGGACCTCGGCGGCTTCGAGAAGTTCAAGACCGACTTCCAGGCGGCCGGCGTCGGCCAGTTCGGCTCCGGCTGGTGCTGGCTCCAGGTCAAGAACGGCAAGCTCGAGATCTCCAAGACCCCGAACGGCGAGAATCCGCTGGTGCATGGCGCCACCCCGATCCTCGGCTGCGACGTCTGGGAGCACTCCTACTACATCGACTATCGCAACCGCCGTCCCGATTATCTCAAGGCGTTCGTCGAGAACCTCGTGAACTGGGAATACGTGGAGTCCCTGTTCGAGAAGGCGTGAGCCTGTCATTCCGGGGCGCGCGAAGCGCGAGCCCGGAATCCATTTATCCGTTCGGGTGACGCCCGATGGATTCCGGGCTCGGCGCTGATGCGCCGCCCCGGAATGACAAAAAGGCGGTCGCATCAGCGGCCGCCTTTTTGCTGTGCGGAATTGCCCTGCACGGTGCGCGTATGGGCCTGTGATCGTTCCGTTTGCATCGAGCGGCCAGCGCTTCTAATCACAACGGGCATCCCTTCGATCCGGCCCGAGCCCGTTGTCAGAACCTTCCCCGAAAGACCCGGCGCCTGCCGAGGACGCAGACTCCGAGCCGCGGCCTGGGCGGGTGCGCAAGCCGATCGGCTGGTCGACCATCATCATCGCGGCTCTGGTCGCGGTGAGCGCAGCGCTGGTCTGGCGGCGTGACGGCACCGACGGCGTTCTCGACATCCTGACCCACGATCTCTCGCTGTTCTCAGGCATCCTGCCGCGCGTGCTCGCGGGCTGCCTGCTCGGGGCCTTCATCTCCGAGATCCTGCCGCACGAAAAAGTCTCGCGTTCGCTCGGGCCGAAATCCGGCCTGATGGGCCTTCTGATCGGCACCGCCTTCGGCGCGATCCTGCCGGGCGGGCCCTTCACCGCCTATCCCGTGGCGAGCGCGTTGCTCGCTGTCGGAGCCGATTTCGGCGCCACCATCGCCATGGTCGTGAGCTGGACCCTGATCGGCTATGGCCGGGCGGTGGCCTGGGAGATCCCGATCATGGGCACCGACTTTACACTGTGGCGGATCGTGATCTCGCTGCCGCTGCCGGTGCTGGCAGGTGCGCTCGGCCGCTTCGTCTACGTCCGGCTCTATCCGAAGCGCGCCAGCGACGAGGACGCGGCATGAGCGCCGCGCTTCTGATCGACATCCTGCTGTGGGGCTCGGTGCTTGGCGTCGGGCTGATCGCCTTTCGCCGCGGCCCGCCGGTGTTCAAAGCCTCGTTGCGCGAAGGCTCGATGGACTTCATCAACATCGTGCCGCGGATCGCGCTGGGTGTGATCGGCTCCGGCTACATCGCCGCCATCATCCCGCAGGAGGTGATCACCGGCTGGCTCGGGCCGGACAGCGGCTGGCTCGGCGTTGCGACCGCCGTGGTCGCCGGCGCGGCGACGCCGGGCGGCCCCGTGATCGGCTTCTCCATCGGCACCGTGGCGCTGAAGTCGGGCGGTGGGATGCCGCAGGTGGTGGCCTATGTCGTCGCCTGGGCCCTGTTTGCCTTCCAGCGGGTGATCTTGTGGGAAATCCCGTTCATGCCGGCCCGCTTCGTCTGGTTCCGCTGTGCCGTCTCGGTGCCATTCCCCTTCGTGGCCGCCGCCATCGCGATGGTGATCGGCAAGCCCTGAGCTAGCACCGTCATTCCGGGTCGGCGAAGCCTGACCCGGAATCTCGAGATTCCGGGTTCGATGCTTTGCATCGCCCCGGAATGACGGCTGGGTCATGGACAGGGGTAATGTTATAATATAACATCTCTCAATGGTTCCCGCCGCGTCCCCCGTCCACCATCACGACCATGCCCACGGCCATTCCCATGCGCACGGGCACGGGCACGGGCATGGACACGATCACAGCCATGCCCATGTCCACGATGCCGCCTCGCCGCATCCCGCCCAGGCGGCGCCCTGGTCGATCCTGCGCATGACCATGGCCGCGCGCCTTGCGGCTGCGCTCGCCGTCTGCGCCGTGCTCTGGGGCGTGGTCTTGCTGGCGATGAGGTGACGATGGCGGCACTGCACTTTCACAACGTGACGCTCGGCTATGACCGGCATCCCGCCGTGCACCATCTGAGCGGCGAAGTCGCTCGAGGTGCGCTGGTCGCCGTGATCGGCCCGAATGGCGCGGGCAAGTCGACCCTGCTGCGCGGCATCGTCGGCATTCTCAAGCCGCTCGACGGCAGCATCCATCTCGGCGGGCTCGACAGCAGGGACATCGCCTATCTGCCGCAGAGCGCGGAGATCGACCGCACCTTCCCGATCTCGGTGTTCGATTTCGTCGGCACCGGATTGTGGCGGGATGCCGGCTTGTTCGGCGGCATCGGCAAGGCCGCGCGCGGAAAGATTCTCCGTGCGATCGCCTCCGTCGGCCTCAACGGCTTCGAGAATCGGCCGATCGGCACGCTCTCCGGCGGCCAGATGCAGCGCGTGCTGTTTGCGCGCGTGCTGCTTCAGGACGCCAGCCTGATCGTGCTGGACGAGCCTTTCAACGCCATCGATGCCAAGACCACCGCCGACCTGCTCGCGCTGGTCAAGCAATGGCACAACGAGGGCCGCACCGTGCTCGCCGCGCTGCACGACATGGAGATGGTGCGCAACCATTTCAGCGAGACGCTGGTGCTGGCGCGTGGCCCGGTGGCGTGGGGACCGACCGCGGACGTGTTGACGCCGGAAAACCTGCTGGTCGCGATGCGGATGTGCGAGGCCTTCGACGACAGCGCCGCGGCCTGCGCCGCCGATGATATCAGCTCCCGGGCGGCCTGATATCCGATGCTCCATGACGCGCTGATCGGCCCGTTCACCGAATTCGAGTTCATGCGGCGCGCGCTCGCCGCCGTGATCGCGCTGGCGCTGGCCGGCGCGCCGATCGGCGTGTTCCTGATGCTGCGGCGGATGAGCCTCGTCGGTGACGCCATGGCGCACGCGATCCTGCCGGGCGCCGCGGTGGGCTTCCTACTCTCCGGTCTCAATCTGTTCGCGATGACGGCCGGCGGCCTGATCGCAGGCTTTGCGGTCGCGATCCTCGCCGGCGTGGTCGCGCGCTCGACCGGGCTGAAGGAGGACGCCTCGCTCGCCACCTTCTATCTCGCCTCGCTGGCGCTCGGCGTCACCATCGTCTCGATCAAGGGCACCAATATCGACCTCTTGCACGTGCTGTTCGGCAACATCCTCGCGATGGACGACCAGACCCTGCTGGTGGTGGCCTTCAATGCCACCGTGACGCTGCTGGTGCTCGCCGTGATCTATCGTCCGCTGGTGATCGAGAGCGTCGATCCCTTGTTCCTGCGCACGGTCAGCCGTGCCGGCGGCCCCGCGCATCTCGCCTTCCTCGCGCTGGTCGTGATCAACCTCGTCAACGGCTTCCAGGCGCTCGGCACGCTGCTTGCGGTCGGCCTGATGATCCTGCCGGCGGGCATCGCCCGGTTCTGGTCGCGCGATCTGACCGCGATGATCTGCATCGCGGTCGTCGCCGCCGCAATTTCCGGCTATGCCGGCCTCGTGCTGTCGTTCCTGACCCGCGTGCCGTCAGGCCCCGCGATCATCCTGGTCGCGACCGTGATCTACGTGGTCTCCGTCCTGTTCGGCCGCGTCGGCGGCGTCGTCCGGCAGATGTTTCCCGGCCGGCATCTGGAGGCGTGACGATGCGGCCCATCCTGCTTTGCGTGCTCCTGCTGATCGCCTCGCCACTTCAGGCTGCGGAGCGGCTGAACGTTGTCGCGAGCTTCTCGATCCTCGCCGATTTCGTTCGTAATG
The DNA here is from genome assembly GCF_056429085.1 of Bradyrhizobium sp. CFUWI. NCBI lineage: Bacteria > Pseudomonadati > Pseudomonadota > Alphaproteobacteria > Hyphomicrobiales > Nitrobacteraceae > Bradyrhizobium > Bradyrhizobium sp. CFUWI. Next base: position 315,700 of record NZ_JBWJZE010000001.1, read on the forward strand.
TCGGCGGTAACAGGATCAATTTGACCACGCTGGTCGGCGCCGACAGCGATGTCCACGTCTACACGCCACCGCCCGCCGATGCGAAGCGCGTCGCGGAGGCAAAGCTCGTCATCGTCAACGGGCTCGGGCTGGAGGGCTGGCTGCCGCGTCTCGTGCAGTCTTCCGGCAGCAAGGCGCGGGTCGTCACCGCCAGCGCCGGCATCACGCCGCTCAAGCTCGGCTCAAGCGCCGACCCCCATGCCTGGCAGTCCGTCCCCAACGCCAAGGTTTACGTGGCTGATATCGCCAACGCGCTGGCCGCGGCCGATCCTGACGCAGCCGACTTCTTTCGCACCCAGGCCAAGGCCTATCTGGAAAAGCTCGAAGCGCTCGACCGCGAGGTCCGCGAGGCCGTTGCCAAAATCCCAACCGAGCGGCGCAAGGTGATCTCCACCCACGATGCCTTCGGCTATTTCGCCGCCGAATATGGTATCCGGTTCGTCGCCCCTCTGGGCGTCTCCACCGAAACCGAGCCCAGCGCCCGGGACATCGCGGCCATCATCGGCCAGATCAAGGCCCAGAAAATCCCGGCTGTTTTCCTGGAAAATATCAGCGACGACCGGCTGATTCGGCGGATCGCGGCAGAGACCGGGGCAAAGGTCGGCGGGACCCTGATTTCAGACGGTTTGACCGGCGAAAAGGGGCCTGCACCCACTTACATTGACATGGTCAGGCACAATATAAAGGCCCTGACCAGCGCGCTTGACCATTAGGGCAGGGGCCACCCCGCCTCGCGTCGCGCGGAAATCGCCCGAAGCCGGAGTTGTTATGTCTGAAGCGACCTCCCAAAAAATTCCCGTGACCGTCCTGACCGGCTATCTCGGTGCCGGCAAGACCACGCTGCTCAACCGCATCCTGTCGGAAAACCACGGCAAGAAATACGCCGTCATCGTCAACGAATTCGGCGAGATCGGCATCGACAACGACCTCATCATCGGCGCCGATGAGGAAGTGTTCGAGATGAACAACGGCTGCATCTGCTGCACGGTGCGCGGTGACCTCGTTCGCATCATGGACGGCCTGATGAAGCGCAAGGGCAAGTTCGACGCCATCATCGTCGAGACCACCGGCCTTGCCGATCCCGCGCCAGTCGCCCAGACCTTCTTTGTCGACGAGGACGTGCAGAAGAACGCGCGTCTCGACGCGGTGGTGACCGTCGCTGACGCCAAATGGCTGTCCGACCGGCTCAAGGACGCGCCCGAGGCCAAGAACCAGATCGCCTTCGCCGATGTCATCGTTCTGAACAAGACCGACCTCGTCAGCAAGGGCGAGCTTGCCGAGGTCGAGGCCCGCATCCGCGCCATCAACCCCTATGCGAAACTGCACCGCACTGAGCGCTGCTCGGTGGCCTTGGCCGACGTGCTCGACCGCGGCGCGTTCGATCTCGACCGCATCCTCGATATCGAGCCGGATTTCCTGGAGGCCGACGATCATAACCACGACCATGATCACCACCACCATCACGGCCACGATCATCATCATGATCACGGCCACGGCCTGAAGCACTACCACGACGAGGACATGCAGTCGCTGTCGCTGAAGACCGACAAGCCGCTCGATCCCAATATGTTCATGCCCTGGCTGCAGAACCTGGTGCAGGTCGAGGGCGGCAAGATCCTGCGCTCCAAGGGCATCCTCGCGTTCCACGACGACGACGACCGCTATGTCTTCCAGGGCGTCCACATGATGCTGGAGGGCAACCACCAGCGGAAGTGGAAGGAAGGCGAACCGCGCGAGAGCCGCCTCGTCTTCATCGGTCGCGAATTGCCGGAAGAGGCGATCCGCAAGGGTTTCGAGAGCTGCATCGTCTCGTGATGAAAGAGTTTACGCCGCCTCCCGATTCCGCCTCGATCGTCTCCGTCACCGACCGCGTCAAGCCTGTCACGCTCGGCATGGCCGTGACCTCGGTGCATTTCCTCGGGGATCGTGCCGCCTTCGTCGGCGGCGAGGAGAACGTTGCCTTCGTCCACGCCAAGGGCGAGATCACCAAGGTCGCCGTGCACAGTGGCGGTATTCTCTCCACTGCCTTCGACGGCAAGCGCCTCGCAATGGGCGGCGACGACGGCAAGGTCGTCGCGCTCGACGCCAGGGGCGAGGTGACGCTGCTCGCCACCGACCCGAAGCGGCGCTGGATCGATGCGGTGGCGCTGCACGCCGACGGCGCGTTCGCCTGGTCGGCCGGCAAGACGGCGACCGTCAAGAGCGGCAAGGCCGAGGAGAAGTCGCTCGAGGTGCCCTCGACCGTCGGCGGTCTCGCCTTCGCGCCCAAGGGCCTGCGGCTCGCGATCGCGCATTACAACGGCGTGACACTGTGGTTTCCCAACATGGAAGGGTCCGCCGAATTCCTGCCCTGGGCGGGCTCGCATCACGCCGTCACCTTCAGCCCGGACAACAAGTTCCTGGTGACCGCGATGCACGAGCCGGCGCTGCACGGCTGGCGGCTCGCCGACAACAGGCACATGCGCATGACCGGCTATCCCGGCCGGGTCCGCTCGATGTCGTGGAGCGCGGGCGGCAAGGGCCTCGCCACCTCGGGCGCCGACACCGTCATCATCTGGCCGTTCGGCAGCAAGGATGGTCCGATGGGCAAGGAGCCCGCGATGCTCGCGCCGCTGCAGGCCCGCGTCTCGGTCGTCGCCTGCCATCCGAAGAACGACATCCTCGCCGCCGGCTACAGCGACGGCACCGTGCTGATGGTGCGGCTGGAGGACGGCGCCGAGATCCTGGTCCGCCGCAACGGCACGCCGCCCGTCGCCGCCATCGGCTGGAACGCCAAGGGCACGCTGCTGGCGTTTGCCGACGAAAATGGGGACGGCGGCCTGCTCGAGCTTTGATCTGTCATGGTTCCAGCCGTATAGGGGACCATGCGATTTCTCACGACTTTCCAGCTTGCTGACTTCGCCGACACGCTGGTCAGCCTGACCACGGCCTTCGTGCTGGGCACGCTGATCGGCGCCGAGCGGCAATATCGCCAGCGCACCGCGGGCCTGCGCACCAATGTTCTGGTCGCAGTCGGCGCCGCCGCCTTCGTCGATCTCGCCATGCAGCTGGACGGCGCCGACGGTGCGGTCCGGGTGATCGCCTATGTCGTCTCGGGCATCGGCTTCCTGGGCGCCGGCGTCATCATGAAGCAGGGCATGGACGTGCGCGGGCTCAACACCGCAGCGACGCTATGGGCTTCGGCCGCAGTCGGCTCCTGCGCCGGTGCCGACATGATCGCGCAGGCGGCTGCGTTGACGGTCTTCGTCATCGCCGGCAACACCATGCTGCGCCCGCTGGTCAATGCCATCAACCGCATCCCCCTGAACGAGAAGGCGCTGGAGGCGACCTACTATTTCAAGCTCGCGGTCGCGGCCGATGCCTTGCCTGACATGCGCGACCGCCTCGTCGAGAAGCTCGAGGGTGCGCAATATCCCGTGGCGGGTGTCGAGGTCGTCGAGATCGGCGAGGACATGCTGGAGATCGTCGCCAAGCTGGTCGCGAGCGCGATCGACCCGAACGAATTGAACGCCGTGGCGACCGATCTGCAGCATCTGCCCGGCGTGCGCCATGCCACCTGGGAAGCCAGCACGACCGAGTGAGCGCGTCGTTTTGGCGCGCAGACGGGCAGATGCCGCCTTGCCGAGGAGGGAACCCTGGTCGGTCGATTTCGTTGATCCCGCGGATAAAGGCGGTGATCGACATGCCCGGCCAACATGACAAGCACAGACTGAGTCTCGACCTGACAATCGCTGCCTCGCTGTTCGCGGCGGGACTCGTGGTGTCGGTGATGTCGCTCGCCCAGATCCGCGCCGAGAGCCGGATGCAGATGGCACAGGCGACGCAGCCGCTTCAGGGAACTCCGTCCGACGAGCAGAGCAAGGTGCCAGCGGAGGCCAAGCCCGGCGGCGATCGGCCGACTACGCCGGCCCCCGAGCCCGCGCGCCCCGATCCGCAGACGCAAGGCGCGGCGACCAGGCCGGCACTGCCGCCGGCACCGGCGGAAAAGATCGCGCCGCCGCTTGAGAGGAAGTAGGGCGGCCACCACACAAATGGTGTCATCACCCGCGAAGGCGGGTGATCCAGTATTCCAGAGACAGTTGTGACAGAGCCGAGAAGCCGGGGCGTACTGGATGCCCCGCCTTCGCGTGGCATGACAGTTGTGGGCGAGGCAGGACGCGTCGCCCCTCACCGCACCAGAATGTTCTTGAACTGCCAGGGATCGCTGGTGTCGATGTCCTCCGGGAACAGTCCCGGCCGGTCCGTCAGCGGGGTCCAGTCGGTGTAGAAGCCCTTCACCGGGCCGAGATAGGGCAGCTGGATTTCCAGGAGACGATCGAAATCCATCTCGTCGGCTTCGACGATGCCCTCGTTGGGGTTCTCCAGCGCCCACACCATGCCGCCGAGCACGGCGGAGGTCACTTGCAAGGCGGTGGCGTTCTGGTACGGCGCGAGTTCGCGCGTCTCCTCGATCGAGAGCTGCGAGCCGTACCAATACGCATTCTTGTCGTGGCCGAACAGCAGCACGCCGAGCTCGTCGATGCCGTCGACGATTTCGTCCTCCTCGAGGATGTGGTGCTTCTCCTGCATCTTGCCGGCGCGGCCGAACAGCTCATGCAGCGACAGCACAGCGTCGTCGGCCGGATGATAGGCGTAGTGGCAGGTCGGCCGATAGATCGCCGTGCCTGATGCGTCACGCACCGTGAAGTAATCGGCGATCGAGATCGACTCGTTGTGGGTGACGAGGAAGCCGTATTGCGCGCCGCGGGTCGGGCACCAGGTGCGCACGCGCGTATTGGCGCCGGGCTGCATCAGGTAGATGGCAGCGCCGCAGCCGGCTTCGTGGGTATGCGCATTCTCGGGCATCCATTTCTCATGGGTACCCCAGCCGAGCTCCGACGGCTGCATGCCCTCCGAGAGGAAGCCTTCCACCGACCAGGTGTTGACGAAGACGTCGGGCTCTTTCGGCTTCTTGGAGCGCTGGGTGTCGCGCTCGGCGATATGGATGCCCTTGATGCCGGCCTGCCGCATCAAATCCGCCCATTCGCCCTTGGTCTTCGGCTTGGGGGCATTGAGCTTCAGATCCGCGGCGACATTGAGCAGCGCCTGCTTGACGAAGAAGGAGACCATGCCGGGATTGGCGCCGCAGCAGGAGACGGCCGTGGTCGAGCCTGCGGGGCGCGCCTTCTTGGCGGCCAGCGTCACTTCGCGAAGGGCATAGTTGGAGCGCGCCTCCGGCCCCTTCGACGAATCGAAATAGAAGCCGAGCCAGGGCTCGTTGACGGTATCGATGTAGAGCGCGCCGAGCTCGTTGCAGAGCTCCATGATGTCGGTCGAGCCGGTGTCGACCGAGAGATTGACGCAAAAGCCCTGGCCGCCACCTTCGGTGAGCAGCGGAGACAGCAATTCGCGATAATTGTCTTTCGTCACGGCCTTCTGGATGAAGCGGACATTGTGCTTCTCGCAATGCGCCTTGCGGCCCTCGTCCTTGGGATCGATCACGGTGACGCGCGACTTGTCGTAATCGAGATGCCGCTCGATCAGCGGCAGCGTGCCTTTGCCGATGGAGCCGAAGCCGACCATGACGATGGGACCGGTGATCTTCGCGTAGATCTGCGAGGGAGGGCTCATGGGACGGTTTCTCCGGAACGTGCTGGCAGGCAAAGGGTGGGTGGATCAGGCGCTGCGGCGCTTGTCAGACGCTGCGGCGCTTGGCGGTGACTTCGATCTCGACCTTCATCTCGGGCTTGGCGAGGGCGCTGACGACCAGCAGGGTCGCGGCCGGCCTGATGTCGCCGAGAACCTCGCCGCAGACGGCGAAGTGGGCGTCGATGTAGCTGGTGTCGGTGACGTAGTAGGTCGCACGGACGATATCGGCCATCTCGAAACCGCCCTCCTTCAGGGCGGCTGCGATGGTCTTGAAGCAGTTGCGTGACTGGCTCGTGACGTCGGCCGGCATCGTCATCGTGCTGTAGTCATAGCCGGTGGTTCCCGCGACGAAGGCGAAATCGCCGTCGATCACGGCGCGGCTGTAGCCGACGGTCTTCTCGAGCGGAGAGCCGGTGGAGATCAGGCGACGGGGCATGGTTTGGGCCTCGACTGAAGGATGTTTCGCGGGGTTAAAGGGCGTTTCTGGCGCCTGCGCAACCCCAAAGGAGCGGGCGTGACGCAGGCGCGGCCGGGCGTTGCCGCTCAGTGCGGCTCGGGTCGCCGCGATGAAAGCGATCTCTCAGGCCGCGCGCGCCACAGGTCCGCGAACCGACCTCCGTTTGGGCAGGGCCGAGCCGGTCGGGACGATCATCCCCTCGGCGCCGTCCAGGGCGCCGTCGGTGAATTCGATCGCCAGCAGGCGGTCGCGTTCGAACGGGCCGGGCAGCGAAAGCCCAGCCGTCTTCTCCGCCGAGAAGCCGAAGCGGGCGTAATAGGAGGCATCGCCGAGCAGGATCACGGCTTCATGCCCGCGCGCCCGGGCGGCGGCCAGCGCCTGATGCATCAGCGCGGCGCCAATCCCGAGCTCGCGGCAGGCAGGGTCGACCGCCAGCGGTCCGAGGACCAGAGCGGGCCTGCCTCCGGCGCTGACGTGCCACAGCCGCACGGTTCCCACGAGCTTGCCCTCGCGCACGGCCGACAGGGCGAGGCCTGCGGCGGGCGCGCGTCCGTCGCGCAGGCGCTGGCAGGTGCGGCCATGGCGGTCCTCGCCAAAGCTGGCATCGAGCAGCGCCTCACGGGCGGCGACGTCGACGGCACGCTCGCTGCGGATCGCAAACGGAGCGGCTTTCGAGGTGAGGGCGATCTGTGGCTTCCGAAAAGCAGTCATGGCGCATCAATCCCCGCTTGAACGGACGTGCGGGCAGCACGCCGGTCCAAGACGTCGTCAGAAATCGAGATGTTGAGGAGGAGCCGGCAAGCCGGCTCCCGGGTTCGTCAGGCCTCAGACAAAGAGGCGGATCAGATGTGGTACGTCTTCAGCGGCGGAATGCCGTTGAAGGCCACCGACGAGTAGGTCGACGTATAGGCCCCGGTGCCCTCGATCAGAACCTTGTCGCCGATCTCGAGCGTGACCGGGAGCGGATAGGGGTTCTTCTCGTACAGCACGTCGGCGCTGTCGCAGGTCGGCCCCGCCAGCACGCACGGCGTCATGTCCGCGCCGTCGTGGCGGGTGCGGATCGCGTAGCGGATCGACTCGTCCATGGTCTCGGCGAGACCGCCGAACTTGCCGATGTCGAGATACACCCAGCGCACCTCGTCCTCGTCGCTCTTCTTCGAGATGAGCACGACCTCGGACTCGATGATGCCGGCGTTGCCCACCATGCCGCGGCCCGGCTCGATGATGGTCTCCGGAATCTGGTTGCCGAAGTGCTTGCGCAGCGCGCGGAAGATCGAGCGGCCGTAGGTCACGACCGGCGGCACGTCCTTCAGGTACTTGGTCGGGAAACCGCCGCCCATGTTGACCATGGTCAGGTTGATGCCGCGCTCGGCGCAGTCGCGGAACACCTGCGAGGCCATCGCCAGCGCACGGTCCCACGCCTTCACCTTGCGCTGCTGCGAGCCGACATGGAAGGAGATGCCGCACGGCTCCAGCCGGAGGCGCTTGGCGAGGTCGAGCACCTCGACCGCCATCTCCGGGTCGCAGCCGAACTTGCGCGACAGCGGCCATTCGGCGCCGGCGCAGTCATAGAGGATGCGGCAGAACACCTTCGCGCCGGGGGCGGCACGGGCGACCTTCTCGACCTCGGCGGCGCAATCGACCGCGAACAGGCGAATGCCGAGCGCGAAGGCGCGCGCGATGTCGCGCTCCTTCTTGATCGTGTTGCCGAAGGAGATGCGGTCGGGCGTCGCACCCGCGGCCAGCGCCATCTCGATCTCGGCAACCGTCGCGGTGTCGAAGCAGGAGCCCATCGAGGCGAGCAGGGCCAGCACTTCCGGCGCCGGGTTTGCCTTGACGGCATAGAACACGCGGCTGTCGGGCAGCGCCTTGGCGAAGCTCTGGTAATTGTCGCGCACGACCTCGAGGTCGACGACGAGGCACGGCTCGGTGTCGAGGCCATCCTTGCGGCGGTTGCGCAGGAATTCCTGGATACGTTCGGTCATGGCACTCTCCCAAACGGCCCAGCGACGGGCCCGTTCAAAACATGACGTCGGATAGGAGTGCTCTGGCCGGATCGCGCGATGGAGGCGCGACGAAGCCAAAAGACTCAAACCAGACTGTGCTGCCGTGGATTGGTTGGGAGTGTTCCCGCCCGCACACCTGGCAATGAAGGACAAGCCTTTTCAGTAGCCCGCGCCGGCGTTGGACTGCCGGTAGAGACCAAAAAAGCCCGATCCGTCGTTGCTTTAAGTCGCGTCCCCCGTTGAGAGCGGGGTGCGCCGGTTCGCCTCCGGCTGCCAGTCACGGTTGCAAAGAGCGAAGTCACCTTCGACAAGGCATCTCTTTGAGAGAGATGCTGGGCACTCCGGGTTTGCTTCGTCGTCCGACCTTCGCGTCTTGCGACCTCGGCCTTCCGACTTCCGCACTTCCGAAGAGCCCCTCGGCTTCTTCACCCCTTGGCGGCTGTCCGGCCTCTTGTCCGGATACCTACCGACTGACACACGACCACAGGCACGTGCGAAATTGGGCAAGTCCGCACATAAGTGTTTTGACTCGGCTTCGCAAGAATTTTTTTAGGCTGCGAACAGAATTGCCTAACGTCTGCTTGCGCAGTGTTGCGCGAGCGACGCGGAAGATGAACGGGCGTTAAGTTTTTCGTGGCAGCGCGCGCGTCTCTCGCGCGCGAGAGGCGTCAGCCGCGCTTCGTGAAGGGCTCGACGCGCTGAGCCGCGCGGATGAAGGCCGTCATCACGAGCACGCCGAGTGCAAACAGCACGGCCTGCAGGATGTGCGCGCCCTGGTCGCCGAGCCCGAACAGGATCGCGAGCGCCCAGCCGCCGGCGAACGCCGCGCCGAACACTTCGGCGCCGATCAGGATGGCGGCGCTGATGACGGTGATGACGCTGGGCCAGACGATCTGACGGGAAGACGAGGAAGGCGCGTTCATGAGCTTAAGGGGTCCGTGGTCCATCGAGGGCCGCAATCTCCCCGAAAAGGCGGCCGGGAGCAAGGCCAAATGGCCCAAAAAAGCCCCATCGCGTGCTATAGCTGGCCGCAACAATCGAGCCATGAAAACCGGGACTTGCAATGTCAGACCCCCGCCAAACTACGGACTCCGAGACCAATCCGCTGCTGAAGGCCTGGGTGACGCCGTTTGCGACCCCGCCCTTCGACGAGATCAAGCCGGAGCACTTCCTGCCGGCGTTCGAGCAGGCCTTCGCCGACCACTCCGCCGAGATCGCGGCGATCACCAATGATCCGGCCGCGCCCGACTTCGCCAACACCATCACGGCGCTGGAGCGCTCCGGCAAGCTGCTGAGCAAGGTCGCGGCGGTGTTCTACGACCTGGTCTCGGCGCATTCCAATCCGGCCATCCTGGAGATCGACAAGGATGTCTCCTTGCGGATGGCGCGGCACTGGAATCCGATCATGATGAACGCCGTGCTGTTTGGTCGCATCGCCCAGCTGCACGAGAACCGCACCGATCTTGGTCTTTCGCCCGAGCAGCTCCGCCTCTTGGAGCGCACCTATACCCGCTTCCACCGCGCTGGCGCCGGCCTGTCCGAGGATGCCAAGGCCCGGATGGCCGAGATCAACGAGAGGCTCGCCCAGCTCGGCACCGGCTTCAGCCATCATCTGCTTGGCGACGAGCAGGACTGGGTCATGGAGTTGGGCGAGGCCGACCGCCAGGGCCTGCCGGAGAGCTTCGTCGCCGCCGCCAAGGCTGCGGCGGAAGAGCGCGGCATGGACGGCAAGGCCATCGTCACGCTGTCGCGTTCCTCGGTCGAACAGTTCCTGAAGAGCTCGGCCCGGCGCGACCTGCGCGAGAAGGTCTACAAGGCCTTCATCGCCCGCGGCGACAATGGCAATGCCAACGACAACAACGAAACCATCGTCGAGATCCTGAAGCTGCGCGAGGAGAGCGCGAACCTCCTGGGCTATCCGACCTACGCCGCCTACCGGCTCGAGGATTCCATGGCCAAGACGCCGGACGCGGTGCGGGGCCTGTTGGAGCGGGTCTGGAAGCCGGCCCGGGCGCGTGCGCTCGCCGATCGCGACGAGATGCAGGCGCTGATCACGGCGGAGGGCGGCAATTTCAAGCTCTCCCCCTGGGACTGGCGCTTCTATGCCGAAAAGCTGCGCCTTCAGCGCGCCAATTTCGACGATTCCGCGATCAAGCCATACCTCGCGCTCGACAACATGATCGCCGCCGCCTTCGACTGCGCCACGCGGCTGTTCGGCGTCACCTTCGAGGAGCGCAAGGACGTTCCGGTTTGGCACCCCGACGTCCGGGTCTGGGAGATGAAGGACAGGGACGGCAAGCACAAGGCGCTGTTCTACGGCGACTACTTCGCCCGCCCGTCGAAGCGCTCCGGCGCCTGGATGACCTCGCTGCGCGACCAGCAGAAGCTCGACGGCGACGTCGCGCCGCTGGTTCTCAACATCTGCAACTTCGCCAAGGGCGCCGACGGCGAGCCCTCGCTGCTGTCGCCCGACGATGCCCGCACCCTGTTCCACGAGTTCGGCCACGGCCTGCACGGCATGCTCTCCAACGTGACCTATCCGTCGCTGTCGGGCACCTCCGTGTTCACCGACTTCGTCGAGCTGCCGTCGCAACTCTATGAGCACTGGCAGGAACGGCCCGAGGTGCTGCAGAAGTTCGCCCGTCACTACCAGACCGGTGAGCCGCTGCCGGACGACCTGCTCCAGCGCTTCCTTGCCGCGCGAAAATTCAACCAGGGCTTTGCCACGGTCGAATTCGTCTCCTCGGCGCTGATCGACCTCGAATTCCACACCCAGCCGGCCGCCGCCGCGCAGGATGTCCGCGCGTTCGAGCGACGCGAGCTGGAGAAGATCGGCATGCCCGAAGAGATCGCGCTGCGTCACCGGCCCACGCAGTTCGGCCACATCTTCACCGGCGATCATTACGCCGCCGGCTATTACAGCTACATGTGGTCGGAGGTGATGGATGCCGACGCCTTCGGCGCCTTCGAGGAGGCCGGGGACATCTTCGATCCCGCGGTGGCAAAACGCCTGCACGACGACATCTACGCCTCCGGCGGATCGGTCGATCCGGAAGCCGCCTATGAGGCCTTCCGCGGCCGCCCGCCGGAACCCGATGCGCTGCTGCGCCGGCGGGGCCTGCTCGACAACGCCAAGGCTGCCTGATGGGCACGATGCGCCGCCTGCTCGGACTGCTGCTCGCCGCTGGCCTGTCGCTCGCCGCCGGCGCGGCGAGCGCGCATCCGCATGTCTGGATCACCGCCACCAGCGAGCTGCTTTATGCTGCGGACGGCACGATCACCGGCGTCCGTCACGCCTGGACCTTTGACGACATGTTCTCGGCCTATGCGGTGCAGGGGCTCGAGAGCAAGACCAAGGGCGCCTATACCCGCGAGGAGCTCGGGCCGCTGGCGCAGACCAATGTCGAGTCGCTGAAGGAATATGCCTACTTCACCTTCGCGCGAGCGGACGGCAAGAAGGAGCGATTCCAGGAGCCGGTCGACTACTTCCTCGACTACAAGGACACCGTGCTGACCCTGCACTTCACGCTGCCGCTGAAGAATCCGGTCAAGCCAAGGCAGCTGGTGCTCGAAGTGTTCGACCGCTCTTTCTTCATCGACTTCCAGATGGCCAAGGGCAACCCGGTCAAGCTGGTCGGTGCGCCCGCCGGCTGCCAGATGAAGCTCGAGCGACCGAATGACGGTACCGCGAGCGCGCAGAAGCTGAACGAGCAGACCTTCCTGAACGGCGAGAACTCGAATTTCGGCATGATGTTCGCCAACAAGATCACGGTGGATTGCCCTTGAAGCCGCAACTCCCTCCGCTCGCGCGCGGGCTGCTCGCCGGCGCGGCCGTCGTGCTGGCGGTCAGCGTGGCCGATGCCGCGCTCCACGATGTCCTCGCGCAGAATCCGTTCGGCGCGCCGCGCCCGGCGCAGGCGGCCGAACCCGAAGCCAGCGGCCTCATCGGCTGGCTGCTGGCAAAACAGTCGGAATTCTATCGGCAGATGTCGTCGACGATCCGCGCCGCGAAATCCGACGGCTCGGCGGTGTGGACGCTGCTCTTCATCTCGTTCGCCTACGGCATTTTCCACGCCGCCGGCCCCGGCCACGGCAAGGCCGTGATCGCCTCCTATCTCGTCGCCAACCGCGAGACCGCCCGTCGTGGCATCGCGCTGTCGTTTGCCTCGGCGCTGATGCAGTCGCTGGTGGCGATCCTCATCGTCGGCATCTCGGCCTGGGTGCTGAATGCGACCGCGAAGACCATGTGCAAGGCGGAAGGGGCGATCGAGATCGCGAGCTACGCCCTGATCGCGCTGTTCGGGCTGCGCCTGGTCTGGGTCAAGGGCCGCACCTTCATCCGGGCGCTGCAGGCGGCCCAGCCGGTGCCGGCGATCGCCGGCGTGCCGCACCATCATGATCATCACCATCATCATGATGCCCACGATCATCACGATCACGGCCATGATCACCATCATCATCACCACGATCACGGCCATGGGCATGTCCATGCCCATCACGGACATGATCACGTCCATGACGAGCATTGCGGCCATTCCCACGGTCCCACGCCGAGCGAGCTCGCCGGCCCCGGCGGATGGCGGCGCGGCTTTGCCGCGATCCTCACCGTCGGCATCCGTCCCTGCTCGGGCGCCATTCTGGTGCTGGTGTTCGCGCTCGCCCAGGGCCTGTTCTGGGCCGGCATCGCCGCGACCCTCCTGATGGGGCTTGGCACCGCGATCACGGTCGCGGCGATCGCGGTCGTCGCCGTCTCCGCCAAGGACATCGCCGCGCGCCTCAGCGCCGGGCGCGACGGCGGCGGCGCGCTGTTCATGCGCGGGATCGAATTCGCGGCCGCGGGCGTCGTGCTGCTGTTCGGCGCGGGCCTGCTGTTCGGCTACATCGCGGCTGAGCGGACCACGTGTTTCTGAGCTGAATTCTCGTGCCCCGGACGCAGCGCAGCGTCTCTTGGACGGTGCGCTGCACCGCGTCCGGGACACGGCGGCGAGAGACCTCACACTGGCAGGAACCGCTTCAAGGCCGGCATGAAGAAGATCCCGAGATTGATCGCAAAGCCGACGGTCCAGAGGATCGAGCGTAGCGTCGGTCGGTTGCCGAGATAGGTCAGCACATAGGCGAGGCGGACGATGAGGAAGAGGGCCGCGAGCTCGTCGATCAACCGTTGCGGCGAATCCCGGTATTCGGCGAGCAGCACCGCAAAGGCGAAGAACGGGAAGGTCTCGATGCCGTTCTGGTGCGCACCGAGCGCACGCTGCGACAGCGCGTCCTCATAGAAGGCGGGGTCGCGCGGCCGGGAATTGTCGAAGCGCCGAAACCTGATCCATTTGACCGCGGCGATCGTAGACAGATAGAGCAGCAGCGCTCCAAAGACGCACCATTCCGCGAGTGTCATCGTCGTTCCTCGGCCTGGGTGCGACCCTAACGAAATCGGCCTCATCTTGACAAGTTCGGACCAACGCGCGACCCACACAGGCATGACCAGTGTCGTCCCCATCGAGACCGGAAGACCAGCCGCCCAATCCGCCCTGCCGCGTGTCGGCGTGCTCCTTGTCAATCTCGGCACGCCCGACACCGCCGATGCGCCAGGCGTGCGGGTCTATCTGAAGGAGTTCCTCAGTGACGCCCGCGTCATCGAGGACCAGGGCCTGATCTGGAAAGCCGTGCTGAACGGCATCATCCTGCGCAGCCGTCCCCGCACCAAGGCGCTCGATTACCAGAAGATCTGGAACACCGAGAAGAATGAATCGCCGCTGAAGACCATCACGCGGTCGCAAGCCGACAAGCTCGCCGCGGCACTGTCGGACCGTGCCCACGTCGTGGTGGACTGGGCGATGCGCTACGGCAATCCCTCGATCAAGTCCGGCATCGACGCGCTGATCGCGAAGGGCTGCGAGCGTATCCTCGCCGTGCCGCTCTATCCGCAATACTCCGCCTCGACCTCGGCGACCGTCTGCGACGAAGTGTTCCGCGTGCTCGCCCGCCTGCGCAACCAGCCGACGCTGCGGGTGACGCCGCCTTATTATGAGGACGCGGCCTATATCGAGGCGCTCGCGAGCTCGATCGAGACGCATCTGGCGAGCCTGCCATTCAAGCCCGAGCTGATCGTTGCGTCCTTCCACGGCATGCCGAAATCCTATGTCGAGAAGGGCGATCCCTATCAGCAGCACTGCATCGCCACCACCGAGGCGCTGCGCCGCCGGCTCGGCATGGACGAGACGAAGCTGCTGCTGACCTTCCAGTCGCGCTTCGGCAATGCCGAGTGGCTCCAGCCCTATACCGACAAGACCATGGAGCGGCTCGCGAAGGAAGGCGTGCGTCGCATCGCGGTGGTGACGCCGGGCTTTTCCGCCGACTGCCTGGAAACGCTGGAGGAGATCGCGCAGGAGAACGCCGAGATCTTCAAGCACAATGGTGGTGAGCAGTTTTCAGCGATTCCCTGTCTCAACGACAGCCAGCCCGGCATGGACGTGATCCGCAGCCTGGTGTTGCGCGAGCTGCAGGGCTGGATATGACAGGCGCCTGCACCGCAATATTAACCTTTGCCGCTAGGTTCGCTCCCGCATCCTTCAAGAGCCTCCCTCCAAATACATAATCGTCGCGATTCCGCTCCGTCCGCCTTGTGCAGATTTGCACTGATGCCGACGTTACGCGCGACCGCTGAACCGGTAAGGTCGTGTTCCCGACCAATGACAGCGCGGGAAAGGCCTTTCCTGACTTGGAGGAAATATGAGCGGTTTCGACATTTTCGCGATTGTTCTCGTCTTGCTCGTCATCGTCACGCTGGTGGCCGGCGTGAAGACGGTGCCGCAGGGCTATGACTGGACCATCGAGCGGTTCGGCAAATACACGCAGACGCTGAGCCCCGGCCTCAATTTGATCGTGCCCTATTTCGATCGCGTCGGGCGCAAGATCAACATGATGGAGCAGGTGATCGACATTCCCGAGCAGGAGGTGATCACCAAGGACAACGCCACCGTGACGGTGGACGGCGTCGCCTTCTACCAGGTGTTCGACGCCGCGAAAGCGAGCTACGAGGTTTCCAACCTGACGCAGGCCATCACCGTCCTGACCATGACCAACATCCGTTCGGTGATGGGCGCGATGGATCTCGACCAGGTGCTGTCGCATCGCGACGAGATCAACGAGCGCCTTTTGCGCGTTGTCGATGCCGCGGTCTCGCCCTGGGGCCTCAAGGTCAACCGCATCGAGATCAAGGATATCGTGCCGCCCGCCGACCTCGTCGAGGCCATGGGCCGGCAGATGAAGGCCGAGCGCGTCAAGCGTGCCGACATCCTCGCCGCCGAAGGCCAGCGCCAGTCGGAGATCCTGCGCGCCGAGGGCGCCAAGCAGGGTCAGATCCTGCAGGCCGAAGGCCGCAAGGAAGCCGCCTTCCGCGACGCCGAGGCACGCGAGCGTTCGGCGGAGGCGGAAGCGAAGGCCACGCAGATGGTGAGCGAGGCCATTGCCAAGGGCGACGTCGCCGCGTTGAACTATTTCATCGCCGACAAATATATCAAGGCGTTCGGGCAGTTTGCGGAGGCGCCGAACCAGAAGATCATCATGCTGCCGATCGAGGCCACGAGCATGCTCGGTTCGCTCGCCGGCATCGGCGAGATCGCCAAGGCGACGTTCGGCGAGAGCGCGGCCTCTGGGTCCGCTGCCGCTCGCCGCCCCGGCTCAGTGCCCCCGACCGGCAGCACGCCGCCGGCGGTGCCGCCGCGGCAGGGATAGTCACCGGCGCATGACCCTTCGCTAGGGCTTGCGCCAATGATGGAAGATCGCGTCATGACCGACATGTTCGTATCGCTCGGCACCTGGAACTGGCTGATCTTCGGCTTCGTCCTGATGGCGCTGGAGGTGCTGGCGCCGGGCATATTCCTGTTCTGGCTTGGGCTCGCCGCGCTGCTGGTGGGTTTGATCGCGTTCGCCGTGACCACGTCCTGGCAGCTGCAGCTGGTGATGTTCGCGGTATTTGCCGCCGCCGCCGTGCCGGTGTGGCGCCGCCTGGCCCGGCCGAAGCCGGATGCGAGCGCCAGCCCCTTCCTCAACAAGCGCGCCGAGGCCTTGCTCGGGCGTGAGTTCACGCTGGAGAAGCCGATCATCGACGGCAGCGGCACCATGCGCATCGGCGACACGGTTTGGCGCGTGGCGGGCCCCGACACGCCCGCCGGAACGCGGGTGAAGGTGGTGCAGGTGGACGGTGCCAATCTGACGGTCGCGGCGGCGTAGCTCTCTTCGCCTCTCCCCGCTTGCGGGGAGAGGCCGGATTGCATCGCAGATGCAATCCGGGTGAGGGGGACTCTCAGCGAGTCCGTCTCTCACCGTCTCCGCGGAGGCTCCCCCTCACCCCGACCCTCTCCGCGCGAGCGACGCTCGTCGCGACCCCGCAAGCGGGGAGAGGGCGAAAGGGCCTTCCACCTCTCCGCAAACCGGTGCAGCGGCATGAACGTCTCGCACAAGTCCCGCCCGAGCGGCGTCAGTCCGTAACCTCCGCCTTCGCCAAGCTCGACGAACCCCGCCTCGCGGAGTTCCGTCAGCCGTGCCTGCAGCACCGTCGGCGAGGCCTCGTCGCAGGCGCTGCGCAATGCGCGGGAGGTGAGGGGCTCGCCGCGCAACTCCCACAATATCCGCAGGCTCCAGCGCCGCCCGAGCAGATCCAGCAGCGCCATGATCGGCCGTCCGGTGCGCGATCCCCGCACCCGAGGCGTCGTGCCTGGCTTCTTGGCCATCGTCACCCTCTTGCGGTTTGCTACAGATAATGTAGCGTTTTGCTACGATAATTGTAGCAACGAAGGACGGCTCATGTCCCCATCCACGCCGCGCATTGCGCCGCTCACCCCGCCTTATCCCCCGGAGATCCAGGCCCAGTTCGACCGCATCATGCGCGGCGCGCCACCGCTGCTGCTGTTCCGGGTGATGGCGGGTCACGGCCGCGCCTGGGACAAGTTTCGCGCCGGCGGCTTGCTCGATCCCGGCCCGCTCCCGCTGCGCCAGCGCGAGATCGTCATCGACCGCACCTGTGCGCTGAACAAGTGCGAATACGAATGGGGCGTGCATGTCGCCGTTTTCGCCGGGCCGGCGAAGCTCGCCGGGGACGAGGTGCGCGCGACCGTGCAAGGCGATGCGATGTCGGCCTGCTGGTCAGCGGCGGAGCAGGCCCTGATCGCGGCCGTCGACGCGCTGCACGCCCGTGCGACGTTCACCGACGAGGAATTCGCCGCGCTGTCGGCGCATTACGACGAGGCGCAGATCCTGGAGATCATTTTGCTGTGCGGATTCTATCGCACGGTGTCGTATCTGGCGAACGGGCTGCGGTTGCCGCTGGAAGAGAACGCGACGCGGTTTCCGCAATGAATCCTTTGCCGCCATTCCGGGGCACGCGAAGCGTGAACCCGGAATCCATCGTGCAGCGCCGTCGGAGATGAATGGATTCCGGGCTCGCGCCCAAGCGGGCGCGCCCCGGAATGACGGCGCGGGGAGAGACCGCGCCTTAAGCCACGCCCGCCCGCAGCAGGTCGTGCAGATGCACGATGCCCACCACCTTGCCTGCCTCGGTGACGACCAGCGTCGTGATCTTGCGGGTGTTCAGCACCTCGATCATCTCGGTGGCGAGCATCGAGGGCGGCACCGTCTTCGGCTGCCTGGTCATGATATCGTCGACCGCCATCGTCAGCAGATCGGGCCGCATGTTGATATGGCGGCGCAGATCGCCGTCGGTGATGATGCCGATGGCCTCGCCCGCAGCGTTGACGATACAGACGCAGCCGAGCCCCTTGGCCGACATCTCGACCACCGCGTCCGACATCTTGGTGCCTTCAGGCTTGACCGGAATCTCCGCGCCTGTGCGCATGTAGTCGCGGACGAATTTCAGCATCGCGCCCAGCTTGCCGCCAGGGTGGAAATGCGCGAACTCCAGCGCGGTGAAGCCGCGGCCTTCGAGCAGCGCGATCGCCAGCGCGTCGCCGATCGCCGCCTGCATCAGCGTCGAGGTGGTCGGCGCCAGATTGTGCGGGCAGGCCTCGCGCGCCTTCGGCAGCTCGATCACGATGTCGGCGGCCTGGCCCAGCGACGAAGACGCGTTCGAGGTCACCGCGATCATGGGAATGGCGAAGCGCGCCGAATAGTTCACGAGGTTCTTCATCTCCGGCTGCTCGCCGGACCAGGACAGCGCCATGATGACGTCGTCGGTGGTGATCATGCCGAGATCGCCATGGCCGGCCTCGGCGGCGTGCACGAAGAAGGCGGGCGTGCCGGTCGAGGCCAGCGTCGCGGCGATCTTGCGCCCCATATGGCCGGACTTGCCGAGCCCGGTGACGATGACGCGGCCCTTGGCGTTGCGGATCAAGTCGACCGCCTTGGCAAACGTCTCGCCCAGCGGGCCGCGCAGGGCGGCTGCGAGCGCGTTGATGCCGCCGCTCTCCGTCTCCAGGGTGCGGAGCGCGGATTCGACGCTGTCGGGGATGGGGCCGGATGATGCTGTCATCAGCGGTTTCGAGCTCGGCATAATCTGGTCCAGGGAGGAGGGGGCATTCGCCCGGTCGGCGCCTCATTAGCACGCCGCGGCTCTGGAGGCGACGCGCGCGCCAGGGCCCTCAACGGGTCATTAACCATAATTGTTTTAACTCCATTAACGATGGTTCCCGCCAGCCGGTGGGCGCGATCGTGAAAGTGTTTGATTTCGTTGGAGTTATTCCATCGTGGGGTCGTCTCCTGGCACCGGCCGGAGCAAACGCGCGCAATTGCTGCGCGCGGCTTTGCCGTGTCTTGTCCCCTGCCTTGCGCTGACCGCCCTCGGAAATGCCCCCGCGGCCGCCCAGAGCCTTACGCCCGATCTGTTCAATCCCAACCGCGGCGGCTTCGCCTCGCCCGAGACGCTGCCGACCCGCCGCACGGCGGGCGTGCCGCAGGCGCCGTCGGATGCGTTGCCGGCACTGCCCGATCCCAGTGCCGATCCGCGCAAGGCCCGCGAGAAGCCGGCGGCCTCCCGCATCGGCCAGGTCCCGACCTATGGCCTTCCCGCCGCCGCCGGCGCGAGCGGCTCCGGCTACGACTCGCTCAACCGCAAGCGACAGCAACCCAAGCTTTATCCCGGCCAGCCGAAACCGAAGCGCGCGGCCGGTCCCGGCTCGCCGGTGCCGGCCACAGCGCCGCCGCCGTCCACGCTAGGACTGCCGAAGATTGCACCGCCGCCATCTGCGTCCGCGAGCAAGGCGCCGGTGCCGGCGGCGATGGCGGGCACCGTGCCCGGCCAGCCGCTGCGCCGCCGCCTCAAGGCGGATGACGATCCGTTCGGAGCCGTCGGCGATTATGCCGGCAGCTTCCTGATCAAGGGCGGGCTCGAGCTCTCCACCGGCTACGACACCAATCCGGCGCGTCTCAACAAGCCGGTCGGCTCGCCGGTCGTCGTGGTCGCGCCGGACCTCCTGGTCATCTCCGACTGGGAGCGCCACGCGCTGGTCGCCGACCTGCGCGGCTCGTTCTCGGGCTACACCAACAATATGCCGGTGACCATCAACGGTTCTGCCTCGCCTTCGCCGGTCGAGATCGATCGCCCTGACTTTACCGGCCATGTCGACGGCCGGCTCGACGTCACCCGCGATCTCAAGCTGACCTCGCAGCTGCGCTTGCGCCTCGCCACCGACAATCCCGGCAGCCCGAACGTGCAGACCGGCTTGCAGAAATATCCTGTTTACGCCGCCTATGGCACCACCGTCGGCTTCGACCAGACCTTCAATCGCTTCCAGGTCGCCGCCGGCGCCACCGTCGATCGCACCGCCTACACGGATTCAAAGCTCACCGACGGGGCGACCTTCAGCAACGATGACCGTAACTTCAACCAGTATGGCGGCGTCGGGCGCTTCTCTTACGATCTGAAGCCCGGGCTGAAGCCGTTCGTCGAGATCCAGGGCGACACCCGCGTCCACGATCAGGCCGCCGATCGCAACGGCTACTTCCGCGATTCAAACGGCGGCTATGCCAAGGTCGGCTCGTCCTTCGAGTTCTCGCGCATCCTCACCGGTGAAGTCTCGGTCGGCTATTCCGCGCGCAACTACACCGACCCGCGCCTCAGCCAGCTCGCAGGGTTTCTCACCTCGGGCTCGCTGATCTGGAATGCGAGCGGGCTGACCACGGTGAAATTCTTCACCGACACGCAGATCGCGGAGACCACGGTCGCCGGCTCCTCCGGCGTCCTGGTGCGGACCTATTCGGCCGAAGTCGACCACGACTTCCGCCGCTGGCTCACCGCAATCGGCAAATTCACCTACGGCACGCTCGACTACCAGGGCCAGAACCGCAACGACAAGACCTACTCGTTCGAGAGCAATCTGATCTACAAGCTCAACCGCAACATCTGGGTCAAGGGCACGCTGCGTCACGACATCCTGGATTCGAACCAGCCGGGATCGAGCTCGCAGGGCACGGTGATGATGGTGGGCGTGAGGCTGCAGAATTAGGAGCGCCTGCTTGCGCGTCTCGTTAGACGAAGCCGGAGGCACCGCCCTTTCCGATTGTCATTCCGGGGCGCGCCATTTGGCGCGAACCCGGAATCCATCGAGCGCCGGCGTATGTGGATAGATGGATTCCGGGCTCGCGCTTCGCGCGCCCCGGAATGACTGGGATTACCGCGGCAGATCCGTCTTCCCCATCAGGAACGTATCAATCGACCTCGCACACAGCCGGCCCTCGCGGATCGCCCAGACCACCAGCGACTGGCCGCGGCGCATGTCGCCGGCGGAGAACACGTTGGGGCGCGAGGTCTGGTAGTCCAGCGTGTTGGCCTTGACGTTGCCGCGCGGGTCGAGCTCGACCGAGAGCAGCTTCAAAAGGCCCTCGTGCACGGGATGGACGAAGCCCATCGCGAGCAGGACGAGGTCGGCATCGAGCTCGAACTCGGTGCCGGCGATCGGCTTGAACTTGTCGTCGACGTGCACGCAGTGCAGCTTTTTGACCTTGCCGTCCTCGCCGGAAAATTTCTGCGTCAGCACGGCGTATTCGCGCACCGCGCCTTCGGCCTGGCTGGAGGAGGTCCGCATCTTCAGCGGCCAGTTCGGCCAGGTCAGGCCCTTGTTCTCGCGCTCGGGCGGAGCGGGCATGATCTCGAGCTGGGTCACGGAGAGCGCACCCTGGCGCAGCGAGGTGCCGATGCAATCGGAGCCGGTGTCGCCGCCGCCGATGACGACGACGTGCTTGCCGCCGGCCAAGATCTCCTGGACGCCGCCGAGCGGCTCATTCGAGACGCGGCGGTTCTGCTGCGGCAGGAAATCCATGGCGTAGTGAATGCCTGACAACTCGCGGCCGGGAATCGGCAGGTCGCGCGGGGCTTCCGCGCCGCCGGTCAGCGCCACCGCGTCGTACTCGTTGAGCATCTCGCGCGGATCGACATTGCCGTCCGCGCCGACATGGCTGTTGTAATGGAAGGTGACGCCTTCGGCTTCCATCTGAGCGACCCGGCGGTCGATGACGCCCTTCTCCATCTTGAAGTCGGGGATGCCGTAGCGCAGCAGGCCGCCGGCCCTGGCGTACTTCTCGTAGACGTGCACGTCGTGGCCGGCGCGCGCGAGCTGCTGCGCGCAGGCCATGCCGGCTGGCCCTGCGCCGATCACGGCGACCTTCTTGCCGGTCTTCTGGGCGGCGATCTCCGGCTTGAGCCAGCCATTGTCCCAGGCGCGGTCGACGATGGCGCATTCGATGGTCTTGATGGTGACCGGGTTGTCGTCGATGTTGAGCGTGCAGGAGGCTTCGCACGGTGCCGGGCAAATTCGCCCCGTGAACTCCGGAAAATTGTTGGTGGAGTGCAGATTGCGCGAGGCTTCTTCCCAATTGCCCTGATAGACGAGGTCGTTCCAGTCGGGGATCTGGTTGTTGACCGGGCAGCCGGGCGTGCCGGGCGCGACCGAGCCGGTGCCGTGGCAATAGGGAATGCCGCAGTTCATGCAGCGCGCGGCCTGGTCGCGCACCTCCTTCTCGGAGAGGGGAACGACGAACTCCTTGTAATGCTTCACGCGCTCGGCGACCGGGGTGTACTTGCGGTCGCGCCGTTCGATTTCGAGAAAACCCGTGATCTTGCCCATTAAACCCGAAGTCCCTGCCGCTTAGTCGTTTGTTCTCTCACTCCTCTTCCTGAGGAGCGGCGCGCTTTTCGCGCCGCGTCTCGAAGGATAGAGGCCCGGATGGTGACCTCACGGTTCGAGACGCGCTGCGCGCTCCTCACCATGAGGGCTTTTTCTTACGCCCCGATCGCGATTTTCGGCTCGGCGTCCGCGTTGGCGGCCAGTTCGCGCAGCGCGCGCCGGTACTCGACCGGCATCACCTTGCGGAATTTGGGCAGCCATTCCTTCCAATTGGCAAGGATGTCGGCGGCGCGCCTGGAGCCGGTGGCTTTCGCGTGGCGCGAGATCAGGACGTGCAACCGCTCGACGTCGGAGGCGAGCAGGTTCTTGAACACGTCGACCCGGCCGTGCGACTCGAGGTCACCGGCATGGTGATAGGTGCCGGCATTGATCAGCTCTTCGGACAGCACCGGCTCGAGCTCGACCATGCTGAGGTTGCACAGCTTGTCGAAGTCGCCGGTCTCGTCGAGCACATAGGCGATGCCGCCGGACATGCCGGCCGCGAAGTTGCGCCCGGTCTTGCCGAGCACGACCACGATGCCGCCGGTCATGTATTCGCAGCAATGATCGCCCGCGCCCTCGACCACGGCGACCGCGCCCGAATTGCGCACGGCAAAACGCTCGCCGGCGATGCCGCGGAAGTAGCACTCGCCCGCGATCGCACCGTACATCACGGTGTTACCGACGATGATGCTCTCTTCCGGCACGATTGCAGAGTTCTGCGGCGGCTTGACGATGATCTTGCCGCCCGAGAGGCCCTTGCCGACATAGTCGTTGCCTTCGCCTTCGAGCTCGAAGGTGACGCCGTGGGCGAGCCAGGCGCCGAAGGCCTGGCCGGCGGTGCCCTTGAGGCTGACATGGATGGTGTCGTGCGGCAGGCCGGCATGGCCGTAGATCTTGGCGACGGCACCGGACAGCATCGCGCCCGCGGAGCGGTTGGTGCTGTTGATGTTGGCCTCGATCTTCACCGGCGCGCCGCGGTCGAGCGCAGGCTGGGCCTGCTCGATCAGCGAGCGGTCGAGCACCGCCTCCAGATGATGGTTCTGGCGCTCGGAGTGATAGATCTTCTGGCCCTTCTCTTCCTTCTGCTTGACGAACAGCTTGGAGAAGTCGAGGCCCTTGGCCTTCCAATGCGCCACCAGCTTGGTCTGGTCGAGCAACTGCACCTGGCCGATCATTTCGTTGAAAGTGCGGAAGCCGAGCGAGGCCATGATCTCGCGGACTTCCTCCGCGACGAAGAAGAAGTAGTTGATCACGTGCTCGGGCTGGCCGGTGAAGCGCTTGCGCAGGACGGAGTCCTGGGTGGCGACGCCGACCGGGCAGGTGTTGAGATGGCACTTGCGCATCATGATGCAGCCGGCCGCGATCAAGGGCGCGGTGGCGAAGCCGAACTCGTCGGCCCCCAGCAGCGCGCCGATCACGACGTCACGGCCGGTGCGGAAGCCGCCGTCGACCTGGACCACGATGCGGCTGCGCAGCCGCTCGCGCACCAGGGTCTGATGGGTTTCGGCGAGGCCGATCTCCCAAGGCGAGCCGGCATGCTTGATCGAGGTCAGGGGCGAAGCGCCGGTGCCGCCCTCGAAGCCCGCGATGGTGACATGGTCGGCGCGCGCTTTCGCAACGCCCGCGGCCACCGTGCCGACGCCGATCTCGGAGACCAGCTTGACCGAGACGTCGCCAGTCGGGTTGACGTTCTTGAGGTCGTAGATCAGCTGCGCCAGATCCTCGATCGAGTAGATGTCGTGGTGCGGCGGCGGCGAGATCAGGCCGACGCCCGGCGTCGAGTGCCGGACCTTGGCGATGGTCGCGTCGACCTTGTGGCCGGGCAGCTGGCCGCCTTCGCCGGGCTTGGCGCCCTGCGCCATCTTTATCTGCATCATGTCGGAGTTGACGAGATACTCCGTGGTGACGCCGAAGCGGCCCGAGGCGACCTGCTTGATCGCCGAGCGCATGGAATCGCCGTTCGGCATCGGCTTGAAGCGATCGGCTTCCTCGCCGCCTTCGCCGGTGTTCGACTTGCCGCCGATCCGGTTCATGGCGATCGCGAGCGTGGTGTGTGCCTCGCGCGAGATCGAGCCGAAGCTCATCGCACCCGTGGCGAAGCGCTTGACGATGTCCTTGGCCGGCTCGACCTGGTCGAGCGGGATCGGCTTGCGCTTCTCCTCCTCCGCGTTCTTGATCCGGAACAGGCCGCGCAGCGTCAGGAGCCGCTCCGACTGCTCGTTGAGGATCTTGGCGAAGGCACGGTAGCGCTCCTGCGAATTGCCGCGCGCGGCGTGCTGCAACAGCGACACCGACTCGGCGGTCCAGGCATGGTCCTCGCCGCGGCTGCGATAGGCATATTCGCCGCCGACATCGAGCGCGTTCTTGTAGACCAGTGCCTCGCCGAACGCGTCGGCATGACGCCGCACCGCTTCTTCGGCGATCTCGGCTAGGCCGACGCCCTCGACGCGGGTGTGGGTGCCGGCAAAGAACTTGGCGACGAAGTCGGCCTTGAGGCCGACGGCGTCGAAGATCTGAGCGCCGCAATAGGACTGGTAGGTCGAGATGCCCATCTTGGACATCACCTTGAGCAAGCCCTTGCCGATCGACTTGATGTAGCGCTTGACGATTTCGTAGTCGTCGAGCGAGCCGGGCAGGCGATCCTTCATCGCGATGATGGTTTCGAACGCGAGATAGGGATTGATCGCTTCGGCGCCGTAGCCCGCGAGACAGGCGAAGTGGTGCACTTCGCGCGGCTCGCCGGATTCGACGACGAGGCCGACCGAGGTGCGCAAACCCGTGCGGATCAGGTGATGATGCACCGAGGCACAAGCCAGCAGCGACGGGATCGGCACCCGGTCGGTGCCGACCATGCGGTCGGACAGGATGATGATGTTGACACCCTCGCGCACCGCGCTCTCGGCGCGCGCGCAGAGCTCGTCCAGCACCTGGTCCATGCCCGCCGCGCCGAGACCGGCGTGGAAGGTCGTGTCCAGCGTGCGCGACTTGAAGTGGGTGTCGGCCACGTCCGAGATCGAGCGGATCTTTTCCAGGTCCGCGTCGGTCAGGATCGGCTGACGCACTTCGAGACGCTTGGTGGTGGCCATGCCCTGCAGGTCGAACAGGTTCGGCCGCGGTCCGATGATGGAGACGAGGCTCATCACCAGCTCCTCGCGGATCGGGTCGATCGGCGGGTTGGTGACCTGCGCGAAGTTCTGCTTGAAGTAGGTGAACAGCGGCTTGGCCTTGTCCGACAGCGCCGAGATCGGCGTGTCGTTACCCATCGAGCCCGCGGCCTCTTCGCCGGTGGCCGCCATCGGCGTCATCAGGATCGCGATGTCTTCCTGGCTGTAGCCGAACGCCTGCTGGCGATCCAGCAGCGACAGATTGGAGCGCACGCCGGTGGTCGGCACCTTCGGCAGCTCTTCCAGCACGATCTGGGTCCGCTCCAGCCACTCCTTGTAGGGATGGCTCCTGGCAAGCTCGGCCTTGATCTCGTCGTCGGGAATGAGACGACCCTGCTCGAGATCGACCAGCAGCATCTTGCCGGGCTGCAAGCGCCACTTGGTGATGATCTGGTCCTCAGGGATCGTCAGCACGCCCATCTCGGACGCCATCACGATGCGGTCGTCCTTGGTGACGAGGTAGCGCGCGGGCCTGAGGCCGTTGCGGTCGAGCGTGGCGCCGATCTGGCGGCCGTCGGTGAAGGCGATCGCAGCGGGGCCGTCCCACGGCTCCATCAGCGCGGCGTGATATTCGTAGAAGGCGCGGCGCTTCTCGTCCATCAGCGGATTGCCGGCCCACGCCTCCGGAATCATCATCATGACGGCGTGCGGCAGCGAGTAGCCGCCCTGGACCAGGAATTCGAGCGCGTTGTCGAAGCAGGCGGTGTCCGACTGGCCTTCATAGGAGATCGGCCAGAGCCGGTTGATGTCCTTGCCGTACAGCTCGGAGCTCACCGAAGCCTGCCGCGCCGCCATCCAGTTGGTGTTGCCGCGCAGCGTGTTGATCTCGCCGTTATGGGCGATCATGCGGTAGGGGTGCGCCAGCGACCAGGCCGGGAAGGTGTTGGTCGAGAAGCGCTGGTGCACGAGCGCGAGCGCGCTCTCGAAGTCCTGCTCGTGCAGATCGGGATAGTACTTGCCGAGCTGGTCGGCGAGGAACATGCCCTTGTAGATCACGGTGCGGCAGGACATCGAGCACGGGTAATAGCCCGCAAGCCCGCGGTCGCGGCGCTGGTAGATCGCCTGCGAGATCGACTTGCGCAGGATGTAGAGCCGGCGCTCGAACTCGTCCTCGGTCTTGGCGATGCCGTTGCGGCCGATGAACACCTGCATGCAGGCGGGCTCGGTCGGCTTTACCGTGACGCCGAGCGAGGAATTGTCGGTCGGCACGTCGCGCCAGCCGAGCAGGATCAGACCCTCTTCCTTGATCTGGTCGGCGATGATGCTCTTGATGACGTTGCGCCAGGCGGTGTCGCGCGGCATGAACAGCGCGCCGATGGCGTATTCGCCGGGCGCCGGCAGCGCGAAGCCGAGCTCCTTGGCCTTGCGGCTGAAGAAGGCGTGCGGGATCTGCACCAGAATGCCGGCGCCGTCACCGGCGCGCGGGTCGGCGCCGACGGCACCACGATGCTCGAGATTGCAGAGGATGCTCAGCGCGTCCGAGACGATCTCGTGCGACTTCTTGCCCTTGATGTTGGCGATGAAGCCGACGCCGCAGGAGTCCTTCTCCAGGCTCGGATCGTACAGGCCTTCGGCTTCGGGGCGCGAATTGTGCTCCTGAATCGGATCGGTCGTTTTCGAGGCGGCCGTCGCCGACAGCTGTTCTGCCACGATGCTTGCGCGCTCGAATTGCGACCCGTTCATTGTTCCTGTCCTCTCCATGCGGCAAGCTGCCTCACCGCTATCTTCGGCGCACCTTGGGCGTTCCGCGGCACCCGCCTCTGGGTCACCGCTCGTCCTTTGCGAGCCGCATTTTCTTAAATTCAGGCTTAGGCGTTCTTCGTCCCCGAGAACGGCTTTGCCTGGCACCTTCCTGGGTCCCGAGAGCACCAGGATTCGCTGCAATCCCTGTGCCGGGATCGCGAGCAAAATTGAGACAGTCTTCCTGTCCTAACCATCACCTTGCCAAATTTTTGTCTAGCACACAAGCGTGCGGAAGTCCCGATTCCCCTAATGTCAATCAATCGCTTTCCAAAAGTTGCGCAGCCGCGGTTTTGGAGGAAACGCGCCCTGATCCGGCCCTGTGGACGCCGGAATCCCCAATGAAGCTTCGCCTCAGCCCTTCGATCCGAGCGCCACGCCGCAAGAAGCGAAAGAGCGCAAGGCATTCGGGGGCCTGACAGGAGCGTATTGACCATGAAGTTTTTCACAGGATGTGTGGCCGCTGCCGCGCTGGTGCTGGCTGCAACCGCCGCTCGGGCCCAAGTTCCGGCCAGCGGTATCGGGGGCGGGGGCTATGTCGCGGCGTCGGATTTCGACGGTCCTTATGTGCCGGGCGAAGCCGCGCTACCCCCGCCGCCGCGCTACGGCTACGGTTATGGCTATGAGGAGCGCGGCCCGGCGCCTGCGCTGTTGCCGGCCACCGAGGTCTATGCGGTTCTGCGCGACAACGGCTTCTCGCCGCTCGGCATCCCGCGCCTGCGCGGCAGCGTCTACACGATTGCGGTGATCGACCGCCGCGGCGACGATGGCCGGCTCGTGATCGACGCCCGCGATGGTCGGATCATCCGCTTCGTGCCGGCCACTGACGCCTACGGCATGGCGCCCGCCTATGAGGAGCGCGCGGTCGCGCCTTACGGGCCGCAAACCGCGCTGCCGCCGGCAACCATGGTCCGCAGCGGCCCGCCGCGCCCGCCAGCCGCGATCCCGCATGTGGCAAGCCGCGCCGTGCCGCTGCCCAAGGCCGCCCCGCGGCGCGCCGAGACGCCGGTTGCCGCGGCCAAGCCCGCGACGCAGCAGGTTCAAGCGCCGCAGGCGCAGGCCGCGCAGCAGACCTCTGCCGTGCAGGCAAAGCCTGTCGAGGCCGCTCCGGCAGGCGCCGCGCCGACCGTCGGCCAAGCCAAGCCTGCCCCGGCGATCCTGCCGACCCAGGACATGCCCGCCGCACAGGGGCTCGATTAGCGCTGCGAGTTTGGCGCGACGGCGTCGGCCTCACCGTCGGCCTCACCAACGGTGTCATCCCCGCGAACGCGGGGATCCAAACCGCGTGATTGATCGGTGGGGATGAGGTGCGAGTACCGAACTGAGAATCTTCGCCAAACTACTCCCTGGGGTTATGGGTCCCGCGTTCGCGGGGACGACATTGGGGAGAGATTGAGTAAAACAAAGAGCGCCTGAAGATCTCGGGCGCTCTTGCATTTTCAGCGATCACCCTAGCTCCGCGGATACCCCGCGGCTTCCAGGATCAGATTCGCCACCTGCTTCGGATGCGACACCAGCGAGAGATGGCCGGCATCGAGTTCGATCGTGGTGGCGTTCATGCGCTTGGCGAGGAAGCGCTCGAGATCGGGGTTGATCGTGTAGTCGTTCTTCGACACAGCGTACCAGCTCGGCTTGCTGCGCCATGCCGCTTCCGTGGTGCGGCCGGCGAAGATCGAGGCCGCGGTCGGCCATTGCACGGCATAGAGTTCCTTGGCCTGCTCAGGCTTCACGCCATTGGCAAAGTACTTCAGGAAGGCGTCTTCCGAGAGCTTGGTGTAACCGTCGCGTTCGACGATGCCGGCGCGCACCGGGCCGGTCGGAAACTGCTTCGACAGCGCGACGAAATCCTCGTTCGCATCGGGCGCCCGGGCGGCGACATAGACGAGCCCGGTCACTTTCGGATCGGTGCCGACCTGGCTGATCACGGTGCCGCCCCAGGAATGCGCGACCAGCACCGTGGGACCATCCTGCTCGGCCAGCGCGCGCTTGGTCGCCTCGACGGAATCGCTGAGCGACGACAGCGGATTCTGCACAGCCGTGACATGCAGGCCTGCGGCCTGGAGGATCGGGATCACCTCCGACCAGCTGGAGCCGTCGGCCCAGGCACCGTGCACCAGCACGACGTTCTTGGCCTTCACCGTCTGCGCATGGGCAAAGCTGATGGGAGCCGCCAGCAGGCTCGCGGCGACGAAAAGGCTGCGCCAAAAAGTCATGATCGTTTTCCGTCTCGTTTGTGTTCGATCTCCAAAGGACGGCGCGCGAGGCGGTGGCGTTACGCTTGGTCACTCACCCGTGACAGGCATTTGATCGGGCGCGTCGTGATTGCGCGATCGATGTACCGGCCGCGACACGCAGCCCGGCCTATGCAGCACCATGTCATCCTAGAATGACGACTCGAACCCGTATTTCCATTTCGACCGAAAACCAGAGCCGTGGACGGAACACGCAAAAAAACGCCCCGGGGCACCGGGGCGTTTCGTAACTTGGAAGTGGCGCGCGATTTACGCGGCGGCTTGCGCGGCCGAGTTCTCGATCACCTGCGCCTTCGGAGCGCCGGTGTTGATCGCGATCTGGCGCGGTTTCTTCGCCTCGGGAATCTCACGGACGAGGTCGACGTGAAGCAGCCCGTTCTCGAGCGAGGCGTCCTTCACCTGCACGAAGTCGGCGAGCTGGAAAGCGCGCTCGAAGGCACGCGCGGCGATGCCGCGGTACAGCACTTCGTTCTTGCTGTTCTCGTTGGCGACCTTTTCGCCCTTGATCGTCAGCGTGTTTTCCTTCGCGACGATGGAGAGCTCGTCCTTGGCGAAACCCGAAACCGCAACGGTGATGCGGTAGGCGTTCTCGCCGGTGCGCTCGATGTTGTAGGGGGGATAGCCGGGGCTGCTGCCGTCCGAACCGGCCTGGTCGAGCAGGCTGAAGAGGCGGTCGAAGCCGACGGTGGAACGATAGAAGGGGGTGAGATCGTAGCTACGCATGGTCAAGTCCTCCATTGAGCGACTGTTGGATACCCGCCCGCCAATCGGGCCGGGCTTTCATCTGTGTGCAGCCTGATGTTCCGGTTCCGAAACACTGGTAGCGGCCTGCACGAAGGTGATATGGGTGGAACGAGACGGCGTTCAAGAGGGCGGCATTTGCGCCTTTTCGGCGCTTTGGCCCCTTGATTTGCAGCACTTCGCGCCCAAGCACCTCCAATCATGACGCTGGTCTCGATCCCGTCCAACCCCGTCCCCGAAAACGTCGTCAGCGGCACCATCAAGACCCCCGATGGCGTCGAGCTGCGCTTTGCACGCTGGGCCCCGCCGGCGAACCGCAAGGGCACGGTCTGCGTCTTCACCGGGCGCAGCGAGCAGATCGAGAAATATTTCGAGACCGTGCGCGACCTGCGCGACCGCGGCTTTGCGGTGGCGATGATCGATTGGCGCGGGCAGGGGCACTCCTCGCGCCGCCTGCGCGACCCGCGCAAGGGCTACGTGCGCGATTTCGCCGATTTCGAGATCGACGTCGAAGCCTTCGTGCAGCAGGTGGTGCTGCCGGATTGCCCGCCGCCGTTCTTCGCGCTGGCCCATTCCATGGGCGGCACGGTGATGCTGCGGGTGGCGCATGCTGGCAAGCGCTGGTTCGACCGCATGGTGCTGTCGGCACCGATGATCGACCTGCCCGGCCGCACCACCTCGTTTCCGGTGCGGGCGTTGCTGAAGACGATGCGCCTGCTCGGGCAGGGCGGCCGCTATGTCCCCGGCGGCAGCGACCGTCTCACCGGGCTCGATCCCTTCATCAACAATCCCGTGACCAGCGATCCCGTGCGCTATGCACGCAATGCCGCGATCCTGGAGGAGGACCCGACGCTCGGACTGGCGTCGCCGACCGTCGCCTGGGCCGATACCGCCTTCCGCGCGATGCACACGTTCAAGCGCGTGAACTATCCCTCCCAGATCCGCCAGCCGATCCTGATGCTGGCGGCCTCCAACGACACCGTGGTCTCGACCGCGGCGATCGAGGAGTTCGCCTATCATCTGCGTGCCGGATCCCATCTCGTGATCGCCGGCGCCAAGCACGAGATCCTGCAGGAGCAGGATCGCTACCGCTCCCAGTTCTGGGCCGCCTTCGACGCCTTCGTGCCGGGCACGCCGCTGTTCAAGTGAAGGGGGAATGACGATGAAGAGTGTCCTCGTTCTCCGTCATTGCGAGGAGCCCTTGCGACGAAGCAATCCAGACTGCTTCCGGGGCGACAATCTGGATTGCTTCGCTGCGCTCGCAATGACGCGTAAGCTCACAGCGTCTTCAGATACTCGATCAGATCGTAGCGCTCGGCGTCGTCCTTGAATTCGCGGCCGATCACGCCGGGGCGTTTCGGCTCGCCATCCTTGCGCTCGAAGGAATGGCCGAGCACGCTGTTGCCCTGGACCGGCTTGCCGTCGGATCCCGTCGCAGAGAACTCGGTTTCACCCGTCTTGCACGTCTCATTTGCGGTGACAGCAAAACCGACAGTCTCGGGATCATAGTCGCGGCGGCCCATGCAGAATTTTTGCGGGCGCTCGCTCGCCGGCTTCAACAGCCAATACAGCGAAGGCACCGAGCCATTGTGCAGGTAAGGCGCGGTGGCCCAGATCCCGTTCAGCGGCCGCGCGCGATAGCGCGGATCGGGCGCCGGATTGAGGCAGTTCTTGCGGGCCATGTTCCACATCTTTCCCCGCTCTGCCTCCGGGATGTTCTCATCGTCCATCCATTTGCGGGCGACGAGATCGACCACCGTCATCAGGCCGAGGGCATAGACCATCTCGTTGGGCGACTTGCTCGCGGTCGGGACCTCGCATTGCCACCATGTCTGGAGGTCGGCCGTGTTCACCTTCAGGAAGGCCGGCACATCGACGATTCTGTTGCCGAGCACGAGCGACTGCTCGGGATCCGTGTTGATCTCCTTGAGCGGAATCGTGACGGCGTTCAGCACCTTGCTGTCGCCGCTCGGCTCCCAGTGCTTGGATGACCAGAAGGCGGGGGTGTCGACGGCCGGCAGGTGGCATCCGGAGCACATCTCGGCATAGATGGCGCGGCCGCGTTCGACGCGATCGGGCTTCAGCCGCCATGCGTCGCCGAGGATCTGCGAGGGCCATTTCGGCGCGAGCAGGCCGCCGAACTTCGGACCGGTGGAAGGATCGGGCGCCTTGAACGGATCGGGGCCTCTCAGCATGTCCTCGATCCAGCCGAGCGTCCTGATGTTCACCGAGGAGCGCCAAATCCTCTCCTCCGGATAAGCGTCGGACAGGTTGAGCAGCGCGGTTACGCCGAGCGCTTCGCCGGCGTTGCGGATCAGCGGCTGCTCGATCGAGGCGTCGTATTGGGCGAACTTGAACCAGGGCACGGTCCAGATCGCGGGGTAGCTGACCGGCGCGTCCTGGGCGTGCAGGTTCTTCTCGAATCCCTTGACCCCGCTCAGCGCCAGGTCCTGCGAGAAGACCTGGTTGCCGATGCGGTTGAGGGCGTCGAGGCGGCCAAACCCTTCCTCGGTGTCCTTCTGCTGCCTGCCGTCCCAGGTCTTCTTGCCTTCAATCGTGCTTTGCTGGGTTTTCGCCCAGTCGATCAGAAACGTGCCGATTGCGCTGAGCTTCTGCTTGAGCGCGGCGCGGTCGGTCTTGCTGGCATCGGGGCCGAGCACGCGATCGGCAAAGCGCTGGAAGCGGAACGGGACGTACAGCGTATAGGCGATCGACAGGCCGGTGGAGAGCTCCAGCTTCTTCAGGTCGGTCATGGCCGGGCCGCCGTCGAAGCGGACGTCCACGCCCTGGTAGTGGATCTGGCCGGTGTGGCAGGCCGCGCAGGTCAGTCCGATCTTGTCCTCCTCGCGACGGCCGGTCGCGGGATCGACGACGCCGGTCATCCGCGCGAAGCCGACCGGCAGGCCGTCGACGTTCTCGGCCGGCGTCCACCTGGTCGACCAGTCCGGCAACTGCGTCGTCTCGTAGACATTGGCGTAGCCGAAGCGGCGCAATGTCGTCGTGTCGGTCTGGATCGACTGCGGACTCGGGATGAAGCCGAAGCCTTCGAGATAGCTGCTGTCCTTCATCATGCCCGGCTTCGAGAACAGATGCAGGCGCGGCTGCTCCAGCGCCATGAACCACTCATAGGGTACCGGAAAGGTCGCGGTGCCCTGGCTGGCATGATGGAACCAGTGCCGGTCCTTCAGCGACCAGTTTTGCTCGAGCCAGAAGGCGGCCTTCGTTTCCGGGACTGCAGGCAAAGGCGGCGGCAGAAGGTTCACGAGGATGCCCTTTTGCGGCAGCATGGCGCGGACCTGGTTGGGGAATTCGGCGATGGCCACCAGCGCGACGAGCCCAAGGCCGATGACGAATGCCGTCAGCGCGACGACCCAGCGAAAGCGCAGCTGGCAGGTCGACAGCAGCGGCTGCGACAATATCCGCTGATTGATGCGGTCGGGGAATCGGCGCTCGTTGAACAGCGTGCGAACGTCGGCCACGCTGAGATAGCGCTCCTCGTCCGTCTTGCCCTTGCCGATGATCTTCAAAAGGATGGGCCATTCGAATTTCATCAGCAGCGGGTAGTACCAGCGTGCGGCGCTGCCGGCCCGCTTGAGGTTGTCGCGCATGAAGGTCTTGATTTCCGCAGCGTTGAGGCCGGGCTCGCTGTCGCCGGTGTTCAGGTCGGTGTAGGCCCGGCCGAAGCTCGCGAGCCGCGCGATCTCGTCCTCGTTGACCTTGCCGTCGACGCCGAGGATGCGCGAGCCGGCGCCGTGCTTGTCGAGCGGACCGCCACGCAGCGCGTCGAGCTGCGCGCCCGACCAGATGCTCTTCAGGATGTGCTTGAAGCCGTTGGCAATGAGCGCAACGCCGCGGACCTGGATGCGGGCCGAGACCTTCTTCAGCCCGGTCTCGCCGGTCGCATTTGCGATGGTCTGCGACAGCGTGTTCAGCGGGACGGTGCCGCCCTCGACGAAACCTTCACCGACGAGGCCGCGCAGGAACGGGCATGGATTGTTCGGCGAGACCGGGATCGACGGATCGAAGGGAGGCTTCGAGGCGGGGTGATGCATGGCCCAAATCCTGAAAACAGCGAATCGCGAAATGGCGCGCCGATCAAGCGCGGAAAGTCCTAACAAACCGACAGCACAATATACTACTTCAGCGTGTGACGAAGTGTGGCCGATTTCACTGTCGTGTCAATAAGAGCAGGCGCGAGGTCGCCAAGGATCAGAATGAGTGTCCCCGGCGCGCCCGTCAGGACTCGGCGGCGCGTTTGACGTCGCTCTGAACCAGGGTCAGCTTGCCGAGCGGCACGCCGGCCTTCAGCAGGCCCTCGCGATAATGGGCGAGATGTTCGGGCTTCTTCCAATGGAAATTGCGCAGGTGACGGTCGACGTTGAGCGTCGGGTAGTTGCTCATCAGCACGCGGGCGGCTTCGCTCGCCTCGTCGTTTCGTCCCAGTTGCGCCAACGCGGCGGCACGAATCGCCAGCGCCTGCATGTGGTTGGGGTTGATGTAGAGCTGCTCGCGCGCCCATGACAGGGTCGCGTCATATTGGCGCAACAGATAGTGGCTGAAGGCGTTCAGTGCCGCCCATTGGTAGCGCGGGTCGCTGTTGTCGCGCTGCGCGGCCATCGAGAACAGCTCGATCGCCTCGCGGTGCTCGCCGATGACGAAATGGCAGATGCCGAGCACGCCGCGCGCGCCGTTATCGTAGGGGTTCAGCGCGACCGCGCGCCTGGCGGCGTCCATCGCCGCCTCGTAATGGCCCTCCATGGCATGGACCCAGGACAGGATCGAGAACGCGAAGGAGGAGCGCGGATCGAGCCGGACGCTGGTTTCGGCGAGATCCATCGCCTCCGCCCACATCTCCCGCGTGCCCTTGACCCAGCCGAACTGGATGCTCTGGATCTGGATCGTGGCGAGATAGGCGTGCGCGATCGACAGTTTGGGATCGAGGCGGATGGCCTCGCGGAACAGGTCGATGGCGGCGGCTGAGTCTTCCTTGGTCAGCCGGTAGTAGTGCGACAATCCCTTGAGAAAACGGTCCCAGGCGGTCACGTCGGGGGAGAGGCGCGCCGGCGCCGAGGCCTCGGCCCTGACGATCTCGGTGGCGATGGCGGCGGACAGGTTGGTGGTGATCTCGTCCTGCATCGCGAACAGATCGCCGATGTCGCGGTCGTAGCGGCCGGTCCAGAGCTGCTCGCCGGTCTCCGGCGCGATCAGCTCGGCGGTGACGCGGATCTTGGCGCCGGCGCGCCGCACCGAGCCCTGGATCAGATAGGTGGCGTCGATCTCGCGCGCGATCAGGCGCGTGCTGGTGTTCTTGCCCTTGAAAGCGAAGGTCGAGTTGCGGCTCAGCACGCGATAAAAGGATTGCAGCGACAATGCGTGGATCAGATCCTCGGTGAGGCCGTCCGAGAAATATTCGTCCTGGGCGTCGCTGAGATTGGCGAAGGGCAGCACGCCGACGATCGCCGTGCGATACTGCTGCGAGAGGGCGGATGCCTCCCGGAACTCGGGGGCGAGCGCCGGGGCGCCCTCGGGCGTCCAGGTAAAGACCCCGATCGGGTCCTTGATGTTCTTGAAGCGGTGGTTGCCAGCATCGACCAGCGGCACGGTGAGATGCTTGCTCGCCTCGCGGAAGGCCTTGGCCGAGATCGCGAAGCCGCCGGGGCTCGCCACCGCTTCCAGGCGGACGGCAATGTTGACATCGTCACCGAACACCTCGTCCTCGTCGGCGATGACGTCGCCCATGTGGATGCCGAGGCGGAACTGCATGGCGCGGTCGGCGGGCAGATGGTGGTTGCGTTCCGCCATCAAGGTCTGCATCGCGATCGCGGCCTCCGTGGCGCCGACGATGGAGGGGAATTCCAGCAGGAAGCCGTCACCGGTGTTCTTCACGACGCGGCCGCCGTGATTGAGGATGATGGGGTGGATCGCGGCACGATGGGCCTTGAAGGCAGCATGGGTACCGGCCTCGTCGCTGCCCATCATGCGCGAATAGCCGGCGACATCGGCGCAGACAATGGCAGCCAGACGTCTTTCCATATTCTCGCAGCTCCAAGGGAGGACAGACCGGCCACGGCGTGGCAGTCGCCTCGAATCCCGCATTTCAAGAACCCTGCCTTTATAGAGCAGATGCAGCCGAGCGATAGTGGGATCCGCATTGCAAATTCGAGGTAAATCCCACGCAATTCCGGCGGTGGACGGAGAGGGACGAACCAACTAAGTGGTGGCGACCGCCCGGACGGCGGCAGGGGAACCACCATTGCTGGGCATTCACGAAATCTGGCTGTTCATCCTGTCGGGAGTGCTGCTCAACGTCACGCCCGGGCCCGATTCCGTCTACGTCATCGGCCGCAGCATGCAGATGGGCTGGCGGGGCGGAGCCGCCGCCGCATTCGGCATCAGTTGCGGCTGTTTTGTCCATGTTGCGGCCGCGGCGATCGGCCTGTCGGCCCTGCTGATGGCCTCGTCGACCGCTTTCTCGATCCTGAAGCTGGTCGGTGCGGCCTATCTCGTCCTGACCGGGCTTCAGATGCTGTGGTCGCGCCCGGTGCTGGCAGCGGCGATCGACGAGCCGGTGCGCAGCACGCTGCGGCGGGTTTTCCTCCAGGGCGTTTTCACCAACGCGCTCAATCCCAAGGTCGCGCTGTTCTTCCTGGCCTTCCTGCCTCAATTCGTCGCAGCCGATGCGCCGCACAAGCCGCTCGCCTTTCTGACGCTCGGCCTGATCTTCATCTTTACGGGAACGCTGTGGTGCCTGGTGCTGGCGGCGTTCGCGGCGAAGGCCGCCCACCGGCTGCGCGAGTCCGAGGGCGCGATCGCCTGGGTCAACCGCGCGCTCGGCGGCCTCTTCGTCTATCTCGGCATCCGCGTCGCCATGCTGGAGAGCCGGTAACTCGTTCGAACGGATGAGATGCGGCCCCGATCGAGGCCGTGCTCGGGAGGTTTCGATGATTCGTGGAAGCTGCCTGTGCGGCGCCGTGCGTTTCGAGATCGACAAGGTGCGTGCGCTGACGCACTGCCATTGCGCCAATTGCCGCAAGCTGGCCGGCGCCGCCTTCGCGACCTACGCCCATGTCGATGCCGACAAGTTTCGCTTCGTCGCGGGTGAGGACGCGACCGTGGCTTACGAATCCTCGCCGGGCAGTTTCCGCCATCGTTGCAAGACCTGCGGTTGCCCGACGCCGGGCAAGGCGAGCTATCTTCCGACAATCAGCGTTCCCGCCGGCCTGCTCGACGACGATCCGCAAGTCAGGCCGCGCCTGCACGTCTTCACCTCCTCGTGCGCGCCATGGTGGACGATTAGGGACGATCTGCCCCAGCACGAAAAATGGGTGCCGGGTTACGAGCCGAAGTCGTAGGTTCAGGCGAGCTCCTTCAGCAGCGCGCTGCCGGCAAGATAAAAACCGAGCAGGATCATCGCGATCAGGAACCAGCGACGGAACGCCTCGGCCGGCATCCGCGCCCGCACCGACTGGCCGATGAACATGCCGGCAAAGGCCATGGCGAGGCCCACGGCGCCCGGCACGGCATTGGTCGGCGTCAACAACCCAACGGCGGTGAGGTTGAAGGCGAGCGCCAGCGTCGCCGTCGTGAAGAACACGCCGAGCGCCTGCACCAGCTCGTCCTTTTCCATGCCGATCGCCTGCATGAACGGCATCGAGGGAATCACCTGGACGCCGGTCGAGGCCGAGATCACGCCGGTGACGACGCCGACCACGCCGCCGACCCATTTCTCGTTCCTGGGCGCGACGTGGAACTTGAATTTGTTCAGGCCGATCACCGCGTAGACGACGAGCAGGACGCCGAGCACGATCGTGCCGTAGCGCGCATGCGGGCCGGTCAGCGCGCCGGCATTGAGCCAGCAGCCGATCACGGTGCCGATCATCAGCGGCCACAGCCGCCGCAGGATATCCCGCAAATACGGGCCGACGAAGGTCTGCCAGATGTTGGTGACGATGGCGGGCACGATCACGATGGCGATGGCGCGGCTCGGCGCCATGCTTACCGCAAGCAGGCCCATGGACACCGTCGGCAGGCCAAGACCGACCACGCCCTTGACGAATCCGGCGATCAGGAAGACGGCGGCGATGAGGATGAGCAGCGGGTCGATCATGCCGGCACATTGACCGAAGCCGCGCCGGCGCACAATCTGGAGGTTACGGAGTAAGCCTTCGTAGGAAGCGAAGGCTGGGAGACCTGCCATGCGCTTCGACCTCATCGACCTCCAGCTCTTCATCGCGGTCGCCGACCAGCGCAGCATCACCCGCGGCGCAGAACGGTCGCATCTGGCCCTGGCCTCGGCCAGCGCGCGCATCAAGGGGCTCGAGGACGCGCTCGGCGTCGCGCTGCTCAAGCGCGGACGGCGGGGCGTCGAATTGACCGCGGCCGGCGAGAGCCTGCTCGATCATGCGCGGCTCGTCATCCACCAGATCGACGCCATGCACGGCGATCTCGCCGGCTTTGCCTCCGGCGTGCGTGCCAGCGTGCACTTCCTCGCCAACACGTCGGGCCTGTCCGAGCATCTGCCCAAGGCGCTTGCCGGCTTCCTGCGCGAGCATCGCGATGTCGCCGTCGACATCGAGGAGCGCGAGAGCACCGACATTGCGGCGGCGATCACCGCGGGCGCGGCCGATCTCGGCTTCGCTGCCGAGCACGCGCTGCCCGACCATATCGAGCGCTTCGTGTTCAGCGAAGATCGCCTGACGCTGGTGACCGCGCGCCGCGGCCCGTTCGCCGGCCGGCGCCAGATCGACTTCCAGGAGGCGGGAGCCTGCGACTTCGTCGGCCTGACCAGCGCCACCGCGCTGCAGATGCACATTTCGAAGCACGCGGCCCGGCTCGGCATGCGCCCGCATTTCCGCGCGCGCCTGCGTGATTTCGACGCGATCTGCCAGATGGTTGCCGCCGAGGTCGGCGTTGCCCTGGTGCCGGAATCCGCCGCCCGCCGCTGCGCCAAGCTGATGCCGCTCGCCGTGGTCCGGCTCCGCGACGCCTGGGCCAACCGCCGCCTCACCATTTGCGCGCGCAGTTTCAAGGCGCTGCCCCGCCCGGCGAAGATGCTGGTGGAGCATTTAAGGGCAGAAGCGGCGTGAGGAAGTCGTGCACGCTGATCTGAGCCTGTGTCCTCGCCGCGCGTCTTGTTGTGAATCTACGCTGCCGCCATGCACACAACTGCGCTCCCTCCCCCCTTGCGGGGGAGGGCGGGGAGAGGGGTACCCAGCAAAAGGTGTCACTGATGCGAAGAAGTTTTTCGTTCTCGATGGTGTCCCCGTGTGGACCCCTCTCCCTAACCCTCCCCCGCAAGGGGGGGAGGGAACGCACCTGTTGCGTTGTGAGAGGTCGGTTCTTGCCCTCAAGGGAAGGTTAAAGAGTTACTTCGCCGTCTCCACGCCGGCGTCTTGATCACCTTCGCCCTGGCCGCCGCGATTGTCGATCACGACCGGCTGGCCCGAGAGCTCCGACATGCGCTGGCCGATCACGCGCGCGATGATGTCGTTGGGACCGCCGGCCGGGAACGGCACGATCAGCTTGATCGGTCTTGCGGGTAAATTCTGCGCCGCGCCGCTGACGGCAGCAACAGGAATAAACCAAGGAGAAGCCTGCGTGAGATCGTCATGCAAGCCTCCCGCTCGCGTCTGTCACTGGTTGAGAAGCTTCAGCGCTTCTTCGTGAACCCTGGCGTCGCCGGCCGCGATGATACGGCCGCCGCCCTGGGCCGGCTTGCCTTCCCAGGTGGTGACGACGCCGCCGGCGCCGGTCACGATCGGGATCAGCGCCGCGATATCGTACGGCTTCAGCTCGGTCTCGACCACGAGGTCGACGTGGCCTGCGGCCAGCATGCAATAGGAGTAGCAATCGCCGCCATAGCGCGACAGCCGTGCGCCCTTTTCGATGCGGCCGAAAATGGCGCGATCGCGTTCGTTCATCAGCAGGGGGCTCGTGGTGTAGGTCGTGGCTTCCGCGAGCGAGGCGCAGCGGCGGACCTGGAGCCGGCGCTCGCCGGAGGGGCCCTTGTAATTGGCCGAGCCGTTGTCGCCGGAGAAACGCTCGCCGATGAAGGGTTGGTGCATCATGCCGAACACCGGCGTGCCCTTGTGCAGCAGCGCGATCAGCGTCCCCCAGATCGGAAAGCCGCCGATGAAGGATTTGGTGCCGTCGATGGGGTCGAGCACCCAGACATAGTCGGCGTCCTCGCGCTCGTTACCGAATTCCTCACCGACGATGCCGTGCTGGGGGAAGTTGGCCTTGATCAGCCGGCGCATCACCGCCTCTGCGGCGCGATCGGCTTCGGTGACCGGGTCGAAGTCCTTGGTCTTGCTCTTGTCGTCGATCGACAGCGAGGTGCGGAAGAACGGCAGGATGGTTTCGCCGGAGGCGGTGGCGAGCCGTCCGATGAAGGCGGAGAAGTCGATCACCGTCACAGGCCAAATCCTCAAAAGCGAAAGTTGGATGAAGCTCGCCTCCTGCCTAGCTCAATTCGCCTCCCGCGGGCAGCGCTGTGTTGATTTGCACCCTGGTATTTTGGATGCCGAAACGGACTGCCG
The DNA here is from genome assembly GCF_056429085.1 of Bradyrhizobium sp. CFUWI. Lineage (NCBI taxonomy): Bacteria > Pseudomonadati > Pseudomonadota > Alphaproteobacteria > Hyphomicrobiales > Nitrobacteraceae > Bradyrhizobium > Bradyrhizobium sp. CFUWI. The sequence goes on from NZ_JBWJZE010000001.1 coordinate 356,379, forward strand.
CCTCTCAGTCATCTCCTGGCCAAATATCGATCATTGCGTTGAAAACTTAGTTCCGAGGTTGCCTTGTTCGTATGCAAACATCTATCAACCCATTGAATTTCCTTATCAAAGAAACTGAATCTGGGCTTCCATGGAAGCAACTGAGCCATGTGCATTTTGCATGGGAAATGGAGCAAAAGCCCTTGCACTTTGTGCGGCGCGGTCGCATATTGTTGCGGTGCGGTAGCGCTTGGCGTTACCGCTGCCCTCCTTGGGCGTTTCCTCCCTAGACTTGGGCCGCTTGCGTCATTCGCGAGCGGCCCTTTTTTCTTGCCGCCGCGTTTTCGTTTTAGGGCGCGCAAGCTTGCGAAGCGAAACCGCGCTCGCGCTCAGAATATCATTCGAGAAAGAAGCCGGCGCCTATTCCGCCGCCGCCTGGAATGGGCCGAGATCGCCGAACGGAATCGTGGTCGCCAGCACGTCGGCGAGAACGCCGAAATCGGTCGCCACTTGCGCAAAGCGTGGACCGCGCTCGCGCCGCCGCTCGTCCATATAGATTGCGCGGTTGAGCTCGAGCTGCACCGCATGCAGGCCGCTCGCCGGATTGCCGTAATGCTCGGTGATGAAGCCGCCGGCATAGGGCTTGTTGCGGCCGATCGAATAGCCGAGTCCGGTCATGGTCTCCTCGACCCGGTCGGGCAGAAGCGGCGTGCAGCTCGTGCCGTAGCGGTCGCCGATCACGACATCGGGCCGGCGCGGCTCGTCGCGGGACACGCCGACCGACGGCATCGAGTGGCAGTCGACCAGCACCACGGTGCCGAACATCTGGTGCACCTTGTTGATCAGCCGGCGCAGCGCGCGATGGTAAGGCTTGTACAGCGTCTCGATCCGCCCCAGCGCGTCGTCGACCAGGATGCGGTCACGGTAGATCTCCTGGCCGTCGCCGACCACGCGCGGAATGGTACCGAGGCCGCCGGCGACCCGCATCGAGCGGGTGTTTGCGAAGCTCGGCAGGCGGCCGGTGAACATGCGCGGGTCGAGCTCATAGGGCTCGCGATTGACGTCGACATAGGAGCGGGGAAAGTTGACCCTCACGGTCGGAAAGCCGCGCTCGCTCAAGTGGCCGATCAGCTCGTCCATGAAGGAATCTTCGGACCGCCGCAGCGTCAGCAGGTCGATCCTTGACGCCGCCAGGAATTCGTCAGGATAGGTCGAGCCGGAATGGGGCGAGTTGAAGATGACCGGCGCGCGCCATTGTGCGGGCTCGACGATCTCGAAGGCTGGCGACGTCTCGCCGTCAAACCGGGTCATCTTCTCAGGCTTCGTCCCTTCGCGCCGGGATCTGGCAGGGGGCCAGACCGCATTGATTCGGCCGATGGATGCGGCTCTTATGTGTCGTCATTGTCCGGAATCGCAACCATTCTGCCAAGCGAAAAGATGTCTCGGTCCATTGGAACACGTCTTAACCGTGCGGGCACGGAAGCGGGGATGCGCCCGCGCGGCTCGATTGATTCGAGCCGCTTTCCGGTTCACAACGGTGCGGCAGCGCAGCCGGCCTAGGGTAAAGATTTTCACCCCAAATTTACCCTCTGTCGGGCTTAGTGACCTCTGCTGATATCCTCTGGGGATGCAACGATTCCTGCCATGCCAAAGATCCTGCTCGCCGAAGACGACAACGACATGCGCCGTTTCCTGGTCAAGGCGCTGGAAAACGCCGGTTTTCAGGTCTCGTCCCATGACAACGGCATGGCCGCCTATCAGCGCCTGCGGGAAGAGCCGTTCGAGATGCTGCTCACCGACATCGTGATGCCGGAGATGGACGGCATCGAGCTCGCCCGCCGGGCCTCGGAACTCGATCCTGACATCAAGATCATGTTCATCACCGGCTTTGCCGCGGTCGCCCTGAACTCGGATTCGGACGCCCCCAAGAATGCCAAAGTGCTGTCCAAGCCCGTGCACCTGCGCGAATTGGTCAGCGAAGTGAACAAGATGCTGGCGGCCTAAATCGGCCCCGTTCCGTCCTTGCGCCGGGTCCCCTGAGCCGTTATAGGGACCCCACCCGACCCAAATGGACTTTTAGGGCACGTAGCTCAGCGGGAGAGCACTACCTTGACATGGTAGGGGTCACAGGTTCGATCCCTGTCGTGCCCACCATCCTTCGCTCGCGAAGCGAGAGAAGGATGCCGCGCCGAAGCCCAAAGGTGAAGGCGGGCTGGCGCCGCGAGCTTCGGCTGGGCAAGCCGCGATCCACTCCTTTCAGCATGTCCGGCGTAGCTCGCAGAGCGTGGACGGACTGAGGCGTCTTGCTCGGTTTCTCCGGAACGGCGCCCAACCCGAATCGAGCTCCGCGTCATCCGCAGTCTGTCCCCATGCCGTCCCGGATCGCGCTTCCGCTTTCGCTCTTCGAGCTCCGGCGGACAAGTCGCTCCATTCGGGCTACGCTCGCTTCAAGAACGGGGCCGCCCATGAGCATATCCGTGATCGAGCAAGCAAAAATCCAGGCGCAGGTGTTGGTGCCGCTGGTCAAGGCGCTCCAGGCCGAACTCGGCGAAGCCCGCGCCAACACGCTGGTGCGCAAGGCGCTTGGCGACCTCTATCGCGGCTTCGGCGAGGAATTCTGGAAGGCGAAGAACGAGAGCGACCTTGGCAGGGCCGTGTCCTCGGCCTTCAGGACCTACGCCCGCGACGACGCGCTTGCCTACGACGTCATCGAGCAGACGCATGACGCATTCGCCTTCGACGTGACGCGGTGCGCCTATGCCGAGTTCTACAAGGCTCTCGGCGAACCGGAACTCGGCTTCCTGCTGGTCTGCACGGCCGACTTTGCGACTGCGGAAGGGTTCGGTCCCGACATCAAGCTCACCCGGACGCAGACCATCATGCAGGGCGCGCCTCATTGCGACTTCCGTTACAAGCGCGATGCGGGCGGATCGCGATGAAGGGAATGCGAGCGATGCGGACGACGATCGGTCTCGCGATGGCGATGCTGGCGCTGATTGCGTCGCGCGCCGACGCCGCCGTCGACTGGCAAGCCGAACTCCAGCGCTGCCGGAGCTTGCGCGAAAACGTGGCGCCGCTGCTTCAGGCCGGCGAGGGGATATCCGCCGTCGGCCGATCCGGCAAGTCCGTCCGTCGCTGCATCTGGATCCAGCGGATGGCGGTGCGGAAGAAAATTCCGGGCGCGGAAGCGTGGTAGCCTGACTGCGCCTATGGTCCCGGCGTGACGAACGCCGAGACGATCTTGCCATCGGTCCCAAGCGCGATGTGCCAGTGCGAGGCTGCGCCACCCTGGTGCCAGACCGAGTAAACGTCCTGTCCTTGCGCGCCAACGCCAAGGAATTCGATCGACTTGATCGGGCCCATTTCCGCAAGACCGGGCTGCAGGCGCGGCAATTGCTTGCGGGTCGCCTCGGCCAGATCCGCGCTCATCTCGCCATAATTGGGCTGGCCCGATGCGATGCTTTCGATGAGACGGCGCAACGCGGCCTCGGTCCCGGGATTGGCGGAGCGGGCGCTCATGCGCCTCTCGATCGCGCGCTCGAGCTCTTGCGCCGCGGTCGCGTCGATGCGTTGCATCGCGTGATCGTTGCCGTGCTGGCGCAGGATCACGCCGGTCGGCACCCCATCCGGTCCGAGGATAAACCGTAGCGTGACATCGATCTCCCGTCCGACGAATTCCGTTTCGCCGACCGGGTAATAGGGGACTGAGCTTTGGCCGCTGAGCCGTCCGGAGAGGTGGTCCTGTTCACGCGTCACGGTGAAGACGGCGCCATGGAATTGGTAGGTTCCGCCATAACGATCCAGCATCGCCTGCGGCAACTGAATTTCTTTGGCCTGTGAGCGGAGTTGATCCGCAGCATCGGACTTCGTGCTTTCCTCGTTGCTCCGGCCCGCACCGGCTTGCTCCGCGGAGCGGATTCGAGCGGCCAGGACATTCCAATCGGCCAACCCGAATAGTCTTGCGACGAGCTCGAGACTCTCACTGACCGTAAGGGAGATTGACCGGGCGTTGAGGGTTTCGCGGAGCGTCTGCGCCATGGCTTTGGCGTCGCGGAAATCGCGCATACTCTGTTCCTTTGCAATATGAACGGAGAATGTCAGGGCTTGCGTTACTGACCCGTTCGCGTGAGCAAAGGAAGCGGGCGGCGGTCCGATACACTTCACCATACCCCGAAGGGCGCAAGCGGCAGGCGGTATCTACCCGCCAAAATTCTGCTTGAGAGGCTCGTGCTTGTCAACCGCACGTCGTCAACGTCTCGATAACGAAGCTGTGCCCGTGGTCACTCCGCTCGATACTTCTTCACCGCCGCCTCGTCCCATGCGATCCCGTTGCCGGGCTGCTCGCTCGGCAGCGCAAAGCCGTCCTTGATTTGCAGTCGCGTCGAAAGCACGGCATCAGCCCAGTCGACATATTCCAGCCAGTGCGCGGTCGGTGTCACGCAGAGCAGGTGCGCGCTGACTTCCGAGAACAGATGCGAGGACATCTCGATGCCGGCGGCATGGGCGAGCGACGCAGCGCGCAGCCAGCCGGTGACGCCGCCGATGCGCTGGACGTCAGGCATCACGTAGTCGCACGCTTCCGCCGACAGCGCCGCCTGCATCGAAAAGGCGCTGTCAAAATTCTCGCCGATCTGGATCGGCGTATGCAGCGCATCGGCAATCCGGGCGCAGCCGGCATAGTCATCGTGGCGGATCGGCTCCTCGATCCAGGTGAGACCCTCGTCGTCGAGCATCTCGCCCCGACGAATAGCCTCGGTCACCGTCAGCGCCTGATTGTAGTCGCACATCAACGTGACCTCGTAGCCGACGGCCTTGCGCACCGCGCGCACGACCGCGAGATCCTCGCGCGCATCGGGCCGGCCGACGCGGATCTTGGCGGCCCGGAAGCCTTCGGCCAGAAGCTTGTGCGCCTCGTCGACGGCGGCGCCCGCCGGCATGATGCCGAGCCCCTTCGAATTATAGGCCCTGACCGGCTTCGGCGCGCCGCCGAGCAGCCGTGCCAGCGGCAGGCCGCGCGTGCGCGCCAGTGCATCCCAGGCCGCCATGTCGATGCCGGATTGCGCCAGGCGTTGCAGGCCGGCGAGGCCCAGCAGCGTGAAGCGCTGGCTCAGCTTGCGTTCGATCTCGAACGGCAGCAGCTCGTCGCCGGTGAGCAGGTCCGACATTTCCGTGACCATCGCCGCCAGCGGCTTCAAGGCCGAAGGCGTGAGCGAGAACAGATAGGAATGGCCCACTGCGCCCTGATCGGTCTCGCAGTCGATCAGCACCAGCGGCGCCTTGGCCACCGCCCCGGTCGCGGTCTGGAGCGGCAGGTTCATCGGCACGATCACGGGACGCGCCTGGAAGCGCTTGATGCGGATGGTCTCGGTCATGGGTCTCTCCCGGCGCGGCGGATGCAGGTCGGCGGTGATCTTAAGCATCCGTGATCAAACGAAAAGGCGCTTGGCCCGACCACCATAAAATGGGGTTGCGCGGACCTGCGTTTTCTGGGTTCTGTGCGCCGCATGTTCCGTCGCGGATGCCGGCCGTCGCGACAAAAAGGCACACCACGGAGTCCCAACGTGAAACAAGAGATCTCCGAAGAGCAGCGCAAGAGCGGCATCCTCACCGGGGCCGTGATTGCCTTCCTCCTGCTCGCTTTGCCGCTGGCGGTGTGGCTGGACCTGACCGAGCTCAGCAAGACGGCGTTGCGCCGGCAGGCGCTCGATCTCAATTCGGTGATATCAAGCGTGCGCAGCTATTACGCCTCCAACGTTGTCGGGCGCGTGCTGGCGAACCCTGATGGCACCACGAAGGTCGTGCACAATTACGAGTCCGTTCCGGGCGCAATCCCGATCCCGGCGACATTGTCGCTGGAGCTCGGCCGGGTGATCGGCGCGCAGCAGGAGAACATCACCTATCGCTTCGTCTCGGACTTCCCGTTCCAGAACCGCGCCCCGCATCAGCTCGACAAGTTCGAGAAGGATGCGCTGGAGGCGCTCCGCAAGGATCCAGAGCAGAAGATCGTGGAGACCGAGACCTCGCTGTTCAACGACAAGGTCCGTCTCGTTGCCCCAGTTACGATGGGGCCGGCCTGCGTCAGCTGCCACAACAGCCATCCCGAGAGCCCGAAGAAGGACTGGAAGGTCGGCGACGTCAGAGGCATCCAGGAGGTGATCATCGCGCAGCCGATCGCCGCCAACATCTTCTCGTTCAAGTTCCTCTTGGCCTATTTCGTGATCGCCGCAGGGAGCGGGCTGGCGTTCCTGTCGTTGCAGCGCCGCCAGGCGCGCCGCATCAAGAACATGAACAAGGAGCTCGAATCCGCCAACGACTTCCTGGCGTCGCTGTCGATGAAGATCTCGCGCTACATCCCGCCGCAGGTCTACAAGAGCATCTTCTCGGGCCAGAAGGACGTCACCATCCACACCGAGCGCAAGAAGCTCACCATCTTCTTCTCCGACATCCAGAATTTCACCGCGACCGCTGAACGGCTGCAGCCGGAGCAGCTGACCCAGCTCCTCAACGAATATTTCACCGAGATGTCGGCGATCGCCCACGAATATGGCGGCACCATCGACAAGTTCATCGGCGACGCCATGCTGATCTTCTTCGGCGATCCCGAGACCAGGGGCGATCGCGCCGATGCGCAGGCCTGTCTGCAGATGGCCTGGCGCATGCAGCAGCGCCTTGCCGAGCTCAATGCGAAATGGCGGGCGTCCGGCATCGAGCAGCCGTTCCGCTCGCGCATGGGCATCAACTCCGGCTACTGCAATGTCGGCAATTTCGGCAGCTCCGACCGCATGGACTACACCATCATCGGCGCGGAGGCGAACCTCGCCGCGCGCCTGCAGTCGATCGCCGAGCCCGGCGGCATCGTGCTGAGCTACGAGACCTTCGCGCTCGTCAGCGACATCGTTCGCGCCCACGCTCTGCCGGCGATCACGATGAAGGGCATCAGCCGCGAGGTGATTCCCTATTCGGTCGATGCGCTGGCAGACGGAGCAGCCGAGAACAGCGGCATCATCACCGAGCGCGCGCCGGGCCTCGAGCTCTATCTCGACCCCGCGGTGGTGAAGTCGGGCGATGCCGCGCGGGTGCGCGCACTGCTCGAAAGCGCGCTGGCTTCGCTGAAGCCGGCGTGAGGCGACGTGCAGCTGTTCTGATCGAGAGAATCCCGGCATGGCACCCCTCTTCCTAACACTCCCCCGCAAGGGGCTCCGGAGGTGCCTCCAGGCAATAGCCAAATCGCCTCAATATTTGGCTTCATTCTCCGGCTAGTTTGGCCGCGTGGCAGGCGAATTCCCCGCCACGGACCGCGAGTGCACTGCCACATTGTTCCAGCATGTCGAAAACGATTGCCAGTAGCAGTTCGACCGTGATCTTATCGCCCAATCCTCTGAGCGGGCTGCCCCTGAACTTGGATCAGCCGCGGGCCGCTCAACGGGACCGTTTGGTGTTCCAAAGGAGGATGAACAATGAAGCTCTCCATTCCGCTGTCAGCACTGGCTTTCGCTTGTTGCACGGTCGCGAGCATTGAGCCGGCCAGTGCCGTGGTCTACTGCCAATACATCAGCTATCCGGCCGGCTGCATCGCAAGGCCTGGCGTCAGGCTGGTAGCTCGACCGGTTGCGCGTGCGGTGACCCCTGGGCGACCCATGAATCGCGGTGGTCCCGTTAATCGAGTCGGCCGACGCTGACAGGTCGTCTTCCGTTTGGACTGCAGGTCAGCATTGCGGGCATTCAATGAGAAGGTCCGTGTGACACAGACGCTGCGTTTGGATCGTGGACCATAAGGTGCAGGCCCGGCCGTCCGCCGGGTTCTGATGATTTAACGGCATAATTGGCCGCGATTGCAGGGGCGCCCATGATGAGCCGTTTGTCATCTTTTTCCGCAACCGTATTTGCCGGGATGTGCGGGGCGTGTGTATTTGTCACCGCGGTCGGTGCGGAGGATCAATCCACTGACATAGGAACGCTCGACAAGGAGACGGCCGACAAGGCTTTTTCGGCCAAGCCACCTTATTCCCCCTACGCGGGTCGCAATTTCCCGACACGGCCCTATTTCGGCGATACGCACACGCATACGTCTTACTCGATGGACGCGGGCGCGTTCGGTGCCCGGCTCGGCCCCAAGGACGCCTATCGCTTTGCCAAGGGCGAGGAAGTCATCTCTTCCAGCGGACAACGCGCCAAGCTTTCGCGGCCGCTGGATTTCATGGTGGTAGCTGACCATTCGGACGGCATGGGCTTCTTCCCGCAACTGATTGGCGGCGATGCCGCTCTACTGGCGACGCCTCAGGGTCGGAAGTGGTACGACGAGATCAATTCCGGAAAGGGTGCGCAGGCAGCCCTTGATATCATCACCAGCTTCGGCAAGGGGCAAATGCCCAAGGGCTTCCCAACCCCGGGCACGCCAGCTTATCGCAGCGCCTGGCGCGAAACGATTAAGGCGGCGGAAGAAGCCAATGAACCCGGCCGCTTCACCGCTTTCATCGGCTATGAGTGGACCTCGAACGCCGGGGGCAACAATCTCCATCGCAATATTATTTGGCGAGACAATGGAGCAAAGGCCAGCCTCGTTGAGCCCTACACCACCTTGCCGCCGCTCGGCAGTCCGAATCCTCGCGATCTCTGGAAGTGGATGGCGATGGTCGAGGACAAAACCGGTGCGGAAATTCTTGCCCTTGCGCACAACGGCAATCTCAGCAACGGCCGGATGTTTCCGATCATCGAGTCGTTCAACGGCAAGCGGATCGACCGTGAATATGCGGAGAACCGCACTCGCTGGGAGCCGCTCTACGAAGCGACGCAAATGAAAGGCGACGGCGAGACCCATCCGTTCCTTTCGCCCAACGATGAGTTTGCAAACTACGAACGTTGGGACAAGGGCAACCTCGATCTGACCGAAGTGAAAAAGCCCGAGATGCTCGAATTTGAGTATGTCCGTTCTGCGCTCAAAAATGGCCTCAAGATGGAAGCCGAGCTTGGCCTAAATCCCTACAAGTTTGGTCTGGTCGGCAGCACCGATACGCACACGGGGCTAGCCGCAGTTGAGGAGGATAATTATTTCGGCAAGACATCTTCTTCCGAACCAAGCGCCGGTCGAGCGACCCATCCTTTCGTCAAGACCGACAAGGCCATCATCATGGGCTGGGAAACGACGGCCGCCGGCTATGCCGCGGTATGGGCGGCGGACAATACCCGCGAGGCAATCTTCGACGCCATGAAGCGGCGCGAGACCTATGCCACCACCGGTCCGAGGATGGTCGTCCGCTTCTTCGGCGGATGGGATTTCGAGGCGGCCGACGCCAACAACCGCATGCCGGCCCGCGTCGGCTATACCAAGGGTGTGCCGATGGGCGGGGACCTGACTAGCGCGCCGAACGGAAAATCGCCCTCGTTTCTTGTCGCCGCATTGAAGGATCCGATCGGCGCAAATCTGGATCGCATCCAGGTCATCAAGGGTTGGCTCGGAAAAGACGGCCGGACGCAGGAACGGGTCTACGACGTCGCTGTGTCGGGCGGCCGCACGATCGACGCGGACGGTCGCAGCAAGACGTCTGTCGGGAGCACCGTCGACGTCGCGAGCGCGACCTGGACCAACACGATCGGGGCCGGCGAGATGATCACGGTCTGGAAAGATCCGGATTTCGATCCGGCGTTGCGCGCCTTTTACTATGTGCGCGTCATCGAAATCCCGACGCCGCGCTGGACCGCTTATGATGCGAAATATTTTGGCGTCACCATGCCGGCTGAAGTCAGAATGACGACCACCGAACGGGCCTATACTTCCCCGATCTGGTATACGCCTTGATTGTCCGGCTGCTGCGGGAGCCCTTACTCCAGTTTCTCGCGCTCGGCGCCGCGCTGTTCGCGATCTACGGGCTCGCCGGCAAGCGAGAGGCGGAGGCGCCTGAGAAGATCGTGGTTTCCGCGTCGCAAGTCACCAACCTGGGCGATGCCTTTGTACGAACCTGGCGGCGGCCGCCCAACGAGGAGGAATTGCGCGGCCTGATAGATGATTATATCCGAGACGAGGTCTTCTATCGCGAGGGCAGAGCTGCCGGTCTGGACCGCGACGACGTCATCATTCGCCGCCGGGTGCGGCATAAGATGGAATTTCTCGCGAGCGAGATGTCCGTACCCGAACCCAGTGAGGCGGAGCTTGCGGCATATCTCGCGTCCAATCCGGAGCGGTTCAGAGCCGAGGATCAACTAGCCTTCCATCACGTCTTCCTCAGCGCCACGAGGCGCGCCGATACCATCGACAGCGACAGCAAGCAGCTTGCGGGCATTCTGGCGCGAGCCGACCAAGCCGCAGACGCGACGGCACTCGGGGATGCATTCCTGCTCGGCGAAGAGTTTCGAGACGTGTCGCCGACCAAGCTTACGAGCATATTTGGGGAAAGCTTCGCCAAACAGATATCGGCCATGGAAAAGGGCCGCTGGCAGGGCCCGATTTCCTCCAGCTTCGGGCAGCATTTCGTCTTCATCAGTGAGCGGATGCCAGGAAACTTGCCGCCGCTCGATGCTGTCCGGGCGGCCGTCCACCGCGAGTGGACGAACGCGCGGCGTCTGGAGATCGAACAGAAGCTGTATGCCTCGCTTCGGAGCCGCTACGAAATCGTGGTTGAACAGCCTGGGGCAAGGGCGACAAAGGCCGCCAGCCGATGAACGGCTTCCGCCTGATCCTTGCGGTTGTGGCGATACTCCTGGCGCACCCCGCGCTAGCCGACGAGCTTCGGCCGGGCTATCTCGAGATGCGACAGACCAGTCCCGGCACCTATGATTTGCGCTTCAAGATTCCCGCGCGAGGGGAAGACTTGCGGCTCGCGATCTATGTCAAACTGCCCGAGGGCACGCAAGACACAGGGCTGCCCCGCGCGTCGTTCGGCGACGGAGCTTATGTCGAACGCCGGACCATCCGACGGGATGGAGGACTGGCCGGACAGGCGGTATCGATTGAGGGCCTGTCGGCCACAGCGACGGACGTACTGGTTCGGGTCGAAAGCCTTGAAGGCGCAATTCAGACCGAACGGCTCTCTCCGACCAAGACATCGTTCGTGGTTCAAGCCGTGCCCGGTTCTGGAGAAGTGGCGGCGACTTATCTGCGGCTAGGCGTCGAACACATTCTGTTCGGCTTCGATCACTTGTTGTTCGTATTGGCGCTGGTGATCCTGGTTCGCGACTGGCGCCGCGTCGCCATCACCGTTACGGCCTTCACCATTGCGCACAGCATTACGCTTGCCGCGGCGACGCTGGGTTTCGTGAAGGTGCCGGGGCCGCCGGTGGAAGCCACCATAGCTCTGAGCATCATGCTGGTGGCCGTCGAAATCCTGAATGCACGGCGTGGAGAACCAAGTCTTTCGGCGCGTCTGCCATGGCTGGTCGCCTTCAGCTTTGGGCTCTTACACGGTTTTGGCTTTGCCGGTGCACTGGCTGAGGTGGGACTGCCTCACCATGCCATTCCCATTGCTCTGCTGTTCTTCAACCTCGGCGTCGAGTTTGGACAATTGGCATTCGTAGCCGTGGTCCTTGTGGCGGGCAGCTTGTTGCGCACTGCGGCTACTACTGGTCTCAAACCTGCCTTGATTCGGCAGGCTGCCATTCGGTTCGATATCGTCGCGGCGTACGCGATAGGCGCGGTGGCTGCGTTTTGGCTAATCGAGAGGACATTTGCCTTTTTTTCCATTTGACCCTCGGTCGTCTGCCTCAGACCGCGCGATTGCCCGAACGCAATCGTTGCATAGAAGTCGCTCGGAGCCATCAGCTCGGCATTGCCGGGCAGCACATCCGCATTGAAGGTTTCCTCGTGTCCACGCAGGGCGTTGGCCAGGCTGTTGTCTTCCGCGAGATCGAGCTGGAGGGGGCGGTTGGTCCTGAACCGAGCGGCCTCCTTGAGAGAAGACATGCGTGGTGAAAACGGCTACGCAACCGTCCAGCCGCCATCCATCGAGAGGTTGGCGCCCGTGATCTGAGCGGCGTCGTCGCTGCACAGGAACAGCGCCAGCGAAGCGACCTGTTGGACGGTGACGAACTCCTTGGTAGGCTGCGCGGCGAGCAGGACATCGTTGATGACCTCATCCCTCCGCATGCGACGGGCTGCCATCGTGTTTGGGATCTGCTTTTCCACGAGGGGCGTCCAGACGTAGCCGGGGCTGATACAATTGCATGTGATCTTCGAACGGGCGAGCTCCAACGCTGCCGTCTTGGTCAGGCCAGCGATGCCGTGCTTTGCCGCGACATAGGCCGACTTGAACGGCGAGGCGACGAGCGAATGCGCCGAAGCCGTGGTGATGATGCGGCCCCAGCCGCGCTTCTTCATGCCGGGTACGACCGCGCGGATGGCATGGAAGGCGGCGGACAGGTTGATCGCGATGATCGCATCCCACTTCTCGGCGGGGAAGTCCTCGATCGGCGAAACGTGCTGGATACCCGCATTGTTGACCAGGATGTCTACGGCGCCGAAGGCGTCTTCGGTATGCGCGATGAGCCGGGCAATCTCGTGCGGCTTGGTCATGTCCGCAGGCGAATAGATCGCCTTGACGCCGAATTCGCCCTCGATGGCGGCCCGCTCCTTCTCGATCTCGGCGGGCTCGCCCATACCGTTGATCACCACGTTGGCGCCGGCGCCGGCAAAAGCCTGCGCGCAGGCGAGGCCAATGCCGCTGGTCGAGCCGGTGACGACTGCGGTCTTGCCGTTCAGAATACCCATCTCGTACACTTCCCTTATGGCATGCGAACAATCGGCGCTGTGCCGCTGTCGCGACGCGGAGTTGAAGTCAGAAGACCAGTGCTCGCTCACCGGCTCGAATCGAGCCACGCGCCGGCTGTTGCAGATAGTCATGCACCACTGTCCCGAGGCCGAGTGTAAGGTCGGCGCGGATGTGGGTGGCTGAGACGATTTCCAGAACCGGCAGCTCGGCAACCGGCGCCAATGCGTGTGGTGTGAGGGCCAAAGCCGCCGGTCCGGTCCAGGCACCTTTCAGCACGATGTCCTCGAGATGGTACTGAACGAGCTCGCAGATGCGTGGGCCACCGTCGACGTGCGGGATGATCTTGAGCAGGAAGTTCGGTTCGTTAAGCGCAGCCTTGATCTTCGCCAGATCGGCTTCGCGGTGCTTGTATCCCATCGTTCCCGTGGCGACCCGGAGCGGGCCGTAATCCAACGTGCCGATCAGCGTGTCGATCTCGGTCCGCAGGGTCGGGTGCGCAAGCTTCTTCGGAAAGCCCCAGAGCTCGCGCCCGCCCGCGATGGGACCTTCGTCGTTGAGGAACATGCAGTGCGTGTAGCCGCCCTTGCGTCCGCGGAAGGAGACGGGGATGACCTGTCCGCTTTCCGTATAGTCGCCGAAGCCGTTGGAGTCCGGCATGCGGATGAACTCGTATTTGACGAGAGCTTCGCGCTCGTCGATCTCGAGCGGCCCCGGCACCACGGCCCGGAGCTTGGCCGGATCGGTACGATAGGTGATGATCAGGTACTCGCGATCGACGAACCGATACGGTCCGGGCGGATAGGCCGGGCTGGTCAGCGGCATGGCGAAGGCCCGTTGTTTCACATCAGTCTCACGCATTTGCGTTCTCTCCAGGGATGAGGTCGAGGCTACTCGCGGCCGTCATGTTCGAGATCGAAGGTGAAGACCCCGTCGGGACTCGAAGGTCGAGCGAGCACCTCAGGATGGCGCAGCGTGCGCAGAGCGTCGTGGTAGCCCGCGCGCCAATGGTCCTGCATCGAAAGCCGCGAGAACTCGTAGTCCTTGGAGTGTCCCTCGTGATTGCGCGCACGATAGATGAGATGGACGATGTTGTAGACGTTGCGGGAGACCGCCGTGTTGAGTAGCTTCACGTCCTCGTGCTGGCTGAGATCGTCTGGCAGCCGGCCGAGCAGCTCCGTGAGCGCGCGCCGCAGGCGCTGCACTCGCTTGAACTGGTCGGTGCTGGCGCGCGTGCGGCTGGAATACTGGATTTCCTTATGCCTTGTGATCACTTCGGCCATGTTGGCAGGAAGTTGACCGCGCGCGCTCCAGAGGTCGACCTGAAACGCCAGGATGTCCTGCGGGGCATCCGATTCGATCACCCATTGCAGCGGCGTATTGGAGACGAGACCGCCGTCCCAATAGTGCTCGCCCTCGATCTCCACCGCCGGAAAGCCCGGCGGCAGTGCGCCGCTCGCCATGATGTGCTCCGGCCGGATGGTATGGGTCGTGTTGTCGAAATAGACGAAATTGCCGGTTCGGACGTTGACCGCGCCGGCGCTGAAGCGCGTCAGTCCGCTGTTGAGCCGATCGAAATCGACCAGGCGCTCCAGCGTGGTCTTGAGCGCGCGCGTGTCATAGATGCTTGTCGCATCGCTGGCTCCGCCGGGCTGCAACCAGGGCAGGACGGGCCGGGCGGAGAAAAAACCGGTTGCGCCACACGTGGCCGCAAGACCGGCGCTCATCTGGTTGATGAGGTTGCGCGTACTGTCGCTCCGCGTCCACTCGATGAAGGGAGTTCCGGACAAGTCCCAAGGCGCCGTCGAGGTGATCTGGGTCCAGAAATCGCGCAAGCGGTCGACGCGGGACTCGGGCGGATTGCCGGCGATGATTGCGGCATTGATGGCTCCAATCGAGATGCCGGCGACCCAATCGGGATGAATGCTGGCTTCGGCCAGGGCGTCGTATACGCCCGCCTGGTACGCGCCAAGCGCACCGCCGCCTTGTAACAGTAGCGCGATGCAATCGAAGGGAAGCTGCCGTTGTGCGGATGAGAGTTCTGATCGGGGCTGGAAGTTCATGGCGGGTGCTCTTGAATTTCTGATTGGATGTTTGTGTTAATGGCGGCTCGAGTCTTGCTTTGTGACTTTGGGCGGCTCGAGCGTCACTTCTTTCAAATGGTCCTCGGTGGCGACCAAGATCACGAAGTTGAGTCTGCCGTCATGTCGGATCAGTCCACCGGCCAGCGCGCTGCCTGCCGCCGCTCTCTCGGCGATTTGCACGGCATCCGACAATTCCTGCTTGATCCACTTCAGGGCAAGGATGTTGGCGAGGTCTTCACGATCGAGTTCCTTCAGCGACGACGTCATCTCCTTGCCCGTGATGCTTCCGGTATTTGCGTCGATGGCGTTCTCCCACACGCGCTCGTTGCGGATCGTGCGAACGCGGTAGACGGGCGGGCCGTCGATCTCGAAGTTGATGTCGGCCGTCTTCGAGCCATCATGCAGACGTTCCGCGATCGCCATCGCCCGGCTGAGCGGGACGCGTGTGGTGCGGAATTCCGATAGGACGCGTTGAATGGCGGCCGCCTCGGCATCGCTTTGTGTGCTCGGGCTTCGGCTCTCCGTGTTCGCCGCTTCCTGGACGTCGGCCGTTGCGGCGGTCGCGGCGGTCGTGGCGGACCACACGATCAGGGCAAACAAATGCTTCATCGACATTGGACAAATCTCGTTCGGGTTTGTGACTGACCGCCTACCAAAGGCGAGTGAACGCAAGCGCGTCGCCGCAAGGGGCGTGGCTTGCCCGGCCGCAGGGGCTCGACCTGCCATGCGGTTTCGAGTGGGTGGTTCGCCGTGTCGCGCTTCGTGTCCGAGAGGGCCTCAGCTTCGACGTGGCCACTGCACGAGGCCTTGCCACTGCTTGATCTGCTGCCGATTGCGCGAAGCTGTCGCGCAGCTGAATCTCCGGTGCAGTGTGACTTCTGACATCAACGATCGGCGCGGCCGTAATCGTCTCTTGAACGGCGCCGGACGCAACGAGGCGATCCGGCTGCGAAGCGGCCACAACGACTTCGCTGCCGGCGGGTGTCGGCGGGAGCTGATTTGTATCGATCACGACGCGCTCCGGCACCTTCACGTCGGAATGAATGCGGATCGCAGGCCGCGCAGGATCCGGCTCCGCGAGGCGGTCCGGCAGTTGCGCCGGTAGCACCAGACCGGTCGCCCAAAGCAAGCAGAGCAGGGCGCCTCCGACCGACAGAAAATAGCCGCGCAAGGGTAGGGCGCTGGCGGTTGATAGGCTCGCGTGCATTGACATCAGGGATCGTCGGCTCACGGCACGCGGCTCCCGACAACGGAGTCACTCTGTCTCATCGTCAGAGGCTCCACGGGCGCGAATGCGGGCGCGCGAGCTTGGCGTCGAGATAGCCGCGATCGTCGAGCCATTTGGCTGGACAATGGGCTGGGGCGTTCGGGGCGATCATGAATCCGTCGCGTTGAAGCGCCGCTCGTGTTCCGGTGACACCGGTCCACACGGCCTTTCCGCTGATTGAATCCACTTCGATGGCGTCAAAGACTTCGATGAAGTTCGGCATGTCAGGGGGCGTCCAGTCACGCTGCGTGGATGAGGCGGAAGGCCTCGTCAGGCGCGATACCTCTGCGCGCGAGCTCGGACTCGATCACGTCGAACGCGCATTCGATCGGCGCGATCCAGACGTTGACCCAGCAGATGATGCAGTTGCGGGCGATCAGCAGGGCCGGCGTCATGCGACCGTCCTCCGGTCCGGCAGAACAGGGGTGGGCTGGCGCGCGGCGAGCGAATGAGCCCACGCGATCATCGCGATCGTGATGCCAAGCAGCAGGCTCAAGGCCACGAGGCACAGGGCGACAACGACGTTCAGCGATGCGGCGGCAAGACCGGGCAACGGATTTTCGCGCATCAACGCGAACAGCAGGGTTGACATTCTCCGCCTCCTTAATAAAATACACCGTATAGTTCATATAAATCACGCGCCAGGGCCGAAGTCAAGACGGGGCGTCACCCGTGAATGCAGATCGAGGCGGCGAGGCAGCGTCGAGCTGAACGAAACAAGCCTCGAACAGAGAAGGGATTTGACATGACAAGATTGATGCCGGCGGTTCTCGCAGCGGCCATGGTTGTGCTTGGTTGCGCTGCAGCTTCTGCCGAGGAGAACCGGGGCACACCGGAGCAGCGGGCAGCTTGCACGTCGGACGCCTTTCGTCTGTGCAGTGCCTACATTCCGGATCCGGCGGGAGTCGAAGGCTGCCTGCGGCTCAGAAAATCGGATCTGACCGATGCATGCAAAGCGGTGTTCGATCGTGCGACCACCGGTTCGGCCAGGACCAGATAACCAAGTGACCTTGCGGCGGGTGTGACCGGGCTCTGTCCTGGTTGATATCTGCGCTGCGACAGGAGACAGGAGCGATCTCGTGAGCGCGATGTACATATCGGCCCTGGCTGCCTTTGGCGGCTCCGCCTTCGGCGCGGTCTCGACCATCGTCAGTGGGTGGTTCGGCCGACGCCGGCGGCTTCGCGAGCGTCATCATGCCCGCTCGTTCTCGAAGCGCGAGCGGCTGTACCGGAGCTTCATCGAGGAGGCGTCACGGCTCTATGCCGACGCCCTGATCAACGACCGGGCGGAAATCCCCCAGCTGGTCGGCTTCTACACGCTGGTCGGACGCATGCGGATCTTGTCGAGCAACGAGGTCGTCCAGGCCGCTGAGCGAACCGGGCACCTGATCATCGAGGCGTATCTCTCGCCCAATCGCACGTTTGTGGACCTGCCCAAATTCATCGAGGAAATGGATCCGTTGCGCGATTTCGGCGAAGCCTGCCGCAGCGAGCTCATGAACTTCCCGGCGCGGTGAGAAGCATGCGCGAGGAAATTGGGCACAGGACGGGGAATGCGGACGCCCGTCGCAAGATCGTGCTGGCCGCTCTCCAGCTCTATTGCGAGATCGGCCACAACAAGACCACGGTCTCCGACATCGCGCGGCACTTGTCGATGTCCTCAGCCAACGTCTACCGCTTTTTTCCGTCGAAGCAGGCGATTGAAGAGACAGTCGTAGGAGAGGTGCTCGAGGAAACGGTCAGTGCGGCAACCGAGGCGGCCCGTACCCCCGGGCCGGCATTGCGGCGCTTGGCGACAATCCTGAAAGCGATCGCCGACTGCAATGAAGGCCGATCGGCGAAGCACGGAAGGCTGCAGGATCTGGTGGCCTTGGCCGTCCGCCAAAACTGGACCGTCGTCCGCGCCTACGACGACAGGATCCGAGGGCTGGTGCGGCCGATCATCGGCACCGGGCAGGCAAGCGGCGAGCTGCGGGGCGGTAGTCCGATGGCGCTGACCTGTTGTCTGCTGCAAGCCATGGATGTTCATCTCAATCCGTCGTGGGCCGGGGCGGCGACGCTTCGGCCAAGCTTCGAGAAGATGTCGAGATTTTGTTTGGACGCTCTGGCTTGCAGCCCGTCGTTGCACGCCGGGATGCCATCGCATGTGCGGCTCGAGGCTGCCGGCTAGCGGGGCGCCTCCGACGCGCCACGCGCGGTGGGGGTTGCCGCAACGCTAATGCGGCCAGCCTGTCTCGCAGGCGGCGAGGAAGAATCCGACGCGTTCGCGCACGAAGCCGGGAAGTTCCTTCTTCAGGTCCTTGGGAGTCTCGCCGACGAGCGACCGAAACAGCATCGGTAGGAGGATCAGGTCGAGAAAGATCTGCGCCGTAGCGCGGCTTCGCTTGGCGCTGAAGGGGCCCTTCGGGGAGCGCGCGAGCCTCTGCGTGGCGTCGTCGAGCAGCTGGGACACCGCGGCCAGGGAACGATCGCGCGCTGCATCGTGAACATTGCGGCTCAGCTCGGGGAACCGCTGCGATTCCGCGATCGTCGCGCGCACCATGCCCAGCGATTCCTCGACCACCCTTTCGACGATGGCGGTCCCGAGGCTCATCAATTTGTCCTCGATGGAGCGGCCTTCGGGCGAGAAGCCCTCGAAGTCCGTCAAGCCGTCGATGGTGCGGGCCACCACGGCGGCGAACAGCGCCTCCTTGCCGGGGAAGTGGGCGTAAATCGTCGGCTTGCTTGCAGGGGCGAGCTCGGAAATGTCGTCAATGCTGGCGCTACGGTAGCCCTTCTCGAGAAACAGCTGCTGGGCCGCATCGAGAATGCGCGCCTGCGCATCGCCCGCAAGACCCTTGGGTGGCCTGCCACGCTTCGTCTTCTTCATTCTTGGACCTCCTCGCGGTCTTTGCATGTCGCTTTCCACTTGACATGGCCCGCGAAGAAAGGCAAGAAAAAGAAAATATACGGTGTAGTATATTAAGTCGCCGGACCTGGTCCCTTTGTGGGACCGGCGAGGGCCCCCGGATGATCAGGCAAAGCTGGGGTGTTCGAGCCCGATCGTCCGGACCGACTGAGGAGAATGTCGTGACTGTCTCGATCCCGGATCCTTGTGCATTGCAGGAAGGCGTGCTGCTGCGCGAGCTGCATCACAGAGTGGCCCACGGTGTTGCCTTCGCCATCGACGTCGTGACCGCCACCGCTGTCCGGGTCGAAGGAGCGGAAGCCAAGCGCGCACTCAGCGACGTCGTCGAGCTGCTGCATGGCTATTCCGACGTGCATCGCGCGCTGGCCATGCCGGCGGGCGAAACGCTGATCCATGCCGCAGCCTACATTCGCAAGCTGGGCCTTGGCATGCGCCGGGCGCTCCTGGACCGGATGGATATCCAGTTGGCCTTCGCAACCCAGTCCATCGCGCTCAAGCCGGAGCGCTGCTGGTACCTTGGGCTCATCGTCCATGAACTCGTGATGCACGCGGCAAGGCACGCGTGCTTCGACGCGCGGGCGGGGCAGATCAGGATCAAGCTGACGCGCACCGGTGCACTGGTAAACTGCGTGATCCTGGACAACGGCTCGCGTCCGGCGCGCGAGGCTTCCGACCGCGAATTGCGAACCGCGACGGATATCGCGAGGGCCCTTGGCGGCCGCATCGAGCAGGGCTTCGGCGCTGAATTCACCTCGATTGTCCTCTCCTTCCCGCTGACCGAGCGCGAACGGGGCGCAAACTGGTCAATCGCAACGCGCCAGATGAGGGTTCCGCGGCGCGCGAGAGCCGCCGCCGCTTCGGATGGCGCTGCGCTCCGTCCCCGCCCATCCGCCGATGCGCTTGGCGGGCTGTTGTCGCCCTCCCACCATACGGACGCGTCATGACAGATCAACCTTCCGATCCGATCCACGTCGCTCGAACGCAGCGGGCAGCGAAGGGTCTCGCCGCAGCGACCTTGCTCGTGAGCATTGCGTTGACCGGCTGCGATGATCACGCGGCGCGGACGGCCACACGCGCCACGCTGGTCCGGACCATGATCGTGCAGCCGCGCGACCGCGAATCCTCCGCCACGTTGACGGGGGAGGTTCAGGCGCGCTTCCGTGCCGATCTTGCGTTTCGCGTCAGCGGCCATGTCGTTGCACGCACGGCGGATGTCGGTGCTCACGTCAACACAGGCGATGTCCTGGCCCGGCTCGATCCGGCCGAGCAACAGGCCGATGTCGATGCTGCGATCGCGACGGTGGCCTCCGCCGAAGCTCGGCTGCGCGTGGCGAGCGCCACCTTCGCCCGGCAGAAGGCGCTGATCGCGAGCGGCTTCACCACCCGCGCCGTCTACGATCAGGCAGAGGAGGGCCTGCGAACGGCGGAGGGCGTGCTGGAAGCCGCCAAGGCGCAGCTGGGCAGCTCGCGCGATGCGCTCAGCCATACCGTGCTGCGCGCTGAAGCCGATGGCGTCATTACCGCGCGCAATCTCGAGGCTGGCCAGGTCGTGCCGGCGGCCCAACCCGTGTTCTCTCTTGCGCAGGATGGGGCGCGGGATGCGGTCTTCGAGGTCTACGAATCCGTCTTCCTTGGCCAGACTGACGCTCGCCACGTGACGCTGGCGCTGGTCTCCGATCCCAGCGTGACCGCGACGGGAGAGGTGAGAGAGATCTCACCGGTGATCGACGCGAAGAGCTCCACGATCCGCGTCAAGGTATCGATCAAGGATCCACCGGCCGCGATGACGCTGGGCAGTGCCGTCGCCGGGACGGTCAAGGCGAAGACTCAGAACGAGATTGTCTTGCCTTGGAGCGCGCTGACGGCCGCGGGGAGGAAGCCCGCCGTCTGGGCCGTCGACCCGAAAACGCAGACAGCGTCGCTGAAGCCCGTCGCGGTCGGTGCCTATGAGGCCGGTCAGGTCTTGATCAGCGCAGGCCTCGAGCCGGGCGACCGTGTCGTCGTCGACGGCGGCAAGCTTCTAAGCATCGGCCAGCCGGTCGCCGAAGAGGGAGATCGCTCATGAAGCGACAGGTCATGATGATCGCAGGCGTGCTCGCGGCGGCCTCGTTGCTCGCCGGCTGCGACAAGGAGGCGCACGCGCCGGAGCCTGCTCGCCCCGTGCTCTCGATCGTTGCCAAGCCGATCAGCGGTGACAGCACAATTGCCGTCGGGGTGGTCGAGCCGCGCTACAAGACCAACCTTGGCTTTCGCGTCCTCGGACGGCTGACCTCGCGTCCGGTCTACGTTGGCGACATCGTCCAGGAAGGGCAGGTCGTTGGCGCGATCGATCCAACCGCACTCGATCTCGCCGTTCGCGCAGCGCGGGCGCAATTGGCAAAGGCCGAGGCGCAGCTTGCGACGGCCAAGGCCTCGGAGGATCGGCAACGCACGCTCATCACCAGCGATGCGACCACCAGGCAGACATTGGACAATGCCGAGCAGGCGCGCGCCGGAGCCGAAGCGGGCGTCGCACAGGAGCAGGCGAGCCTGACCAAGGCGATTGAGCAGCTTGGCTATGCCAAGATCAAGGCTGATTTCGGGGGCGTCGTCACGGCCGTCGGCGCGGAAGTCGGCCAGGTGGTCTCGCCCGGACAGACTGTGGTGACGGTCGCGCGGCCGGACATCCGGGAGGCTGTCGTCGATATCGGGGAAGACCTCCCTGTCCCCCTCGAAGTCGGTCTCCCGTTCACCGTCAGCCTGCAGCTTCTTCCCGCCGTTCAGGTCGAGGGCAGAATCCGCGAAATCGCGCCGCAAGCCGATGCGGTGACGCGGCTGCGGCGCGTCCGGATCGCGCTCGACAACCCGCCCGAAAGCTTCCGCCTCGGCGCGACCGTCACGGCGAAGCTCGGCAAGGACCAGAGCGAGGCCTTGCGCCTGCCCGCATCAGTGGTGCTCGCCAGGGACGGCGCCGATTTCGTCTGGGTGGTCGATCAGTCCGCCGGCACCGTCGCGCTGCAGAAAATCGAGGGCGTCGCCGACCAAGGGGGCATTCGCGTCACCAGCGGGCTTGCCGCGGGCGCCCGTGTCGTCACCGCCGGAATTCACAGCCTCAGGCCCGGACAGCACGTCCGCATCGAACAGGATCAAGATCAATGAAGTCGTTCAACCTATCCGACTGGGCGCTCGGCCATCGCTCGCTGGTCTGGTATTTCATGATTGCCTTCATGGCGGCCGGCCTGTTTGCCTATCTCCAGCTCGGACGCCAGGAGGACCCTGACTTCACCATCAAGACCATGGTGATCCAGGCGCAGTGGCCCGGCGCCTCGCCTGAGGAGATGACGCGTCAGGTCACCGACCGCATCGAGAAGAAGTTGGAGGAACTCGAATCCCTCGACTACACCAAGAGCGTGACGGTCGCGGGCCAGACCGTCATCTTCGTCTATTTGCGTGACTCGACCAAGGCGGCCGCCGTCAAGCCGACCTGGGTGCGCGTTCGCAACATGATCGCGGACATCAGGGGCGACTTCCCGCAAGGCGTGATCGGCCCCGGCTTCAACGATCGCTTTGGCGACGTTTTCGGCAACGTCTATGCCTTCACCAGCGACGGCTTGAGCCAGCGACAGCTCCGCGATCGGGTCGAGGACGTGCGCGCCAAGGTGCTTACGGTGCCCGACGTCGGTAAGGTCGATATCCTCGGCGCGCAGGACGAGGTCATCTATCTCGAATTCTCCACCCGAAAGGTGGCCGCCCTCGGCCTCGACGTCCACGCCATCATGAATTCTCTGCAGGGCCAGAACGCGGTGGCGCCCTCCGGCGTATTCCAGGAAGGGCCGGAGCGGATCAGCGTCCGTGTGAACGGCCAGTTCGCCTCGGAGGCCAGCCTGAAGGCGGTTAATCTTCGCATCAACGACCGCTTCTTCCCGCTGACCGATGTCGCGACCATCACTCGCGGCTACGTCGATCCGCCGTCAACGCTGTTCAGGTACAACGGTCAACCCGCCATCGCGCTCGCGATCGGCATGAAATCCGGAGCCAATCTGCTTCAGTTCGGCGAGGCGCTGAAGGAGGAGATGACCAAGGTCATTGCCGACCTGCCGATCGGCGTCGGGGTGCACCTCGTCGCCGACCAGCCTGTCGTGGTCGAGCACGCCGTTTCCGGGTTCACCGAAGCGTTGTTCGAGGCCGTCATCATCGTGCTCGGCATCAGCTTCCTGAGTCTGGGCTTGCGTGCCGGGCTCGTGGTCGCCATCGCCATTCCGCTCGTGCTCGCGATCACATTCGTCGTGATGGCCTATTGCGACATTTCGCTGCAGCGAATTTCGCTGGGGGCCCTGATCATCGCGCTCGGCCTCCTGGTCGACGATGCCATGATTGCGGTCGAGATGATGGTGGCGCGGCTCGAGATCGGCGATCCCCTCGAAAAGGCGGCAACCCACGTCTATACGTCGACCGCATTCCCGATGTTGACGGGAACGCTCGTCACCGTGGCCGGCTTCATCCCGATCGGGCTCAACAGCAGCAACGCAGGCGAGTTCACCTTCACCTTGTTCGTGGTGATCGCGGTGTCGTTGATCGTCTCGTGGATCGTCGCCGTATTGTTCACGCCGCTTCTCGGCGTCACCATCTTGCCGGCCAGGATGAAGGGACATCACGAGCAGAAGAGTCGCCTGGCGCAGATGTTCGCGCGCCTGCTCCTGTTCTGCATGCATCACCGCTGGAGCACCATCGCCGTGACGGTCGGCGCCTTCCTGCTCGCCTTGTTCGGCTTGCAGTTCGTGCAACAGCAGTTCTTTCCCTCGTCGGACCGCGCCGAGCTCGTGATCGACTGGAACCTGCCCCAGAACGCCTCGATCACCGAGACCAACGCGCAGATGGCCCGCTTCGAGCGCGAGCAATTGCAGGGCAACGATTCGGTCGAGCACTGGTCCACCTATGTCGGCACGGGCGCGCCCCGCTTCGTGCTGTCGTTCGACCTTCAGACCGCCAACACCTGGTTCGGCCAGCAGGTGATCGTGACCAAGGGCGGCATCCCCGCGCGCGACCGGGTCAAGGCGCAGTTCGAGGATTATTTGAGGAAGACCTTTCCGGGCACCGACACCTACGTCAAGCTGCTTGAGGTCGGCCCTCCCGTCGGCCGTCCGGTGCAATACCGCCTGAGCGGCCCCGACATCGCAGAGGTCCGCAACCTCTCGCAGAAGCTTGCAGGTGTCATCCGCAGCAGCCCCGACCTCGGCAACGTGGTGTTCGATTGGATGGAGCCTGCGCGCGTCGTTAAGGTCGACGTCCTTCAGGATAAGGCGCGCCAGCTCGGCGTGACTTCGGAAGACATTGCCACCACGCTGAATTCCGTGCTTCAGGGCTCGGCGGTCACGCAGGTGCGTGACAGCATCTATCTCGTCAATGTCACGGGACGGGCGACCGCGTCGGAGCGCGCTTCGATCGATACGCTGCGCGACCTGCAATTGGCCGGGCTCGGCGGCCAATCAGTGCCGCTCGGAGCCGTTGCCAATCTGCGCTACGAGCTCGAGCAGCCCACCATCTGGCGGCGCGCGCGGATTCCCACCATCACGCTGATGGCCGGCGTCATCAGCGATGCGCAGCCGAAGACGATCGTCGACCAGCTCACGCCGAAGGTGGCCGAGTTCGCCAAGCATTTGCCCGCCGGCTACTCGATCAAGATCGGCGGTTCCGTGGAGGAGAGTGCCAAAAGCCAGGGGCCTATCATTGCGGTCGTGCCGCTGATGCTGTTCGTCATGGCGACGGTGCTAATGGTGCAGTTGCAGAGCTTTTCGCGCCTGTTCCTGGTGTTCGCGGTCGCGCCGCTCGCGTTGATCGGCGTCGTCATGGCGATGCTGCCGAGCGGTGCGCCGCTCGGCTTCGTCGCCATCCTCGGCGTGCTGGCCCTCATCGGCATCCTGGTCCGGAACTCCGTGATCCTGATCGTGCAGATCGAGGATCTGAAAAAGGAGGGCAGGCCGCCCTGGGATGCGGTGCTGGAAGCGACCGAGCACCGCATGCGGCCGATCCTGCTGACGGCCGCCGCCGCAAGCCTCGCGCTCATTCCGATCGCGCGCGAGATCTTCTGGGGTCCGATGGCCTACGCCATGATGGGCGGCATCATCGTCGGTACGCTGCTGACGCTGCTGTTTCTGCCGGCGCTGTACGTGGCGTGGTTCAGGATCCATCCAGAACAGGTGAATGGACCGCCGATGGGTGAATCTCACGCGGCTCGAGCCGAACTGGCCTCCGCGCACGATGCGCCGGAGCTCGCGCTCGAGACGCAAGCCTGAAGGAGACGAGAATGCTTTCATTGAAGCCCCTTGCCGTCACGCTGGGCGTGGCGTTCGCGACGATGCCCGCTGCCGCGTTCGCGCAATTCCCCCCGCCGCCTCCGATGGCGCCTCCTGCGGTTCCCGCCGCCGGCCCGCCTCGACCGGGCCCGGGTCCTGGTCTCGGTGCGCCACCGCCGCGCCTTGGTCCTGCGGCTGCACCGCGCGCCGATCCCGCCGCAAGAGGTCTCGGTCGCGTGCCGACGGTCGCAAACTCTGCGCGGGCGGTCTCGGTGAATATCGGGAGGGGCGACTATGCTCACCACAGACTCGGCACCTATGGCGCGCGTGCGGCGTCATACGCCGGTGCGTACGCCGCCGGCGTTTATGCGGGTCATGCCTATGATGATTCGCGCTCCAGCTACTACGCGAGCGGCAACTGCGCTTACGTCTACAGGCGCCACCGCCGGGTGCTGATCTGCGATTAGGTGCGCCGTCGGAATAATAGATCAGACGAGCTGGACAAGACGGCAGAGTTAGCTAATTTGCGACGGTCGGAGAGCTAAGAGCAGGAAATGTTGGGCCTCTTGAAGGGAGGGACCGAAGAGACCTTCGGTATCATCGAGCGCGAACTGCGGTGTGGCTTCTGGAGCTGGGATTTGCGCTCCAATGAAATGCAGTGGTCGAGGGGGTACTATGATCTTCTCGGCATCGAACCCGGAAAGGTACTTCCGTCCTTCTCTTCCATTCTTCAGGTGACGCATCCCGAGGATCGGGGCGCGCAGGCCGAGGTCGATCGGATCGTTCGCAAAGCGTCTACCATCAGACGGAAATTCCGCGTCATCCGACGAGGCGGCAACGTCGCATGGATTTATTGCCAGATCATCGTTTTCGTCGATGACGAGGGCAACTCGGAGAAAGCGTTAGGCGTTTGCACGGACGTCACGGTCCAGGAAGACCAACTCAGTCGGCTTCGGGTTGCCGACGAGCGATACCGGGCCTTGGTGAAGGCCACTGGCGCCGTTGTCTGGGTTGCGAAGTCTGATGGCCGCCTCCACGAGGTCATCAATTGTGAGCACGGCGCAGAAGTTCAGGCCGCTGTGCTGAATTCCGGCTGGCTCCAACTGATACACCCAGATGACCGCGATGATACCATCAAGGTGCGCGAAGCGGCGAGCCGCGAGAAGCGAGGCTACGATGTCGTACATCGGATCCGGCACGCAGACGGCAGCTTCAAATGGAAGCGCTCGACGGGCCAGCCGGTGCTCGATGGCGCCGGCAACGTCAAGGAATGGCTCGGGATAAGCGTCGATCTCGAGCCCGACACAGCCGGGTCCGCGGGCGACTCGATCACCGGCGCGCAGGTCAGGGCGGCCCGAGGTCTCTTGCGCTGGTCCGTCATGGATCTGGCCCATGCCGCGGGCATCAGTCGCGCAACGATACGGCGGATCGAGGAATTGGATGCGGCTCCAAATCACAACGATCCCGCCCTTTCGTCGATCGAAGCCACACTTTCGAAGGCGGGTGTCGAGTTCTTCTTTCCGAAAACAGGCAAGCCGGGCGTGCGTCCGCGCTAAATTGGCGCGCTGTCATGGACGGTCGAGCCGAATTGGCGCGCGCGACCCGCATATCTCACCTTCAACCAGCAAATTTGGCGCTTTGCTCGCGTGATTCTCGAGCTTCATCGCGCGCAATGGCGCGTGCCACGAAAGCCGAGCACCAATTTTGCCTAACAAAAGGTTAGTCGCTCCGCACTATTGTTCCGACATTACAGTCGGTCTTTCAGGGCGGGAATCATGAGAGACATCTTTCGATACCTCGGAATTGGTACCCGCACTCAGCTGTTGGCTGAATGCACGCCTTCCCTTATCCGCCGGATCGAGCCTGATATCGCGCTCGGGAAATATTCCTCTTTGGACATCGCGGGCGCCCTTTCCAGCTAGTCAGCCTGCGTCGTGGATTAGCGAGGTCGCGCTTACCCAATCGTTTTCAAGGCTTGCAATTTGAGAGGATGTCATCGTGACCACCGAATTAGCTGCGGACTCCACCTCTGATCAGCATCGTCGAGTTAGGATGCGCTTCATGGGTATTACAGCCCGAACCGGCGAGCTGTTGCGGGAATTCTGGACCATCGCCGAGCCGGAGGTTCCGCGAATTCTTGACGGCTTCTACCGGCATCTCACGATCGAGCCGCATTTGGCGAGCCTGGTCGGCAACAACGTTCCTCGGCTGAAAGTGGCGCAGGGCACGCACTGGGCTCGCTTGTTCAACGGCCGGTTCGACGACGAGTACCTGAAGGGCGTTCGTGCCATCGGGATGGTGCACAACAAGATCGGCCTGGAGCCGCGATGGTACATCGGCGGCTACAATTTCGTTCTCAATCAGCTCATAGCGGTGGGCATACGGCAGTATCGCTGGAGGCCATCGCACCTCTGCGAGCTTCTCAGTGCAGTCAATTGCGCTGTGATGTTGGATATGGAGATCGCGATCTCTGTCTACCAGGAGGCAATGCTCGCCGAACGGGAGAAGCGCCAAGAGAAGGTCCGCGCCGCCATTTGTGCCTTCGACGAGCGGATGAAAGCGGTGTTGAATACGGTTGGTGGATCCTCTGCCCAGCTGCAGGATGCCGCGAGTGCGCTGGCGGCGAGCTCTTCGCAATCGACCCAACAATCGGCGACCGTGGCGGCAGCTTCGGAAGAGGCGTCGACCAATGTGCAGGCTGTCGCCGCATCGACCGAGCAACTCTCCTCCTCGATCCGGGAAATTGCCCGTCAGGTCTCGGAATCGACGCGGATTGCGGGCATTGCGGTGGAGCAGGCCTCGAGGTCCGGCGCCACCGTCCAGAGCCTCGCAAAAGCGGCTCAACGCATCGACGACGTGGTGGAATTGATCAAGTCGATCGCTGGGCAAACCAATCTGCTGGCGTTGAATGCCACGATTGAGGCCGCGAGGGCGGGTGAGGCGGGTCGCGGCTTCGCGGTCGTTGCTGCCGAGGTCAAGGCCTTGGCGGAGCAGACAGCAAAAGCAACCGGTGAAATCGGGGAACAGATCTCGTCGATCCAGAGCGCGACGAAGCAGTCGGTGACGGCAATGCAGGATATCTGCGGTACGATCGAATCCATCAACGAAATCGCCACGATCATAGCAGCCGCCGTGGAGGAGCAGGGTGTCGCGACAGCCGAGATCGCACGTAACGTTCAACAAGCCGCGCGCGGCACGCAGGAGGTTTCGAGCAACATAAGTGGAGTCAGCCAAGGCGCTGCTGAAACGCGGCAGACCGCGGGAAGGCTGCTGAGCGCCTCCGAGGCGCTTTCCGGCCAAGCATCGGCTCTGCGGTCCGAGGTAGACGCATTCTTTGACGAAATCAAAGCCGCCTAGCATTGCGTCGCAGAAAGTCATGGGACCAGCCAATACAATTCATGCTGCGATGAGCGAAGTTCTGCCTGCGGCCGAGAGCCGGCCGGCGTCACGATCTGCTATCGGCCCTCGCGGCTCTCCGGCCATGGACTGGGAGCGACTGGTTCATGCGGCCATCGAAAGTAGCTCTCATGGCTTGTGCGTTTTCGACGAACGGTCGCGTCTGGTGATCGGCAACGAGCTGCATCGCAGTTTGTACGGCCTGACGCCCTCGCAGGTTGCCGCCGGGACACACGTGCAGGAGCTTCTGGTCAGCCGGTATGCCGGCGCTAACGGAATGTCTGCGGGCGCCCGGATTGCCGAGTACATGGCGGCGATCCAGCTGAGAGCAGAATTCCGAACCAGCTACGCACTTGAAGGTGGGACGGTCATAGAGCTCGACATGCATCCCATGGAGGGAGGTGGCTTTGTCGAAAGGCATCGGGACATCACCCAGCTGCGGCTTGCCGAGCTGCGGGCCGAAGCGGCAAGGCAGGAGCTGATCGAGAAGCAATATGCCATCGATCAAGCGGTCATTGTCGCAGTCACCGATGTGCGCGGTACGATCACTTATGCCAATGACCGGCTCTGCGAGATCAGCGGCTACAACCGCGACGAGCTCATCGGAAGCAATCACCGCATCCTGAAGTCCGGGGTTCATTCGCGTGAGTTCTTCCGCCAGATGTATCGTCAACTCGCGCGCGGCCGGGTCTGGCGCGGAGAGCTCTGCAACAAAGCGAAAGGCGGCAGTTTATATTGGGTCGATACGGTCATTACGCCTCAACTCGGTCCGGAGGGGAAGCCAGTGGCTTACATGGCAATCCGGGTCGACATAACAGCTCGGAAGAACGCCGAAGCGCTGGTGCACTATGCGGCCCGCCACGACGCTTTGACCGGGCTTTTGAACCGGGCCGCCCTGCTCGAGGAGCTATCGAACCGGCTTGCACAAGCAAATGCGAGCGAACAAGAGCTGATCGTCTACTTGCTGGATCTCGACGGGTTCAAGTGGGTGAATGATACGCTGGGGCATGCTGCCGGTGACGCCTTGCTCAGGCAGCTGAGCAGGCGCCTCAAGTCGGTTTCGGCCGATGGCGATCTGATCGCCCGTCTGGGAGGCGACGAGTTCGCGATCGTTCAGTTCAACACTGGAGAAGGGCGCGAACAGGCGGAAAGACTTGCGATCACCCTGCTCGAAATCGTAGCGATACCGTTCTCGATCGCGGCACAGGATGTCTCGGTCGGGGTGAGTATCGGATTGGCGCTCGCACCCCGGCACGGCTCTACGGCTTCCGAACTGCTCTACAAGGCAGATCTCGCCCTCTATCGCGTTAAGGCGGAGGGCCGAAACGGCTATCGGTTCTTCGAAGAAGAGATGCACAGGAACGCGCAAGCCCGCAATCGGCGTGTCGGCGAACTCCGCGAGTCCGTGGCCCGGGGCGATTTCGAATTGCACTATCAGCCGATCTTTGATGCGAAGACGCTGCAGCCGCGGGTGATGGAGGCCTTGGTGCGATGGCGTCATCCCTCTCAGGGCCTGCTTTACCCGGATCGCTTCATTGGACTCGCTGAAGAGACCGGCCTTATGGAGCCCTTAGGCCGGTGGATTCTTCGTCAGGCGTGCGCAGACGCAGCGTCGTGGCCCAAGGGGATCAAGGTCGCCGTCAACCTGTCTCCTGCGCAGTTTCAAGGACCGGCACTGTTCGACGATGTGCTGAGAGCGCTGCTGGAAACAGGTCTGTCGCCCGATCGGCTCGAGTTCGAGGTCACGGAATCCATTCTGCTGCAGGAGAAGGAGGAGAACCTCTTGCTCTTTCGCCACCTCAAGAACATCGGGATAACGATCGCGCTGGACGACTTCGGTGTGGGATATGCATCGCTTGGTTCGGTAGTCTCATTCCCCTTCGACAAGGTGAAGATCGATCGATCCTTCACCAAAGGCTTAGTGACGAACCCGGCGAACAGGACGGTGGTGGCCTCGATCATGACTCTGGCGGCCGGCTTAGGGGTGCAAGTTACTGCAGAGGGCGTCGAGACCGAGGAGCAGCTACATTACCTGAGGGGCCAAGGACTAGATCTCGTCCAAGGATATTTGCTGGGCAGACCAGCATCGGCTGACCTGAATGAGTGGGTTCGTGCCATCCCGGCCGGGGCCCCGCAGGGGAGCCATCATCTGGCTTGCGATGGAAGGCAAGTTGAGCAAGAGCCGGTTTCTCCGCCGCACGCGGCTGCCTCCTGTTAGCGGGGTGGCGTGATCTCTCGCACGGGCAGACCATGTGTGGAGAGACCTTCACCCAACCCCCGTCTCATATCTCGCTGCGCTCAATGTGAGCTGACCCTCCCCCTCCGAGGACCCTCCAGGGGAGGGCAAGAGGTACGTCACCGCGCGCGCTAGGCCACCTCACCTTGCCACCCCCTCCGTGAACGCCGTCTCGATCACCTCGCCAAAAGGCTGCCACGACCGTCCGTCGAACTGGACCAGCCGCATCTGCTTGATCGGCAGATAATTGCTCGGCGAGGTATTCATCCTGATGTTGGGCAGCGCGACGGAGGGGTTGTAACCCCTCAACGAGGCCGCCTGACGCATGATGTTCTCGCGTGACAGGTCGTCGCCGCACTGCTTCAGCACCTGCGTCAACGCCTCGGCCGCGGCGTAGCCGTAGACCGCGGCGTTGTTGTTGGTGCTTTCGACCTGATGGTACTTGTCCATGAAGGCGAACCATTCCTTCATGGCGGGATCGTCTTTCCAGGCGGGATCGCTCGGGTCCTTCAGGAACGCCGCCGAGATAACGCCGGCCGAATTCTCCAGGCCCGCGGGCGCCATCGCATTGGCGATCGAGGCGGAGGCATCGTTGACGATGAAGACCGGGCGCCAGTTGAGCGAAGCCGCGAGCTTGATCACCTTGGAGGCCGTCGATGGCACGCCGAGGAAGACGAAGATATCGGCGCCGGCGCGCTTGAGGATCGAGACGTGGCCGTCGAGGTGCTCGTCGCCGATGTCAAAGGCGATGTCGACGAGGACATGGCGGTTCAGGTCGCCCAGTCCCTCCTGGATCCCCTTGTAGAGCATGCGTCCGAACTGGTCGTTCTGCCAGAGCACGACGATTTTCTTCCTGGGGTAATAAGCCTGAATGTAGTTGGCGTAGATGCGCCCCTCCGACCGGATCGACGGCTGCCAGCCCATGGTCCAGGGGAACGCCCTGGCCTGGCTCAGCTCCTCGTCGCCGGAGGCGACGAAAAGCTGCGGGACCTTCTTCTCGTTCAGATACCAGCGCGCGGCGAGATTGCCGGGCGTGCCGAACGATCCGAACATCAGGTGCACGTCGTCCTTCTCGACCAGATTGCGCGTCAGCTCCAGCGCCGTCGACGGATCGGAATTGTCATCGCGCGTGATGAAGCGGATCTTGCGGCCGTTGATGCCGCCGCGCGCGTTGATCATGTCGAAATAGGCAGCTTCCGCCTGACCGATCGCGCCGAATTCAGAAAGCGTCCCCGAATACGGCATGACATTGCCGATGCGGATTTCCTTGTCGCTCGCCGGCTGTTCGGCGCGTTGCTGCGACATCGCCCCCAGCGAGGCGAAAGCGACGATCGAAATGAACAGCACTCTTCCGGTGACGCGCATGCTCGACACCTTTTCGTTGGCCACCAACGAGGTCGGCTCAGTTCGCACCAAGGCCGATTGATGTAGGTCAAGCGTTTGGCGATCGTGTGGCCTGGCGGGTCGCGGGCGAAACGGCAGGCGTGTTGACCGGATTGTCGGGTCCTGCGGACGAGGCCTAGCAAATGGCGTGAGTTGTCGATAGCGGAGCAACGCCGCTGCTACGGCAGCCCCCGCGCCTCCAGCTGGCGCACCAGCAGCAGCGTCGGTTCGGCGAGGCTGTCGCCCGAGCCGTCGAGACCGAGGGCGCTCGCGATGCCGTCGCGGCTGCGCAGCAGCGCGCTGCGCGGGCAATGGCCGGCGCCGCAGAGCGTCTTCTTCAAGGTTTCGCCCTGTGCCACGGTCCCAGCGGAATCGTCGGCGGACCAAGCCAGGACGATCGGAACATCGACATTGAGGATACCCGGGAAAACCGAGCGCTTGTTGTATTGGCTGACATCGCTGCCGAGATAGGCCTTCTCGCTGTCGCTCGCGTCCTTGCCCGCGCGGTAGATGCCGGACACCAGGACAACGGCGGCGACATCGGCGCGGTCGGCCTGAAACTCGGGATGCGCCAGCAGGGTCGCGAGGTGGAAGGCGCCGGCGCCATAGCCGATCGCGACGATCTCGCGGGCATCGCCGTTGAACAGGTCGATATTGCCGTGGACCCAGGACAGCGCCGCCGCCACGTCGGTGGCGCCCATCGGCCAGGTCGCCGAGGGCGCCAGGCGGTAGTTGACGCGCACGCCGATCATGTCGTTGCGCGCGGCAAAGCACATCGCCTGATCCTGGATCTGGCGCGACAGTTCCGGCGCGGCGTGGTCGCCGGTGAACGTGTCGCCGGTCACGAACAGCAGCACCGGCCGCGGCGTATCCGCCTTGGTGGCGCTGGCGGCGACATCGAGCACGTTGGCTTCGCTCTCGCCGTAGCGCAGGCCGCGCGAGAAGGTGACCTGCTCGCACAGCCGCGCGGTGCCGCCGGCGGTGGTGTCGGAATCGGTGAGGCCGACCCGGATGAGATCTGAGGGGCCCGTGAGCCTTGGCGGCGCTACGACATGGGCAGACGCCGCCGTCATGGTCAGAAGCAGGAAAAATGTCAGGCAATTCTTCATGGTGATGCCGGCCTTCGGGGCCCATATTGGCCCGCAGATGTGGCCCGTCTTTTCAATTCGCCTCATTAGTCAGCCGGCCTTGAGGCGAATTCGCGGCACCTCCCACCGATTCGCGGCGGCACGGAACGCGCCGCCGGTCCGGCGTGCAGCCGGGTTTGGTACGCAAGTACGGTCCCCCCGGGACGGCTGCGCGTCGCCGCCGGGGGCTCGAGCCGGGATGGCCTTCTACTGTGCATGGGGTTGTTTTCGAAATTTTTCGTTTTGGACGGCCCGTCAGGTCCGCTTCATCGTCCGAAACGTGATGGAGTAA
The DNA here is from genome assembly GCF_056429085.1 of Bradyrhizobium sp. CFUWI. Classification (NCBI taxonomy): domain Bacteria; kingdom Pseudomonadati; phylum Pseudomonadota; class Alphaproteobacteria; order Hyphomicrobiales; family Nitrobacteraceae; genus Bradyrhizobium; species Bradyrhizobium sp. CFUWI. The sequence goes on from NZ_JBWJZE010000001.1 coordinate 390,018, forward strand.
CGGCGCGCCCCGACCGGCGGGATGCTGTGCTCCCATTGCGAGCGTGCCTCGCCTTGCATCAGGTAGAGCGAGCGCGGCTGCGCCTCGAGCGTGTGGCGCTGCCATTTGTCGTCGTACCGCCGGCGGAAGCGGAACTTGCAGGCCGAGCCCAGCGACAGTCCGAGGACCTCCTTGAACTGCGGCTTGTCGCGGTGCCAGCCGATGCCGACGCCGATATCGTATTCGGTGCAGAGCACCTGCCGGACGCTGGCCTCCGGCAGTCCCGCCCAGGCCTCGGCCCGGCGCGCGATCGGCAGGAGCCAGTCCGGGATCGGCTCCGCCTCGGCCAACCGCTGCAGCGAATAGTCATAGCGGTAGCCGAAGGACGCCACCCGCCGGTTGCCCTCGAACGCCCCGAACTGGAAGCGCTGGAGTGGCAATGCTGCGATGCGGCCGATCAGATCCTGCTCGACGGCGGCTTCGATAAATTTGTCGGCATAGCGAAGCCCGGATGGTCCTGCTTCCGGCTCAGTGAACAATCCGAGCTGCGTCATTTCTCGCATTTCCGTGACGGAACCTTTTGCCGCCCCAAGCGACTTACATATGACGCGGGAGGTAACGCGCGAGAGGCTGTCATGGCACAGAAGCATACCGCCGATCCGGCAGAGATCATGCGGGCGACAGGTCATCCCGAGCTGGAATATGCCGCCGGCTGGACCATCGCGGGCCTGGTCACCATCGGCACCATCGTCGCCGCCTGGGTGTTTGCGATCTAGGCTATTGGAAATTGGAGCTCGAAGGCCGCCCCCTCTTCGGTCGGCTTGAGGCTGATCGAGCCGCCATGGCTCGCCATCACCGCCCGCGCGATCGCAAGCCCCATCCCGGTGCCGCCCTGGTCGCGGCGGGTGGTGAAGAACGCGTCGAAAATCCTGTCGCGGTTCGGCGCCGAGATCGGTTCGCCGTCATTGCTCACCGTCAGACGCAGGGTCGTGCGCTCGAAGGCCGCCTCCAGCCGGATCGCTCTCGCCTTGTGCCGCATCGCGTTGTCGGCAAGATGCGACAGCACGATCAGCGCCTTCTCGCCTGACATGGCGATGGAGCGGTCGAGGCTGCCGCTGGCCTCGATCGAGCTTTCCGGAAACCGGCTCTTGAGATCCGCGATCACCGGCGCCAGCTCGGTGCGCTCGTTCTGCGGCAGGCTCTCGGCGCGGGCGAGTTCGCGCAGCCGCTGCGCCATCGCCTCCAGCCGCTGGGTGTCCGAGAGGATGTTGGCGATGAAGGTGTTCTGCTCGGCCGGCGTCAGGCTGCCTGCCTTGCCCTGCACCGAATCCTGCAGCAGCTCGGCCGCGCCCTTGATCGAGGTCAGCGGCGATTTCAGCTCGTGGGTGAGGTGGGCCGAGAATGTCGCGATATAGTCCGAGCGCCGCGCCAGCTGCTCGGCCATGCCGAGGAAGCTATGCGAGAGCTGGGCGAACTCGCGCGTGCCGTAATGCCGGAGCGGCTGGAACGCCTCGCGGTCGCCGCGGCCGATTCTGGCAGCGCGGTCGACCAGCTCGCGCATTGGCAGGGTGATGGTTCGCGAGAATACGAGGCCGATCGCGATGGTGCCGAGGATGACGGCGAGGCCGGCCAGCACGAACTTGGCCCGCTCCTGGTAGAGATGATCGAAGATGTTGCTCGGCGTCCGCGTGGTGTAGATCACGCCCGCGACGCGGTTGTTGACGATGACGGGCATAGCCGAGAACACGTGCACGCCGAGGCCGCGGCTGAAGGAATAGATCGGCGGCGGCGGCTTGTCCGGCACGCGGTTGCGCAAAGTGGCGCGGTATTGCCCGTGCAGCGCGTCCGCGACCTCCTCGATATGGGCGAGCGACTGCCCAACCTCCTGCCGCCCGGCGATGACGACGCCCTGCGGATCGAGGATCCGAAAGCCCGCCAGCGTCACCTTCTGCGTCTCGCGGATGATCGGCGTCAGTCTTGCGCCGATCTCGACATAGCCCGGCTGGGCGGGCCGGAGCGCGGGCAGCGCATCCGGTCGACGCCGCAGCAGATCGTTGGCGGTGAGATCGAGCGCGGGCCGGATCGGCGTCACCGGGTCGCCCGGATCGGGCAGCACGTTCGGCGGCACTTCGGCCCCCAGCGTCAGCCCGCTGTCGAGCCGCACTGAGACTTCCTGCGCGTAGATCGTCGCCAGCACGCGGCTCTGCGCAATCAGCTCGGCCTGGGTCTGGCGGATCAGCTGGTTGTCGTAGAGGCGGAAGAAGAACAGGCCGACCAGCGGCAGCACTGCGACGGTGGCCAGCACCGTGAAGATCACGAGGCCGAGCGACGGCCGCCATTTGTCGGGCGCCGCCTTCATGCCTCTTTCTCGCAGCGGCCGAGCTTGAAGCCGACGCCGTGGATGGTCTCGATCACGTTGTCGCAGGCCAGCGCCGCGAGCTTGGCGCGGATGTTACGGATGTGGCTGTCGATGGTGCGGTCGGAGACCTGGATGTTGAGCTGATAAGCCGCCCGCATCAGCTGCTCGCGGTTGAAGACCGAGGTCGGCCGGGTCAGGAACGCACGCAGGATGCCGAACTCGATCGCGGTGAGTTTCAGCGGCGTGCCGGCGAAGGTCGCCACGTGCTGCTCGGGATCGAGAAGCAGGCCGCCTTGGGTCAGCGCGGCGGGGCCAGCCTTGGTCTCGCCGTTGCGCGGGTTGAGCCGGCGCAGGATGACATTGACCCGCGCCACCAGCTCGCGCGGGCTGAACGGCTTCGTCACGTAATCGTCGCCGCCGATCTCGAGGCCGAGGATGCGGTCGATCTCCTCGTCGCGCGCCGACAGGAACAGGATCGGCACGTCGGACGTCCTGCGGATCTCGCGGCAGACGTCGAGGCCGTCGAATTCGGGCATGCCGATGTCGAGCACGATCAGATCGGGCTTGTCGGCGGCCACCCGGCCGAGCGCCTCCTTGCCGTCGCGCGCCTCGATCACGTCCATGCCGGCCTTCTTCAAAGCGACGCGGATGACCTCGCGGATGTGGCCCTCGTCGTCGACGATGAGAATGCGATGCGCCAAGAAACTCTCCGCTCAGCCGGCCGGCCGGGTGCCGGACGGATCCTTCGCCAGCGCGTCCAGCCTGCGCTGAAGCCGCCAGCTCCGAAAGCCCCAGCTCCGCCAGGCCAGATCCTGGCGCTGCTGTTCTACAAGGCGGTCGCGTCGCGACACAAGGCAGCTCTCGCTCGAGCCGGGCCGGAGTGCGATGGCCCTGTCGATGGCGGGCAGTGCCTGTGGTCCGAGCGTCAGGAGATAGTTGATGTCGATTGGCATGCCGTTGCCCGATGCTTCCCGGCTGTGAGTGACATTATAGTCGGCGATGAAGGCATCGAAGTTCACGAGCGAGCAGCCATAAAGCACGGTCGCGAGCGCGATCAGATTGGCGCCGACGAGCCATTTGTTCGACCGCTGGAGGGCGATGCGGGTCACGATCAGGACCAGTCCGAGCGCGACCAGCCCCATCCAGATGAAGGCCGCGACGCGCCAGTAAGTCAGCATGTAGACGCCGACGTAGAGATCGAGACGAAGGATGGAGGAGGCGACGAGAAGCACGTTCTGTCCCACCCAGAGATAGACCAGCGGCCGGATCACCGTCGAGTTCTCGGCCGGTCCGCCCGGGCGCATCGCCACCAGCACGAACGCCGCGGCGAGCAGGGCGGTTACGATCAGCGGATAGGCCCCGCGATGCGCATAGCCTGCATAGGTCAGATTGTCGGGCAGTGCCAAATGGCCCCAGAGATAGATGCCGTCGAGAACGGACTGCGCCGCGAACAGCAGGTTGAACAGGATCAGCGAGCGCAGGATGGTGGAGGGGCCGAGGAATTCGGCGGAGGCAACGGGCGGGAGCGGCGGCGGCACGAGACCGTCGGCCGCAGCGGTGTTGACGATCGGCTTGCGCCGCCAGCGCACGTGAATGAACGGCCAGACCAATGCCAGCATCAGCGCCCAGAACAGGACGCGCGGGATGCTGACATAATGAAGAATGAGCTTCGGATTGAGCAGGGACACCCATTGCTCGATCACCGGATTGGCCGCGGCGAAGAGCGCGACGAAGACTGCGCTCAGCGCCGCCGGCAGCAGCCAGCGCGCAATGCCGCGGGTGAGCGCCGACGCGTCGAACGCCTGGGGCACATCGAGAAAGAGCCGGAAGGGACTGAGCAGGACGAAGTTGCGCAACGCGCGGCCGCGGTCGGCGAGCCCGGTCGCTTCCGCATTGGTCGCGAGCAGCAACGCGATCATCAACGATGCGACCAGGATCAGGAACGACAGCGTGTTGAGCTCCTCGATCACAGGCACGAGACCGGCGGCGAGAACGGCCGAGCCGACCAGAGCGCGGCGCAGATCCATGGCCGCACGATTGAAGCACACCGACACGCCGGCGATCGCGATCGCAAAGAGTGCCAGCGACAGCCCGATCCGCTGCCCGTAGAACAGCCAGTCGGCGAGTGCGGCCAGCACCAGCGCGAGGCCGACCTTGGCCGGGATCGAGGAATGACCGATCGGCTTGATTTCCTCCGCGATCGTCGAAGCCAGGCTTGTCATGTCCAGAAGACCTTTCGTGATGGTTGGCATGACGAACTCTGGACGGCGCTTGTGCAGAAGGCGGGACCATCGTCTGCACGGCTTCAGGAGTCTTTTGCAGATTTCGTGCAGGCGCGCATTTGCCTCTCGCGCAGCGCCAGTCGCTTTGATAGGTGCGAAGCATTCGCCCTCATCGCATGTGGCACATCATGCAATTCCTTCGTCGCCTCGGTCTCATTCTGCTTTGGCTTGCCGCGCCTGTCGTCGCGTTCGCGGCCCTAAACAAGAACGATCCCTATCTGCTCGTGCTGCGCGGCGCCGGAAACATCGCGCTTGTCGCCGCAAGCCTCATGATCGTCGCCGTTCTGCTGCGGTGGGGACGTTGGCGCACCATTGCCGGCAAGCTGCTCGTCATGCTCTGGTGCCTGCCGCCGGTTCTGATGTCCGCGGCGCATCTGAAGTTCGAGTTGCGCAGGCACGACGTTCTCAGCGCCAGCGCTGCCGAGGCGCGCCAGCTCGGGGCTCACTTCATGGTCGGCTATTCCTCCTTCCCGGAGGTCGCGCGCCTTGCCAGGCAGGGATTGATCCGCGGCGTCTATGTCACCCGGCACAACATCCGCGGCGGCACGGTCGAGGCGCTGCGGAGCGAGATCGCCGCGCTCCAGGACATCAGGCGCGCAACCGGCCTGCCGCCGCTGGTCGTCGCTGCGGACCAGGAGGGCGGTATCGTCGGGCATCTCGCGCCGCCGCTGACGAAAGTGCCGGCCCTGGCGACGCTCGCCGAGCTTGCGCCCGGCGACCAGCAGGCCAAGGCCGAAGAGTTCGGCCGCATCCACGGCCGGGAGCTCGCCGGGGTCGGCGTCAATCTCAATCTCGCCCCGGTGCTCGACCTCAAGCCGCCGGCGCGGCGCAACCGGCTCGATTTCCACACGCTGATCGGCCAGCGCGCGATCGCGACCGATCCGGCCGTCGTCAGCACCATCGCGAGCGCCTATGTGCGCGGGCTGGAAGAATCCGGCGTCGGCGCCACGCTCAAGCATTTTCCGGGCATCGGCCGCGTGCGCACCGACACGCATCATTTCAGCGCCAAGCTCGACACGCCGGTCGAGGAGCTGGAGGCATCCGACTGGCTTCCGTTCCGCGACGTGCTGTCGCGTTCGCGCAGCGCGCTGATGGTCGGTCACGTCACGCTCACTGCCGTCGACCCCGATCGCGCCGCATCGCATTCGAAATCCGTCGTTCAGGGCATCATCCGCGACAAATGGAATTACCAGGGGGTGGTGATGACCGACGACCTCGTGATGGGCGCGATCTACCAGAACGACGTCTGCAAGGCCGTGGTCGAGGCGATCAATGCCGGCGTCGATCTGCTGCTGGTGGCCTATGACAGCGCGCAGTTCTACCGCGTCTTCGCCTGTGCCCTGGACGGGGCACGGCGGGGCAAGCTCGACGCGGCCATGCTGCACGCAAGTGAGACGAGGCTGGCGAGGGGCTTTCCGATCGCGCAGGCTCGGGCGGCAGGCGGTGTCCGGGTGGTGGAAAAGAATCAGCCCTTCGCGAACTGGCGATAGTCCGGTTCGCGGTGAAACCAGAACTCGTAGCCGGTGATGGCCTTCTGCATCGCGACATCGTGGATCGGCTGGTTGAGCGGAACGACGGGAACGTCGCGCATGCAGAGCGCGATGAAGTCCTTCACCGACCGGTCGTATTCCGCGGCATCCGCGGTGAACCGCGCCTTGTCGATCAGCGCGTCCATCTCCTTGTTCTGGTAGGAGGAGATGTTGAAGATCGAGTTGTTGCCGTGGAAATTCCAGTAGAAGTAATATTCGGGATAATCCAGCCAGCCGCTGAAGCGGTTGAGGGCGAGCGGCAGCTCTTTCTTGTTCAGCGTCGTGCGCCAGTTCGCGCCCGGGATTTTGTCGATTCCCGCCTTGATGCCGATCTTGGCGAGGCTCTCCTGGATCAGGATCGCCGTGGGTTCGCCGACGGTCGCGGTGCCTGTGTCGAGCGACAAGGTCGTCTCCAGGCCGGAGGCGAAGCCGGCTTCCTTCATCAACGCCTTCGCCTTGTCGAGGTCGGTGACATAAGGAAATGGCTGCGGCCAGACCGGCTTTGAGACGTCGGCCGCGCCGCCATACATCGGAACCGCGCGGCCGAAGAACGCACTGCTCTGGATTTGCTCATACGGCATCGCCCAGGCGATGGCCTGGCGCAGCTTCACATTGTCGAACGGCGGCTTCGCGGTGTTGAGCGCAACATACCAGAGTGCATTCGGGATCGGCACGCCCGACACCTTGACCTTGCCCTCCCGGATGATCTGCTCGAAATCGCGCGGCGCAAAGCCGCTGGAAATATCCGCATCGCCACGCTCCAGCATGGCACGGCGCGTGCCGGCGGAGGGAACGTCGCGCGCGATCACGCGCTTCACCTTCGGCAGCGGCCCGCTCTTCCAGTCGTCGAAGCGCGTCAGGACGGTCTCGCTGCCCGGCTTCCAGCTCTCGATCTTGTAGGCGCCGCCGCCCGCCTCGTTGTTCTTGAGCCACGACAGCGCCCAAGGGTCCTCAGCCGTTGCGTTCTTCTTCGCAAGCTCGGAGTTGATGATGAAGGGAACGACCACCGCGACGTTGAACAGCAGCATCTTGTCCTTGCGGACATAGTCGATGCGGAAGGTGTGGTCGTCGACCACGACGAACTGCTCCGGCTTCTCCAGCGATCCCGCCGACATCTGGAAGGTCGGAAAGCCGCCGACCTTCACGGCGCGGTCGAACGACCATTTGACGTCCTTGGCGGTCACCGGCGTGCCGTCGTGGAATTTCGCATCCTTGCGAAGCTTGAAGGTGCACGACATGCCGTCGGGCGCGACCTCCCAGCTCTCGGCGAGCTCGGGCGCGAGCTTCTCGCGGTCGTACGACAACGTGCCGTCTGGCAGGGTCTTGGAGGCGTAGGTGAGCAGGCGGTCGTAGCAGTTCCAGGACAGGCCGTTCACGGTCTGGTTGGAGCCGACGCCCTGCATGTCCAGCGAGTTCGGCCCGAGCTCCTGCACCACCAGCAGCGTCTCGCTGCGCCCCTGGGCCCAGGCGAGGCGTGGAGCAAAGGCTGCCATACCGGCGACACCGAGGCCGCCGAGCACGACGCAGCGGCGGTTCAAATCGAGGGGTGAAACGCTCAAGGGTGCCTCCTGTCCGGAATGATCCGGCATCGAGAGGCAAGGTGTATGCCACGGGCGGGACGTGCCAAGCCGTCCCGCGAAGAGGCGAGGCGGCTTGGGTCCGGCGACGCGTTGCGCGATCGGCGCTCCTTATTCAGCCTGCTCCACCGCGGCGGGCATCTTCGCGACCGACATCAGCGATCGCGCCACCTGGTTGAGGAGGAGATCGGCATTCTCTTCTTCCGCAAGAGATTTGGAGAGCAGGGCGACGATCGCGCTATGCCGGAGCTGCTGCGCCAGGTTACGTGCCGTGGTGTAGCCGGACATCTCGTAATGCTCGACGCGCTGCGCCGCTGAGATCAGCGCGAGGTCGGCGGCTGCGTCCTCCTTTTCCTGGCCTTCCTTCATGACTTCCTGGCCTTCCTCGATCAGGCCCATCATGCCCTTGCAAGGCTTGGCGCGAGCGGTCTCGCCGAGCAGCTCGAAGCATTCGTTGATGCGCTCGACCTGGTTCTCCGTCTCGGCCAGATGCTGCTCGAACAGTTCGCGCAGCTGGTCGAAGCGCGCGGCCTGCGCCATCTTGGGAAGCGCCTTGGTCAACTGCTTCTCGGCATGGAGGATGTCGCGCAGCTCGTGAAGCAGAAGGTCGGTGAGGCCCGCCTCGTCGACGGGCGACGAGCTCTCCGCGACGATCGACGGGGCCGCGCCGGGGTCAGAAGATTGGAGGGCGGGCGATTCCGTGAACACCCACTCCTCTCCTTCGTTCCAGGGGCCGCGGGTGTCGATTTCGCCGTGGTCGCCGCTACCGGTGGAGTCGTTGAAGAACTGGTTCACGAGGCCGGGCGTCGGCGCAATCCTGCCGACACTGAAGGCAGGCTTCGACAGGCTTTCGAGCGCTCGCGCGAAGGCCTTCATATGCGTGATCTCGCGCGTCATCAGAAACTGCAGCGCGTCCTTGGAGCCAGCGTCGTCACAGAAATTGATCAGCCGTTCGTAGACAATCTTCGCACGCGCCTCGGCGGCGATGTTGCTGCGAAGATCGACGTCGAGCTCGCCGGTGATCTTGAGATAGTCGGCGGTCCAGGGATTGCCTTGCGAGTTGAACAGGTTGACGCCGCCCCCGCCGGCGATCGCGATCAGCGGATCGGCTTCGGCCGCCTGACGGTCATTCTTCGAGGGCGCAAGGTGCATCCGGGCAAGGCAGCCGACGACTTCGAGATGGCTGAGCTCCTCGGTGCCGATGTCCATCAAGAGGTCCTTGCGGTCGGGATCCTCGCAATTCAGTCCCTGAATCGAATATTGCATCGCGGCCGCAAGTTCGCCGTTGGCGCCGCCGAACTGCTCGAGGAGCATATTGCCGAAGCGCGGATCGGGTTCGTCGACGCGCACGGTGAACATCAGCTTCTTGACGTGGTGATACATGAGGGACTCGCGTGCTGGAGAGAAACTACGCGACAACGAGGCCTCCAGCCGTTCGTTCCTAAAGTCTCTCCAAGATTGAGGTCGTTACCCCGGACTTCTGCCAGGGAGTGCGATGGCTTACGGCGTCACCGCGCCGCGCGCGACGGCGCGCGGAGCCGTCAGTTCCTTCCAGGTGGAATTTGCCACATGCACCGGCGAGAAGGCGGGACGTTCGACGTATCGCCCATCGCCGGCCTCGGCGCGCAGATCGCCATCCGTCCAGACGATACGACCGCGCGACAGCGTCGCCGCCGCACCGCCGATGCAGGCAAAACCCTCGAACACGTTGTAATCGATCCGGCTCATCTGCCGTTTGGCACTAATAGTCTTGCTCGCCTTCGGATCCCACACCACGATGTCGGCATCAGAGCCTACGGCGACCGCGCCCTTGCGCGGATAGATGTTGAGGATGCGGGCGATGTTCGCCGAGGTTACCGCGACGAATTCCTCTTTCGTCAGCCGCCCCGTGGCGACGCCCGCGGTCCAGAGCAGCGCCAGGCGATCTTCGAGGCCGCCGGTGCCGTTCGGGATCTTCCTGAAATCGCCGCGCCCGAACCGCTTCTGCTCGGTGGTGAAAGCGCAATGATCGGTCGCAACCACCTGTAGCGAGCCGGCTTGCAGCCCGGCCCAGAGGCTGTCCTGATGCGACTTGTCGCGGAACGGCGGCGACATCACGCGCTGTGCGGAATGGTCCCAGTCCTTGCTCTGATATTCGCCGGCATCGAGCAGCAGATGCTGGATCAGCGGTTCGCCATAGACCCGCTTTCCACTGGCCCGCGCGCGAGCGATGGCTTCATGCGCCTCGCGGCAGCTGGTGTGCACGATATAGACCGGCGTGCCGGTCATATCGGCGATCATGATGGCGCGGTTGGTGGCTTCGCCCTCGACCTCCGGCGGCCGTGAATAGGCGTGGCCCTCGGGGCCGGTGACGCCGCGCGCGATCAGCGCCTCCTGCATCAGGGCGACGACGTCGCCGTTCTCCGCATGGACGACAGGCATGGCGCCGAGATGGGCGCAGCGCGCGAACGAGTTGTAGAGCTCGTCATCGTTCACCATCAGCGCGCCCTTGTAGGCCATGAAATGCTTGAAGGTGTTGATGCCGTAGGTCTTGACCACAATCTCCATCTCGTCATGGATCTGCTTCGACCATGACGTCACCGCCATGTGGAAGCCGTAGTCGCTGGCCGCCTTCTCGGATTTGTGCCGCCACTCCTGATACGCCGCGAGCATGGATTGGCCGGGATCGGGCAGGCAGAAATCCACCACCATGGTGGTGCCGCCGCTCAGCGCCGCCTTGGTTCCGGATTCGAAATCGTCGGCGGTGACGGTGCCCATGAACGGCATTTCGAGATGGGTGTGCGGATCGATCCCGCCCGGGATGACGTAGGCGCCACCTGCATCGATGATCTCGCTCCCTGTCGGCGCATCGAGCGAAGCGCCGATCGCGACGATGGTCTCGCCGGCGATCAGCACGTCCGCGCGGCGCGAATGATCGTGATTGACGACGGTGCCGCCGCGGATGAGGAGGGGCATGAGTAGCTCCGAGAGGTGAGGGACGGCTCGAAGGCTAAGCGTGCTACTGGCGATGCGACAGGTGAAATTTTAGTCAGCCGCCGCCGCTCCTTTCCACGTCGCGCACGATCAATCCGTCGATCATCGCACGCACCAGTCCCGCGATCTCCTTGCGCAGCGCCGGCAGCGGCACGGCAACCAGCTTCTGCTCCAGTCCGAGCGCCACCATGCCATGCACCGCCGAGAACAGGCTGCGCGCCGTGATGCCGAGCTCCTCGCGGCTGCGCTTCGGAAACAACGCGGCCAGCGGCTGGTAGATGTGGCGGAACAGCTGCATCTGATCTTGGACGGACCAGTCGGGGACGACCTTGTCGGCCTCCATGCGGTGCTCGAACAGCGCGCGCCAGAGCTGGAGATTTTCGGCCGCGAAATCGCAATAGGCGAGGGCGATGCGGACCAGCGTCTCCTGCGGCGATGGCTCGCCCGCGCTTTCCGCGGCGCTGAGCGCCTCGTCCAGCCGCAGCAGCGTGCGCGAGCCCACACGCAGGATCAGCTCGTCCATGTCGGCCACGAGGTTGTAGACCGCGCCATTGGCGCAACCGATCTCTCGGGCGAGATCACGGGTTTTCAGCCCCGACAACCTACGATCGGCGATCATCCGCTCCGCCGCCAGGATCAGGTCTGATCTCAATTTCTCTCGACGTTCCAGGGTCTTAGACATCTTTATCCAAATTTTTGAGCGTTGCTCAAAATATTCTTGAACGATGTTCAGGTTCCTTGCTACAAAGGAATTGTGAGCAACGCTCATAACAGGGAGCTGAAGATGTTCAAGACTGTAGTGACACTTTTCCGCGGCAGCGTGGCCGCCGCGAGCGAAGAGCTGGAAGACCGGACGGCCCTTCTGATTCTCGACCAGCAGATGCGCGATGCGGCTGCCGCCGTCGAGCGCAGCAAGCGGACGCTGGCGCTGGCGATCGCGCAGGACCAGCAGGAAGGCCGCAAGCTCGAGGCGACCCTCGCCCGCATCGCCGATCTCGAGACTCGTGCGGTTGCGGCGCTCGACGGCGGCCGTGACGACCTCGCCAGGGACGCCGCCGAAGCCATCGCGGGCCTGGAGGCGGACCGCGATGCCGCGATGACGGCCCGTGCGCTGTTCGCGACCGAGATCGCCCGGCTGAAGCGGCACGTCGCAAACGCACAGGCCCGCATCACCGAGCTCGATCGCGGCCGCCGCGTCGCCCGTGCCTCGGAGGCGGTCCGCTCGTTGCGCCGCAGCGGCATTGAGGCCGCGCGTCCATACGAAACCACGCTGCCGGAGGCGGAGAGCACTTTGCGGCGTCTACGCGATCGGCAGATGGAAGCTCAGGCGGCCGACGATGCGCTGGTCGAGCTCGATGCGGCCACCGGTCCCATCGCCATCGCCGAAAGATTGGCCGAGCAGGGCTTTGGCCCGCGGCTGAAGACGACCGCAGACGACGTGCTGGCGCGGCTGAAGTCCAAGCGCTCGCCGATTACCTGATCCCTAACCCGTCATCATTCGTCCTCACAGGAGACCATCATGAACCAGAACGGCCAGCCCCACAGCAACGCCTGGGTGACCTTCACGTACGCGTCCTTCGCAGCCTCCGCCTTCCTGGTCGCCATCGGCGTTTTCTTTCTGCCGATCGACGTCTGGATGAAGGGCTATCTCACCATGGGTATCGTCATGCTGGTCCAGACCTGCATCACCCTGACCAAGACCGTGCGCGACAATCACGAGAGCAGCCGGCTGGTCAATCGCATCGAGGATGCGAAGGCCGAGCGGCTCTTGATGGAGGTGTCCAAGGCCGCTTAAAAAAAACGGTCTGAGCCGATCAGGACGACAAGCAGGAGGGCCGCGGAGCAATACGCGCCGCGGCTCTCGTGTCCGGAACTGAACGCGTGTCGTGCTCCGCGATCCGTATCCCGCATTGTGCTCCGACTGCAGGTGCGATATGGCTCTCGCGCGTTCAGAGGCGGAGACGAGCTTTGTCGAAACAATCGCTGCGTGAGGAGGCCGAGCGCCTGATCCGCGAATCGATGGAAAAGAAGTCCATCGTCGTCAAGCAGGGCACGACCCGCATCGAGGCTGTCTGCGGCAAGTGCGGCGCCCCGAACCGGGTCCAGGCGGAGAAGGGCCAGAGCCGCGTCAAGTTCGCCTGCAAGAATTGCGGGCATCAGCAAGAGACGCTGTAGCGCGCTTGCGCTAACGCGCCGCGCCGCGACACTCTAACCCCTCATCCTGAGGAGACCGCTGAAAGCGGTCGTCTCGAAGGATCGAGGCCGGACTGCCTCAGTCGGGCCTGCATGGGGCTCGAGACGCGAAGGGCGCGCTCCTCACCATGAGGGTCTGACAGCTACTCCCCCTCCACAAACTTCTTGAACGCATCCGCGTAGTCCGGATGCCAGCGCGATAATGGCGGGCGGTTCTCGACGATGTCGCCGGCGGCCCACAGCATGCGCTTCTCATCGAGTGCGCGCGGCACGTCGTTGTCCGGGCACAGGATGTAGAAATCGCCGGCCTCCAGCCGTGCCAGCATGAAATCGACCGTCTGCTCCGGCGTCCAGGCGCCGGCCGGCTTTTCGGTGCGCCCCCTAGCGGTGAGGCCGGTGAAGACGAAGCCGGGGATCAGCAGGTGTGCCGAGAGGCGACAATCCTTCGTGTTACGCAGCTCATGCTGGAGCGCTTCGGTGAAAGCTTTCACGCCGGCCTTGGAGACATTGTAGGCGGGGTCGCCCGGCGGCGTGGTGATGCCCTGCTTGGAACCGGTGTTGATGATGAGGCCGGACCTGCCGCGCGCGATCATGTTGGGTGCGAAGATGCGCGAGCCGTTGATGATGCCCCACATGTTGACGGCGATGATGCGCTGCCAATGGTCGGGCTCGCCGAACAGCGTGCTGCCCGGCTGGATGCCGGCATTGTTCATGAGGATGTCGGTGCCACCGAACCGCTCGCGTACCGCGCGCTCGAGTTCCGTCAGGCTTTCTGTCTTGCTGACGTCGACCACGGCCGTCATCACGTTCGCGGCACCGGCGATGGATGACAGTTTTGTTGCGGCCTCGACCAGGCGACCCTGATCGACATCCGCGATGCACACCTTGATGCCGGTGCGCGCAAACGCCGCGGCGGCGGCAAACCCGATTCCGGATGCGCCACCCGTGATGACGGCAACGTTGTCTTTGACGATGGCGGGATGCGACATGGCTGGACTCCGGCGAAGCTGCGTTGCGCTCGGTCGCGTTATAGCACGCGCTCGGTTCGACCCTGCACAAGTCGGCATGGGAGGTCTTCGCTCCACGCCGTCTTTACGCCCCTCCGGGCCGGTTGTACTTATACGACCAACGATCCCGCCCAGATCGACCCAATCAATCACCTGACAGGGAGTGCAGCCATGGCTGTGTCGCAGGCTATTCCGATCACGCGCCATCCGTTCGCGAATGGGTCCTACAAGCAGATGCTGATCGACGGGAAATGGGTCGATGCAGCCTCAGGCAAGCGCTTCGAGACCCGCAATCCTGCAACGGGCGAGCTGCTCGCGACCGTCGCGGAGGGTGACAAGGAAGACATCGATCGTGCGGTTGCCGCCGCACGCCGCGCCTTCGAAGGGCCCTGGAGCAAGGTCAAGCCGTTCGAGCGGCAGAACCTGCTCCTGAAGCTCGCCGACCTTGTCGAGAAGAATTTCGATGAATTGTCGCAGCTCGACACGCTCGACATGGGCGCGCCGCTCAGCCGCACCCGCGCCTATCGCCTGCGCGCCGTCGGCATGCTGCGTTACTATGCTGGCCAGACCACCGCGATCCACGGCGAAACCATAGAGAACTCGCTGCCTGGCGAAATCTTCTCCTACACGCTGAAGGAGCCGATCGGCGTCGTCGGTGCCATCATTCCCTGGAACGGGCCGCTCACCGCGACGATCTGGAAGATCGGTCCTGCGATCGCGACCGGCTGCACCGTGGTGCTCAAGCCCGCCGAAGAGGCGCCGCTGACTTCGCTGCGCATCGCCGAGCTCGCAATGGAGGCGGGCATTCCGCCCGGCGTCATCAACGTCGTGCCCGGCTACGGCGAGACCGCCGGCGCCGCGCTCGCCTCGCATCACGACGTCGACAAGGTCGCCTTCACCGGCTCGCACGTCACGGGACAGTCGATCATCCGCGCCTCCGCCGGCAATCTCAAGCGGGTCTCGCTCGAGCTTGGCGGCAAGTCACCGGATATCGTGTTTGCCGATGCCGATCTCGATGCCGCCGTGCCTGGCGCGGCGATGGCGGTGTTTGCCAATTCGGGGCAGATCTGCAGCGCCGGCACGCGCCTGTTCGTCGAGCAGTCGATCTACGAGGAGTTCGTCGGCCGCGTCGCCGAGTTCGGCAAGAAGCTGCAGGTCGGCAACGGTCTCGATCCCAATGTGCAGATCGGGCCGCTGGTCTCCGAGCAGCAGCTCGAACGCGTCACCGGCTATCTCGACATCGGTCAGAAGGAAGGTGCCAAGGCACTCGCCGGCGGCGGCCGGGTCACCGAAGGCGCATTGTCGAAAGGCTTCTTCGTCTCGCCGACCGTGTTCGCGGGCGTTGAGGACAACATGCGCATCGCGCAGGAGGAGATCTTTGGCCCCGTCATCTCCGCGATCGCGTTCAAGGACATGGACGAGCTGGTCAAGCGCGCCAACAACACCACGTTCGGCCTCGGTTCGGGCCTGTGGACGCGCGATGTCAGCAAGGCCCATGCGGTCGCAAAGCGCCTGCGCGCCGGTTCGGTGTGGGTGAACTGCTACCAGGCGATGGATCCGGCTGTGCCGTTCGGCGGCTACAAGATGAGCGGCTACGGCCGCGAATCCGGCAAGCAGCATGTCGAGGAATATCTCAACGTGAAGGCCGTCTGGATCAAGACGGCGTAAGGCCTGCTCTCTGTCGCGTTCCGCGAGAGAGAATATCCGCATTCGAGGGGCGGCGCCTTTTCCGGGTGCCGCCCCTCGCGATATGATCCGCATCCTTCTGTAAACATCCGGGGGCCACATGAAATTCGAAGCGTTGTTTAGGCCGTTGCAGGTCGGTCCGTACAAGCTTGCGCATCGCGTCGCGATGGCGCCGCTCACGCGCATGCGGGCCGAGCGCGAGAGCTTTTCGCCGCGGCCGCTGAACGCGGAATATTACGCCCAGCGCGCCACGCCCGGCGGCCTGATCATCGCCGAAGCCTCGCCCGTGCTTTCGCACGGCCGCGGCAATCCGGCGACGCCCGGCATCTATTCGCAGGCGCAGATCGACGGCTGGCGCAAGGTGGTCGACGCGGTGCACGCAAAGGGCGGCATCATCTTCCTCCAGCTCTGGCATGTCGGCCGCGTCTCGCATTCCTCCTTTCACGGCGGCGAGCTGCCGGTTTCGGCCTCGGCGATCCCGATCAGGGCGGAAGGGATGAAGGCGATGACGGCCGACGGCAAGATCTCGGATTATGAGACGCCGCGCGCGCTGGAGACCGGGGAGGTCAAGGATATCGTCGAGGCGTTCCGGCAAGGGGCGAAGAATGCGCTCGCGGCCGGGTTCGACGGTGTCGAGATCCACGGCGCCAACGGCTATCTGCTCGAGCAGTTCCTGCAGTCGCGCAGCAACCAGCGCACCGATCAATATGGCGGCTCGATCGAGAACCGCGCGCGGCTGCTGCTCGAAGTCACGCAGGCCGCGATCGACGTCTTTGGCGCGAACCGCGTCGGCGTGCGGCTTTCACCCCACGGCATCGCCAATGATTCCGGCGAGCCCGATCCGATGCCGCTCTACACCTACGTCGTGAAGGCGCTGGACCAGCTCGGGCTGGCTTATCTGCATTTCATCGAGCCGCGCTCCAGCGGCGCCGGCCGTGCCGACGTCCACTGGGAGAACGTGCCGTCGGCGATGGTGCTGTTCCGGCCGCTCTACAGCGGCGTGCTGATGACCGCGGGCGGCTTCACCGGTGAGACCGCCAATGCCGCGATCGCCGACGGCCATGCCGACATCATCGCGTTCGGCCGCATCTTCATCTCCAACCCCGATCTGCCGCGTCGCCTGCAGCACGACTACCCGATCACGCCGTACAACCGCGCGACCTTCTACGGCGGCGAGGAGAAGGGGTATACGGATTATCCGGTGTATGACGAGCTGACGCCGGCATAACTTGCTCCGTCATTCCGGGGCGCGACGAAGTCGCGAGCCCGGAATCCATCCGACCGCATATCCGGAGGTGAGATGGATTCCGGGCTCGATGCTTCGCATCGCCCCGGAATGACGAGTTAGAGTGTCGCGCCACCGTCAGCCGCAATGACGACGGGGAAACACAATGGCCAAAGCCGCAGCCGCCGCAGGTATCGCCACCGGCCAATGCCTCTGCGGCAAGGTCAGCTTCGAGATCGACGTCCCAGCACGCTGGGCCTGGCATGATCACTCCGCCGCCAGCCGCCGCGCCCATGGCGCGGCTTATGCGACCTATGTCGGAAGCTGGAAGAAGCGCTTTCGCATCACATCCGGCAGGACCGCGCTCACGCGTTACGAGGACAAGGCGACCAAGACCACCCGCAGCTTCTGCTCGCATTGCGGCACCCCGATCGCCTATGAGCGTCCGCGCGGGCCGCACATGGTCAACATCCCCCGTGCGCTGTTTAGAGAGCGCACCGGCCGCCAGCCGCTCTATCACATCGCGATCGAGGAGCTGCAGGAATGGGCCTATACCGGCGAGCCGCTGGTGCCGCTGAAGGGCTTTCCCGGCGTGGTCTGGCAGCGCTCGAAAAAGAAGAAGCGCGCGGGCGGCGAGGACCCGTTCGAGCTTGGACGCGAGGAGATGTAGCTCGACCCGCTTGCGCCGCTCTCCGTGCCCCGGATGCAGCGCGGCGCGAAGTGCCGCACTGCTGAGCCGGGGCCCGTGCGTCAGCGAGTCCGGCGCGAATCTGGGTCCCGGCTCAGCGCCGCACCGCTACGCGGTGCAGCGCGTCCGGGACACGAGGAGCGCCCGCGCGCAACGCAGCCATGACCGCGCTTCCTTGCGCGCCTCCTTCGATTTCGGCCATCATGCCTTCAGTCCTTGCGGCAACGTCCGCTCCTGGAGGAAACATGAAGAACAAGATCACCGGCCGCTCCGCCTTCCTCGCGCTGCTCAAGGACGAGGGCATCACGCATCTGTTCGGCAATCCCGGCACCACCGAATTGCCGATCATGCACGCGCTGAAGGACCATCCTGATCTCACTTACGTGATGGCGATGCAGGAGAGCCTGGTGGTCGCGATCGCTGACGGTTACAGCCGCGCCTCCGGCAAGCTCGTCGCCTGCAACGTTCACGTCGCGCCCGGCCTCGGCAACGCCATGGGCTCGCTCTACAACGCCCAGTTCACGGGCACGCCGATGATCCTGACCGCCGGCCAGCAGGAGCAGGGCCATGGCCTGATGGAGCCGGTATTGTACGGCCCGCTGGTCCGCATGGCCGAGCCGCTGGTGAAGTGGGCGGTGGAGGTGACGCGGCTGGAGGATCTGCCGCGCATCGTCCGCCGCGCGGCCAAGATCGCGACCACGCCGCCGACCGGGCCAGTGTTCATTTCGCTCCCCGGCGACATCCTGAACAGCGAGGCCGGCATCGACCTCGGCCGCTCCACCCGCATCGACGCCCGCGTGAAGCCGTCGGACGAAGCGCTGAAGGCGTTTGCCGCGCGGCTGCTCAAGGCCGAGCGCCCCGTCATCGTCACCATGGACGAGGTGGTCAGGAGCGATGCCCTGAAGGAGGCCGCCGAGCTCGCCGAACTGCTGGGCGCCGCCGCTTACCAGTCTTCGACGCCGTATGGATCGCACTTCCTGTCGGAGAGCCCGAGCTTCGTCGGCACGCTGGCGCGCGTGCAGAAGATCGCGCGCGATACGCTGGCGCCGTACGACCTCCTGATCGCGCTCGGCGGCGATCCTTTACGGATGTCGGTCTATAGCGAGGTCGATGCGCTGCCGGACGGGCTCGGCATGGTGCAGGTCGGCCTCGTCGATTGGGAGATCGCAAAGAATTACGGCGCCGAGATCGCGCTGAAGGCGGATCTGAAGGAAACCCTGCGCGCGCTGATCCCGGTGCTGAAGGAGATGGGCGGCGCGACACTTGCAAACCGCGCCAAGCAACGCCTTGCCGAGCTCGTGCCGAACAACTGGGCCGCACGCCGCGCCGCGCTGGTCGAGCAGATCGGCAAGAGCGCCAGCCGCACGCCGATCGATCCGGACTTTTTGGTGCTGCAGATGGTCGAGGCCATGCCGGACCATGCGATCCTGGTCGACGAAGGCCTCACCTCCAGCCGCCAGATCACGGCGCTGCGCCCGCATCGCGACCGCTATGGCTATCACGGCCTTGCCTCCGGCGGCATCGGCTGGGGCCTGCCGGCCTCCGTCGGCGCCAGCATCGCCAATCCGGATCGTCCCGTCGTCTGCTTCTCGGGCGATGGCAGCGCGATGTACTCGATCCAGTCACTGTGGACGGCGGCGCATCACAAGCTGCCGCTCAACGTCGTCATCGCCAACAATGGCGGCTACCGCATCATCAAGCAGCGCCTGCTCGCCTTCCACGGCGACGACAATTACGTCGGCATGGATTTCGCCGATCCGCCGGTGGATTTCGCCGGCGTCGCGAGAGCGCTCGGCTGCGAGGCGATCAAGCTCAGCGATCCCAGCGAGCTGAAGGCGACGCTGGCCTCGGCGTTCAATCGGCCGGGGACGAAGCTGATCGAGGTGATGGTGGACGGGAAGCTGTAAGA
The DNA here is from genome assembly GCF_056429085.1 of Bradyrhizobium sp. CFUWI. Classification (NCBI taxonomy): domain Bacteria; kingdom Pseudomonadati; phylum Pseudomonadota; class Alphaproteobacteria; order Hyphomicrobiales; family Nitrobacteraceae; genus Bradyrhizobium; species Bradyrhizobium sp. CFUWI. The sequence continues at coordinate 409,425 of NZ_JBWJZE010000001.1, forward strand.
CGCCGCGGCCTTCACGCACTCAACTGTCATCGCCCCACTTGATCGGGCGATCCAGTATTCCAGCGGCGGTTGTGATTCCTCGAGAGGCCGCGGCGTACTGGATGCCCCGGTCAAGCCGGGGCATGACAGCGAGTGTGTGGCGGCCTACGCCTTCTTCCCCACCCGATACCCCGCTGCCGGATGCGGCGCACCTAACCGCGCGCGCCCCTGGCCGAACAGCTTCTCCCGCAGCGTGCCTTTCGCATACTCCGACTTATACCTTCCGCGCCGGGTCAGCTCCGGCACCAGCATGTCGGCGATGTCCTCGAAATCGCCGGGCGAGATCGCGAAGGCCACGTTGAGGCCGTCCACGTCGGTCTTCTCGAACCAGTCCTCGATCTTGTCCGCGACGGTTTCGGGCGTGCCGACCACGACCGGCCCGGCGCCGCCGATGCCGACATGCTCGATGACGTCGCGCACGGTCCAGACGCGGTCCGGATCGCCGCGTGTTACGTTGTCGAGCGCGCTGCGACCGGCATCGTTCTGGACGTGACGCACTTGCTGGTCGAGCTCGTAGCCGGAGAAATCGATGCCGGTCCATCCCGACATCAGCGCCAGCGCGCCTTCCGGATTGATGTGCGAGCGGTAGTCGGCATATTTCGCCGCCGCTTCGGACTCGGTGTTGCCGAGGATGATCGTCATCATGCTGAACATCAGGATCTCCGCCGGGTTGCGGCCGAGTGCGGCGGCCTCCTGGCGGATCGCCGACACGCGCGGCGCAATGATCTTGGCCGACGGTCCCGACATGAACACGCATTCGGCATGCTTGGCCGCGAACTGCCTCCCGCGCGGCGAGGTGCCGGCCTGGTAAAGCACCGGCGTGCGCTGCGGCGAGGGCTCGCTGAGATGGATGGTGTTGTTGATGCGGTAATTCGCGCCCTCATGATTGACACGATGGACCTTGCTGGGATCGGTGAAGACGCCGCGCTTGCGGTCGCGCAGCACGGCATCGTCCTCCCAGCTGCCTTCCCAGAGCTTGTAGACGACCTCCATATATTCGTCGGCGATGTCGTAGCGGTCGTCGTGCCCGGTCTGCTTGTCCTTGCCGGCGCCACGCGCGGCGCTGTCGAGATAGCCGGTGACGACGTTCCAGCCGATCCGCCCTTCGGTGAGGTGATCGAGCGTCGACATCCGCCGCGCGAACGGATAAGGCGGCTCGAACGACAAATTGCTGGTGACGCCGAAGCCGAGATTTTGCGTCACCGCGGCCATGGCCGAGAGCAGCAGCAGCGGCTCGTTGGACGGCGTCTGTGCCGCGTTGCGCAAGGCCGCGTCAGGACTGTTGCCATAGACGTCATAGACCCCGAGCACGTCGGCCAGGAACAGTCCGTCGAAACGGCCGCGCTCCAGCGTCCTGGCCAGATCGATCCAGTAGGGCAGGCGGTTGTAGCCGGCGGTGCGGTCGCGCGGATGGGTCCACAGGCCGGGTGACTGATGAGCGACACAATTCATCGCAAATGCGTTGAGTCTGATCTGCTTGGCCATGCTGGCTCCACGGCGCTCTGTACTGAGCGCTCTTCGAATGATAGATGTGCGCCCGAACTTGACGCCCGAACTTGGCGAAGTTCTTGCATATCGCTTGCGCTTGGCAAGGCCAAATCAGCGGCGCTGCTGCGCCTGGCAAGCCAATCTCAAGGAAGCAAGGACGAAAATCCCAAGAAGAAGTGCAAGCGAAGTACAAGAACTATCCAACCCCCTGCCACTTTCGAAGGCCAACCCGTATCGGGTAAAGTCCTTCGTCCTGAAGTCCCGAAAAGCAAGTCATGACCAGAGCCGACGCCATCGCCCGCGCCCGTGAGGATTTTCGATCCGGCGCATTCCTCGCCGAGCTCGACCGCCGCGTCGCCTTCAAGACCGAGAGCCAGAACACCTCGCGCGGCCCCGAGCTGCGCGCCTATCTGGAGCAGGAGATGCAGCCGGCCTTCGCCGCGCTGGATTTCACCAGCCGTATCGTCGAGTCCCCCAGCGGCAAGGCGCCGTTCCTGCTCGCCGAGCATCACGAGAGTGCCTCCGCGCCGGCCGTGCTGATCTACGGCCATGGCGACGTCGTCGACGGCATGGAAGGCGAGTGGCGCGACGGGCGCGATCCCTGGCGCACCACGGTTGCCGGCACGCGGCTCTACGGCCGCGGCACCGCCGACAACAAAGGTCAGCACAGCATCAACATGGCGGCACTGCGCGCAGTGCGCGATGCCCGCGGCGGCAAGCTCGGCTTCAACGCCAAGTTCATCGTGGAGATGGGCGAGGAGATCGGCTCGCCCGACCTCGGCAAGGTCTGCGACCTCAATCGCGATGCGCTCAAGGCGGACCTGTTCATGGCCTCCGACGGGCCGCGCCTGTCCGCCGACCGCCCGACCCTGTTCCTCGGCTGCCGCGGCGGCATCCGCATTCATCTGGATGTGAACCTGCGCGACGGCGGCCACCATTCCGGCAATTGGGGCGGCGTCCTGGCCAATCCCGCGACCATTCTGGTCAACGCGATCTCGACGCTGGTCGACGGCCACGGTCGCCTCCAGCTCGACGCCCTGAAGCCGCCGCGGCTCAGCAACCAGATCCGCTCTTATCTGGCCGATGTGCAGGTGGTGCCGAGCGCGGACGAGCCCGCGCTGGCCGAGAACTGGGGCGAGGAGGGTCTTTCGGCCGCCGAGCGGCTGTACGCCTGGAATACGCTGGAAGTGCTGGCGATGTCGTCGGGCAATACCGAGAAGCCGGCCAACGCCATTCCCGGCCATGCCAATGCCGTGCTGCAACTGCGTTTCGTGGTCGGGACGAAGATCGAGGGCCTGATCGAGGCCATCCGCGCGCATCTGGTCGCAAAGGGTTTTCCGATGGTTGAGGTGCGGGCGGCCCAGAGCTTTGCTGCATCGCGCACAGACTTCGACAGCCCCTGGATCAAATGGGCGGCGGATTCGGTGCAGGAGACCACCGGCAAGGCGCCGGCCGTACTGCCGAATTTCGGCGGCTCGCTCCCCAATGACGTGTTCTCCGAAATCCTCGGCCTGCCGACGATCTGGGTCCCGCACTCCTATCCCGGCTGCTCCCAGCATGCGCCCAATGAGCACATTCTGCTGCCTCTGACCGAAGAGGCCTTGACGGTGATGGCCGGGCTGTTCTGGGATCTCGGCGAATTGCGAGCACCGCTGACAAGCCGTTAACCTGAGCCTCGATCGAGCCGAAAGTCACATTCTAATCCGGGCCGATTTGTGCTTGCATCCGGCCGCATCATCCTGAAAGGGGACAAAAAAGTGAAACATTTCCGTAGCATCGGACTCGCGCTCGCCGCGACCTTCGCCGTCAGCCAGGCCGGGGCCCAGGAGCTGACCGGCACCCTGAAGAACATCAAGGACACCGGCGCCATCACGCTGGGCTTCCGCGACTCCTCGATCCCGTTCTCCTATCTCGACGACAACCAGAAGCCCGTCGGCTTCGCCATGGACATTTGTTACAAGATCGTCGACGCCGTGAAGAAGGAGCTCAAGCTCGACAAGCTCGAGGTCAAGCTCAACCCGGTGACCTCGGCGACCCGTATCCCGCTGATGGCCAACGGCACCATCGACCTGGAATGCGGCTCGACCACCAACAACGCCGAGCGCCAGAAGCAGGTCGCCTTCACCAACACCCACTACCTGACCGCCAGCCGCTACGTCTTCAAGAAGTCCAGCGGCCTGAAGTCGATCGACGATCTCAAGGGCAAGACGGTGGTCTCGACCGCCGGCACCACCAACATCAAGCAGCTCACCGAGGCCAATGTCGCCAAGGGCCTCGGCGCCAACATCATCCCCGCCAAGGACCACGCCGAGGCCTTCCTGATGGTCGAGACTGACCGCGCGGTCGCCTTCGTCATGGACGACATCCTGCTCGCGAGCCTCGTCGCCGGCTCGAAGTCGCCGGGCGACTACGAGATCTCCAAGGACGCCTTCTCCAAGCCGGAGCCCTACGGCATCATGCTGCGCAGGGACGATCCCGCCTTCAAGAAGGTGGTCGATGCGGCGACCGCCGCGCTCTATACCTCGGGCGAAGCCCAGAAGATCTACGACAAGTGGTTCACCCAGAAGATCCCGCCGAAGGGCCTGAACCTCAACACCCCGATCTCGGCCGAGCTGAAGAACGAGTTCGCCAAGCCGACGGACTCGCCGAACCCGGACGATTATAAGTAAGCAAACCTCGATCTTTTCGATCGAGATCATGTCCGGCCACTCTTGACACTGGGGTGGCCGGACATTTGCATAGGCGCCGGGACATCCATAGCTGGCGCGTTCGCGCGGGGGACACGTGAACTACAACTGGAACTGGGGAATCTTTTTCCAGCCGAACCCGATGGGGACCGGCACCTATCTCGACATGCTCTTGTCGGGCCTGGTGCTGACCCTCAAGACCGCGGCGCTGGCCTGGGTCATCGCGCTGATCACCGGCTCGCTCGTCGGCGTGATGCGCACGCTGCCGTCGAAGGGGGCGAACTGGTTCGGCTTTGCCTATGTCGAATTCTTCCGCAACATGCCGCTGCTCGTGCAGCTCTTCCTGTGGTACTTCGTGCTGCCGGAACTGCTGCCGAAAGGCGCCGGCACCTGGCTGAAGCAGCTGCCCAACGCGCCGTTCTGGACCGCGGCGATCGGCGTCGGTTTCTTCATGTCGGCGCGCGTTGCCGTGCAACTGCAGGCCGGCATCGGCTCACTGCCGCGCGGGCAGAAGATGGCCGCAACGGCGCTGGGCCTGACCACCGCGCAGGGCTATCGCTACGTGCTGCTGCCGATGGCGTTCCGCATCATCCTGCCGCCGCTGACCTCTGAGTTCCTCAACACCATCAAGAACACGGCGGTCGCGATCACCATTGGCCTGCTCGAGCTGACCGGACAGGCACGCTCGATGCAGGAATTCTCGTTCCAGGTGTTCGAGGCCTTCACCGCCGCGACCATCCTTTATCTCCTCGTCAACGCCGTTGTCGTGACCGCGATGCGCTTCCTCGAGCGCTGGGTCGCGATCCCCGGCTACATCACGGGGAAATAGCGATGTTCGGCAATCTCGATTTCGACGTCATCCGCCGCGCGCTGCCCTATCTGTTCTTCGAGGGCATGACGTTCACGCTGACACTGACGGGCCTCGCAGCGCTCGGTGGTCTCGTGTTCGGCACGGCGCTCGCCCTGATGCGGCTCTCCGGCTTCAAGATCCTTGGCCGGATCGCCGGGGTCTATGTCGACTTCATGCGCTCGCTGCCGCTGGTTCTGGTGATCTTCTGGTTCTACTTCCTGGTGCCCTATATCGGGCAGTGGGTGACCGGTGCTTCGCGCCCGATCAGCGTTGGCGCCTTCGCGTCCTCGCTCATCACCTTCATCATGTTCGAAGCGGCGTATTTCTCCGAGATCATGCGCGCCGGCATCCAGTCGATCTCGCGCGGCCAGCCTGCCGCCGCCAGTGCGCTGGGGCTGACCTACGGCCAGACCATGCGCTACGTCGTGCTGCCGCAGGCCTTCCGCAACATGCTGCCGGTTCTGATCACCCAGACCATCGTTCTGTTCCAGGACACTTCGCTGGTTTACGTCCTTTCGATCACGGATTTCCTCGGAGCCGCGAGCAAGGTGGCGCAGCGCGACGGGCGCCTCGTCGAAATGTACCTGTTCGCAGCGGTCGTCTACTTCACCATTTCCTGTATCGCGTCCTACGCCGTCCGCCGGCTCCAGGCGCGCATCGCCATCGTTCGCTAGGGCCAGAAGCTCATGATCGAAATCAGCCACGTTAACAAATGGTACACGCCGAGCTTCCAGGTGCTGACCGATTGCACGACCAGCGTCACCAAGGGCGAGGTCGTGGTGGTCTGCGGCCCCTCGGGCTCGGGCAAGTCGACGCTGATCAAATGCGTCAATGCGCTGGAGCCGTTCCAGAGCGGCGACATCAGCGTCGACGGCATCAAGGTCAACGATCCCAAGACCAATCTGCCGAAGCTGCGTTCGCGCGTCGGCATGGTGTTCCAGCACTTCGAGTTGTTTCCGCACCTGAAGATCATCGACAATCTTTGTCTCGCGCAGGAGAAGGTGCTCGACCGTCCGCGCGACAAGGCGATGACGAAAGGCATGCAGCTGCTCGAGCGCGTCGGCCTCAAGGAACAGGCGCAAAAGTTTCCCGCGAACCTGTCCGGCGGCCAGCAGCAGCGCGTTGCGATCGCCCGTGCGCTCGCCATGGATCCGATCGTGATGCTGTTCGACGAACCGACCTCGGCGCTCGACCCTGAAATGGTCAGCGAGGTGCTCGACGTCATGGTGGACCTCGCTCATGAGGGCATGACCATGATGGTTGTGACCCACGAGATGGGCTTTGCCCGCAAGGTGGCCAATCGCGTGATCTTCATGGACCGCGGCGAGATCGTCGAGGACGCGGCGAAGGAGGATTTCTTCGGCAAGCCCCGCAGCGACCGCGCGCAGAAGTTCTTGTCGAAGATCCTGTCGCATTGACTCCCGTCATTCCGGGGCGCGACGAAGTCGCGAGCCCGGAATCCATTGGGCGGAAGGACGCGAGGCGAGATGGATTCCGGGCCCATTCGCTTTGCGAATGTCCCGGAATGACGGATCGAGGGTTTATCGGGCGCGCCAAATCTCCTATACCGAGACCAAATTCCCTCCTTCTCTCCCCAGGAGACCTGCCTTGGACCCGATCGCCTACGTCAACGGCTCATTCGTCCCGCTTTCGGACGCCAAAATCTCGGTGCTGGATCGCGGCTTCCTGTTCGCCGATGGCATCTACGAGGTCTCGGCGGTGCTCGACGGCAAGCTGGTCGACAATGCCTCGCATCTGGCGCGGCTGGAGCGTTCGGTCGGCGAGATCAAGCTGAAGCTGCCGGAGACGGTCGAGCGCATCACCGAGCTGCAGAAGGAGCTGATCGCGCGCAACAAGGTCGCGAACGGCCTCGTCTATCTCCAGGTCACCCGCGGCGCCGACAAGGGCCGCGACTTCGCCTTCCCGAAGGGCGACGTCAGATCGAGTCTGGTGATGTTCACCTCGGAAAAGGACATCATCAATGCGGCGTCGGCGAAGACCGGCATCAGCGTCATCACGGTGCCCGACATCCGCTGGGAGCGGCGCGACATCAAGAGCGTGGCGCTGCTGGCGCAGGTCTTGGCGAAGCAGGCCGCGGCCGAGGCCGGTGCAGGTGAGGCCTGGATGCTGGAAGACGGCTACGTCACCGAGGGCGGTTCGTCCTCGGCCTTCATCCTCACCAAGGACGACGTCATCGTGACCCGCAAGAACTCCAACGCGATCCTGCCGGGCTGCACCCGCAAGGCCGTGGTGGCGCTCGCCGAAGAACGCCAGCTCCGCGTCGAGGAGCGTTCGTTCACGGTCGCCGAGGCGCTGGCCGCCAAGGAGGCCTTTGCCACCTCGGCGTCACTGTTCGTCCAGCCGGTGGTTGCGATCGACGGCAAGAAGATCGGCGACGGCAAGCCGGGCCCGATGGCCACGCGCCTGCGCGAGATCTACGTGGAGTTCGCCAAGGCAACGGCGGTTTAGCCACTCCCACCGCTGTCATCGCCCGGCTTGACCGGGCGATCCAGTACTCCGTGACAGGAGTGCTTGAATCGAGAAGCCGCGACGTACTGGATGCCCCGCCTTCGCGGGGCATGACAGTTGAAAGTGTGGAGACGCGTTTGCCTCCATCACCCCTCACGCCACCGAGGCCTTCACCTTCACCGGATGAACGGCGCGGAATGCGATCGCGATCCTGTTCCAGGCGTTGATGGCGCCGATCAGCATGGTCAGGTTCACCGTCTCTTCCTCGGAGAATTGCGCGCGAACCTGCTCGTAGACATCGTCGGGCGCGTGGGTCTGCGAAATCAGCGTCACCGATTCCGTCCAGGCCAGCGCCGCGCGCTCGCGGTCGGAATAGAGCGGGGACTCGCGCCAGGCATTGAGCAGGTAGATGCGCTGTTCGGTCTCGCCGCGCTTGCGAGCGTCCTCGGCGTGCATGTTGATGCAGAAGGCGCAGCCGTTGATCTGCGACGCCCGGATCTTGACCAGCTCGATCAGCGATTTCTCAAGTCCCGTGGACTGGATCTGTTGCTCCAGCGCCATCAGCGCCTTCATCGTATCGGGGGCGGCCTGGTAGAAATTCATGCGGGGCTTCATGGTCGTTCTCCTTGGGTTGACGTCAATGGGCGCCGCCGGCCGAGGTGTGGCCGGGCTTCTTCAGGAAGAGGACCGCGGCAAGCGCGACGATCAGCGCCATGCCGAGCAGATAGAACGTGTCGCTGAAGGCGAGGATATAAGCCTGCTTCTGCACGATATGGCCGATCGCGACATAGGCGCGATGCGCGGCGTCCGCACGGTCGAGGATGCCGTGATCGGCGAAATATTGCGTCAATTGGTCCAGCCGCGTGCGGGTGGCCTGCTCGAATAGCGAGACCGACTGCATCATCACGTTGGAATGATACTGCTCGCGCTTGGTCAGGACCGTTTGCAGCAGCGCGATGCCGACCGCGCCGCCGAGATTGCGCATCATGTTGAACAGGCCGGAGGCCGAGCCCGCGTTCTCCGGCTCGATGCCGGCGGTTGCGACGGCCGACAGCGGCGCCATCACCAGCGCCTGGCCGATGGCGCGAACGATGTTGGGCCACATGAGTTGATCGGCGGCGTAGTCGCTGGTCATATGGATGTTCATGAAGTTGGAGACCGCGAACAGGGCGAATCCGATGCCGATGATGATCCGCGCGTCGAATTTCTGCATCAGGCGCGGCACCAGGGGGATCAGCACGAGTTGCGGCAATCCGGTCCAGGCCAGCACCATGCCGATCTGCTCGGCATTGTAGCCCTGGATGCGTGCCAGATATTGCGGCAGGATGAACACCGAGCCGTATAGCGCGATGCCCAGCAGGAAGTTCGCCAGCATGCCGAAGCCGAAATTGCGGCGGACGAGCAGGCGCAGATTCAGCAGCGGCTTCTTTACCGTCAGTTCGATGATCAGGAAGGTGGTCAGCGCAACGGCCGCGATCACTGAGAGCTTGACGATGAAAGGCGAGCCGAACCAATCGTCCTTGTTGCCTTCCTCCAGCACGGTCTGCAATGCCGACAGGCCGATGGCCATGGTGACGATGCCGGCCCAGTCGCCCTCGCGCAGCGCCGAGAGCCTCATCGGCTTGGCCTCGAGCGCGTACCAGAGCATGCCGACCATGATCGCGCCGGGGACGAGGTTGACGTAGAAGATGTACTCCCAGCCGAAATTCTCGGTGAGATAGCCGCCGATGGTCGGGCCGATCGCAGGCGCGAACGTTGCCGACAACGCGAACAATGCCAGGCCCACCGGCTGCTTTGCGCGCGGCAGCAGCGTGATGATCAGCGTGAACGCCATCGGGATGAGAACGCCGCCGGTGAACCCCTGCACGGCGCGCAGCACGATCATCTGAGACAGGTTCTGCGCCAGCGCGCAGGCGGTCGACAGCAGCAGGAACAGGATTGCATTGGTGAGGAGATAGATGCAGATCGAGAACACCTGCGCGAGCCAGCCGGAGAGCGGGATCACGACAATCTCGGCGACGAGATAGGATGTCGAGATCCAGCCGCCGTCGTCGATGCCGGCGCCGATTGCGCCCTGGATGTCGGCGAGCGAGGCGTTGACGATCTGGATGTTCAGCACCGCCATGAACGCGCCGAGCGTGGCGCCGATCACGGCGATCCAGGTTTTTGTGGAGACCGGCGCCGCGGGGCCAGCGGCGGCGGCGGGGAGGCCGGCAACGGCGTTGGCGGTCGGTTGGAGTGTGCTCATGGCTTCAGCTGCCGTTTGCGCGGGAGGTGTTGTCGGCGAGGCGCCTGGCCGTCTCGCGCTCGGCAAGCACCGTGGCTTTGGTATCGACGGTCGGCTCTGCCGACATGCCGGGGCGCAGCAGGCCGTTGAGGCTGTGGTCGTCGAGCACGATCTTCACGGGAATGCGCTGCACGATCTTGGTGAAATTGCCGGTCGCGTTGTCCGGCGGCAGCAGCGCGAATTCGAGCCCGCTCGCCGGCGACAGACTGTCGACGTGGCCGCGCAGGGTCCTGTTGCGGAAGCTGTCGACGCGCAGCTCGACCGGCTGTCCTGGTCGCACATGCGTGAGCTGGGTCTCCTTGAAGTTCGCAACGACGTAGACCGCATCGAGCGGCACCACCGCCATCAATTGCGTGCCGGCCTGGACGTATTGGCCGACCCGGAGGCTCCGGGCGCCGACCGTGCCGTCGACCGGCGCGGTGATCTCGGTATAGGACAGGTTCAGCGCCGCCTGCTGCGCGGCCGCGCGGGCGCGCTCGAGCTGGGCCGCTGCCTGCGCACGCTGGGTGGTAAGCACGTCAACCTTGCGCTGCGCAGCCACGAGGCCGAACTTGGCGTGCTGCAATTGCGCGCTGCTGGCGCGCAGCGCCGCGTCGGTCTGTTGCGCGCGCTGGATCGTGCCTGAGCCCGACTTCATCAGATCGTCATAGCGGGCGCGCTCTTCCCGCGCGAATTTCAGATTGGCGTCCGCCGCATCGACATCGGCCGTGCTCTGGTCGATGATCGGCTGCTGCAGTTCGAGCTGGGCGTCGATGTTGCGCACCGAGGCTTCAGCGGCAGCGACGTCGGCTTTGGTCTGGTCGAGCGCCGCCTTGAAGTCGCGGTCGTCGATCTTGGCCAGCGTCTGGCCTGCCCTGACCCTCTCGTTGTCGCCGACAAGCACCTTCGCGATGTAGCCGGAGACCTTCGGCGCGATGATCGTGGAATCCGCCTTCACATAAGCGTCGTCGGTCGATTCCAGGTAGCGGCCTGTTTTCAGGTAGTCGTACCCATAGTCGCCAGCCACCGCGGCGCCGATCGCCAGCGCCAGGCCGACCGCTGCGCGCCTGATCGCCTGCCGGGACGGGCGCAGGCTGATTTTTCCATTTGTTTCAGTGATATAAGAAGCATTCGACATGGCATCCTCGGACTTCCCAGACGCCCCTTCGAAATGGTGCGCTGTTGGTACCTGCAAGATGCGCTGTCCTGGCTATTGTGATAATCTTTGAAATTATGGAAGCATTATCCAGTAAGAGCGGATAATCTCGACCATGGATCGCTTTACCAGCCTGACCGCCTTCGTCCATGTGGTTGAAAACGGCGGCTTTTCCGCCGCCGCCCGCCGGCTCAACATGTCGACGACCATGGTGAGCAATCACGTGCAGGCGCTGGAGGACCGGCTCGGCGTGCGCCTGCTCAACCGCACCACGCGGAAGGTGAGCCTCACCGAAATCGGTAAGGCCTATTACGACCGCTCGACCCAAATTCTCGCCGATCTCGAGCAGGCCGACGACATCGCGAGCGAATTGCAGTCGGTGCCTCGCGGCACGCTGCGCATTCACGTCGCCACCCATATGGTCCCGTTCGCCGCGCCGGTCGTGGCGAAACTGCTCTCGACCTATCCGGAGCTCAAGGTCGATCTGCGCATGGGCGAGGCCGATGTTGATCTCATCGAGGAAGGTTACGACGTCGCCCTGCGCATGACCCCGCCGCCGGATTCAAGCCTGATCGTGCGGAGCCTTGCTACCTGGCGTCACGTGCTGTGCTGCTCCCATGATTACATCGAGAAGCACGGCAGGGTGCAGAAGCTCGACGAGCTCAAGGGGCATAATTGCGGTCGGCATTTGAACTATCCGTTCGGCGACGAATGGCGCTTCCTTGATCGCAAGGGCACACCGGCCTCCGTCCGTATTTCGGGCAGCTTCGTCACCAATAGCGGGGAAGCGCTGCGAAAGGTCGCGCTGGAGGGTGCGGCCGTCTGCATGATGGCTGGGTTTCTCATTCAGGACGATCTCGAAGCCGGCCGCCTCGTGCGGCTCTTGCCGGAATATCGGACGGTCGAGCTGTCCATGAACGCGGTCTATCCGCACCGTCATCATCTCTCGGCGAAGGTCAGGACCTTCATCGACCTGATCGCGCACCACAGCACCGAGCAGCAGAAGCTGATCAATCCCTATTCGTGAGGCCTGCGGTCAGGCCGCTCGCAGCGCCGTCTGTCGCGCCAACAGAGACTCGACCTCCGCCTTCACGGACGCGATCGCAGTCTCCTTCACGGGTCCATAACCGCGGATCTCCATGGGCGCCTTGGCAATCGCGACGAGATCGGGAAGACGCGCAGCGTCGAGCTGGTCGAGCATCCGTTCGATCAGCGCTTCGTACCACGCAATCAGGTCGCGCTCGGTGCGCCGTTCCCGGGTGTAGCCGAACGGATCGAACGGCGTTCCGCGCAGCCCCTTCAAGCGCGCGAGGATGGCGAGCGGCATCTGGATCCATTGACCGAAAGCGCGTTTGCGCGGGCGTCCACGGGCGTCGCGCTCCGAGGGGAGGAACGGCGGGGCGAGGTGATATTGGACGCTGAAGCCATCCTCGAATTCGCGCTTCAGCTCGTCGAGGAAGCCGCTCTGCATGTGCAGGCGCGCCACCTCGTATTCGTCCTTGTAGGCCATCAGCTTGAACAGGCCGCGTGCGACGGCCTCGGTCAGAGCCTCGCTGTTCAGGGCCGCTTCGGCATGACGAATTCTTGCGACGGTCGAACGGTAGCGCGCCGCATAGGCGCTGTCCTGATAGGCGGTGAGAAAGTCGGCGCGACGGTCGATGATCTGGTCGAGCGTCTCGACCTCCGGCGCTTCCGTCATTTTCGGCAGGAAGTCGGGATCGGAAGCCGCGATCCGGCCCCAGGCAAAGGCCTGCTTGTTGCGCTCGACCGCGACGCCGTTGAGCTCGATCGCGCGCAGCAGCGCCTGCAACGAAATCGGGACCAACCCACCCTGCCAGGCAAAGCCGAGCATGATGATGTTGGCATAGACGGCATCGCCGAGCAGCCGTTCGGCCAGCGCGTTGGCGTTGATTGTGCCGAGATTGTGCTCGCCGATGACCCGGCCGATCGCGCCTAGCCGGGCGGCGGAGGCGAGATCGGCATCGCGGAAGCGGACCACGTCGCCGGTCGGCATCTCCGCGGTGTTGACCGCGGCACGCGTGCCGCGGCGGTAGGTGCCGGATGCCTTCGGCGACGAGCTGACGACCAGATCGCAACCGATCAGCGCATCGGCCGCGCCCTGGTCGATGCGCACCTGGTGCGGGGCCTCGAGACCTGGTGCGAAGCGAATATAGCTCAGCACAGGTCCGAACTTCTGCGCAAAGCCGGTGAAGTCCAGCACCGAGACGCCGCGGCGTTCGAGGTGTGCGGCCATGCCGATCAGCGCGCCGACCGTGATCACGCCGGTGCCGCCGACGCCGGTGACGAGCAGGTCGTAGGGGCGGTCGAGCGAGGCTGAGGGGGGCAGGGGAAGCGTGGCCGCATGGCCGATGGCGTCGATCTGGCTCGCGGCCTTCTTCCGGCGCGTCGCGCCTTCGACGGTGACGAAGCTTGGGCAGAAGCCGTTGAGACAGGAAAAATCCTTGTTGCAGGCCGACAGGTTGATCTGACGCTTGCGGCCGAACGGCGTCTCCTTCGGTTCGACGCTGAGGCAGTTGGATTCCACCGAGCAGTCGCCGCAGCCTTCGCAGACGAGATCGTTGATATAGGCGAAGCGCTTGGGGTCGGCCATCTGCCCGCGCTTGCGCCGGCGCCGCTTTTCCGTGGCGCAGGTCTGCTGGTAGATCAGGACCGAGACGCCGGGGATGTCGCGCAGCTCGCGCTGCACGGCATCCATCGCCTCGCGCGGATGGATGGTGACGCCGGCCGGCAGGTCGGCGGGCGAAAACTGTGCGGGATCATCCGACACCAGCGCGATGCGCATCACGCCTTCGACGCGAACGCTGTGCGCGATCGCATGGACGCTGACCGGACCGTCGACCGGCTGGCCGCCGGTCATCGCGACGGCATCGTTGAACAGGATCTTGTAGGTGATGTTGGCGCCGGCCGCGATCGCCTGCCGGATCGCCATCGAGCCGGAGTGGTAATAGGTGCCTTCGCCGAGGTTCTGGAAGATGTGCTTGCGGCCGGTGAATCTCGACGAAGCCGCCCAGTTCACGCCTTCGCCGCCCATCTGGATCAGCGACGAGGTCTCCCGGTCCATCCAGCTCGCCATGAAATGGCAGCCGATGCCGGCCAGCGCCTTCGATCCCTCCGGCACCTTGGTCGACGTGTTGTGCGGGCAACCCGAGCAGAAATAGGGCGTGCGCGTTGCGCCCGGGACGTTGATGCTGCGTGCCGCCTCCGGCAGGAGCGCGGCTGCGCGTGCGGCGAGATTGAGGCCCGGAAACATCGGATCGAGCCGGCGGGCCAGGACGCCGGCGAGCGCGCGCGGCGACAATTCCCCGATCCAGGAGATCAGCCTTGCCCCGGTTTCATCGTGCTTGCCGACCATGCGTTCGGGCTTGCTGCCGGGATAGTCGTAGAAATATTCCTTGAACTGGCTCTCGATGATGCCCCGCTTCTCCTCGACCACGAGGATCTCGCGCTTGCCCTTCACGAAAGCCATGGCGTCGTGCAGCGCCAGCGGCCAGACCATGCCGACCTTGTAGACGTCGATCCCGATGCTGCGGCAGGCGGCCTCGTCGAGGCCCATCAATCGCAGCGCCTCCATCAGATCGAGATGTGCCTTGCCCGTGGTGACGATGCCGTAGGTGGCGTCCGGAATGTCGTAGACGTGACGGTCGATCGGATTGGCCTTGGCGAAGGCGTAGACCGCGTGCTTCTTCGCCTCCAGCCGCTCCTCGATCTGCGGGCCCGGCAAGTCGGGCCAGCGGTAGTGCAGGCCGCCGGGCGGCGGCGTAAAATCGGGCGTGCGGAAGAGGCGCGGTGGTCGCAGCGCCACCGATGCGCCCGACTCCACGATCTCCGAGATCGCCTTGAAGCCGACCCACATGCCGGAGAAGCGGCTCAGCGCGTAACCATATTCGCCGAACGCGAGATATTCGCCGACGCTTGCCGGATGCAGCGTCGGCATGAACCAGCTCATGAAGGCGACGTCGGACTGGTGCGGCATCGAAGAGGAGACGCAGCCATGGTCGTCGCCAGCGACCACCAGCACGCCGCCATGCGGCGAGGAGCCATAGGCGTTGCCGTGCTTGAGCGCATCGCCGGAACGATCGACGCCGGGGCCCTTGCCGTACCAGAGTCCGAACACGCCAGCGACCTCGCGGTCGCCTTGCGTCTCGACCTGCTGCGAGCCGAGCACCGCGGTCGCCGCGAGGTCCTCGTTGACGGCGGGCAGGAATTCGATGCGGTCCCGCTTGAGGCGTTCCTGGATGCGCCAGAGTTCGAGATCGACGCCGGCGAGCGGCGAGCCGCGATAGCCGGAGATGAAGCCGGCGGTGTTGAGGCCTTGCGCACGATCGCGCCGCGCCTGGTCGAGCGCGATGCGGACGATGGCCTGCGTTCCCGTGAGGAAGACGCGGCCCTGCTCGCGGTCGTAGCGGTCGGAAAGCTCATAGGTGTCGAGTGACGGAATGGCGTCCATGCGGACCTCCCACGCATTCCCCCGGATCGGAGCAGGGTAGGCCCGGACGGCTGGTAGGTTTTACCTATCTTTTTCTTCGATCCGATCTATTGTGGTAGAATTATCCAGAGTGGCCGATAATTCGGTGGAAAATTCCCCTGTGGCGAGGCCCCATGATCGAAGACCAGGACGCGCGAATCCTCGCTCATCTCCAGAAGGACGGCCGCGCCACCAACCAGCAACTGGCGGACGAGGTCGGCATGTCCACCTCGGCCTGCTGGCGCCGGGTGCGCGCGCTGGAGGAGGCTGGCGTCATCCAGAGCTATGCGGCCCTGGTCGCGCGCGAGCAGGCGGGCTTTGCGATGTCGGCCATCCTCCACGTCTCGCTGGAGCGGCACGATGCGAAGTTCGTCGACGAATTCGTCGCCAGGGTCACGAGGCGCCGCGAAGTGCTGGAGTGCTTTGCGACCACAGGCGATGCCGACTATCATTTGCGCGTCGTGGTGCAGGACATGGCGGCCTATAATCGCTTCCTCGACGAGTTCATGTTTCGCATCCCCGGCATCCGCTATGTCCGCAGCAACGTGGTGCTGAAGGAGATCAAGTCGAGCGTGGCGCTGCCGTTTTGAGAGCGGCTCGCACGGCTCTCGTAGGGCAGGCAAAGGCGCGCTCGCGCCGTGCCCACGTTCTCTATCGGAATCGTCGAGAGATGGCCTCGACGATCGGCATGGCGTTCCCCGAGGTTCTTGCCCTTGGCGGGCAATGGTTGTTGAAGCCATCGTCTCAAAGCGCAGCTGCGATATCAACCGGCCGTAAACCAATACAGGGCTGCAAATTCGTAAACAGACCCGCTTTCGGTGTAGGATTCGTCCACGCTGCGGTATTTTCCGGCAGTTTGGCGCGGTCGTTCGCAGCCCGTTCACTTTGATTGACAGTTTGCGGCGCGCAATAACGACCACTTAGGCGATCGGCATTCATAAAGTCACCTGGGAAAAACTGGCAGAATGCCCCGGGAGCTGAGATCGTGACGACGACACTCGCGCGCACCTTTGCGGCGTTGAGCGCCATCAACGAAGCGATCCTCTATGCGAAATCGCCGGACGAGCTGTACCAGAAGGTCTGCTCCGCCGGGTTTGCCAGCGGCGACTTCCTGGCCGTGGCCGTGTTCCTGGTCGAACCGGACGGCGGCCGTTTGCGGTTCGCGGCCGGCTGCGGCGACGACGTTCGGCGGCTGCGCTCGATCGTGATCACGACGGAAGCCGGCACGCCCGAGGGATCGGGCGTCGGGGGCGAGGCGTTTCGCGAGCAGAAGCTGTGCATCAGCAACGATTACCTCAACGATCCGCGCTCGCTGGCCTGGCGCGAGGGCGCGGCTTCGGCCCACATCGGCGCGGCTGCGGCGCTGCCGCTGCTCTGCAGCGGCAAGAGCGTCGGCGTGCTGTATGTGACCCGCAGCGAGGCCAATTCGCTGGACGACGAGATGGTGTCGCTGTTCGAGCGCATGTCGGCCAACATCTCCTATGCGCTCGACAATTTCGCGCGTGAGAGCGCGCGGCAAGCCAGCGAGCGGGCGACGCGGCGGCTCAATCGCATGTTCGGGGCCATCAGCGCCACCAACGAGGCAATCCTGCGCGCCAAGACCGAGCAGGAGCTTTATCAGCGCGTCTGCGATGCCTCCGTTCACGGAGGCAAATCGCTCTCGACCGTCATTCTGCTGAAGGAGCCGGATTCCGATTGGCTGAAGCCTGTTGCGGGTACCGGCCAGAACCTGGAATTGGTTGCTCGAACCCGGTACTCCGTCGATCCGGCAAATCCGTATGGCCGCGGAATTTCAGGGGAGGTATTCCGCTCGCAGAAGCCGTGCCTGGAAGACGATCTGCCCGGTCGCACCAGGGGGACGCCGTGGGAGCAAGCCAACATCAATACCGGCGTCGCCGCCTGCGTCGCCGCTCCTCTGATCAAGCATGGTCAGAGCGTCGGCGTCATGCTGTCCTTCATCAGCCGGTCCTGGGCCAAAGACGAAGAAGTCGTCGCGCTGATGCTGCGGATTGCCGAAAACGTCTGCTTTGCGCTCGACAATTTCGATCGTGAGTCCGAGAAGGCCAGGATTGCGGTGGAGGAGGAACGCCTGGCGCGCATGTATGCCGCGCTCAGCGCCACGAACGAGGCCATTCTGCGCGCTCACTCGCGTACCGAGTTGTTCGATCTCGTCTGCGAGGCGACCGCCAAGGGCGCCAAGTTCACCTCGGCCAATATCGCGCTGGTCGACCGTGACGCCGAGCTGCTGCGCGTCGTGGCCTGTTACGGGCCGAATGCGAATGAGGTTCGCAACTTCAAGTTCTCCACCTCCGAGGAGGTGCCGGAAGGCCGCGGCTTGACCGGCACCGCCTATCGTACGCGCCGGCCCGCCGTCAGCAACGACGTGCTCGCGGACGAGCGCCTCGCGCCGTGGCACGCCAGCGCGCGCCGGACCGGAATCGCATCCTCCGCCGCCTTGCCGCTGTTCTGCGGCGACCGGGTCGAGGGCGTGTTCCTGTTCAACGCTCCGGAGGCCGGCACCTTCACGGATGAATTCGTCGAGTTGCTGAGCAGGCTCCAGGCCAACGTCGCCTTCGCGCTGGAAAGCTTCGATCGCGCCGAGGAGAAGGCGCAGGACGACAAGCAGCGGGATCGCCTGAGCGGAATGTTCGAGGCACTGAGCGCAACCAACGAGGCCATCATCCGCGCCAAGACGCGCGAGGAGTTGTTCGAGGCTGCCTGCCAGGCCGGCGTCCTCGGCGACGTGTTCGCTTCGGCTACGATCGGCATCATCGACAGGGACAACGAACTCCTTCGTGTCGCCGCGGTGAAGGGGCGTCTGCAGGAGCAGATGGCCGGGCGGACCTGCAATCTTTCCGCCGGTCATCCCGAGGGCCAGGGCATCATCGGGGTCTCGATCCGGACCCGCCGGCCCAGTGTCATGAACGACTATCTCAACGACCCGCGCTCGATGCACTGGCGGACGAAGGCGGTTGAGGATGGAACGCGGGCTGCCGCCAGCTTTCCGCTTCTGAAGGCAGGCCAGGAGCCGATCGGCATCTTGCTTTTCCTTGCAACCGAAGAGAACACGTTCACCCCAGATCTGGTCGAATTGCTTGGACGTCTCGCCGAGAACGTGTCGTTTGCCCTGGACAACTTCGACCGTGCCGAGGAGAAGGCCCGCACCGAGAGCCAAAAGGAACGGCTGACGCGCATGTTCGCCGCCCTGAGCGCGACCAACGAGGCGATCATGCGGGCGAAGTCGCGCGCCGAGCTGTTCGATCTCGTGTGTCACGCGGCATCGCATGGTGCCAAGTTCACGTCGACGACCATCGCGCTGGCCAAGGCCGAGAGCGACCAGCTGGAAATCGTGGCGAGCGCGGGCCCGTCCGCCAACACCACGCGCAACGTCCGCCTCTCCGTCGATCCGGAGCGGCCCGAAGGGCGCGGCATGAGCGGCACGGCGTTCCGCACGCGCCAGCCTTGCATCAGCAACGACTATCTCAACGACGATCGCGTCCGTGTCTTCCACGCCATCGTGCGCGGGGACGGCGCGAAGTCGGGCGCGGCGTTCCCGCTCATCGTACACGAGCAGGCCGTCGGCGTCATGATCTACATGTCGACCGAGCCCGGCACCTTCACGGCCGAGTTCGTCGAGCTGTTGCAGCGTCTCGCCGACAACGTCTCCTTTGCGATGGAGAATTTCGATCGCGCCGACGCCAAGAACCAGGCGGACGAGCGGATCGAATACCTCGCCTCGCATGACAGCCTGACGGACCTTCCGAACCGCGAGACCTTCAACGGGCTCTTGCGCGCGGCGATCGACGCGGCGGAGCGTCACGATCACCGCTTTGCGGTGCTGTTCATCGATCTCGACCGCTTCAAGGTCATCAACGATTCGCTGGGGCACGAAGCCGGCGACCTGCTTCTGCTCGAAGTGGCGAACCGCTTGCGCGGCGCGCTGCGGGCAAGCGACGTGGTGGCGCGGCTCGGCGGCGACGAGTTCGTGGTGATCCTCGACCAGTGCGGCAAGATCGATGACGTCCAGCGCATCGCGACCGAGCTCCTGGCCGCACTCGCCCAGCCCATGGAGCTGGCCGGGCACGAATGTCACACCACGGCGTCGATCGGCATCGCGATGTATCCGGCCAACGGTTCCGACGTGCAGACGCTGACCAAGAACGCCGACATGGCGATGTATCTCGCCAAGGAAGACGGCAAGAACGGCTATCGCTTCTTCTCCAAGGAAGTGAAGACGCAGTCGATCGAAAGGCTGTCGCTGGAGAGTGCGCTGCGCCGGGCGCTGGAGCGCGGGCAGTTCTCGCTGAACTACCAGCCCAAGGTCGAGATGGAGACCGGCCAGATCACCGGCGTGGAAGCATTGCTGCGCTGGGCACATCCCGATCTCGGCAACGTCTCGCCGGCGCAGTTCATTCCGCTTGCGGAAGAGACCGGACTGATCGTGCCGATCGGCCGCTGGGTCCTCAACGAGGCCTGCGCGCAGGCCATGGCCTGGCAGCGCCGCGGCCTGTTGCCGCTGTCGATGGCGGTCAACCTGTCGCCGCGGCAGTTCGCCGACGAGCATCTGTTGCAGGACGTCGACGAGGCGCTGGCGGCCAGCGGCATGTCGCCGGTGCTGCTTCAGCTCGAAGTCACCGAGAGCATGATGATGCGCAATGTCGGCCGTGCGCTCAAGGTGCTCGACGCCATCCAAAGTCGCGGCATTCGCCTCGCCATCGACGATTTCGGCACCGGCTATTCGTCGATGTCGCTGATGAAGCACTTCCCGATCGACACCATCAAGATCGACCGCTCCTTCGTGCGGGACCTGCCGCAGGATTCGGAAGACCAGGCGATCGCGCAGGCGATCATCAGCATGGGCAAGGCGCTGGGCATGACCGTCGTCGCCGAAGGCGTCGAGAACGCCGAACAGGAGGCGTTCCTGCGCGCCCATGGCTGCGACGAGATGCAGGGCTTCCTCATCTCGAAACCCTTGCCGGCACGGCAGATGGCCGAGCTGCTGCGGCCGATGGTCCTGCCTGCCGCTCCGCCGCTCCAGCCGGAGCCGGACTTTGCCGCCACGGAAGCCGCGGCGTCACGGCTGAAACGCGCCGTCGTCTGACCGCTGCAGCTGTCCGCCCCCGGCGGAGCCAGGCGCGGGCGCCTCGATCGCCTATCGCGCCCTGAACGGATGCGCCTTCTGGTGCCAGGCCCAGGCGGTGCGAATCACCGTCGCCAGGTCGGAGTGGCGCGGCACGAAGTTCAGCACCTTTCTCGCTGCCGAAGGATCTGCGACCAGATAAGTGGGATCGCCGGCGCGGCGCGGCTTGACGGTATGCGGCACCTCGCGCCCGGTCTCCTGCCGGATGGCGTCGAGGATCTGGCGCACCGAGAACCCGGAGCCGGTGCCGAGATTGAAGCTGCCGCCGGCATGTCCGCCTTCCAGAAGCTTCAGGGCCGCGACATGCGCCGCCGCGAGGTCGGTGACGTGGATGTAGTCGCGGATCGCGGTGCCGTCGGGTGTAGCGTAATCGTCGCCGAACACCGCGAAATCGACATGTCCCTGAAGCGCCATCATCGCGCGCGGAATGAGATGGGTTTCGTTGTCGCGCAGTTCCCCGATGCCACCGCCCGGATCGGCGCCGCTGGCGTTGAAATAGCGCAGGCAGAACGCGCCGAAGCCATAGGCAGTGCGATAGTCGGCGAGCATCCGCTCGATCATCAACTTCGATGCGCCGTAAGGATTGATCGGCGCGCAGGGGAAGTCTTCCGGCAGTTCCTTGGAATCGGCGTTGCCATAGACCGCGCCGGTCGAGGAAAACACGATGCGATGGCAGTTCGCGTTGCGCATCGCCTGCAACAGCGACAGCGTTCCCTGCACGTTGTTGACATAATATTTCTGCGGGTCGGTCATGGACTCGCCGACAAGGCTCGCCGCCGCGAAATGCATCACCGCCGTGATCTTGTGGTCGGCAAAGGCGCGTGCCAACGCCGTGCCGTCCAGCAGATCGCCAGTGACCAGCGGACCGGCAACGAAGCTGCGATGGCCTGTCGAAAGATTGTCATAAACGACGGGCTGATAGCCGGCGGCGGTCAATGCGCGGCAGGCGTGCGAGCCAATATAGCCCGCGCCTCCTGTGACGAGGACAGTCGGTCGGTCGGTCATGTCGTCTTGTGCTCTTCTCTTAGTAGAGGGGGCGGTTGCGGCTGAAGAGAAGATAGAGCGCGCGGGGGTTGGTGGTCAAATAGCGCCAGAGCAGGCGGCGTGGCTCGAGCAAGGTGCGCCAGGCCCATTCGAGTCCGATTTTTTGCATCCATTGCGGCGCGCGGGAACGGCTGCCTGACAAGAAGTTGAAGAGGCCGCCGGATGTCTTGATAACGCCAACATTGGTGAGATGCGGCGTGAACTCCTTCACGAATGCCTGCTCGTTAGGCACGCCGAGCGCGACCCACAGATAGTCCGGCGCAAGCGCGTTGATCTCCTCGACCTTCGCGCGCAGCTCTTCGCCGCGCAGATAGCCGTGGCTGTGCCCGACGATCTTGAGCTTCGGATACATCTTCTGGACGTTCGCGACCGCTGCGATGTTCTCGGCCTCGCTGGCGCCGAACATGTAGAAGGTGCGGCCCAGGGCTTCCGCCTTGCGCGCGACCACGTGGAACAGGTCCGTGGTTGCGACGCGTTCCGGCAGCGGAAACCAGGATTGCAGCTTCGAGGCGGCGACCAGCGGCTGGCCGTCGGCGTTGATCAGATCGGCGGCACGGAACAGGCGCTCGGTCTGCGGCTCGGTCGAACAGCGCGCCAGCACCTCGCCATTGGCCGACGTCAGGAACAGCGGACGGCCGATGCGACTGTCGGGATCGGTCGCCTCGATCATGAAATCGGCGGTCTCTTCCAGATCGAGCGCGGCCATCCGAAGCCCGCCGACGGTGATCCGCGGCACGTCGGCAGTTGCTGCCCGTCCGTCGAGGTTGACGCGGCGCTCAAGCATATTGTCTGCCTCGCTGACGCGTTTCAACTTTAGGGGTGAGCTCGTCGAGCACGACGCCGACGAGCTTGCGCTCGGCGCGGCCGAGCGCGGTCAGGATCTCTTCGAGACTGTCGTTGAGATCGAGGCTGGTCGGCAGCACCGCCACCAGCGCGTCGGTGTCGTCGAGCAGCTTGCGGCTGCCCGCAAGAAGCGGCATCGCAGGGCCGTCGAGGATCACGAGGTCGTAGCCGCCTGCGGCGCGCGCCTGCGCAATCGCCTTGCGGATCGCGTCGGCGGTCTTGCCGGCATCGCCCTCGCCGGCCGGCAGCACCGAAATGCCGTTGACCGTCTTGATCTCGCGTGCGGCCTTGCTGCCGATCGAGAGCCAGCCGAGCCTGCTCGGTTCGTTCTTGCCGGGGCGGCCGACCTTGTTCGAGAGAGCGTGGGTCTGATGGTCGGCGTCGATCATGAGCACGCGGGCGCCATCGCGCGCGGCCGCGAGTGCGAAGTTCAGCGCACTCACGCTGCGCCCGGCGCTCTCGCCGGTGCCGACCAGCGCAATGACCGGCATCGCCTTGCCGCCGGCGCGCCGGGCCACGGCCGCGCGCATGTCGCGCCAGGCGTTGAGCAGCTTCGTCAGGGGAAAGCCGGGCCGCAACGTCGGCCAGCCCAGCCGGGTGAGATCGACGCCGCCGCCGGTGGCGAGAATGGCGCCGAGCGTGTGAATGACGTCGGCCTCCTGAAGGCGCGCGATCAGGGGCTTCTCGATCGAGGGGTTCTCGACCATCGCGGGTTGCAGCGGTGGCGCGGCAAGTTCGGGCGGGATCTGCGCGACCTCGGGGGATCGCGACGGCTGCTCGGGCCGCGAAGCCTCCAAGGCCCGCGAAGGCTCGGGAGCGCGCGCTGTCTCCGGCACCGGCTTGCGTTCGCGGCGGGCCGGCGCGGGCGCTGGCGCGGTTGCGCCGGCGAACAGAAGCTCGACTGCTACGAACCAGCTCGAGGCCGCAAGCGCGCCGAAGATGAAGCCGATCATGGCGAACAGGCTCATCGCCGGCGGGAACGAGCGCCGCTGCGGCACGGTCGCCTCGCCGATGACGCGGGCCGCCGAAGTGTTCAGGCTCTCCTGCTCCTCGGTCTCGCGGGAGCGCTTGAGGAAGGATTGGTAGACGTCGCGGCTGGCATCGGCCTCGCGCTCCAGCTCGCGCAGGCGCACGGCGGCCTGGCTGAGCTGGACGCTCTGCCGCTTCTGCGCTTCCAGCGCCCGGTTGAGCGAGGCTTCATAATCGCGGGCGCGCGTCAGATCGTTCTTGGCGGACTGGGCGAAGCGGTCGATCTCTTCGCTGATCGTTCGCTTGAGGTCCTCGACCTGCTTCTCGGTCTGGCGCAGCGCCGGATGGCGCGGTCCGAGCTCGCCGGCCTGCTCGGCATATTTCTTGCGCGCATCGGCATATTGCGCGCGCAAATTCGCGATCGTCGGCGATTGCAGCGCTTCCGGAATCGCGCCGGCATCGGCAGCGGTCCGGCGGCTCGCCTCGATCTGGTCGAGCCGCGCCTGCGCATCCATCGTCGCCGCGCGCGCCGCGGAGAGCCGCTGGTTGCTGGCGGAGAGCTGCTGGTCGCTGATCAGCGCATCCTGGGTGCCGACGAAATTGTTCTGGGCCTTGTAGGTGGCGAGCGCCGTCTCGGCGTTGCGCAGCCGCTCGCGCAGCTCCTTGAGGCGGCCGGAGAGATCGCTGGTGGCGCGCCGTGCGGCCGAAGCCTGCGAATTGCGGGATTCCGCGAGATAGGCATTGGTCAGCGTGTTGGCGAGCATCGCCGCCTTCGCCGGATCCGTCGACCACACCTCGATGTCGACGATGAAGCTCTTCTCGGTCTTGCGGATCGTGATGTGCCGGTTCAGCGCCTCGAGCGCCGCAAGCTGCACCTCGGTGTTGCCCGCAGCGGAGGGCGCCCGGGGCTGAAGACCGATCAGGCCGAGCAGCGACGACATCAGGCTCCTGCCGTCGCTGCCGCCGAATTCCGGATCCTTGTCGAGACCGGCCTGCTCGATCACCTTGAGCAGGACGCTGTTGGCGGTGATCAGTCGCGCCTGGCTCTCCACCACCATGGACATGCCGGAGACGTCCTGCGCGCGCGGCGTCAGCTCCCGGTCGACGAGCTGAAGCTCGCGCGGGTCGACATAGAGCTGGGCGGTGGCGGTGTAGCGGGGCGTCAGGCTCTTGCCGATGGTGACGGCAAGCGTTGCGCCGAGCAGGGCAGCCGCGGCAATCGCGATCTTGCGCCGCCAGAGCAGATTGGCGAGCTCCAGCACGTTGAAGCCGGCCTGGAAGCCGGCCTGAGACCTCTGTTGCGGAGGCTCGGGTCTCGCCCGATCTATCGGCTGGTTATAGTCAAGCATGATCCCCAGCTTTCATTCCAAGTGCCGCAGGCTGAGGGGTTACTCTTCGCTCTACGCCACGCACCCGGGATATAGGTGCCCAATCAACGCAACAGGGAAAATTAACCATACTCATTGAGGGACTATTCACCGAAATGGCAAACAAAGCGTTTAAGCGCTTGCCAGCCGGCCGAGCCCCCTTGTGACGCCCAAGTCGCGCGGGCTTCCCGGAGATTAACGGTTCGTTACCGCGCACGGTTCGGCCGCGAGACCCCGCCTGTCCGGTGATGGGCCGCACGCGCGCCATGATGGTCAGCTTTTGCGCAGGATGACGTGATAGTCGCCGCGGCGGACGTCGATGCCGCGCGGAAGCACGGCGTTCAGCACCGCGGCGCCAGCGTCCACGAGAGCCGCGAGCAGCGGCTTGCGCCGGCGCATCTCGGGATAGCGCGGACTTTCCACCTCACGGCGGTAGATCATCTCGAGGCCGTTGGCGGCCGCGAACGCTTCCAGCCGGGGCAGCGTCACCAGCGGGTGGAAGAACGTCGGGAATGGCGGCTCGCCGGGCAGGCCGGCATCCTTGATGCCGCGAATGTGACGGTAGAACCAGACGTGAAACCAGTGCGGCGAATATTTGGTGACAACGCCGGACAGCGAGCTGGGATTGGGTGCGCCGATCAGGATCAGGCCGCCGCGCTTGAGCGCGTCGCGGAAATTCAGCAGCGCGGCGTCGACATGGGGCAGATGCTCGATCACGTTGTAGCAGATCACGAGATCGAAGCTCTCGCGCCCGAAACGGTAGGTCTGCACGTCGCCCAGGATCGCCTCGTCCGCGTAGCTGTTGTTGCGGACCTGGTCCTCGTCGATGTCGACGACGGTGACCTTGCTGCGATGGAGCAATTCCGGCGGCAGGACGCTGCACGAGCCGCCGCCGGCTTCGTAGATGGCGAGTTCAGCCTTCGGCAGTTCGCCGCGCAGCACCTCGTGGACGGCGAGCAGGCTATCGCGGGCTTCGCCGGGGACGAGATCGTGCAGCGCCTGGACGGGTGCAGTGGCCGCGGGGATCCGGATCGCCGTGGCTGTCGCGAAATCGATCGTGGCTGGCTTGTTCATATTTTCTGACCGCGCTTGTTCTAATCAAATTTACAGGAAAAGACTCGCTTGCCCGAAGAGCAAATCCGATGCCGCGCCGTCTCACCGGTTGCAGTGCTTACGGTCGGGTTAATGCGCACGCGCATTAACTACGGCATTGTTCATGTTGGGGGCTCCGTCGGCGCGCGGAGCGCGAATTGCACTATCACGCAGGCATGATGGCGCGGGAGAAAACAGGCGAAAGCGGTTAAGCGCATGATGTTGTTTCAGGACGGCCGGCAGACCGGCGCGAGACCTGGGCACGCGCCTGCGCCGGGCTGGTCATTTTGGCACGCATCTGTCCCGCGGCGATGTGCCGTCGCGGGATGCGTGACCGAAGCAGGGTTTTCTCAACATATCTCGGACATCTAGAACGTCATGACATTGATCCCGACAGACCTGTCCGCCACGCGCATCTCGGATGCCGTGCGCGATCCCAACCGGGAGATCGCGGCGAGCTCCCGCGTCATCGACCTGTCGGTCGGCATTGTCGTCTGCATTCCCTGCTTCCGCCGTCCGCAGCACCTGCGGCTGACGCTGGAATCGCTGGCGAACCAGCGTACCCCGCGTTCCTTTGCCATCGTCATGGTCGAGAACGACGCTGCGCGGCGCGAAAGCGCGCCGGTCGCCGCCGAGTTTCTGGCCGCCGGCAGGCTCCAGGGCGTGTGCCTTGTCGAGAAACGGCAGGGCAATTGCCAGGCGATCAACGCTGCGTTCGAGACGGCGCAGGCGCTGTTTCCCGCCGCGACCCGCTTCCTGATGATCGACGACGACGAGATCGCATCAAGCGACTGGCTCGAGCTGATGGTCCGCACCGCGGAGGCGACCGGCGCCGACGTGGTCGGCGGGCCGGTGCTGCCTGTGTTCGAGGACGACAGCAAGCCGTGGCTGTCGCGCCATCCCGCCTTCCGTCCGGCCTACGACTATTCCGGCGCGGTGCCGCTGATCTATGGCTGCGGCAATTGCCTGATCACGCGCGCGGTCTTCGAGCGGTTCGAGCGTCCCGCGTTCGACCTGCGCTTCAATTTCCTCGGCGGCGGCGATTGCGACTTCTTCGTGCGGTGCCGTGATGCCGGGATGATATTCCACTGGACGGCGGAGGCCGTCATCACCGAGACCGTGCCGCAAAGCCGCACCAGCCTCGGCTGGATCGCAAAGCGTGGCCTGCGCATCGGCGCGATCAATTATCGCGTGCAGTACAAGGCGGCTCGAAGCGCTGGCGCGCGCGCATGGGTGTTCGCGCAGATGCTCGGACGGCTGCCGCTGTCGTTGGTCCGGTCCGGTCGCCTGCTGGCGACGTCGAAGGCCGTCGTCGCCATGCATCCGGCGCTGGTGGCGCTCGGCTCCATGCTCGCGGCGTTCGGCTTCGCGCCGAAGCCCTACGAGGCCTCCAAGATCGTGTCGTGACGGTTAGATGCCGAAGCGGGCGAGGGCGGTCCTTGCCGTGGCGCGCGGCAGCGCCCTGAGCGAACGCCGGCCGACCATGCCGAGATAGCCGAAGGCCTGGCGATACCGGCCGAAGCGGACGGCCTGCATCGCCGCATAGGTGATGAGATGCAGTTCGGCGGCAAGGCGCAACCCGGGCGCGGTGCCCGCGGGCAATCTCGCCAGGATCAGCCCGTCGTCGAACACCCGCGCGATGGCCGGGAAGAAGTCCTTCGGCGTGCGGACCGCGGCGTTCATGGTGCTGGCGGTGTGCAGACGATAATCGAGCAGCAGCTTCGGCGCGAATTCGAACTCGCCGATCGCGGCGAGGCGGCACCAGCAATGCCAGTCCTCGCAATATCGCAGCGAGGTGTCGAAGCCGCCGATGGCGCGGAAGGCCTCCGCGCGCGCGAGCGCGATGCCGCCATTGACGATGAAATTGCCGGCCGCGAGCCGCGTCAGCACGTCGCCCGACGGCTTGCGGCGTCCCTTCAGAAGGCCGCGACGGCCGATCTGGCGTCCGTCGCTGTCGATCGTGTTGTAGTCGCCATAGACCAGAACCGCGCGCGGCGCCCCGCGTGCCGCCGCCAGGAGTGCAGCCACCGCGCCGGGACGCAGGCGGTCGTCGGCATCGAGGAACAGCAGCCACTCGCCGCTGGCATATCGTGCACCGAGATTGCGCGCGGCCGATACGCCGGCGGACTCATTCGTCACCAGGCGCAGTCGCGGGTCGTGAATGGCGCGGACGATCGCGGCGGTATCGTCGGTGGAACCGTCGTCCACGACGATCACTTCGCCCACCTCGTTTTGCGCAAGCGCGCTGGCCAGGGTTTCGCCGATATAGGCCGCAACGTTCTTGGCGGGAATGACAACGGATACCGATGTGGTTGGGCTCGACGGCAGCGGCTGGCGCGCCGCCGGCACGATGCGGGTGGAGGCCGGCAAATCGAGAACCTGTTCGGCGGTGATCTGAGTCACGGCTCGCCCTTAAGAGTCTGTTAACCAGGGCGCAGCTGCTGAATGGACGATGCGATCGATCGCAGCGTTGGCCCCTTGCGAATGATACCCGCATTACGGCCTGATCGTTGACGCGAAGGCGTATGTCGGCGTGCTTTCGTCAATTAGCGTTAAGCCGCTGGCATTAAGCCTGTGGCAAATTCGGAAGAGAGCGGCAGCCGGTCCCATGCGAGAATGCGCATCCGGTTGCCGCGGATGGATCCAGTGCCCGCCACGACGTTCGAACATGACCCCGATGCGATGATCCTCAACCTCTTTTACGAGGACAAGGACGATCGCTGGTTTCCCGGCGACCGGCACCTGCGGCGCACGGCGCGCCGCTTGCTGCTCGGCGAGCCGCGCATGAGCGGACAGCTTCGCGTGTTCCTCAATCTCTGCGCGGGGCTCGACCGGCTCGGTATCCGCTACCGCGTCAACGATTACCGTTACATCGCGCAGCATCCCGACGAGCTCGCCTGCATCATCGGACGGACCTTCCTGCTCGACAAGTTCGCGTGGAAGAATCCGATCCTGCTCGGCGTCGCCGCCCACAATCATCCGCTCGACGATCCCGATTTGTTCAAGCGCCTGCCGGTCAGGAAAGTCGTGGTGCCCGGCGCCTGGTACGTCGACATGTACCGGCCGTACTGGCCCGACACCGAGGCCTGGCCGGTCGGCATCGACACCGATCTGTGGGCGCCGTCGCAGGCCTCGCAGAAGGCCGTCGACGTGCTGATCTACGACAAGGTCCACTGGGACCGCGAGCGCTACGCGCCGGAATTGATCGAGCCGGTCCGTGCCCGGCTCGCCAGGGAGGGACGCTCGTTCATCGAGTTGCGCTACGGCAGCTACAAGGAGGAAGAATATCGGGAGGCGCTGGCGGCCTCGCGCGCGATGATCTTCCTGTGCCAGAACGAAAGCCAGGGCATCGCCTATCAGCAGGCCCTGGCCTGCGGCATACCGGTGTTCGCCTGGGATCCGGGCGGGCCGTGGCGAGACCCCGATTACTATCCGCACCGCGTGCAGTTCGCGCCGGTGTCCTCTGTGCCGTATTGGGACCAGCGCTGCGGCGCCAAGTTCGTCGACCTCGCGGGGTTCGAGGCGGGGTGGGACGAGTTCTGGGCCGGCTGTGAAGCGGGCGCGTTCGACCCGCGCGGCTATGTCCTGGACAACCTCACGCTCGAGCAACGAGCGCTGCAATATTACGAGATCGCGCGGAGCATCGTGCGGCCGCCCGCGGCGCAGAGCTCCGGCACGCCTGTTGACGGACGCTCAACCGGGGTGAGCCAGGACCCGGAGCTCCACCTGCGTCACCAGATGTCTTGAGCCGTGGACCGCAGCATGGACCGCAGCGTCGCCGATATGACCGACCTCGAGACCCGATCGTTGGGTCGTATGCTCCGTGATGCCCTGGCGGAGCTGAACGCCGCGCAGGCTGCGCGCTGTCTCGTCGCGGTCGCGTCGCTGCTGCTGGTGATGGTGACGCTCGATCCGTTCCCGGACCTGCGCAATCCCGATGTCACCACGATCGTCGGCGGACGAATGGCGGTAACCTACGTCTCCTGGGGGCTCTTGGCTGCAGTCGCGGTGCTGTTCGCAGCTAGCACCGATGCGCCTGCGCTGAAGACCCTGGTCACGCCGCTTCACCTCTGTCTCGTGGGCTGGCTGCTGATCAACATCGTCCTGTCCGAGAGCCGCGGCGTGTCGATGCAGCGCTTCGTGCTCCTCGTCAGCATGACGTCGCTCGCCGTCCTGCTGCCATTGCTGCCGCCGACGCAGCGCAGCTTCAACCTGTGCCTGGGTGCTGCGGCGCTGGTCTTGCTCGCGCTCTGCTATCTCGGCGTCCTGCTCGCGCCGCAATATTCGATCCACACCGCGCTCGATGTCACCGAGCCGCAACTCGCCGGCGACTGGCGCGGCAGCTTCGGGCACAAGAACATCGCCTCGCCCGTGATGACCATCCTGGTCTATGTCGGCATCTACCTGTCCGCCGTCGGCTCCTTCGTGATGGGACCGGTGATCGCCGTGCTGGCCGGCCTCTTCCTGATCTTCACCGGCGGCAAGACGTCGTCGGTGCTTTGCCTTGCGGTCTACGCGCTCGCCTCGCTGGTCTATGTCACCCCGAGCCTGTGGCTGAAGCGGATCATCTGCTTCGTTCCGCTGATCGCGATGAACCTGCTGACGGTCGGCAGCGTCCTGAGCCCGGCGCTCGGGGCCATGACGCGGCTGCTTCCGCTCGATCCCACCTTCACCGGCCGGTCCGCGATCTGGGAGTTCGCGCTCGCGGCCGTCGCCGAGAAGCCGCTCATCGGTCACGGCTATGCAGCTTTCTGGGACGACGTCACGGCGCGGCAGACCGCGCAGGGCGCCGAATGGGCGACGTCCGCGGCGCACAGCCACAACGCTTATCTTGATCTCGCGGTCACCATCGGTCTGCCGGGTCTGCTGCTGGTGATCCTGGTCTTCGTGCTCGCACCGCTCGGCAATTTCCAACGGGCCCAGGCCCACAGCCGCAGTGGCGCACTGGCAAAGCTGTTCCTGACCGTGTGGCTGTTCGGCCTCTATTACGGGACGACCGAGACCTTCCTGCTCGAACGGCAGAATCCGATCTGGTTCATGTTCGCTCTGGCCGCGGCCGGCCTGCACTTCCTGGCCAGGTTCCAATGCGTTGCGCAAGCGGAACTGAAGCCATGACGTTTTTCGGCGTCGAGCAATTGGATGGTCTTGCATCCACCACGTCGGGAATCGCGATCGATGTCGTGCGTGACTGGCGTCAGGCCGCTTCGCGCCTGAGCGCCGGGCATCGCACCGTCTTTCAGCATGGCTACTGGCTCGAGGCCTGGTATCAGGCGTTCGATGACGTCGCGCCGTTGATCGCCGTGATCTCCGATTCTGCCACGGGCAAGGACATCGCGATGGTGCCGATGATCAGCCATGTCAGACGCGGCATCCGCATCGTCGAATTCGCCGACCTCGGCGTCTCCGACAACAACGCGCCGATCGTGGCGCCCGATGCCGCGTTTGACGCGGCGGCGGCAAATGCGATCGGCATGGCGCTGGTCGAGGCGTTGCGCGCCTTGCCGGACCGCTTCGATCTGCTGCGGCTGAGGAAGATGCCGGCCCAGGTCGGCGGCAAGCCGAACCCGCTGGTGTCGCTCGGGCGGATCGGATCCTGCTCGCTCAACGGCAATCTCGTGCTGATGGGCGATACCTACGAGGCCTATCGGGCATCGATCAAGCGCATGCAGATGCCGCGGTGCTGGCGCGTCTTCAACCGGCACCAGGGCGCGCGGTTCGAGATCGCTACGGACGTTGCGCGCGCGCGTGAGCTGCTCGACGTGATGGACGTGCAGCAGCAGGCGCGTATGCGTAAGCTCGGCTCGCCGTTCGTTCTCAACGACGAGACTCATGCGCGATTCTATCGCGAGGTCGTCCGTCAGGGCCTTGACGACGGCTATGCCGTCGTTTCGGCACTCGTCTGCGACGACGGTGTCATCGGCACCTCGTTCGGCGTCAGGCAAGGCGCGGCTTATTGCCTGCTGCGCATCAGTCACGCCGGCGAGTCCTGGTCGAGCTGCTCCCCCGGGCTGCTCATCATCGAGCGCACCATGGCGGCGCTGCATGCAAAGGGCGTGCGCCGCTTCGACCTCAGCATCGGCAATCAGGACTACAAGCGCCGCTTCGGCGCCGAGCGGGTGCCGCTGACCGACGTCAGCGTCGCGCTGTCATGGCGAGGCTTGCCTTTTGCATGGCGCGATCATGCCGCGCAGGGCCTGCGCCGCTATCCCGCGGCCGCCGCTCTCGCCGCGCGCGCCATGGGCAAAGGCATACGCTGAAGCGGCATTCCCGGACGGGAATGCCGCGAGCGCTTCGGCCTTGGAGTTCAGCCATGGAGTTCAGCCATGTAGCTTCCTGGCGGTCTCCGCGATCTGGCGGCCCTGGTAGCGCGCGCCGGCGAGCTCGTTGGCGCTGGGCTGGCGGCTGCCGTCGCCGCCGGTGATCGTGGTGGCGCCGTAGGGCGCGCCGCCGGTGACTTCGTCGAGCTTCATCTGGCCGGCAAAGCCGTAGTTCATGCCGACCACGACCATGCCGAAATGCAGGAGGTTGGTGATGATCGAGAACAGCGTCGTCTCCTGGCCGCCATGCTGGGTCGCGGTCGCGGTGAAGGCGCCGCCGACCTTGCCGTGCAGCGCGCCCTTGGCCCAGAGCCCGCCGGCCTGATCGAGGAAGTTCGCCATCTGCGAGGCCATGCGGCCGAAGCGGGTGCCGGTGCCGACGATGATCGCGTCGTAATTGGCGAGGTCCTCGATCTTGGCAACGGGAGCGGCCTGATCGAGCTTGTAATGCGAGGCTTTTGCGACCTCGGCCGGCACCAGCTCGGGCACGCGCTTGATGTCGACGGTCGCGCCGGCCTCGCGCGCGCCTTCGGCGACGGCATTGGCCATCGCTTCGATATGGCCATAGGCGGAATAATAGAGGACGAGAACTTTGGTCATGGTGGTCTCCGTTGAGGGTAGGTGATGCTCTTATCTCGCCGTCGTTCCGGGGCGATGCAAAGCATCGAACCCGGAACCTCGAGATTCCGGGTCTGGCGCTTTGCGCCATCCCGGAATGACGGCAATCGATGTGGCTTACGCCGCGTCGACGAGCACGAGCTCGGAATCTTCGAGCGCCGTGATCTTCAGGTGCTCCTCGTCGCGGATCGCGGCGCCGTCGCGGGCGTTGACGCGCACGCCGTTGACCTCGACCGCGCCTGCCGCGGGCACCAGATAGAGGTGCCGCGATCTCTGCGGCGCGTACTCCGCGCTCTCGCCGGCTTTCAGCGTGGTGGCGAGCACGCGTGCATCGGCGCGGATCGGCAGCGCGTCGCCATCGCCCTCGAGGCCGCTCGCAATGGTCACGAGCTTGCCGGAGCGATCGGCCTTCGGAAACGGTTTTGAGCCCCAGGTCGGCTGTCCGCCGCGTTGCGTCGGCTCGATCCAGATCTGGAAGATGCGTGTCCTGGTCGGCTCCAGATTGTACTCGGAATGTCGAATGCCGCTGCCGGCGCTCATCACCTGCACGTCGCCAGCTTCGGTGCGCCCCTCGTTACCGAGGCTGTCCTGGTGGGTGATCGCACCCTCGCGCACATAGGTGATGATTTCCATGTTGGCGTGGGGATGGGCGGGAAAGCCGGTGTTCGGCGCGATCTCGTCGTCGTTCCACACCCGCAAGGCGCCGTGACCCATGTTGTCGGGATCATAATGGCTGGCGAAGGAGAAATGATGCTTGGCCTTGAGCCAGCCGTGGTCGGCTCCGCCGAGCTTTGCGAAAGGTCTGAGTTCGATCATGGGTAGATCCTCGAGAAAACGTATCGGGCAGTTCAACTGCGGTTGATCCCTTGGATAAACCTCCGGCTGTGGTATAGAAATAGAAACTGTCGAAACACATTGTTTCCTGAAAGAGCCCAAGCGGATTGCCCCCATGGCGAAGCTCCCGGATTTCGAGGCCCTCGCGATTTTCGCAAAAGTCGTGGAATTACGGTCGTTTGCGGGGGCCGCGAGCGAGCTGGCGACGTCCAAGGCGACGGTGTCCAAGGCGGTCACGCGCCTGGAGGAGCGGCTCGGCGCGCGGCTGTTCAACCGCACCTCGCGCCGGCTTGCGCTGACAGATGCCGGCCACAAGCTCGCCGAGCGCGCGACGCGTCTTCTGGCCGACGGCGAAGCGGCGGAGAACGAGGCGCTGGCGCAATCGGTGGCGCCGCGCGGCCTGGTGCGGCTCGCCGTGCCCATGACGTTCGGCATCAAGGCGGTGGCGCCGCTGCTGCCGGAATTCTTCGAGACCTATCCGGAAGTCTCGGTCGATCTGCACTTGAGCGATGCGACCGTCGACCTGATCGGCGAAGGCTTCGACATGGCGGTGCGGATCGCGCGGCTGCCGGACTCGTCACTGATCGCACGGCGGCTCTTCACCATGCCGCGCTTCACCGTGGCCGCGCCGTCCTATCTGAAGCGTCATGGCCGGCCGACGCATCCGATGCATCTGGCCGAGCACAAATGCTTCAGCTACGCCTATCTCTCCACGCCCAACGTCTGGCACTACACCAATTCAGCCGGCGAGCAGGCCAGCGTGCGCCCGGGTGGCCAGCTTCGCGTCAACAATGGCGAAGCCGTGATGCCGGCGCTGATCGCGGGCCTCGGCATCGCCGAGCTGCCTGAATTCATCGTCGGCGAGGCGATCTCCTCCGGCGCCGTCGAAGTGATCCTGAAGGACTGGAAACAGGCCGAAGGCGCGGTGCATCTCGTGACGCCGCCCGGCGGCCCCAGGCCAGCGCGCGTCGAGGCTCTCGGCGATTTCCTCGCGGCCAAGCTGCCGGGCACATGCAAGCGGCGGCCGCGCGGAAAGGCGAAGGCGTCGTAGAACGAGCACCCTTCGACGGACCTCGTCATTGCGAGCGCAGCGAAGCAATCCAGAGTCTTTCCGCGGAGGGCTTCTGGATTGCTTGGTCGCAAGAGCTCCTCGCAATGACGGTGCTGAACTACGACACCTTCACGCCGTCGATCGCGACGACGCGCAAGCTCGGCTTCAGCGTCTCGTCGAGCTGCATCTTCAATTCGTGAACGCGCGGGTCGCTCGATCGTGCGGCGCACACGCCGTATTGACGGACCGATTGCGTCAGGGCGCGCCGCGCTTCCGGCGTCCGCGTCAATTCGGGCTGTGCAAGCCGCAACACGATCGCCGCGAGATTCACCAGCATCTCGTCGAGCGCGACGTCGATGGTCGCCAGATTCTGCATGGTTCACTCTCCTTGAAGTTGGCAACGGCGGGTCCAGACATGCGTTCCGGGCGAAGCCGGACATGGCTAACGCTTCGTAAACGTCTTGTTCTTGCCGCTTGGCGCGTTAGGCTGGCAGCGAAACAAAGAAGATCGGGGGGAGGCACCATCATGGATCGACGCGGTCTCCTGCGCGCCGCCGCAGCATTGCCGTTGTTGCGCATTGCTTTGCCTGGTCCGGCCTTCGCGCAAGCCTATCCGGCGCGCAACATCACCATGATCGTGCCGTTTCCGGCCGGAGGTCAGGCCGATCTTGCGGCGCGCCCGGTGGCGATGGCGCTGGAGCGGATCCTGGGCAAGCCCGTGATCGTCGACAACCGGGCCGGCGGCGGCGGCGGTTCGGTCGGCAACGCCGCGGCGGCGCGCGCCGAGCCCGACGGCTACACGCTCCTGATGACGCTGTCCTCGCTCGCGGTGCTCCCCGAGGCCGACCGGCTGTTCGATCGTCCCGCCGCCTACGAGGTCTCGCAGTTCATGCCGATCGCGCGGGTGCTCGCCGATCCCACGCTGCTGGCGGTGCCGGCGTCGGCCCCATGGAAGACGGCACAGGATTTCGTCGAGGATGCGAACAAGCGCCCCGGCCAGATCCCCTACGGCTCGTCAGGGCCGTACGGCACGCTGCATGTGGCGATGGAGATGTTCGCAGGCAGCGCCGGCATCAAGCTGCTGCACGTGCCGTTCCGCGGCGCGGGTCCCGCGCTCACTGCGATCCTCGGCGGCACCGTGCAGGCGATCGCCGCAGCGCCGGGGACGTTGAAGCCGCAGGTGGACGACGGCAAGCTGCGCGTGCTCGGCAATTGCGGCGCGCAGCGCATCGCGAGCTTTCCTGACGTGCCGACCTTCCAGGAGCTCGGCTACAAGGACGTCGAGATGTACATCTGGGCCGGGCTGTTCGCACAGAGCGCGCTTCCCGCGCCGATCGCGACCCGCCTGCGCGAGGCGATGGCGCAGGTGATGACGAGTCCCGACGTGCTCAAGATCTTCGAAACCTCTGGCAGTCTCGTCGCCTATCAGGACGCGCCTGCCTTCGCGCAATTCGTCGCGGCGGACAGCGCGCGGCTGATCGCGGCGGTGAAGAAGATCGGCAAGGTGGAGTAGGTTCCCCGATCCGTTTTCACATTTTTTTGTTGGTCCAGAACCGCCTCCCGCCTCATTGATTGATGAAAGTCGATGGGAATCGAGAAGGATCTTGACATGCGAGCAGAGCGGATCGCGCTAGGTGTGGCGCTTGCGGTCGGCGGGATCGCGGCGCAGGGCGCTGCATCCGCGCAGGAATACCGCGGCACGATGGAACAGCAGATGGCGTGCACACCCGATGTGTGGCGGCTGTGCAGCGACCAGATTCCCGATGTGAACCGTATCGTGGCGTGTCTGCAACAGAACACGCCGCAGCTCTCCAGCGGCTGCCGTGCCGTGTTCCAGTCGAACAATCAGGTTCAACCGCAGCAGCCGGTCCCGCGCAATCGGGCCGCACCGCCGCCGCGCTTTAACAATGCGCCGCCGCCACCTCCGTACGCGCGACCGCGTCCCTATGACGATTACGACGATTAGGCTCTGACGAGCGCCTGAGAGACGCGCGGGCGTAGGCGCGACATGCGATCGTGCCGGCTCGTTCAGCGCTCCGGCTTGCTGTCAGGATTCAGGCCGCTGTCCCAGCACCATCCGCATGGCCACTCCGAAGAGAATGGCTGCGACTGGCCAATGGAACCAGATCTTGTGGCTGGTGAGCAGATTGATCACGATCAGGAAGGCCGACACCGTGAGGGCCGCTGCAACCGGGCGGGGCAGCCTTGCGAGCCAGGCCGAGACGACATTCGTCGCGGAAGATGGCTGGCGCCTGTCGTCCGTCCACGGAGCACGCGCGCTCTCTGAGGGAGCCGCGCTTGCCTCGATCGGGAAGCCCTGTTGTGCGGCGCGGCCACCCAAGGTCAGGCGATAACTGGTCAGGGGAGCGATGTTCTTCATCGGGCGCTGGCCGAGGCAGTCGAAGCCAACGGACAATTTGTTGTGGACCTGATCGTAGACAGAGCTCGAGATCACGACGCCGCCGGGCTCGGCGAGCTCTTGCAGCCGGGAAGCGATATTGACCCCGTCGCCATAGATGTCGGAGCCGTCCACCATCACGTCGCCGAGGTTGATGCCGATGCGAAACCGCATCGGGCTCGCCTGCGGCGCGTCCGAGGCCTGACTGGAGATTTCCTGCTGAATCTCGACCGCGCATTGCACGGCCTCGACCACGCTGGCGAACTCGGCGATCACCGCATCGCCCCAGGTATTCACGATACGGCCGTCATGGCGCTCCACCAATCGCGCAATGGCCGTGCGGTAGCGGCGGAGCGTCTCCAACGTTCCGGTCTCGTCCGCTTCCATGAGACGGGAATAGCCGTACACGTCAGCGCACAGCACGGTGGTCAGTCGTCGTTTCACCTTGTCGTCGGCCATGGTCGCCATGCTAGCCTCCCTGGCCGGCAAATGCATCAGGCATCCTGTCCGTTGCCGCCGTTCGGCCTGACCTCGCAGACATCGACCCATTCGGCCGCGGTGAGCTCGGCCATCCGCTGCGGCGTGATGCGCACGGCGCTATGGGTCGAGCCTGCGGCCGGCACCACGACGTCAAAGGCCTTCAAGGAGACGTCGCAATAGACCGGCAGCGGTGATTTCAGTCCGAACGGACAGACGCCGCCGACCTCGTGGCCCGTGATGGCGGCGACCTCCTCCAGCCCCAGCATCTTCGGCTTGCCGCCGAACTGCGCCTTGACCTTCTTGTTGTCCATCCGCGAGGTGCCGGCGGCCACGATCAGGATCACGCGTTCGCCGACGCGCAAGCTCAGGGTCTTGGCGATCATGCCGGGTTCGACGCCATAGGCTGCGGCGGCAAGCGGCACCGTGGCCGAGCTGATCGGCGATTCCATCACGGTGATGTCGGGGGCTTTTTCGGCGAAGAAGGCGCGAACGGATTGAAGGCTCATTCCAGGCAGCTCATGTCAAACGTGCGGGCGGCGATGCCTAAGCAATCATCGGCAGCTCGGAGAGTGCGCGGACACGATGATCCGGCGCAAAGCCAAGCTCGTCCATCTGAGTGCGGATCGCCTTGAACATGGTGAGCGGTGCCACGAGTTCGCTCTCGACGCAAGCCAGCGCCATGGCTTCCGGCGTCACTCGCTCGATCCAGGCGACGTTCAATCCAAACGACTTTGCCGCCGCCGCGTCCCATGGATTGGCGGAGACGAACAGGACCTCATTCGGCGCGGTCCCGAGCTCCTCGCCGATCAGCTCATAGGCAGCCGGGCTCGGCTTGAAGATCTTCTTGGCGTCGACGCTGATGGTCGCATCGAGCAGGCGGTCGAGACCGGAATTGCGCACCAGCGCATTCAGCATGTCCGGACTGCCGTTGGAGAGGATGGCCAGTTGTCGCGGCTTCAAGGCCGTGAGCGCGGCGGCTGCATCCGGATAAAGATCGAGATGCAAATATCTCTCAATCACGCGCTCGAACGCCTCGTTCTCATAGGCAAGCCCGAGGACGCGCAGCGTGTAG
The DNA here is from genome assembly GCF_056429085.1 of Bradyrhizobium sp. CFUWI. NCBI lineage: Bacteria > Pseudomonadati > Pseudomonadota > Alphaproteobacteria > Hyphomicrobiales > Nitrobacteraceae > Bradyrhizobium > Bradyrhizobium sp. CFUWI. The sequence goes on from NZ_JBWJZE010000001.1 coordinate 448,091, forward strand.
ACAAGCGAATCGCGGGTGACCGTGGAAAAATCCTGGTAGCGGCGCATCAGCGAGCGCAACCAGGTGTATTCGAGCTGCTTGATCCGCCAGACCTGCGTGATGATCTCGCCATAGCCCGGAAACGCATCCTCGGTGACGTCAGCGACGGACTGAATGTCGTAGAGCGTTCCGTAAGCGTCGAAGACGACGGCTTTGATGCTCATCGGCTGTCCTTCCAGGTGGTTGTGGTCACAGGAGCTCCGCTGGAGGAAGTATGGAATGCGCTGCAATCGGCGGCGTAGCAGACCTTCAACGACGTGCAGCGCAAGCTAGGCACTCGGCGAACGTTCTCGCCGCGTCCAGGCCGCCCGCTCGGCGAACACCCGGCTGACTTCCGCCATGTGCTCCGTGCCCCATGAGCAGAGCGGCACGAGAGCCTGGGCGAGGCTGTGACCTAACGGAGTGAGGCTGTAGTCCACCCGCGGCGGCACCTCCTTGTAGTCGGTGCGCTTCACGAGCCCATCGGACTCCAGCTCCTTCAATTGCTGGATCAGCACCTTGTCGCTGACGTCGCGTATGGCGCGGCGGAGCTCGCCATAGCGGGTCGGGCCGTCCTGGGCGACGAAGTACAGGATCAGCGGCTTCCACTTGCCCGCGATGACCCGCAGGGTGGCATCCAGCCCGCACGTGAATCCGGGCAGATTCGGCGTGCAACGCTGAACGGTTGAAGGGGGCTGCGTCGGCGGAAAGGTTGAGTCTGACATTTTTTGGGCACTTACCAAAAGGTGCATACTTGTCGATAGGTGGGTACGCCGCCAGCTCAGTGCAACCTCAGTGAAGGAGCACATCATGAGCAGACTACAAGGCAAGACGGCAGTGGTGACCGGCGGTGGCACCGGCATCGGGTTTGGAGCGGCGAAGCGGTTCGTCGACGAAGGCGCCTTCGTCTACATTTTCGGGCGGCGGCAGGAGCAGCTCGACGCCGCCGTTGCGAAGCTGGGATCCCAGGCGCGCGCGGTCAGGGGCTCGGTGACCGATCTGTCCGATCTCGACCGGCTTTACGAGACGGTCAAGAAGGAACGAGGCACGCTCGACGTTCTCTTCGCCAATGCGGGGACCGGGCTGTTCGCGCCGCTCGGTGAGATCACGGTCGAGCATTACGATCACATCTTCGACGTCAACGTGAAAGGGCTGGTCTTCACCGTGCAGAAAGCTCTGCCGCTGATGAAGCAGGGCGCGTCGATCATCCTGACCGGTTCGAGCACGGGCGTGATGGGGACACCGAAGTTCAGCATCTACAGCGCGACCAAGGCCGCGATCCGCAATCTGGCGCGCAGCTGGGCGCAGGATCTGCGCGGCACCGGTATCCGCGTCAACGTGCTGTCGCCGGGGCCGACCAAGACCGAGCTGGCGCTGGAGATCGTCGGCGAGGAAGCGTTCGACGCGCTCGGAAGCAGCACGCCCATCGGGCGTGTCGGCGCCCCCTCCGAGACGGGCGCGGTGGCCGCGTTCCTGGCGTCCTCGGACAGCAGCTTCATGACTGGCGGCGAGGTCTTCGTGGATGGAGGCCTGGCGCAAGTGTGAGGTTTTGAGCATGAGGGCTTCGGTCGACCGAAGCCCTCGATGCGCTTCAGATCCCGAGCAGCTTCCTTGCGTTGGCCTTGAGCACCTTCGGCCGGATCTCATCGCGGATGTCGATCTTGGCGAAGTCAGACAGCCAGCGGTCCGGCGTGATCACCGGCCAGTCCGAGCCGAACAGCATCTTGTCCTGAAGGATCGAGTTGATGTAGCGCACCAGGATCGGCGGAAAATATTTCGGCGACCAGCCCGAGAGGTCGATATAGACGTTCGGCTTGTGGGTCGCGACCGACAGCGCCTCTTCCTGCCAGGGGAAGGACGGGTGCGCGAGGATGATCTTGAGGTCGGGGAAATCCGCCGCGACGTCGTCCATGTACATCGGGTTGGAATATTTCAGCCGCATCCCCATGCCGCCGGGCATGCCCGAGCCGACGCCGGTCTGGCCGGTGTGAAACAGCGCGATGGCGCCGCCATTGTTGATCTCTTCGTAGAGCGGATAGGCCATGCGGTCGTTGGCGTAGAAGCCCTGCATGGTCGGGTGGAATTTGAAGCCGCGCACGCCGTATTCCTCGATCAGCTTGCGCGCCTCGCGCGCGCCCAGCTTGCCCTTATGCGGGTCGATCGAGACGAAGGGAATGAGGACGTCGAGATGATCGGAGGCGACCTCCAGCATCTCGTAATTGTTGTAGCGGCGGAAGCCGGTCTCGCGCTCGGCATCGACGGGAAAGATCACCGCGGCGATGTTCTTGGAGCGGTAATAGGCCGCGGTTTCCGGCACCGTCGGCGGATGCTTGTTCGGCGACTTGAAATACTCGGCCATCTGCGCCTGGAAATCGTCATAGCCGTCGTCGGGGTGGCAGCCGCAGGGCTCCTCGGCATGGGTGTGGATGTCGATGGCGACGACATCGTCGATATTGGGCAGCTTCAGCTTCGGCATGGGTTTCCTCCCGACGGGTTGCCGAATTGATTATATGATATAACGAATTTGGCAAGGCATTGCGGGAGGTTATCGGTCGGGTAGATCGGGCCGATCCGGCCGCTTTGACTGTGCCTGGGGTTGTTTTCGAGAATTTGCCGGTTCGGAAGCCGGCAGTGAACATTGACATCACCTCCCGCCATGCCTTAAGAACCGCCCCGTCCCGGGCGGTCGTCCGCCAGCGGGAAAAATCTCATTTTGCCACATTCGCGCGTGCCGCAACGGTAGTGCCGAACACGGCCTTTCGAACGTTCAGGATTCCGCCATGAAGGTCCGTAACTCGCTGAAATCGCTGCGCGGTCGCCATCGCGCCAACCGCCTGGTCCGCCGCAAGGGCCGGGTCTATGTGATCAACAAGGTGCAGCGCCGCTTCAAGGCGCGCCAAGGCTGATCTCGCCCGGCCGGACGCCCCGCGCGTTCCCGCAAGACCACGGCTCACACGAGTTTGACGCCGCCTTTGCTTTGCAAGGGCGGCTTTGCGTGTTTAGACTTTCACCATGGCAGTGAGATTCCCGCATCCGCGCACTTTGTGCCTGGCCCTCGTGCTGGGAACCGTCGGGCTCGGTCCGGCGCTGGCGCAGCAGATTGAACCGCCGAACCCGCCGGGCAAGCAGAAGAAGCTGCCCGAGGCGCCGGCCAAGCTGCCCAAGGTCGATCGCACCAAGAATCTCGATTTCCTGTTCGGCGCGCTGAAGGCGGCGCCTGACGAGGTCAGCGCCAAGCACGTCGAAGCGCGGATCTGGGCGATCTGGCTCCAGACCCCCAGCGACACCGCGGCGCTGTTGATGGCGCGCGCCAAGACCGCGGTCGACGCCAAGAGGATCGAGGTCGCGATCAAGCTGCTGGACTCGGTCATCAAGCTCAGGCCCGACTACATCGAGGCCTGGAACCGGCGCGCCACGCTTTATTACATGCAGAACGATTATGGCCGCTCGCTTGCGGATATCCAGCAGGTGCTGATCCGGGAGCCGCGCCATTTCGGCGCGCTCGCAGGCCTCGGCATGATCATGCAGGAGGTCGGTGACGAGAAGCGCGCGCTCGACGCCTACCGCAAGGCGCTCGCCGTCAATCCGCACCTCGAAAAGATCCCCGACCAGGTCAAGGCGCTGACCGAGAAGGTCGAAGGCCGCGATATCTAGAGCGCGGAGATCCGGACGAATCGTCATCGCGCTTGAGGTTGTTGTTTGCGCATGATCTTTCCGGAAAACCGCTGCGCACTTTTCCATCATGCTTTAGCCGACAACTCGATCGTTTCTTGAGCGAACGTGGCGTCTTCGGATTAACCACGATCGGAAGCGCGGCATCGTGAGGACTATTGTCGGCGCCGCCGCAGGCCTACCTGCATGGCAGGAGCGAAAGCCATGAAGCGTGTGATCTTTGCAGGGTGCTTGCTGCTCGCGTCGGGGACGGTGAGCCTCGCCGACGGATTGTTCTGGGTGATCGGCAACCGCGCCACCGGAAAATGCAATATCGTGACCAGCAATCCGGTCATCATCGGCGATATCTGGTTCGGCGACGGACCCTACAAGTCCAGGGCCGATGCCAAGCTTGCCCGTTCGACAATCCGCGCCTGTCCCGCGCTCACGCCGGACGAGGAAAAGGACGAGGACGGTACGAACTAGCGTTCAGTGCAGGACGCTGCCGCCGCGCTCGACCTGGCCGCGATCGGCCGCTGCGGCGTAGGCCTTCGCCAGCTCCGCTTCGAGATGCTCGTTGATCAGCAGCAGCGCCCGCACGGCACCGCGCAGGTCGCCGTTGCAGCTCGCGACGATTTCGTCGATTGCAGTGTCGTTTGATCTGAAGCTCATCGAAAATCCTCCGGTTCAAACCAGGACAATTTCTGCCGGTCTTTCCCACATTCCCCGAGGCTGTGAGGAGGATCGGCGCCCACCCGCGCCTAGATGGCGGAACCGACCATGGCGATTATATGGAAGCCGCGATGACGGCTGCATGAAGCTGCTCCGGGCTTGCCTACGCTCTCAGAATAGTGTTGATTCCATTGAGTTTTTACGTTCCGCAATTGTGCACATATCCACAGCCCCGGCATTTTCGGTGGACGCACGGAAAGCCGGCGCGAAACTGCAGCCCTCCAGACCCGTAACTGCCCTGTGCCCAGGATCACCCGGATTCTTCCCATGATCGTGATGTCAGTCGTGACCGCGCTGGTTGTGCTGGCGCTGGTCACGCAGGCCGGAATCGTCGCCGTGCAGCGCGCCTTTCCGCCGCAGGGCGAGATGGTCGAAGTCGACGGCGCGACGCTTCACGTCGTCGATATCGGCCCGCGCGATGCGGGCTTGCCGATCGTGATGCTGCACGGCGCGAGCTCCAATCTCGAAGCGATGCGGCGCCCGCTCGGCGACATCCTCGCCAAGGACCATCGCGTCATCCTGGTCGATCGTCCCGGCCACGGCTGGAGCACGCGTGCGCGGCGCCAGGATTCCACGCCGCAGATCCAGGCGCGGATGATCCACGAGGCGCTTGCAAAGCTCGGGATCGCGCGTGCGGTCTTCGTCGTGCATTCCTGGAGCGGTGCGCTCGGCGCGCGGCTTGCGCTCGATCATCCCGGCCGCGTCGCGGGCCTCGTCATGCTCGCGCCGGTCACCCATCCCTGGCGCGGCGGCGTCGGCCGTTACAACGAGATCATCGCGACGCCGGTGATCGGCCCGCTGCTTGCCTACACCATCACCCTGCCGCTCGGTTACTTTCTCGCCGAACCCGGCGCGCGCAGCGTATTTCTGCCGCAGACGATGCCCGATGGATACGTGCAGGATTCCGCGACGCCGCTGCTGCTGCGCCCGCGCGAATTCATCGCCAATGCCTATGATCTGGTGACGCTGAAGCAAGCCGTCGCCGCGCAGGTCGCCCGCTATGGCGAGATCAAGGCCCCGGTCACGATCATCGCCGGCGAGCCCGACAAGACGGTGAGGACCGGCATCCACGCCCGCCCGTTCGCGGCCATGGTGCCCAACGCCAAGCTGATCGTGCTGCCCGATCTCGGCCACATGGTGCAGAACGCCGTGCCCGACCGCGTGAAGGCGGAGATCGAGGCGATGATCGGGAGAATCGTCCCGGCCCAGGCGGCCGCCGATTAGACGTTTTCGAGCTCTCGTAGCTCTCGTAGGGTGGGCAAAGGCGCAAAGCGCCGTGCCCACGATCTCTCGATGACGGCAGCTCAGCTCCTGTAGCCCGGATGAGCGGAGCGATATCCGGGGCCGCCCGCCTGCATCCCGTGCTGTCCCGGATGTCGCTCCGCTCATCCGGGCTACGGCACCCCTGCTGTGTCGCGCTCTGTCAATCCGCCTCTGCAAAAATATTCCACTTTACCGAAATTCGGTTTTAGCGTATGTGTCGCCCATCCCGGCTCATCCAGGAGGGGCGATCATGAGGTCGTCTTGTTCGCGAGCCGGGCTTGCGGTGGACGCGGCAGCGTCGGCACGAGAGGGACGGGCAGGGCGGGGTGTCCCTGTGAGCCCGTGGCCGCGTGCGGACGAGCGGCGCTGCTAGGCTTCGTCTCGCCTGTAAGTTTCCGGCTCCGTCGACAGGGCCGGGAAGACTGCGGCGACATGGCGGGCCGTGCGTACGGCAAAACCGTGTGGTCCTGGCCGTCGTTGCTACGGTCAAGCCGGATCGAAGATGCGCGCGAGCCCAACCGGGCGGACGGCATCGCCAATTCGAACGGCGAGGGAGGCCAGAAGGAAAGTTCGGCTCCCGGGAGAGCACGGCATAAGCCGTCCGACCACCGCGCAGGGAAGGCCGAGTGATTGGCCACACCTGTATGCTGCTGTGCGGTTCTTCCTGCGTGTGCATTTCGCGCAGCGGACCGCGGGTGCGAGCTGGCACCCGGCCTTCCCTGCGCCCTCTTGGCTCAAGAGGGGCGAAGACGTAAGCAAAGCTCGGGCGAATTCAGCCGCGAGAGCGAGAACGTATGCCCGTCGCCACACACGCGGTGTCATCGCCCGGTTCAACCGGGCGATCCAGTATTCCAGAGACGCCAGCGATCAATCCGAGAAGCCGCGGCGTACTGGATTCCCCGCCTTCGCGGGGAATGACAGTGTTGCTTGGAGAACCAGCTCTCGCCTCATCCTTCGTCGCAAGGGCTCCTCGCAATGACGCCGTGGAGGGAGCGCGCCAAAATAGAAAGCGACAGCTTCGGTCCTGATGCGATCAGAACCGAAGCTGCCGCGACTGCCTTGTGCAGGCTTACTGCTTAACCTTCCCGTCCTTGTCGTATTGGGCAATGAAGGCCCAGAGATTGTTGATCTCGGTCTCATTCTTGATGCCGGCGAACGCCATCTTGGTGCCGGGGATCTTGGCCTTGGGGTCCTTGATGTATTCCTTGAACACGGCCTCGTCCCAGGTGATGCCGGAATTCTTGTTCGCGTCCGAGTAATTATAGCCCTCAGCCGTGCCCGACTTGCGGCCGTTGAGGCCGTTGAGCTCGGGGCCGACCTTGTTCTTGGCGCCTTCGCCGATCGCGTGGCAGGCCAGGCATTTGTTGAACGATGTCTTGCCGGCCGCGACATCCTGCGCCATCGCGGCGGGTGCGGTGGCAATCACGGTGAGGATCGTCAGGGCGCCAAAAGTCAGTTTTGTCATAAGTGTGCTCTTCGTCTCTTCCCGGGTCAGATGGAGGGCCGTGTTTTGGCAGGTCCGATGCAAGTGGACAAGCCGCGAAACCTTGACAGGTTTCCTGCTATCAGACTTGTCCCAGAGAGAACTTGCGCTGCAACAAAGCAATGCGACCTTCGGAGGACCTACCCAAAGCGGGCAAGACATGATTGATTTGCTGCGACTTTTCCATCCGGCGGATGAAAGCTTCTGAAAATGGCCATCATGATGCCCGCAAGCGACCAGGCCGTGCTCGCGCGCCGCGCTGAGATCGTTGCTGCCTTGCGCGCCATCGTGCCCGGCGAGGGCGTGATCGATACGCCTGCCGAAATGCGGGCCTATGAGTCCGACGGGCTCACGGCCTATCGGCAGCCGCCGATGGTCGTCGTGCTGCCCGATACGACCGAGCAGGTCTCGCTCATCCTGAAATATTGTGCAGGGCAAGGCATCAAGGTGGTGCCGCGCGGCTCGGGCACGTCGCTGTCCGGTGGCGCGCTGCCGCTCGAAGACGGCGTGCTGCTCGGCCTCGGCAAGTTCAAGCGCATCCGCGAGATCGATTTCGACAACCGCGTCGTCGTCACCGAGCCCGGCGTCACCAATCTCGCGATCAGCCAGGCCGTCGCGCATGCCGGTTTCTATTACGCGCCCGATCCGTCGTCGCAGATCGCCTGCTCGATCGGCGGCAATGTCGCGGAGAATTCCGGTGGGGTGCACTGCCTGAAATACGGCATGACCACCAACAACGTGCTCGGCTGCGAGATCGTGCTGATGAGCGGCGAGATCCTGCGCATCGGCGGCAAGTCTGCGGAGAACGCGGGCTACGATCTGATGGGCGTCATCACCGGTTCCGAAGGGCTGCTCGGCGTCATCACCGAGATCACGGTGCGCATCCTGCAAAAGCCGGAGACGGCGCGCGCGTTGATGGTCGGCTTTGCCGAGGTCGAGGCCGCCGGCGAATGCGTGGCGCGCATCATCGGCGCCGGCATCATCCCCGGCGGCATGGAGATGATGGACAAGCCGGCGATCCACGCCGCGGAGGCCTTCGTGCATGCCGGTTACCCGCTCGACGTCGAGGCGCTGCTCATCATCGAGCTCGACGGTCCCAAGATCGAGGTCGACGAGCTGATCACGCGGGTCGAGACGATCGCCAATGCCTGCGGCTCGACCACGTGCCAGATCTCGACCTCGGAGGCCGAGCGCAACCTGTTCTGGGCCGGCCGCAAGGCCGCGTTCCCGGCGGTCGGCCGCATCTCGCCCGACTATCTCTGCATGGACGGCACCATTCCGCGCGGCGCGCTGCCGAAGGCGCTGGCGCGGATCCGCGAGCTCTCGGAAAAGTACCAGCTCGGCTGCGCCAACGTGTTCCACGCCGGTGACGGCAATCTGCACCCGCTGATCCTCTACGATGCCAACAAGCCCGGCGAGATCGAGCGCGCCGAAGCCTTCGGCGCCGACATCCTGCGCGCCTGCGTCGAGTTCGGCGGCGTGCTCACCGGCGAGCACGGCGTCGGCATCGAGAAGCGCGACCTGATGCCCGAGATGTTTTCCGAGATCGACCTGAACCAGCAGCAGCGGCTGAAATGCGCCTTCGATGCGCAGGGCCTGCTCAACCCCGGAAAGGTGTTTCCGACCCTGCACCGCTGCGCCGAGCTCGGCCGCATGCATGTTCATGCGGGCAAGCTGGCATTTCCGGACCTGCCGCGGTTCTAGTCTCGATCGCTGCCAGCGCGAAATTTGCCTTTCGCTCCAAACTTGGATACCGGCTCAGTCGTGGATACGCTCAAGGTCAGAGACGCCAAAGACGTCGAAGAAGTCGTGCGCGCGGCGATCGCGAACGAGCAGCCGCTCGAGATCGTCGGTCATGGCTCCAAGCGCAGCATCGGCCATGCGATGGCAACCAATGCCGTGCTCGACGTCTCCGCGCTGAATGCCGTCACCTCCTACGAGCCCAACGAGCTCATCATCACCGTTCAGGCCGGTGCGCCGCTCGCCGACGTGCTGTCGCTGATCGACGCCAAGAACCAGCAATTCGCCTTCGAGCCTGTCGACACCGCGCCGCTGCTCGGCACCGCGCCATCGGGCACCATCGGCGGCATGATCGCGGCCGGGCTCGCCGGTCCGCGCCGGATCCGGGCGGGCGGGTCGCGTGATCACCTGCTGGGGGCGCACGCCGTCTCCGGCTTCGGCGACAGCTTCAAGACCGGCGGCAGGGTGGTGAAGAACGTCACCGGCTACGACCTCTGCAAGCTGTTGGCGGGATCCTGGGGCACGCTGTCGGTGATGACCGAGGTCACGCTCAAGGTGATGCCGAAGCCGGAAGCGGAGCGGACGCTGCTGCTCCGCGGGCTCGACGATGCCGTCGCCAACAAGGCCATGACCGCAGCGCTAGGCTCGCCCTTCGACGTCTCCGCCGCCGCGCATCTGCCAAAATCGGCGTTCCGCGCCAAGACCGACGGGCTTGGCGATCTCGCAGGGGAGGGCGAGGCGCTGACCGTGCTGCGGCTGGAGGGCATCACGGCCTCCGCCGCCCACCGCGCCGGATCGCTGCGCGAGTTGCTGGCGCCGTTTGGAACCGCGACGCTGATCGAGGATGCGGCTTCCGCGGCGCTGTGGACCACGATCCGCGACGTGCTGCCGTTCGCGGCCGGTGGCGCGCTCGGCGCCTGGCCGGTGTGGCGGATCGTCTGCCCGCCCGCCTCGGGTGCTGCGCTCGGCACGCAATTGGCGCGCGAGACCGGGGGCGACGTGATCTACGATTGGGGCGGCGGCCTGATCTGGGCGGCGTTGCCGCCGCAGGGCGACGCGCATGGCCCGGCCGTGCGCGCGCGTGCAAACGCGCTCGGCGGGCACGCGACGCTGATCCGGGCGCCCGACGACGTCAGGTGCAATGTCGATGTGTTCCATCCGCAGGCGCCCGGCATCGCCGCCCTGAGCGAGCGGGTCCGCGCCAGTTTCGATCCGAAGACCATCCTGAACCGGGGACGGCTCACGCGGAGCGCTGCTGAATGAAGACCGAATTCTCACTGGCGCAGCTCGCCGACCCTGACATCGCGGAGGCCGACAAGATCCTGCGCGCCTGCGTCCATTGCGGCTTCTGCACCGCAACTTGTCCGACCTATGTGCTGCTCGGTGACGAGCTCGATAGTCCCCGCGGCCGCATCTATCTGATCAAGGAGATGCTGGAGAAGGATCAGGCGCCGACGGCGGAAGTGGTCAAGCATGTCGACCGCTGCCTGTCGTGTCTGGCCTGCATGACGACCTGCCCCTCGGGGGTGAACTACATGCACCTCGTCGACCAGGCCCGGGTCAGGATCGAGCAGCGCTATCAGCGGCCTCTGGCCGAACGGCTGCTGCGCCGGGTGCTGGGCTTCGTCCTGCCGGACCCCCAGCGATTTCGCATCAGCATGGTGCTGGCGCGGCTGGCCCGTCCGCTTGCGGTGTTCCTGCCGACGCCGCGCCCCTCGGCCACGCCCGGCCTGGTCCAACGCCTCAAGGCGATGCTGGCGCTGGCCCCGCACCGGCTGCCGTCACCGGGGCCGCTCCCGGGCAGCGTGTTCGCCGCGCTCGGCAAGAAGCGCGGCCGGGTCGCGCTGCTCCAGGGCTGCGCCCAGCAGGTGCTGGCGCCGCGCATCAACCAGGCCGCCATCAGCCTGCTCACCCGTCACGGCATCGAGGTCGTCCTGGTCAAGGACGAGCAGTGCTGCGGGGCGCTGACCCATCATCTCGGCGACGACCACGACGCCTTGGCCCGCGCCCGCGCCAATATCACGGCCTGGCAGAAGGAAGCCGCAGGCGAGGGGCTCGACGCCATCCTGGTGACGGCCTCCGGCTGCGGCACCGTGATCAAGGACTACGGCTATCTCCTGCGGGAAGACAAAGCGTTTGCGGCCGATGCGGCGAAGGTGTCTGCGCTCGCCAAGGACATCACCGAATATATTGCCGGCCTCGGACTCGAACCGACCGCGCGCCAGGACAACATCGTCGTCGCCTATCACTCCGCATGTTCGTTGCAGCACGGGCAGAAAATCACAGCTCTGCCGAAAGAATTGCTTTCCAAGAATGGATTCGTGGTGAAAGATGTGCCGGAGAGCCATTTGTGTTGCGGTTCGGCGGGGACTTACAACATTCTCCAACCCGAGCTTGCGGGCCGGTTGCGCGATCGCAAGGTCGCCAACATCGCGAGCATCAAGCCGGACATGATTGCCGCGGGCAATATCGGCTGCATGGTGCAGATTGCCAGTGGCACGTCAGTTCCGGTCGTACACACGATTGAGCTTCTCGATTGGGCTACGGGCGGGTCGCGGCCGGCACTGAACGCGTCAGTTTGAGCTTTCAGAGCCTGAAACTTTCCTCCCGAGGTGACGACTGAAGACGCCCGATCGACCATTGTTCGGCGGCAACAGGAGGACCACGATGGCGAAAGCGAAGAAGAAGAAAAGCAAGAAGGCCAAAAAGGCCAAGAAGGTTGTAGCGGCGAAGAAGACCGCCAAGAAGGCAACCAAGAAGTCCGCGAAGAAGTCTGCCAAGAAATCGAAGAAGGCTGCCCCCAAGAAGGCCGCCAAGAAGGCTGCGAAGACGTCGGCCAAGAAGGCTGTGAAGAAGGCCGCCAAGCCTGCTGCAGCGAAGAAAGCCGCGAAGAAGGCGGCACCGAAGAAGGCGAAGGCAGCTCCCGCGCCGAAGCCGTCAGCACCGCCGGCCACTCCGGCTCCCGAGCCGGCAGCCGAGACAAGTTGGGCGATGCCTTCGTCTTCTGCGGAGCCCGCGCCGGCAGAGGGGCAGGGGTAAGCCCGGCCGCTCCCTGGCTCTTGAAGCGATCTGCAATCAGGAAGGCCGCGGCGCCGGGCGCTGCGGCCTTTTTGCATCGCCGCAAGCTGATTCTGCTTCAGCCTTCGGCCGTGCCTGTGTGATTCTTGGCCTGGGGGTCACCCAGCCGAAGACCCCCGGACTTACACGGGCCTCCTGTGCACTTTGGAATGCAAAAAATGTGATCGGGAAGCCACACAGGCGGACAACCTTTCGTGAAATGGTCAAAACGCCTAAAAAGTCGGCAGATGCCCGCGCTTTTTGCTTCACGGTTCCTATCCGCCAATCCAGATTGTCGCAGTGAAGGAATTTGCAATCAGGTCGAGCGCCCCGGGGGGCTTCCGGGATCCGACTGGGGTCTAAGAACTGGTGATGGGGATCGAAATGAAAAAAGTGGCTTTGTTGGCAACGGCGCTGGCAATCGTGACGACGGGCTCGGCTTTCGCGGCAGATTTGCGGGTGAAAGCGCTGAAGGCCCCGCCGCCGCCGGCCTTCGAGCCGTGGGATATCGCCTTCGGCGCCGGCATCATGAGCGATTACGTCTTCCGCGGCATCACCCAGTCCAATCATAAGCCGTCGGTGACGGCCTATTTCGAGCCGCGCTACAACGTCAACAAGGACCTCCAGCTCTATATCGGTGCGTCCGCCTCGAGCATCTCGTTCCCGAACCGCGCCGCGGCGGAAGTCGATATCTACGGCGGTATCCGCCCGACCTTCGGCATGTTCGCCTTCGACTTCGGTGTCTGGGGCTACCTCTATCCGGGCGGACAATGCTTCGGCTCGCAGGGCACCCTGCTGCAGGGCAATTGCGGCGGCGACATCGACTACTCGCAGGGCGCGATTGGCCTTCCCATCAACGGCAACTTCGCCAAGAAGAGCGCGAGCTTTTACGAAGGCTTTGCCAAGCTGAACGTCACCCTCAACGATCAGTGGACGGTCGGCTTCAACGAGTACTATTCGCCGAACTTCCTGAACCTCGGCGCCTGGGGCAACTACGCCTCGATCACCGCCAAGTGGACCGCGCCGAGCACGACCTTCGGTGCCAGCGGCGTCGGCATGTATGTGTCGGGTGAGTTCGGCCGTCAGTGGTTCGGCACTTCCGACATCTTCTACGGCATCGCGGGCGATCCGGTGTACGCGAACGGCATCAAGGAGCCGAGCTACAACACCTGGAACGTCGGCGTCGGCTTCACCTACAAGGTGTTCACCCTCGATCTGCGCTACTACGACACCGACCTGAGCAAGGGCGACTGCAACGCTCTCACCAGCGACCACACCGCGAAGTTCGACAGCAGCTTCACCGCCATCAATCCGGGCGGCTTCGGCTCCAACTGGTGCAGCGCGGCCGGCGTCGCCAAGCTCTCGTTCGACCTGACGGCGATGACCAATCTGAAGTAAGTTTCTTTCGACTTCACCAAGTCATTCGGCAAGGGCGGCAGAGCGATCTGCCGCCCTTTGCTTTTTTGGGCTGGGGTCTCTCCGAGAACGCCATGGCCGGGCTTGACCCGCGCCATCCACGTTCTTCGGCAGTCGCGCAATGAGGGCATGGATGGCCGGGACAAGCCCGGCCATGGCGATGCAGAAAACGGCGGTAAGACGCCGCTCGGGCGTTAACGCGCCGTACTCGGCTCCTTCGCAGTCAGCGCGCCGCTGCCGAGGACGTGAATCGCACCGTCCTCCACCAACGCCACCTTGCGGGTATGGAAGGCGTCCAGCGTCGAGCGATGGCCGATCGAGACGATGGTGGCCTGTGTCAGCTTCTCCGTCAGCAGCCGGTAGAGCCGGTCCTCGGACGGCTCGTCCAGCGAGGCGGTCGCCTCGTCGAGGAAGAGATAGTCGGGTACGTGCAGCAATGCGCGGGCAAGCCCAAGGCGTTGCTGCTCGCCGAGCGACAATGTCCGATTCCAATGGGCATCCTCGTCGAGCCGGTCCGCCAGGCGCGGCATGCCGACCGCAATCAGGGCGTCGCGGATCTTCTCGGGCGGGATGGAGCCGTGCCCGGCCGGGTAGATGACGGCGTCGCCGAGCGGGCCGATCGGGAAATACGGCCGCTGCGGCAGCATCATCAGCTTCGCCTTCTCGGGAATGGCGATCGTGCCGGTGCCGAACGGCCAGATGCCGGCCATGGCCCGGAACAATGTCGATTTGCCGGAGCCCGACGCGCCGGTCACCAGCACCCGCTCCGACGGCTGGATCGTGAAGGCATCGGCCGCGACCAGAGGCGCGCCGTTCGGCAGTTTGACGAGCAATTGCTCGAGCGTGATGGCCTCGCCCCTCGATGGCACGACGTCGATAGCCGGTTCGAGCGTCGCGCCGCGGGCGGCGGCGCTGACCGACATCTCGAAGCCGTCGAGGCGGGCGATCACGGCGCGCCACTCGGCGAGCGAGCGGTAGGCCGTGACGAAGAACGACAGCGCGTCCTGCACGCTGCCGAACGCCGAGCCGGTCTGCATCATGTCGCCGAGCTGGATGCGCTTGGCGAAATAGGCAGGCGCGACCACCACATAGGGAAACAGCGTCGCGGCCTGGCCATAGCTGGCCGTGAACGCGGTCAGCCGCTTGGTCCGGCTCATGATCTCGTACCAATTGCCGATGACGAAGCCGAAGCGTTGCAGCAGCCGCCCTCGCTCCGCGCCCTCGCCTTTCAACAGGGCGATCTGCTCGGAATTCTCCCGCACGCGGATCAGGTTGAAGCGAAAATCGGCCTCGAAGCGCTGCTGCTCGAAATTCAGGTTGATGAGCGGGGCGCCGATCCAGTGGGTCAGCGCGGTACCGGCGATCGCGTAGGCGACTGCGCACCAGACCAGAAAACCGGGGACGACGATGTCGGTGCCGTAGATGTACAAAGGCGCCTTGTAGGACAGGCCCCAGAGGATGACGATGAACGAGGCCAGCGTCACGATCGAGGACAAAAGGCCGAGGCCGATGCTCAGCGTCTGTTCGACGAAGGTCTTGACGTCCTCGGTGATACGCTGGTCCGGGTTGTCGGCGGCGTCGCCCTTGAGCTGCATGCGGTAATGCGTGGCGCCGTCGAGCCATTCGCCGAGATAGTGTCGCGTCAGCCATTGCCGCCAGCGGATCTGGAGCCACTGGTTCAGGTAGAGCTTGTAGACGGCCAGCGCGACGAAGGTGAAGGCAAGGCCAAGGAAGATCCAGACCTCCTTGACGAACTCGGGCAGATCGTAGGCCTGCAGCGCGCTGTAGAACCGGTTCTGCCATTGATTGAGCAGCACGTTGATCGCGACCAGCACCAGCTCCATCGCGACGATGACGGCGAGCAGGCCGCGGCCGGCCCATTTGTCCTCCGACCGGAAATAGGGGGCGGCGATTCGCCAGACGATCGCGAGCGTGGCGCTGATATTCTTCACAGAGCGGAATCTCCTCGGGGAATGTGCACAAATGCCCGCAGCCAAGGACTTGAAACCATGGCGGAAAGCGGCGCGCTTAGACTAAAGTCGCAAGTTCTGCAATTTGCGTTGTCCTGTCGCACCCTGCAACCCTAGCATGGCGTTCAGCGGCGCGGGGTAGGGACGCTCCGGGATTTCGCGACCTTGTGAGCGGACGGGAACCGCTGCATTCGCGAGGAATTCGCATCCAGCTCGGGGGTTATCGCTTCCAGCGTCAAGCAGGCCGGCTCTCCACGCGGGCCGCCTGTAGCAAACATGCGTGGACAGGAAGACCATGTGGAATCAAATCTATGATCCGCTGCACAGCCCGGTGCTGTCGACGATTGCGGCGGCGGTGCCGGTCGTCACGCTGCTGGTTCTGATCGCGAGCGGCCGCGTCCAGGCCCATATCGCGGCCGTCATCGCCGTGATCGTGACCAACCTGATCACGATCTTCGTCTTCACCATGCCGGCGAACATGTCGATCCGCGCCTCGGTGCTGGGCATCGTCACCGGCTTCTTCCCCATCGGCTGGATCGTCCTCAACGTCATTTTCCTCTACCAGGTGACGGTGAGCACCGGCCGCTTCGAATTGCTCAAGCGCGCGGTCGGCGGCGTCACCGAGGACCGCCGGCTGCAATTGCTGCTGATCGCGTTCTCGTTCGGGGCGTTCTTCGAGGGCGCCTCGGGCTTCGGCACGCCGGTCGCCATCACCGGCGCCGTGCTGATCGGGCTCGGCTTCTCGCCGCTCGCAGCTTCCGGCCTGTCGCTGATCGCCAATACCGCCCCGGTCGCCTATGGCGCGCTGGGCACGCCGATCCAGGGTCTCGCCTCCGTCACCGGGCTCGATCCCTACATCCTGGGCGCGATGGTCGGCCGGCAATTGCCGTTCTTCTCGCTGCTCGTGCCGTTCTGGGTGGTGTGGGCGTTCGCGGGCTGGAAGGGCATGAAGGATGTCTGGCCGGCGATCCTCGTCACCGGCGTGTCGTTCGCAATCCCGCAATTCGTGATCTCGAACTACATCAATCCCTGGATCGTCGACATCGGCGCGTCGCTGATCTCGATGGGCGCGCTGATCCTGTTCCTGAAGGTCTGGCAGCCGAGGGAGCTCTGGCTGTCGCCGGCGCTGCGCGGCCGCGACGAATCGGCGGCTACCATGGCGGCCGCAAAGCCGCTCGACAGGACGCCGCTGACGCAGAGCGAGCTGTTCAGCGCGCTCTTGCCGTGGATCATCGTCTGCATCGTGATGCTGGTCTGGGGCAACGGCGCCTTCAAGGCCTGGGCGAATTCGATCTTCGTCTGGAACTATCCGGTCCCCGAGCTGCACCAGATGATCAACAAGATGCCGCCGGTCGCGCCGGGGCCGACCAAAGAGAGCGCGGTGTTCGGCTTCACCTATCTGTCGTTCACTGGCACGGGCATGCTGATCGCGGCGATCATCTCCGGCGTCCTGATGGGGGTCAGTCCCGGCCGGCTCCTGACCGAATACGGCCGGACCGTCCGGCTCTGTGCGATCTCGCTGATCACGATCTCGGCGATGCTGGCGATCGGCACGCTGACGCGCCTGTCCGGCGTCGACGCGACGCTCGGCCTCGCCTTCGCGGCCACCGGCGTGCTCTATCCCTTCTTCGGCACGCTGCTCGGCTGGCTGGGCGTGGCGCTGACGGGATCGGACACCGCCTCCAACGTGCTGTTCGGAAACCTGCAGAAGATCACCTCCGAGCAACTCGGCCTGTCGCCGATCCTGATGAGCGCGGCCAACTCGTCCGGCGGCGTGATGGGCAAGATGATCGACGCGCAGTCGATCGTGGTCGCCTCCACCGCCACCAATTGGTACGGCCACGAGGGCACCATCCTGCGCTTCGTGTTCTGGCATTCGATCGTGCTGGCCTGCCTCGTCGGCGTGCTCGTGACGTTGCAGGCCTATGTCTGGCCGTTCACGGCGATGGTCCTGAAGTAGCGGGCCACGTCCGGCTTTCGACGCAGATCCCCGCGAGGTTCGCCCTCGCGGGGATTTTTGCATCCGGGTTGCGCGAACCTTCTCAATGGCGCCGCCGTCTTATAGAAGGTGCGGAAAATCAGGTCGGACGAGAGGTCTCATGGTTTTGTTCAAGCGGTTGGTGTGTGCGGCGGTTGCAATGCTCGCGATGTCCACGCTCGCGCGTGCCGAGGACGGTTTTCCGTTCGGCACCGAGATGACGCTGGAAGCATTGCCGCAGGCAGGCTCCAAGCGGATTCCGAACATCGAGATCGGCGACCACGGCGAGGTCGTGCTGGAGCTCTGGTGCAAGGGCGGCAAGGGCCAGTTCTCGGTCGCCGGCAACACCGTGATCTTCGTTCCCGGACAGATCCAGGACCGCTCCTGCCCGCCGGCAAGAGCCCAGGCCGACGACGAGCTCGTCGCGGCGCTCGCCAGTGTCGAGACCTGGAAGCGCCAGGGCGATGTGCTGACCCTGATCGGCCCCAAGCCGCTGCGCTTTCGTACGACGGGGAATTAGGGCTCTCGTGTCCCGGACAAGGCGCCTCGCGCAAGCGATGCGCCGCAGAGCCGGGACCCAGACTCTCCGCGATCCAGTCTCTGGGCTCTGGCCTCTGGGCCCCGGCTCGCAGCGCTTCGCGCTACGTCCGGGGCACGGCGTACGTCACTTCCACGCCGACTTGTCGGCGTCCCAGCGCTGGCCCTTCAGCTCCCTGGCGAGCGCCTCGATCGAGCCGTTGTCGTCGGGCTGGTCGCCTTCCTCGTCGACCGAGGCGTCGTCGGAGAGGTTGAGCCTGGCGCCGCTGCTCTCGTCGGCCGTCGTCGTCGCGGGGCTGCCGATCCAGAGCATGAGCTTGTCGGTGGTGCCGGGCTTGTCCGGCGAGACGAGCCCGGTGACCTCGATCGTGTCGGTCAGCTCGAGCGCCGGAAAATCCTGGTTCGGGCGCTTGAAGACCAGCTTGAGCTTGCCCGTGGCGGAGTTGAAGCTTTGCGAGACCGGCTTTGCCGCGAGCGTTCGGCTCAAGACGTTCGAGACGGCGGTTGCCAGCTTGTTGCGGTTGACCTTGTCGCCCTCGCGCCAGTCGGCCGCGGCAAAGCGGATGGTGCGGTCCATCTCGGTCATGCCGGCGGTCCACCCTGCGGCAGTGACGCCCTGCATCGCCTTGAACTTCGCCAGCAGCGCGCCGGCGCGCTCGGGATCGACCGACATGTTGATGGTCTGCTCGCCTGCGCGCAGCGCATCGCAGCCGACATTGAGGCTCGCCAGCGTCACCTCGACGTCCTGGCCCTTCAGGCTCTTCAGGAAGTCGGTCGCCGCATCCAGCTTGATCTTGACCGCGATCGCCTCCGGCGAAACGTCGGTAAAATCCTTCGGCTGCGCCGTGATGCCGTCGTCGGAGGTCTGGTTGTCCAGGAATTCCTTCTCGCTGAGATCGGAATTGTCGGGCGAGGTGACCTCGGTCACCGCCTGGCCGATGCTGATCTGGCCACGAAACTCGAAGAAGTCTCCGCTCTGCTTGCGCAGCAGCTTGACGCTGACGGGCGCCTTCTCACTGATGCTCTGCGTGGTGCCGGTCAGCGTCTGGCCTGCGACCTGGAGATTGACGACGAAGCGGTCCTTGCGGTCGGAATTCTTCGCGATCGGGTAACAGACGTCGAGCACGGCCGCGGTGACCGTCTTGCCCTGGCGCGTCTCCTTCAGGATGACGTCGGCATTGCCGTCCATCAACCCGTCGATCGAGGTGAAATAGCGCGTCTCCACGCCGCCGGGCGCCGTGGCCTTGGGCGACAGCTTCATCTGGGCGGAGGCGACCTCGGGTGAAGCTGCCAGCAAAACCGCCAACAGGGCTGTCGAACAAACCAGAAGCGCGCGCATCGACGACATCCTCAAGCAATCAGAATCGGCGCCACCGTAGTGGGTTTTGGCCGTGGGTTGAATCGGAAAGCGGTATCCATCGTTCCCAAAAAGAAGGCCGCCCGGAGGCGGCCTTCACAACATTGTCGTGCAAGGATGGACTTAGAAGCCGCCCATGCCGCCGCCGGCGGGCATGGCGGGCGGGGCTTCCTTCTTCGGCGTCTCGGCGACCATGGCCTCGGTGGTCACCAGCAGGCCGGCCACGGAGGAGGCGTCCTGCAGCGCGGTGCGCACCACCTTGGCCGGATCGATGATGCCCTTCTCGACCATGTCGACATAGTCCTCGTTCTGGGCGTCGAAGCCGAAGGTCTCGGACTTGTTCTCCAGGATCTTGCCGACCACGATCGAGCCTTCCACGCCGGCATTCTCGGCGATCTGGCGGATCGGGGCTTCGAGCGCCTTCAGCACGATGTTGATGCCGGCCTGGACGTCGGCATTGGCGTTGCTGAGGCGTCCCACCGCCTTCCTGGCGCGGAGCAGCGCGACGCCGCCGCCGGGGACGATGCCTTCCTGCACCGCGGCGCGGGTGGCGTTGAGGGCGTCCTCGACGCGGTCCTTCTTCTCCTTGACCTCGATCTCGGTCGCGCCGCCGACGCGGATCACCGCGACGCCGCCGGCGAGCTTGGCGAGGCGCTCCTGGAGCTTCTCGCGGTCGTAGTCCGAGGTGGTCTCCTCGATCTGGGCCTTGATCTGGCCGACGCGGGCCTCGATGTCGGGCTTCTTGCCGGCGCCGTTCACGATGGTGGTGTTCTCCTTGTCGATCACCACTTTCTTGGCGCGGCCCAGCATCTTGACCGTGACGTTCTCGAGCTTCATGCCGAGGTCTTCGGAGATGAGCTGGCCGCCGGTCAGGATCGCGATATCCTCGAGCATGGCCTTGCGGCGGTCGCCGAAGCCCGGCGCCTTGACGGCGGCAACCTTGAGGCCGCCGCGCAGACGGTTGACGACCAGGGTGGCGAGCGCCTCGCCCTCGACGTCCTCCGCGATGATGACGAGCGGCTTGCCCGACTGCACCACCGCTTCCAGCACCGGCAGCATGGCCTGCAGGCCCGAGAGCTTCTTCTCGTGCAGGAGGATGTAGGCGTCCTCGAGCTCGGCGGTCATCTTCTCGGGGTTGGTGACGAAGTAGGGGCTGAGATAGCCGCGGTCGAACTTCATGCCTTCGACGATGTCGACTTCGGTGTCGAGCGACTTGTTCTCTTCGACGGTGATGACGCCCTCGTTGCCGACCTTCTGCATCGCCTGGGCGATCATCTTGCCGATGGCGGCATCGCCGTTGGCCGAGATGGTGCCGACCTGGGCGACCTCGGAGGAGGCCGCGACCGGCTTGGCGCGCTTCTCGATGTCCTTGACGACGGCCAACACCGCGCTGTCGATGCCGCGCTTGAGGTCCATCGGGTTCATGCCGGCGGCAACCGCCTTGGCGCCCTCGCGCACGATGGCCTGGGCCAGCACGGTCGCGGTGGTGGTGCCGTCGCCGGCGAGGTCGTTGGTCTTGGAGGCGACCTCACGCACCATCTGGGCGCCCATGTTCTCGAACTTGTCCTCGAGCTCGATCTCCTTGGCGACGGTGACGCCGTCCTTGGTGATGCGGGGCGCGCCGAACGATTTCTCGATGACGACGTTGCGGCCCTTCGGGCCGAGCGTCACCTTGACGGCGTTGGCGAGAATATCGACGCCGCGCAGCATGCGATCGCGCGCGTCTCCGGAAAACTTGACGTCTTTGGCAGCCATTTCTGCAGTCCCTCGTGTTTCGTGATGTGTCTGCCGCTGGCTCGTCGCATCGCTTCCGGGATCCGAAGATCGAACCCCGGCGGAATAATGGATGCCCGGATCGCCTGGATCCGGGCATGACATTCAGCGGCTGTTCAGGCGGACGGCCTTAGGCCAGAACGCCCATGATGTCCGACTCCTTCATGATCAGGAGCTCTTCGTTGTCGATCTTGACCTCGGTGCCCGACCACTTGCCGAACAGCACGCGGTCGCCGACCTTGAGGTCGATCGGGGTCAGCTTGCCGGTCTCGTCGCGGCCGCCCGGGCCGACGGCGACGACCTCACCCTGGGACGGCTTTTCCTTGGCAGTGTCCGGAATGATGATGCCGCCCTTGGTCTTTTCCTCGGCGTCGATACGTTTGACCACGACACGGTCATGCAGCGGACGAAATTTGGATTTAGCCATGACGTTTCCCTTTGGAGGCTCGCTTCGGAAGGAGTGGAAGTGGGTGCGGCGGCGCTTCCGTCCATCCCCTATCCCAGGGTTCGAACGGCGCGCTTAGCAATCGGGCTTTCCGAGTGCTAATAGTGGGCTCGGAAATATGGCTTGGCCGCGATCCTGTCAAGCAAAGGTGGTTAAGCGATTGGTGAGGCGGATATAGGATGGTGGCATTGGAAACTTGTTCGGGGCGCCGACGTATCGAAGGACGTCATTGCTCCGGCAGCTTTTTTGCGCTTGGCTGCGTGAGGGGTGCGGCCATGGTCTTGCTTGGGGGAATGCCATGATCAGTTCAGCTCACGCGCGCACGGTTGCCAATCTGGCGGCCGCCTCTTGTCTGGCGCTGCTGCTGGGTGCCTGTGGCGGCGGCATGAGCCTGCCGTCCTTCTCGTCGTCCGCGCCGCCGCCCGAAGCGGAGCCGGGCGTCGCCCCGGAAATGCCTGCGACCATTCGCGCCGACGAGATCGTGGGCCGCTGGGGGCTGGCCTCGTTCCAGAACCCGGCCGACCGCGCCCGCACCGAGGCGGCCGCCCGGGCCCAGTGCAAGAATCCCTACGTGATCACCGCCGGTTCCTCCGGCGGCGTGATCATGCATCTGGCTGACCAGGCGACGCCCCAGGAGCTGCGGCTGAAGGGCTCGCCGAGCGGCAAGAACTACATCGGACCGGCGGGGCCGACCCCCGGCGAGCAGGACCGCGAAATCGTCTCCTTCGACGGCCGCGTCCTGATCACCCGCTTCATCGACAAGGACGCCGCCACCCGCTACGGCAACATGGTCTACATCCGCTGCGCACCGAGGGCTTAGTTTCTCCGTCATTCCGGGGCGGTCCGCAGGACCGAACCCGGAATCTCGAGATTCCGGGTTCACGCTTCGCGTGCCCCGGAATGACGAGGTGAAATAGAATCTCAAAACGAAAACGCCGGCCTCAGGCCGGCGTTCTGCTTTGTCCGTATCCCGCGTCCGCTCAGTCGAACAGCGCGTCGATGTCGTCCTGCGAGGCGTGGCCGACGTCGCCGTTGAGCTTCGGGCCGTTGAGAAGCTTTTCGTCCTCGCTGCGATTGTCCACCTGCGGCGGCACGTGGGACTTGATCGCGTCGACGCCGCCCCAGATGTCCATCATCGCATTGATGTGCTGCTCGATGAACTTCATCGTGGTCATGACCTTGCTGATGCGCTGGCCGGTCAGGTCCTGGAAGTTGCAGGCTTCGAAGATCGAGATGACACGTTCCTGGATGTCGTCGGCGAGCCGCTTCTGCTGGTCGATCGAGTCCACCTTGGACATGGCGCTGGCGGCCTGGTCGATCGATTCCGCGGCTTCGAGGATCTGCTGCGTCGCCTGCTCGGTGCCGCCGACCACCGCGCCGAGCTCGCCATTGACCTTGGCCATTTCGCCGCCGTCAAAGCTCTTGCCGTGCAGCGTCGCGATTTCGCGCTTGGTGCGGTCGATGGCGTCATGGATGAGGTCGAGCTCGACCTTCAGCTTCTCGCACTGCTCGATCTGGGCCCGATAGGTCTCGAGCATCGTGCGCGCCTCGGAAAGCTCGTGGGCGGTGGAGGCGTCGATCGCCGCCATGGCCGCGCTACCGGACAGCGGGGCCGCCGTGATGCCCTTCGCCATCTGCGCGCGGATCGCGCGTAGCTCGGCCATGATCTCGCTATGCATCGGGATTGCCTCTTCGGTTACGTCCAAAATCGGCATCTCGCCACCAGCGATGTCCTCGACGCGAAAACGTTTGCGGTGAACAGCCATCAGGATACTCCCCCCACCTCACTCACGCGTCTTTGTAGGCAGAAGCGATTTAACACGAAGTTCACAGCCGGAACTGTTGTGCTGCGTCGCGCGCCGCGGTGCAAAGAAGCGATTAACCATGGCCGCGCCGCGTTCATCGAAAATAAACGCTGATCGCCAAATTGCCGCTTCGCTCGCGACGTGGTGAATCCAAACACGCTTTCCGTTTACCAAACAAAACGCCTTTTGCCTTTTATTGACCACGTCGAAGGGCGCGGACCAGCCACCAGCTCTCCACGACGCATGTGATCTAGACGAAACAGTACAGAGTACGTCGATGTTCAAGAAAATGTCTGTCGCGCTGCTCGGCAGCGCTTGCACCTTCATTGTCGGCGCTAACGAGGCCGGCGCCTTCGACAACACCGTGCCGAACGATCCGCCCGCGGTGCTCTATGCGCCGCAGGTGCCGCCCGCGCCGGTGCGCGTCGCCTCCAATTCGAACATGGGCGGCGGTTTCATCGAATTCCTGTTCGGCGACGGTCCCGGCCGCGGTCCGGCCTACGCGCCCGAGCGGCCGGTGTATCAGCAGCAGCCGGCTTATTACGATCAGCGCCGCCTGCCGCCGATGGGCGAGCCGCAGATGCAAGGTGGATATCAACAAGGCGGATATCAGCAGGGCACGCTCCAGCAGGACGCGGTCGATCCGCGGCAGCGTCAGTTCGATCCGAAATTCGAGAAACAACTCGTTGACTATAGCGGCAAGGAAAGTCCTGGCACGATCGTGGTCGATACTCCGAACAAGTTCCTCTATCTCGTCGAGGGCAACGGCCGGGCGATGCGCTACGGCATCGGCGTCGGGCGCCCCGGCTTCACCTGGTCCGGCGTGAAGTCGATCACGGCCAAGCGCGAATGGCCGGACTGGACGCCGCCGGCCGAGATGCTGGCGCGCCGGCCGGATCTACCCCGGCACATGGAGGGCGGCCCGGAGAATCCGCTCGGTGCCCGCGCGATGTATCTGGGCTCGACGCTCTATCGCATCCACGGCTCCAACGAGCCCTGGACCATCGGCACCAATGTCTCCTCCGGCTGCATCCGCATGCGCAACGAGGACGTCATCGACCTCTATGGCCGCGTCAATGTCGGCACCAAGGTCGTGGTGATGTGAAGCGTCATACGCTCGATGCAGCGATCAAATCCGATTGCCGCGCCGACCCGAAATGCGCCTGAAGGGTCATGACTGCTGACGGTGCCGCAACCCGAGACGAGGGACAGCGGAGCGCCGACGACGAGTTGACGAGGCCGGATGCGGTGCGCGAGCCGAGCGGTTCAAGCACCGCACCGTCAGCTCCGCCTTCCTGATGCGCTCGTGCAGTCCCTCCAACTCGTACAATTCGGTGATGAGATGTGTTGTGACGTCGCTCAGGCTTGCAATGCGCTGCTGAAGTGGACTCATTCTCGAAACCCTTCGACTTTAGCCAAGAGAGGCAGCCACGACGTGTGGCAAGCAACGTGTTCGCCCAGTTGAACACCTATGTCCAAATTTGGAAATCCGGGAGTCTACGTGCGGCACGTGTCAGAGTGCGATT
Organism: Bradyrhizobium sp. CFUWI; assembly: GCF_056429085.1. Classification (NCBI taxonomy): domain Bacteria; kingdom Pseudomonadati; phylum Pseudomonadota; class Alphaproteobacteria; order Hyphomicrobiales; family Nitrobacteraceae; genus Bradyrhizobium; species Bradyrhizobium sp. CFUWI. The sequence goes on from NZ_JBWJZE010000001.1 coordinate 472,842, forward strand.
TCGTTGTGTATGGTGAAGTCAGGCGCGTCTCGTGACGTTCTGCTCAGTGCTCTCCGAGCAGCGCATGCACTAGTCATATTATATCGAATGGCCTCCTTCGGGTGATGGCCGAGCGGACGCTTGAGCTCTGCTTCCAAAGAAAACGGCCGCCCGGAGGCGGCCGTTACACGTCTGTCGCTCGAATTGCCTACGCGTAATCGCTGCCGCCGTCGTCGTCGCCGCCGAAGTCGCTGTCATCGGCCGTGTCGAAGCTGTGGTCGCGATCGTCACCGTAGTTCTGGTCGTTGTTGTCGCGGTCGTTCGACGCCTGGTCGGTGAAGCCTTGGCGGGACTCGCGATTCGAGCCGACGTCGTCGAGACCGGCATCGCGCGCGAGCGAGCCGCCGGACTGGTCGCTGCCGCTCCAAGGGCTTCCACCGGCGCTGCGGTCACCGAGGCCATTGGTGTCGCCGAAAGCCTGCTGGTGCGATCCGCCCATCATGCCGCGGATGCTGGAGAGCAACAGCGAGCCGCCGACGACGCCAGCCGCGGCCGCGGCCGCCGTGCCGAGGAACGAGCCGCCACCACCGCCGACCGGCGGAGCGCCATAGCCCTGACCCGGGCCTTGGCCGTAGGCCTGTCCGTAAGGCGGCGCACCGTAGCCCGGCTGCGTTTGCTGCGCCGCTCCGCTGCTGTTCCAGACTGGCCGCTGCTCACGCGGCGGCACGTTCGGAACCGAGCCGCGCGAGGGGCCTCCGCCGAACAGCGTGTCACGCATGGTGTCAAGGAAGCCGCCGGACTGCGCCTGTTCGGGCGCATGGGCCGCTTCCAGCTCCTGGATGCGGGCATTCGCTCGCTTCAGCGCCTCGTCCTGCACCAGCGTCGTCTGCACCAGCGCATAGATCGCGCCGGGTGCCTTGCGCAGCCCTTCGGAGATCGCGGCGATCGCATCGGGATCGCGCGGTGCGTTTTCCAGCTTCGAAAGCCGGTCAAAAAGGTCGTCGACGAGCTGGCGTTCCTGCGGCGTCATGATCTGTCTCCTTTGCGCAAAACCAAGCGCGCAGGAGATGTAGGGTTCCATTGTGGCCCCAACAGTGCCGGCCGGATTAAATTTCGGTATGCGACAAGCTGCCTCGCGGCTTGCCGTCCGCTGTCTTCACCCCAGCGTGGCCCCGCTGTCCGCCAAAAGACGCGCGAAGGCGTCGCTTGCGAGATAGGCGTGCTCCCGCTCCCGGACATCCGTCATCGGGTCGAGGCCGGCAAGGGCATCGTCGACGAAGCCGGGGTGGCACATCACGAGGCCGCCGTCGGGGAGGCCTTCCAGGAATTGGCACATCAGCGCGCCGAAATCGGCCGCCCGCGTGAAATCATAGGCGCCGGCGAAGCCGGGATTGAAGCTGAGGCCGGCGCTGCCGGCCCGGCGGCGGAATTGCGCGCTGAGGATATCGAGAACCATGGCCTTGGGGGAGGCCAGCCGCTGCTTGAGCGGCAGGTCGCGGCCGCACTGGCGCACCCAGGCGTTTGGTGCGGCAGCAACAACCGCATCGACGAAGCCGTCGCGCACCTGCGGATAGAGCTGCACATGCTGATGGCCGTCGACGAAGTCGGGCGCGCGGCCGAACGCCTCCGCGAAGGCGGCGAGCTGCGCCTTCACCTCGTTGCGGACGAATTCGGGGTCGAGCCGCCGTAAGGCGCCCGCGCGCAGCAGCTTCGGAAACGGCATGAACATGTCGCCGTCGAGCGGACGGAAATGCATGGTGAGCGGCCGGAACGGCGCCGACAGCGTCACGTGCAATCCGATCGCGCAGCGCGGGCTCGCTGTCGCGGCGGCCTGGAGCGCTTCGACCTCGCTGCGCTCGATCGCCGGCCCTACCATCGTCACCGACGTGGCGTTGAGGCGGCCGCGTTCGATCAGGTCGCGGATGGCGCGGTTGACGCCCGGACTGATGCCGTAATCGTCGGCGCAGACCCAGATCCGCCGCAGCTCCGCGGCCGCGCTCATTCGGCCGCCGTCCTCTTCGCGGCGTCGTCCGCCTTGTCGGTCTCGAAGTGCTTCTCGCTGTGCTCGGCGACGAAGTAGATCGGGCGCGCCTTCAGCTCGGAGAGGATCTTGCCGATATATTCGCCGACGATGCCGATCATGATGAGCTGCACGCCGCCGATCGTCATCAGGCCGATCACGAGCGAAGGATAGCCGGGCACCTGCTTGCCGGTCGTGAACACCTCCCAGAGGATCGAAAGGCCGAACAGGAAGGCGCCTCCGGCAAGGATGACGCCGAACAGGCTGGCGAAGCGCAAGGGCGCCACCGAAAACGAGGTCAGGCCCTCGATCGACAGGCCAAGCAGGCTTGCGGCGTTGAAGGTGGTGACGCCGTGGACGCGCGCCGCGGGCTCGTAATCGACCCGGATCTGGCGGAATCCGATCCAGCTGGCGAGGCCCTTGAAGAAGCGGTTGCGCTCGGGCAATTGCCTGAGCGCGGCGACGGCGCGCGGGGAGAGCAGGCGGAAGTCGCCGGCGTCCTCGGGAATCTTCTGCCGTGCGCCCCAATTGATCAGCGCATAGAAACCGTGCACGGCGACGCGGCGCAGGAAGGTCTCGTTGTCGCGATGCGCCTTGGCGGTGTAGACGACGTCATAGCCGTCTTCGATCCAGTGCCGCACCAGCTGTTCGATCAGGGCCGGCGGATGCTGGCCGTCACCGTCCATGAACATGACGGCGCCGAGCCGGGCATGGTCGAGGCCGGCCATCAGCGCCGCCTCCTTGCCGAAATTGCGCGACAGCGACACCACCTGGACGTCGATCGCATCGGCCGGCAGGCCACGTGCGATCGCCAGCGTCGCATCCTTGCTGCCGTCGTCGACATAGACGATCTCGCAAGACAGCCGATAGCGCTCCCGCAAGGTTCTTGCCAGATCGCAGATGCGCTGATGCAGGGCGGCGAGGCCCGCCGCCTCGTTGTAGACGGGGACGACGATCGACAGTCCCTTCGCGGCGGCGGTGCCTGCGGTGGTCGTCATGCCTGATACGTCAGAGCCCAGCGTCATCGATCAAGGTTCCAGAGGCGTTCAAAGTCATCTCAACAGCATATGGTAGCTGCCGTTTGCTGTCGCAAAGCTGAACGGAAAAGCTGAACCGGCCTGGAGCTCACCGCCGCAGGAACGCTTCGAGCTTCGCGAACAGCGGGTTCTCCCGGTCGAACACGTAGTCGAGCGAGACCACCGAGACGGTCTCGGCGCCATGCTCGCGCAGGAAGCTCGCCAGCGCATAGAGCTGCCCCGGTGGGCAGTGCAACGTCAGCATGCCTGACGAGGTCGGTCCGCCGAACGGAGCCTCGACGCCGAACCGGCTATGGGCTTCGCCGAGCAGGGCGGCGTCGCATTGCCGGAAGCGGGTGCGGACCTCGCGGTATTTGTTGGCCCGCGCCCTTGCGGCGATGTGATCGAGGATGATGCGCGCGGTCTCCCGGGCCTGCGGCGACCAGTCGGCCTCCTTCGAGGCGACCAGATTGGCCTGGCTGCGCAGGATCACGCCGTCGTCGAGCACCCGCAAGCCGTTGGCGGCCAGCGTCGCGCCGGTCGTGGTGATGTCGACGATCAGCTCGGCGCTGCCGGCCGCCGGTGCGCCTTCGGTCGCGCCGGCGCTTTCGACGATGCGGTAATCGGTGATGCCGTGGCTCTGGAAGAAGGCGCGGGTGAGATTGACGAACTTGGTCGCGACCCGCATCCGCATATGATGCTGCTCGCGGAAGCCGGTGGTGACGTCGTCGAGGTCGGCCATGGTGCGGACGTCGATCCAGGCCTGCGGCACTGCGACCACGACGTCGGCATAGCCGAAGCCGAGCCCGTCGATCAGCGACACGCGCTTGTCGGCATCGGCAATGTTCTCGCGCACCAAGTCCTCGCCGGTGACGCCGAGATGCGCGAATCCGCGCGACAATTGCGATGCGATCTCGCTCGCCGAGAGATAGGCGACCTCGACATTGTCGAGGCCGGCGATGGTGCCGCGATAGTCGCGGGCGCCGCCGGCCTTCGACAGCTTCAGGCCGGCGCGGGCGAAGAAGGCCTCGGTGTTTTCCTGCAGGCGGCCCTTGGAGGGAACGGCCAGAACGAACGGCGCGCTCATGATCAAGCCCCCACCTTGCGGCCGATCCTGGTCAGCGCATCCACCCAGACCGAGAAGCCGACCGCGGGAATAGGTTCAGCCGAGCCGAGCTGGGTCATCAGTCCGTCATAGCGGCCGCCGGCGACCAGCGGCTCGGCGCCGTTGCCCCGGTGATGCAGCTCGAATTCGAAGCCGGTGTAATAGTCGAGGCCGCGCCCGAACGCGGTCGAGAAGCGGGTCTGCTTCACGTCGATGCCGCGCGCGGCCATGAAGCCGACCCGGCTTTCGAACTGGTCGATGGCCGCAGCAAGGTCGAGCTTTGCATCGGCGGTGAGCGCGCGCAGCGCGGCGATGGAATCGTCGGGATTGCCTGATATCGAAAGGAAGCGCTTGAGCACGGTGATCGCCTCGCGCGGCAGCGCGCCGCCCTTCAGCGTCGATTGCTCGAGGAAGCGATCGGCGATCTCGGCGGTGGTGCGGCCGCCGACATTGGTGGTGCCGGCGATCGACATCAGGTCGGTGACGAAGGCGAGCGCGGCCTTGCGGTCGGAGCCCGCGAGCGCGGCGAGCACGCCCTGATATTCGCTGCGGGTCGCGGTGGTCGCGGCCGCCAGCCGCTCCAGATCCTGCTCCAGGCTGATCTTGCGGTTGAAATCCTTGACCAGGCGGCGGCGCCAGACCGGATAGAGGTCGAGCGCATCGAGCAGCGCGTTGAACAGCGCCACGTCGCCGGTGCGGATCTCGACGTCGCGGACGCCGAAGGCCGCGGTCGCCTCCAGTGCAAGTGCCAGCGTCTCGGCGTCGGCCGCGGCGCGGTCCTGGCGGCCGAACGATTCGATGCCGGCCTGCAGGAATTCGCTGGCCTGGCCGCTGCGGTAACGAAACACCGGACCGAGATAGCTGAACCCGGCCGGCTGGCCGGCGCGGCCGGAGGCGAGGTAGTCGCGGGCGACCGGAATGGTCAGGTCCGGGCGCAGGCACAGCTCCTCGCCCGTGAGGTCCGTGGTCAGGTACAGGCTCTTGCGGATGTCCTCGCCCGAGAGGTCGAGGAACGGCTCGGCCGGTTGCAGGATCGCCGGCTCGGCCCTGACATAGCCGGCCTGCGCGAACGACAAGAGCAGCGTATCCGCCCAGGCGGCGGAGCCGGCAGCATTTGAGGTGGCAGTCGCGGTCATGACAGAGGTCCATCGTCCCGGTGGAACCGGGCAGGGCAGGAGAAGGACAGGAATTGCGCAGCCCTTAGCATGGCCCGAAAGCGGTTTCGACCTCCAAAGGATCAATCGCTTAACGGGGGGTCAGTCGGACTTGGCGTCGGTGATCCGGCCGCCCCAATCGCCCAGCACCGCCTGCACCAGCGCCAGCGCCGCCACGGCGGCCGTGTCGGCCCGCATGATTCGGGGGCCCAGGGCGAGCCGGAGAATCCTGGGCTGCCGCAGCAGCAGGGCGCGCTCTTCTTCGGCAAAGCCGCCTTCGGGGCCGATCAGGACGTCGATACCCTGTCCGGCCGCGCGCGCGGCTTGCAGGCTCTGAACCGGGTTTTCGACCTCCGCGGCCTCGTCGCAGAAGATCAGCAGGCGGTCGGCCGGGCGCTGGCTGAGGAAGCGCTCCAAGGCGACCGGTTCGGCGACACTGGCGATGCTCAAAATGCCGCATTGCTCGGCTGCCTCGACGACGTTGGCCCGCATCCGCTCGGTGTTGACCCGGGAGGCCTGGGTGAACCGGGTCAAAACCGGCTGCATGGCGGCGGCGCCCATCTCGATGGCCTTCTGGACCATGTAGTCGAGCCGGGCATGTTTCAGCGGGGCGAAGACGTAGGTGAGGTCGGCAAGCCGGTCCTGGGGCCGGGTCTGCTGCAGGATGACGAGGCCGTCCGGCCGCTTGCGGCCTTCAATGGCGGCCTGCCACTCGCCGTCCCGCCCGTTGAACGCCAAAACCTCGGCCCCGGCGCCAAGTCGCAGCACGTTGCCGAGATAATTGCTCTGGTCGCGGTCGAGCGCGACCCTGGCGTCTTGGGCAAGGGGGGCGTCGACGAACAGGCGGGGGGCGCGAAAGTCGTGGGCGGGCATCGTTCAAAAGTCCAATTTGGCGCCGTTATTAACCGAAAGCGGTCATTTCGGGGGTAAATATTGCCAAACCGCCGCGTCGGTGCGCCGCGCTCTTGCCCTATTCGGCGGGTTGTTAAGCGCCGGCGGGAATCGTAAAATCGCGAGCACGCTGGTTGCGCTTCGATTGGAAGACGCTGGACCCCGTAAGCTCCTGCCGGAGAGATTTTCTTGATGATCCGTCATTTGATGGTTCCGATCGCTGCCGCCATGGTCACCATGGGCGCCTCTTGTGCCTATGCGCAAAGCGCGTTCCCGGCCCCCCTGCCCAATCAGGCGCCCGCCAGTTCGGCGTTTCCGCCGGTGAACGGCTCGGCGCCGACCGCGTCGGTTGGCGCGGCTCCGCAATCGTCATTTCCCGTGAACGGCGCCGCGCCGATCGGTGGCGCCGGAGCTTTCAGCGCGGCTCCGCCGACCCAGGCCGGTCCCGGCGAGGATTGCATGAAGACGTTCATGCCCCTGCGCGAGGAAGCCGAGAAGCGCGGCAAGCTGATCAAGGCCGCGAGCGACCGTCACGCCCCGCCTGACGAGGCCTGCAAGCTGATCCGCAGTTTCAGCCAGGCTGAAACCAAGATGATCAAGTACATCGAGACTCACTCGGCCAAATGCGGAATTCCGCCGCAGGTCGGCGCGCAGATGAAGGACGGCCACAAGAACACCGAGGCCATGGCGAACAAGGTCTGCAACGTTGCGCAGCAACAGCAGGCGCGTCCCGCCGGCCCGTCGCTGAGCGAGGTGCTTGGGTCGGGCTCGGCACCTGAGGCCAATGCCGGCAAGAAGGGCGGCAGCACCTTCGACACGCTCAACGGCAACGTCCTCACCCGATGATACACGTGCCGCCGATTTGAAGTTCCTACGGTGCTCGCCGCGAGATCTCATAGGAACTTCAAATCGATAAGCGGCACGTGAACTAAAATTTTCTGGCTAGTGCCCTTGTAGTTTTCGAAGTTCGTACCGGAATACGCCGCGATGGAATACGAACTTCGAAAACTGGGCACTAGCAGATCCGCCCGCGTTGCCGATTCCACCGGCAACTGGGTCGATACGCTCGCGCCGCCTTGGGCGCGGCCTTACCTGCGCCTGTCCCGGTTCGATCGTCCGATCGGCTCCTGGCTGCTGTTGATGCCATGCTGGTGGTCGGCTGCGCTCGCGAGCGGCATGGCGCATGACGTCCGCGGACTGCCGCTCACCATCGCGCTGTTCTTCGTCGGCGCCTTCGTGATGCGCGGAGCGGGCTGCACCTGGAACGATATCACCGACCGCGATCTCGACGACAAGGTCGAGCGCACGCGCTCGCGGCCGCTGCCGTCGGGGCAGGTGAGCACGAAGCAGGCGCTGGCCTTCATGGTCGTGCAGGCGCTGATCGGCCTTCTGGTGCTGCTGCAGTTCAACCGCTTCGCGATCGCGACCGGCATCGCATCGCTCCTGATCGTCGCGATCTATCCCTTCATGAAGCGGATCACCTGGTGGCCGCAGATCGTGCTCGGGCTTGCCTTCTCCTGGGGCGCGTTGATGGGATTTGCCGTCACCTTCGGCCGCATCGACATTACTGCTCTGGTGCTCTATGCCGGCGCGATCTCCTGGGTGATCGGCTATGACACGATCTACGCGCATCAGGACGCCGAGGACGACGCGCTGATCGGCATCAAGTCGACCGCACGCCTGTTCGGCGCGCATACGTACCAGGCGCTGATCCTGTTCTACGGGCTGTCGGTGATGCTGATCGGCGTCGCGCTGGCCTCAGGCGATGCGCGCTGGCCGGCCTGGCTCGGCCTCGCCGCCTTCGCCGCGCATCTGGCGTGGCAGATCGTGCGGCTGCGGATCGAGGATCCGAAATTGTGTTTGCGCCTGTTCAAGTCGAACAGGGATGCGGGCTTGCTGCTGTTCGCGGGATTGCTCGCCGACGCGCTGATGCGGGCGTAATGCAAATGCGTAGGGTGGGTTAGCGAAGCGTAACCCACCAACGTCATCCGCATCGAAAGTAAAGAGGTGGGTTACGCCTTCGGCTAACCCACCCTACGGCATCTTGCTCAATTCCGCGCGATGATCTCGCGTTCGCCTTGATGAACCGGCAGCTCGCGCGCCATGGCGACGCGCCGACGCATCAAGAATTTCGGGCGGCGGGCGCGGATTGCATTGGCGCGGCGGCGGCGGGCCGCGGGCTTGCGCGCAGCTTCGTTGAGCTGCGGCAGCGCGAACAGCTCGCTCCAGATCGCCCAGGCCTCGATGAGCTCGTCGCCATCGGCCCCGACCAGCAGCGGCACGGACAGCGAGGGATCGCGATGCACGAGCACGAGGGCCTGTGCCTCGTCATTGCCGCGCAGCGCGACGCCGGTGAAGTCGCTGACGCGGACGTTGATTGCCATCTGCATGCCGCGGACGGCACGGCGCAGCACGACACGTTCGCGATGAAGCTCGATCTGCCTGACATATCCGTCGGCGCGCGGGTCATGCGCATCGAAGCGGACCGGAAGGGAAAGAGGGTCGAGCCGCAGTGAGCGGCTCGACCCGGCGGGGTGGGCCCCGCATGTTGCTGTTTGACGCCTCACGGCTTTCGTTCTCCCCGCCGGGATTATGTTCCCGGTCGATGCGAGGACCTTAGCGCGCGCTCTTCCGAAACCGCTTAAAAAGGCTGGTTAACCCACCGTCACTGCTCGTCATGATTGACAAGACCTTGGCGCGCATGATTGACGAGACGTTGCGCCGAAGTTGCGAATCTGAGCTTTGGCGGGCTGAAAATGCTTGAAGTCCGCGCGATCAGGGCACATCTGTGGGTTCCGGCCCCCGCACCCCGCCCCAACAGGATTTCTTTCGTGAACGCTTCACCATCCGCAAGCTCGACCACAGCCAATCGCGACCTGTTCGATCAGTCCGCGCTCTCCGATCTCGCGCAGCGGCTGGTCGAGGCGGCCAAGCGCGCCGGCGCGGACGCGGCCGATGCGGTCGCGGTGCGCGGCGTCTCGCAAGGCGTCGAGGTGCGCGACGGACGCGTTGAGGAATCCGAGCGGTCGGAGGGCGACGATGTCGGCCTGCGGGTGCTGGTCGGCCAGCGCCAGGCGGTGGTTTCGACCAACGACGTCAGCGGCGATGCCGTGACCAAGCTTGCCGAACGCGCGGTCGCGATGGCGCGCGTGGCGCCCGACGACAAATATGTCGGCCTCGCCGATCCCGCGCTGCTCGCGCGCGATTTCCCCGATCTCGACCTGCTCGATCCCGGTGTGCCCGCAACCGGCGAGCTCGAACGCCGCGCGCTCGCGGCGGAAGCCGCGGCGCTCGCCGTGAAGGGAGTGACAAAATCCGGCGGCGCCTCGGCCTCCGCCGGCATCGGCGGCATGGTGCTCGTCACCTCGACCGGCTTCCACGGCTCCTACCTGCGCTCCAGCCAGGGCATCTCGGCCACCGCCATCGCGGGCGAGGGTACCGGCATGGAGCGCGACTACGACTTCACCTCGGCGCCGCATGCCGCCGATCTGCTGTCGCCGGAAGCCGTCGGCCGTTCCGCCGGCGAGCGCACCGTGGCGCGCTACAATCCGCGCAAGGTCGAAACCTGCAAGGTCCCCGTCGTGTTCGATCCGCGTGTTGCCGGCTCCCTGGTCGGTCATCTCGTCGGCGCCATCAACGGCGCCTCGATCGCGCGCAAGACCAGCTTCCTGAAGGACAAGCTCGGCCAGCAGCTGTTTGCCAACAACATCCGCATCATCGACGATCCCCTGCGCAAGCGCGGCCTGCGCTCGCAGACCTTCGATGCCGAGGGCGTCGCGGTGAAGAGAACCGCGCTGGTCGACGAGGGCGTGCTGACGACCTGGCTGCTCGATTGCGCCACCGCGCGCGAGCTCGGTCTCGTCACCACCGGCCACGCCCATCGCGGCGTCTCCTCCTCGCCCTCGCCGGGGCCCTACAATCTGCATCTCGAGGCCGGCACGCTGAGCCCCGCCGAGCTGATCTCCGACATCAAGCAGGGTTTCTACGTCACCGATCTGATCGGCTCCGGCGTCAACGGCGTGACCGGCGACTACAGCCGCGGCGCCTCCGGCTTCTGGATCGAGAACGGCGAGATCACCTATCCCGTCAGCGAGGTGACGATCGCCGGCCATCTGTTCGAGATCTTCAGGTCGATGCAGCCCGCGAACAATCTCGAGTTTCGCTACGGCATCAATGCGCCGACGGTGCGCATCGAGGGTTTGACGCTTGGCGGACGTTGACGCGAACGACACGATCCTGACGCGCGACGCGGCGCTGCTGCAGGAGACGGTGCGGGAAGCGGGCGCGCTGGCGCAGTCGATGTTCCGCACCGAGCTGAAGAAGTGGACCAAGGGCGCCTCCTCGCCGGTCTCGGAAGCCGACATCGCCGTCAACGATCTGCTCGAAACGCGCTTGCGCGGCGCGACGCCGGATTATGGCTGGCTCTCGGAAGAGAGCGCCGACGATGCGGCCCGGCTGTCGCGGCGGCTGACCTGGATCGTCGATCCCATCGACGGTACGCGCAATTACCTGGGTGGCCATGACGATTGGTGCGTCAGCGTCGCGCTGGTCGAGGATGCCTCGCCCGTGCTGGCCGCGGTGTTCGCGCCGACGACCGGCGAGTTCTTCTTCGCCGCGCGCGGACGCGGCACGACGCTCAACGGCGTCCCGGTGCGGGCGACCTCGGGAGCCGAACTGGATTTCGCCCGCGTCGCCGGGCCGAAGCCGCTGGTCGAGCGCCTGAAGCCGTCCCTCGGCGACATCAAGCTGCATCCGCGAATCGGCTCGCTGGCGCTGCGCCTGTGCCGGGTCGCCCATGGCGCGCTGGATGCGGCTTTTGCGGGGGGCAACAGCCACGATTGGGACCTTGCGGCGGCCGATTTGATCGTGCAGGAAGCCGATGGTAGGATGAGCGACCTCTCCGGAGAACCCATCCTCTATAACCGCCGGGAAGTGGCGCACGGGGTGCTGGTGGCAGCGGGGCGCGATCGTCATGCGGGCATTGTCGCGCATTTTCGAAACCGCCCCTTGGCCTAGGCGCTTCTCGTCGTGCTTGTCGAACACTGTGCTTGTAGAACACTGCTTTGCCGGGCAGCCCGTTAGGAACAGAACTGATGCCAGATAGTGCCCCGCAACAACTGCTTCACCTCGTCATCGGCGGCGAGCTCGTCGATCTCGAGCAGAACGTCTTCAAGAATCTCGACGACGTCGAGATCGTCGGCCTGTTTCCGAATTATGCGACCGCCCACGCCGCCTGGCGGGCCAAGGCGCAGAGCACGGTCGACAATGCGCAGATGCGCTATTTCATCGTCCATCTCCATCGGCTGCTCGACCCGAATCAAGAACCGGCACGTTGAAAAAACTGCTTCGCAATACGCTGCGAAGCAGCTGGTTTCAGCGTGCCGTCGGGGTTCTGGCGGCCGAATATCTGCGTCTGGTCTGGCGGACCAACAAATTCACGTTCGATCCGCCCGACGTCTATGAACGCGTCGAGCCGCAGATCCCGGCCATCTTCGCCTTCTGGCACGGCCAGCATTTCCTCACCCCCTTCATCAAGAACAAGGATTCCTACCGGGCCAAGGTGCTGATTTCCCGTCACCGCGACGGCGAGTTCAACGCCATCGCGGTGGAGCGGCTCGGCATCGGCCTGATCCGCGGTTCCGGCGATCATGGCGGCGCCTTTCACCGCAAGGGCGGGGTCGGCGCCTTCAAGGAAATGGTGCGGACCCTCCAGGACGGTTGTAATGTCGCGCTGACTGCCGATGTCCCCAAGCGCGCGCGCGTGGCCGGGCTTGGCATTATCATGCTGGCACGGGAATCGGGGCGGCCGATCATGCCTTTCGCGATGGCGACCAGCCGCTTCATCCGGCTGAAGAACTGGGACCGCACCACCATCAATCTGCCGTTCGGGCGGGGCGCCTTGGTCGGCATCAAGGAAATCCACGTTCCCGCAGATGCCGATGCCGCCACGATGGAAGCGCTGCGGCTGGAGCTGGAAGAGACGTTGAACGAGGCGACCAGGCGCGCCTATGCGCAGCTCGGCCGCCCGGGGCCGCAAGATGGCTAAATCGCTGCCCATTGCACTGCCGATGACGCTGCGGATGTATCGGCGCCTGGCCGCGGGCCTGGTGCCGCTTGCGCCTGCGCTGATCAAGCGGCGGCTCAGGCAGGGCAAGGAGGACCCCGCGCGCGTCGGCGAGCGGCGCGGCCTGTCCCGCGACGTGCGGCCGCATGGCCCGCTGGTCTGGATCCACGGCGCCAGTGTCGGCGAGGTGCTGGCCGCGGCGGCGCTGATCGAGCGTTTGCGCGATCTCAATCTGCGCATCCTGCTCACCTCGGGCACCGTCACCTCGGCTGCCGTGGTCGCAAAGCGCTTTCCGCCCGACGTCATCCATCAATACGTGCCGTACGATTCCCCGCGCTACGTCGCGCGCTTCCTCGACCATTGGAAGCCGTCGCTGGCGCTGTTCATCGAATCCGATCTGTGGCCGAACCTGATCCTGGCCGGCGCGGCGCGCCGGGTGCCGATGGTGCTGATCAACGGGCGGATGTCGCCGCGCTCCTTCCCGCGCTGGCAGCGCATGCACGGCACCATCTCGGCGCTGCTGTCGCGGTTCGACATCTGCCTGGCGCAGTCGAAGATCGATGCCGAGCGCTTCTCCGCGCTGGGCGGCCGCGATGTCGTCACCACGGGCAATCTCAAGCTCGACGTGCCGGCGCCGCCGGCCGATCCCGCCAAGCTCGAGCGGCTGATGGCGATGACGCGCGGCCGGCCGATCATCGTCGCGGCCTCGACCCATCCGGGCGAGGACGAGATGCTGGTCGCGGCGCATCGCAGCCTCGTCGGTTTCTTCCCGCAGCTCCTCACCGTGATCGTGCCGCGGCATCCCGATCGCGGCGCTTCGATCGCCGGCCTGATCACGGCCTCGGGCCTGACGCCGGCGTTGCGCTCGCGCGAGGAGCTGCCGACCGCGACCACCGACATCTATGTCGCCGACACCATGGGCGAGCTCGGCCTGTTCTACCGCCTCTCGCCGATCGTGTTCATGGGCGGCTCGCTGATCCGCCACGGCGGACAGAATCCGATCGAGGCGATCAAGCTCGGCGCCGCCATCGTCCATGGTCCGCACGTCTTCAACTTCACCGAAGTGTTCGAGGCGCTCGATGCGAGCGGCGCGGCGCGGCAGGCCGATACGCAGGAGGCGCTGGTCAAGCAGCTCGGCCAGTTGCTGGCCGATCCCCTCCTGCGCGAGAAGATGCAGCGCGCAGGCTCCGGCGTGGTCGAGCAGCTCGGCGGCGCACTGGATCGCACCATGGCGGCGCTCGAGCCCTATCTGCTGCAATTGCGGATCGAGATGGGGGCTGCCAATGCGTGAGCCGGCCTTCTGGTACCGGCCACGTTCACTTCAGTCGTATGCGTTATGGCCGCTCGGAGCGCTCTACGGCGCGATCGCCGAACGGCGCATGCTGCTCCCGGGCACGGACGCCGGCATTCCCGTGATCTGCGTCGGCAATTACCATGTCGGCGGCGCCGGCAAGACCCCGACCGTGCTGGCGCTGACCAAGCTGTTGCGCGAGCTCGGCGAGACGCCGGTGGTGCTCAGCCGCGGCTATGGCGGGCGCCTGAAAGGCCCTGTCATGGTCGACCGCGCACGCCACACCGCAGCCGATGTCGGCGACGAGCCCCTGATGATGGCGCGCGACGTGCCGGTCGCGGTCGCGCGCGACCGCCTCGACGGTGTCGCGCTGGCGAAGTCGCAAGGCGCCACAATGATCCTGATGGACGACGGTTTTCAGAACCCGCGCCTGCTCAAGGACGCCTCCTTGATCGTGATCGACAGCGAGCGCGGCCTCGGCAACGGCGAGGTGTTTCCTGCGGGCCCCCTGCGCGCGCCGTTGCAGGCGCAGCTCGCGCGCACCGACGCGCTGGTGCTGATCGGCGACGGCCGCGCGGCCAACGATGTCGCCGCCGAGCTCGCCAAGCGCGACAAGCCGGAGCTGCGCGCACGCCTGAAGCCGGTTGCGGCCTCGCTCGCGCAGCTGTCCGGCGAGCGGGTCTTCGCGTTCGCCGGCATCGGCGACCCCGAGCGCTTCTTTCGCACTCTGCACGCCAGCGGCATCGCGGTCGCGCGCACGCGCGCCTTCGCCGACCATCACTTGTTTTCGCAGGACGAGATCGCAGCGCTCGCAGCGGACGCGCGGCGCGAGCAGCTCACGCTGGTGACGACAGAGAAAGACCTTGCACGCCTGCGCGGCCGCGCGGACGTGCCCGACGGCATCGTGCCATTCGCCGTTGAGCTCGAGTTCGACGAGCCGGCAAAGCTGCGGCAATTGATCAGCGATCATCTCTACAAGGCACGCGAGCGGCGGTACAGCGCGCGTTGATCTTGTGCACTAGGCAAGCGTCTCTGCCATAGCTCATCCAGCGACGTGTCGCGGGTGACGAATTCTCTTCCGCACTCTTGGCAGTTGATGTAGCCTTTCACGAGAGCCGTCACCAGGACGTGCCGAACTCCCGGCAATCATCGACGGCGTTTATGCCCACGGCGGGCGCGATCTTGTTATTTCAGATGCGACGGCCGCAACGACCAGTTCGGAGCGGCAGGGAGAGTCATTGCCAAAAACAGAGGAGAGCATGCCATGCATTTTTGCCTCACCGGACAGTACACACCACGCGCTCTCAACGCTATCTTGGAAAATCCCACGACCAATCGCCAGGAAGCGGCCAGGAAACTTATCGAGGCGGCCGGCGGAAAGCTGATCTCGATGTACAGCGTTGCGGCCGACGGCCCAGGCGTCCTGGTGATTTTCGATGTGCCTGATCCCAGTGCGGCTCCGGCCATTTCCGGACTGACCGTTACGGCAGGCACCCTGCAGAACGTGAAGCTGACCCGGTTGTTCACGCAGGACGAGATCAAGCAGGTCCGCCAAAACGCTGCGAAGCTGCGCTCCTCATATACTCCGCCCGGAGGCTGACATCCGGATCTCGAGCGTTGCCGCCGCAGGCGTGGCAGGCGGCGGCAACGCTCACATCATAGAAACAATCAATTCTGCAAGCCGAGTCGAGGCGAGGGTCTGGCGTCCTTCGACGGACGATGCAATACGGTGCGTGCTGCGTCTGCCATGGGTCGGATTGAACGTGCCAGCAGCCTCGTTCCCCGCGGCGGTCGTGCTTCAGCAGTTATGCTCACCACGCCCCAGCGGCCATCATTCCGACAATGGTCAGGCACGAGAGGCAGGCCACCATGACAGTATAATATTCGGGTGTATTCATTGCAGGCTCCCAAACTGTTGCCAATTGCTTGGTCATTGCTACGCGGGAGAGGTTGCCCGTGGTCGGGCCGCTTCAGTGCGGCGCGCGGTAATCGGGTTGGCGATGTATGTCCGTCTTGTCGTCGTCACCCCGATCTGCAGGATGATGATCCGCGTCCAGCGCCTGAGCGCGTTCAGTCGCGATCAGAAGCTGTTTCCGCATTTCAGCAAGACGGGCGCGACAATATTCTCGATAGAGCAACTCGAATATGGCGGGCATGATCACCCCCATCGTTTGGCTTGATATTCCGCCGCGAATTTTCCTGGTGAACGTAGCCGTCCCGATGGCTCTTCGATATGAGCCCGTTCACAGACTGCACCAATTCCAAAGCTCAATGGTCGTTTGGTTGGCTTGATTGTCTGCGCGATAAAAGGAGCAGGGCCAGTTACCTAACATGCAACTATAGCAGCCCTCTGTTTCATCAAGACTTCGTCGAACAACTTAAGGGCGCCGAATCGCAACGAAGAATCCAACCACAGCGCGAAATGACTAACCACTGAGTGCGCGCACTGTTCGATGCAACGCGGAGCGTGAGGCCGCGATGATCTTGGTGCAGGATGTGCTCGGTAGATGGCGACGCCGAACGGACATTCAGCCGGCATTCATGGCGAGGCTTCTATCGAGTGAGCTGCGTCCAGGAGAGGTCAGATGAAATTGCAGTCCGCGCTTCTTACCGCCAGCCTCATATGTCTGCCGGTTTTGCCCGCCCTTGCTCAGACATCCGCACCGGCTGCCGCCGCTCCGACCGCCACCGTGCCGGTTCCCGCCACCAAGCGCGTGACATGCCTTGCCACGACGGCGAGCCTGAAAGGGCAGGACAAGCGCGATCAGCTCCAGCTCTGCCTGGCGCAGGCGCGGCTCGATTGCCTGAAGCAGGCGATCGATCAGAAGATCGTCGGTGAGGCGCGGAAGAGTTTTATCAAGACCTGCGTGGGCGGCGATGCTCCCGAGCCGCAATAGCCGAACCATGCCAAGAGTTCGATCTTGTAGGGTGAGCAAAGCGAAGCGTGCCCACGTGCTTCGTCGCGATCGTGCAGAGATGGTGGGCACGGCGCATTGCGCCTTTGCCCACCCTACGAGATCACGATTCCTGCGGTTTCGGCGCGCCGGGAAAATGCCGCTGCAAGACGGCGGCGGGCGTGGCGTAGGCCTCCTGCAGGTCCACGCTCCAGTACTTCAGCTCGTCGAGCGGGATCCGCGCGTCGGTGATCGCGCAGCGTACGTAGGTCCCCGGCGAGATCACGCGGAAATCGCCGTCGAGATATTGCACCTGCGCTTCGCCATGGCCCGAGGGGCCGAACTTGTTCAGCACGGTCGAAAGTCTCCGTGGAAGGCCGCTCCCAAAGGAAACCCCTGGAGGGCACGATGTGTTGGCCGGGATGTAGCATAGATAGGGCGGCTTGTCCGCCCGTTAAACCCACCGGTTTGTGATGTTTTGCCGCCGCTCCCGCGTGACAATGCCTTCCGCGAAGGATCGCTGGTTCCGGCACCTCCTACGGCAGAGTCCGATGCGCCTTCGATTGACCGCCCTGTTCATGACGCTGCTGATGTCGGCCGCGCGTGCCGCGCCGGCGCCGCAGCCGGTCGAGATTCCGCTGGTGTCAGGCGTCCTCCATGCGCAGCTCTACAAGCCCGAGGGCGCAGGCCCGTTTCCGACCGTGATCGCGCTGCATGGCTGTGGCGGGCTCGGTGGCCATTCCGATTCCGTCCTGCCGCGCTATCGCGACTGGGCCGAGCGCCTGCTCAAGGCCGGTAACGCCGTGCTGTGGCCCGACAGCTACGGCTCGCGCGAGCTCGGGCCGCAATGCCGGCTCAAGGAGATGCACGTCAAGGCGCGCCGTGAGCGCGTCGCCGATATCGCGGCGGCGCGGGCCTGGCTGATGAAGCAGAGCTGGGTGGCGCGCGACCGCGTCAGCCTGATGGGCTGGGCCGATGGCGCCAGCGCGCTGCTTTGGGCCGTGCGTCCGCAGAGTGCCGCGCGGGACCTCGGCCCGGATTTCCGCGCCGCGATCGCGTTCTATCCCGACTGCCGGATTTCCGCCGGCCTCGGCTGGAGCTCGCGGGTGCCTACCCTGGTGCTGATCGGCGCCGATGACGACGTCTCGTCTCCGCCGGCCTGCCGCCAGATGGTCGAAGGCGCGCATGGCCGCAGCGCGCTCGCGCGCATCGTGGTCTATCCCGGCGCCTATCACGAGTTCGACCGCGCCGACACGCCGCTGCACGCAGCTGCCGGCAGCAACGATGCCATAGCGCCCGAGCGCGGCCATCTCGGCATTGATGCGCAGGCGCGCGCGGAATCGCAGAGAGATGTCGCGAAATGGCTGGCGCGGTGATGGTGGTACCGTAGCCCGGATGAGCGCAGCGATATCCGGGGAGGCTGGTCCCGCATATCGCTTCGCTCATGCGGGCTACACGTCCCACATCAAGCGGGGCCGACCCAGGAATCTAAGGATCGCGCAAGGCGCCGATTTCAACACGTGACGGCGCCTTAGTTCGACCACGATGTCGATTCAACGCAATCCCCATGCGCAGCCGCATCGTCCTCTTCTCCGCACTCGTCGTCTTCACCGTCGCGATCTTCCTGTACGAGGCCCACGCCGGCGCCCCACAGCGCGCGCCGGAACATTGCGGCTTCTGGACCACGATCGACGCGGGATTGTCCTGCCGCTAGGCGGTGCGGCCTCCACAGGCTCCGTCATTGCGAGGAGCTCGCGACAAAATTGCGTAGCAATTTTGCGCTGATGCGACGAAGCAATCCAGAGTCTCTCCGCGGAAACACCTGGATTGCTTCGCTTCGCTCGCAATGACGCTTGGAGCTGCACGCGCCTCCCACACATTCGCTGTCATCGCCCGGCTTGACCGGGCGATCCAGTACGCCGAGGCGGTTGTGAGTCACTGACAGGCTGCGGCGTACTGGATTCCCGCTTTCGCGGGAATGACAGTGAGAGCGGAGCGCCGCCGGCGCGCCTCAGAACAGACTGCCCTGATCCACCGGCTTCGCCGCGCGCTTCGGTGCGGGCTTTGCGTCCGCCGCGGCTTGCTTTGGCTGCGCCGGCGCGCGCTTGGCCGTCGGCGCCGGGCGATCCGCATCCGCGGTCGCGCCGACGCGGCCATCGGCGAACTCGATCTCGACGCGTGCGCCTGGACCGATCGCGTCGGCCGCATGCAGGGGATGGCCGGCCTCATCCCGCACCAGCGCAAAGCCGCGCGCGAGCACGCTGCGATAGGATAAAGCCGACAGCAGCTTGCCGCTGTTCTCGACGCGGGCCTCCAACCGGTGCAGCAGCGTTGCGAGCGCGCGTTGCGCCCGCTCCGCCAGACGATGCGTGCGCTCGCGCTGGCGGGCAATCGCGTTGCGCTGCGCCTGCGCATTGGAGAGCTTTGAGGCGCGCAGGCGAATCTGGAGCCCGGCGAAGCGGTCGCGCCGCTGCCGCAGCAGCGAACGTGTGGACAGGCCGAGCCGTTCGCCGCACACGGTGAGCCGGTGGTCGGCCTGTGCGATCTGGCCGTGCAGCACGCGCAGCGTCAGTTTTGAGCTGGCCGCGGTGAACCTGCGGAAATGCGCGTGCGTGTTGGCCTTGAGGCAGCGGGGCAGGGAGGCGCCCGCCGAATCCAGCCGCTGCCTGGGAATGGCGAGCAGATCGCCGGCCGCCGGCAGCGCGCGCGCGGCGGCGCGCAGTTCGCTGCGGCGGCTTTCCTGGGCGCGTTGCCAATAGGCGCGGGTGCGACGGCCGAGATCGGCGACCTCGACGAACAATTCGCTGCGCACCGGCACCGCCATCTCGGCCGCCGCCGTCGGCGTCGGCGCGCGCTTGTCGGCGACGAAATCTATCAGCGTGATGTCGGTCTCGTGCCCGACCGCGGAGATCAGCGGGATCATGCTCTCGGCCGCGGCCCGCACCACGATCTCCTCGTTGAACGACCAGAGGTCCTCCAGCGAGCCGCCGCCGCGCGCGACGATCAGGACGTCGGGACGCGGTATCCTGCCGCCCGGGGCAATCGCGTTGAAGCCGCGGATCGCGGCCGCGACCTGCTCGGCCGAGCCTTCGCCCTGCACCTTGACCGGCCACACCAGCACGCGGCGGGGGAAGCGGTCCTCCAGCCGGTGCAGGATGTCGCGGATCACGGCGCCGGTCGGCGAGGTGACGACACCGATCACCTCCGGCAGCCAGGGCAGCAGCTGCTTGCGCGCCTCGTCGAACAGGCCCTCGGCGGCGAGCTTCTTCTTGCGCTCCTCCATCAGCGCCATCAGCGCGCCGATGCCGGCCGGCTCCAGCGCCTCGATCACGATCTGGTATTTCGAGGAGCCCGGATAGGTCGTGAGCTTGCCGGTGGCGATGACCTCGAGCCCCTCCTGGGGCTTGAAGCGCATCCGGCCGTGCACGCCCTTCCAGATCACCGCCTCGATCTTGGCGCTCTCGTCCTTGAGCGCGAAATAGCAATGGCCGGAGGAGTGGGCGCCGCGGAATCCCGAGATCTCGCCGCGGACCCGGACATGGCCGAACGTATCCTCCACAGTCCGCTTCAGGGACTGGGAGAGCTCGGAGACGGTGAATTCGAACGCGTTGTTGAGTTGTTCCGCAGGCGGCATCGGCAAACGATTCGGCATTTTGGGGTCGGACCCGACGTTAAGGATTTTCACGGCGCGGCGCCAATCCGGGGATTGATTCCAAGAGTACTCTGTATTATAGAGTTCTCTATTATTGATCGATTTGAGGGAGGCAAGCCATGGCGGTCCGTCTGCTGCGCGGCGTTCTGAACGGCCTGAAATGGACTCTTTGTGCGGCTGGCGCGGTGGCGCTGACCTTGACCGCCATGATCGCAACGCCACTGGAGCGGCCGCCTGAGATGCGCTCCGTCTCCGACTCCAGCAAGGGGATTGACTGGACCACGCTGCCTCCGCTCGAGCGCTTCCAGGCGCGTGACGGGACCTGGATCGGCTATCGCCATTATCCGCCGAACGGCCCGGCGACGGGCGGCGGGGCGATCTTCATTCACGGCTCCTCCGGCTCCAGCGCGACGGTCAACCATACGCTGACCCATGCGATCGCCGCGCGCGGCGTGGAGACCTGGGCGCTCGACATCCGCGGCCACGGCGGCTCCGGCACCCGCGGCGACATCGGCTATGTCGGCCAGCTCGAGGACGACCTGATCGATTTCGTCGCCCATCTGCGCAAGGGCGCGCCGGACCTGCCGCTCACCCTGATCGGCCATTCCGCCGGCGCCGGCTTCTCGCTGCGCGTCGCCGCGACGCCGATCATGCAGGACATGTTCGTGCGCACCGTGCTGCTCGCGCCCTATCTCGGCTACGACGCACCGACCAACCGGCCGGATTCCGGCGGCTGGGCCAAGGCCGACATTCCACGTTTCCTGGGCCTGACCGCGCTGCGCAAGCTCGGCATCGACTGCTGCTCGCAGCTTCCGGTGCTCGCCTTCGCGGTGCCCGCGACCTCGGCGAAGTACCTCACCTCGACCTATTCGGACCGCCTGATGCGCAACTTTGCCACGCGTGGCTATCGGCTCGATCTGCCGGCAACCACGCGTCCGATCACGATCTTCGGCGGCGGCGAGGACGAGATGATGATCTCGGACAAATATGCGGAAGTGGTGCAGGCGATCAAACCTTCGGTCGACGTCAAGATCATCGCCGGCATCAACCACATGGGCATCGTGACAAATCCGAAGGCGGTCTCGGTGATCGCCGAGGACGTGGCGAGGCGCGGGGCAGGGCAGTCGTGATGCGCCCCGTCGACGGCAAGGCAATCGCAGACAGGAGCGGTTTTTCCGCGGCCATCCTTCGAGACGCCCGCCTGCGGCGTGCCCTCAGGATGAGGGGCGGAGTCTGCGGCAGCCGCTTCAACGGGTCCTGGTGCAGCTGAGCCTCATCCTGAGGGGACCGCTGGAAGCGGTCGTCTCGAAGCCTCATCCTGAGGAGACCGCGTAGCGGTCGTCTCGAAGGACGAGGCGCGCGCTCAGGTGTCACCGAGCGTCTTACGAGATAGCCCAGGGACAGAAAGGGACGACATGATCGACAGCAAGGAGGCATCCGCAGCGCTGGCCGATATCGACGACATCGTCCAGCGCCTGAAGCGATCGCAGCTCTACGAGCTCGCGAGTCTCGCTGCGGTGTGGTGGGGTGTGCTGGTGTTCGCAGCCAATCTCGTGACCTGGCTCTGGCCGATCTACGCGGTCTACGCCTGGGTTGCGGTGGACGTTCTGGGCGTCGGTGGTCTGATTGCGCTTCGCGTGTTCAATCCGAAGAACCACCCCTTTGGGGCCGGCGTTGGCATCAGGCTGTTCCTGATATTCGCCCTGTTCTTCGCGTTCGGCTATCTCGTGACCAACGTTGTCGGCCATTTCGGTCCACGCCAGTTGGGAACGTTCTGGCCGATCTATTTCATGCTGTTCTACACACTCGCCGGGCTCTGGTTCGGCTACGCCTTCGTTGCGATCGGTCTCGGCATCACCGCGCTGACGCTGTTCGGCTTCTTCTACATCGGCGAGGCGTTCCCGCTGTGGATGGCCTTCGTCAACGGCGGCGGCCTGATCCTCGGCGGGCTCTGGATGCGGCGGATCTAGCGCATGGCCGAGCTCGACGACATCATCCACCAGCCGCTGCGGCTCAAGATCATGGCGGCCTTGAACGCGCTGCCCGTGTCGGCCGGTCTGGAATTCGCCCGCCTGAAGAAGCTCACCGGCGCCACTGACGGCAATCTCGGCGCGCATATCGAGACATTGGCCAAGGCGGGGTATGTGTCCGTGGAGAAGGCCTTCGTCGGCAAGAAACCGCAGACCACCGTCACCGCCACCGCCGCCGGCCGCGGCGCGTTCGCGCGGCACGTCGCGACGCTGCAGGAGATCATCGCGGGGAAGCAGGTGTAGCCTCCGCCGTCATTCCGGGGCGCGCCCTCTTGGCGCGAGCCCGGAATCCATTCCACCGCCGATGCTGCCTCCCAATGGATTCCGGGTTCGCGCTGCGCGCGCCCCGGAATGACAGTTCGTAGGATGGGTTGAGCCCTTGCGAAACCCATCGCTTTCCTCTTCCAGCTCTCGATCATCGCGGCTGTCATCCGACTGCAGGTGAGGACGAAGCGGACGGCGCCCGATCGTTTAGCTTTACGGACGCTTCGAAAAACAAGCGTGATGGGTTTCGCAAGGGCTCAACCCATCCTACGGGCTCGACTAAGAGCCTCGACGGGACCGGGAACAATGTCCGGGTGATCTGATTGGAACGTTGGTACGTCCAATCCGGGATCAACCAGCGAGCTTCCTGGAGGCGTCTTTATCAGGGAGGAGCCACCAATGGATGACGAACGAAAATCATCAAAGGCGGGGGAACAGGCCGCTGAAGGCTTGCGTGAAGCGACGTCCAAGGAAGAAGCGAAGAACGAGAGCAAGATGGGGCACGATCTGGCCAAGGGGTCTGATCGTTTCGAAGAGCGCTCGAAAAGCTCCGATGGAAAAAGCGCAGAAGAGAAACAAAAAGGGTGAAAGCAGCAGACCCGTTTCTGCGGGCTCGGTGCAACCTCTCCCGCGTGCGGGAGAGGTCGCGCAAGGCGCGGGTGAGGGCTTTCTCCTCTGGGGGAGTATCCCATTGCGGAAATACCCTCTCCCCAGCCCTCTCCCGCAAGCGGGAGAGGGAGTGCACTTATGTTGCAGCGATCAAACCTGATCTCATCACGCTTTAGGAAACGCCGCCGATCTTCTCGGAGACGATCCTGGCCGCGTTGCGCAGCGCGCTGATTGGAAATCAGCTCCTAGGATGGGTTGAGCCCTTGCGAAACCCATCGCTTCTCTATCACCGTTCTCCGTAATCGCGGTCGTCATCCGACTGATCGCCGGCCCAATCGGCCGGGTAATTGCCGAGCTTCACGTGACGATGAAACGAGGAGGGCGCCCAGTCACGTACTCTGTCGACGCGCCCGTGCTTGACCGGATTGATATGAACGTAGTCGACATGCCGCGCGAAATCGACTTCGTCGCGAATGGTGTGCTCCCAATATCTGCGTTGCCAGATGCCCCTCACCTTTGGCCGAGCGGCTTTGGGATATCCTCTCGTTGCGAGCCAGACCGCGCGAAAAGGTGGATTTGATCAACTGCCAGCGCATTGCAAAATCGGCATCACCTTCTGGTAATGTCCACACCGAGTGAAGGTGGTCAGGCAGCACCACGATGGCATCGATGGTGAATGGATGGCGCCGGTGCGTTTCGCGAAACGCCGTGCGCAACAACCCGACATGATCCGTCAGTAATGATAGCTTTCGCTCCGCCAGATTGACGGTGAAGAAGAAACACCCACCCGGAACGAAGTTGCGGCGGTACGCGGTCATGACGCGACGTTACCACGAAACAAGTGCGATGGGTTTCGCAAGGGCTCAACCCATCCTACGGCTCGGCTCTGAGCGATGGACGCCACTCGTATGGCTCCACGCTTATCGAGCGTTCTCTATCATGTGGCGGACAGCGCCTTAAAAAAGGGGCTTAACGGCACCCGAAAGTGCATGTGACATTGACGTTCACCTCCTGCGGCGGCGGATTGATACTCTGGAGGGACCGGCTCATCTCCATTAACCCTTCGGACACCCTGCGAGAGCGCTCTGCCTTCTGCTGGTCCTCTATGGCCGCTTGCTGACGATAGTAGAGTAGGTTCTTGCGACACTGGGTATAGGCGTCAGCGCCCTTGCCAGTCGCCAACTGCCTACAAGAAGCATCGTCTTGGGCTTCCATCTTTGCCGCCCTTACGCCTGCATCTTCGCTGCTCACGCAACCAGAGAGCACGACAAGCCCTAAGGCCAAAACAACAATACGCATTTCAGATAATTCCCCAACCTTTGCCTTGACCGAGGAGTAGTTTGTCCAGCCCACGACTGGCAAGTTGAGATAAGGTTTCTCCTCAAGGAACACGCGCATCGGCGAAGAGGTGCCGCATCAACCCGCCAGCTAAGCAAGACATGATCGCTAAGATTCCGACGTGCAGGTAGTACCGTCGTGTCGGGCTTGTTACGAATTCGTCCAATGCTCGTTGCGGCGTCCAGTTTAGGCAATGTTCGTCATTCCGCCTAAAGCGGAGACAGACTTCGGAGCGTCGCCAACCGCTTTGCGCATGGCGCAGCCCGGGATTCAAGACTCAAGGCTTCGCCGCGCCCCGGAATGACGGGGAGTCTTGGCCGTTTCCCCTTGAGCCTCACCCCGTTTCATGCGACCTCCGCCCCCAGCAAACCCCTCATTTCGAGCCCTCTTATGCACATTCTCCTGCTCGGTTCCGGCGGCCGCGAACATGCCCTGGCGTGGAAGATCGCAGCCTCCCCCCTGGTGACCAAATTCTGGTGCGCGCCCGGCAATGCCGGCATCGCGAAGGAGGCGGAATGCGTGGCGCTCGACGTCGCCGACCACGCCGCGGTGATCGACTTCTGCAAGCAGAACAAGGTCGAACTCGTGGTGGTCGGGCCGGAAACGCCGCTGGCGGCCGGCATCGTCGATGATCTCACCGCCGCCGGCATCAAGGCGTTCGGCCCGAGCAAGGCGGCCGCGCAGCTCGAAAGCTCCAAGGGGTTCACCAAGGCGCTCTGCACCGAATTCGGCATTCCGACCGGTGCCTACAAGCGCTTCACCAATGCCAACGATGCGCGCGACTACGTTGGCAGCCAGGGCGCGCCGATCGTCGTGAAAGCCGACGGGCTCGCCGCCGGCAAGGGCGTCGTCGTCGCCAAGACCGTGCGTGAGGCCGAGGACGCCATCGCCATGATGTTCGAGGGCGCCTTTGGCGAGGCCGGCGCTGAAGTCGTGATCGAGGAATTCCTGCCCGGCCGTGAGATCAGCTTCTTCGCGCTGTGCGACGGCGAGACCGCGATCCCGCTGGCCTCGGCGCAGGACCACAAGCGCGTGTTCGACCACGACGTCGGTCCGAACACCGGCGGCATGGGCGCCTATTCGCCGACGCCGCTGGTGACGCCTCAGGTCCACGACGCGATCATGGCCAAGATCATCCTGCCGACGGTGGCTGGCATGAAAAAGCGCGGCACGCCGTTCCGCGGCGTGCTCTATGCCGGCATCATGCTGACGACGCAGGGCCCGAAACTGTTCGAGTTCAACGTCCGCTTCGGCGATCCCGAGTGCCAGGTGCTGATGCTGCGCATGATGAGCGACCTCGTGCCGGCGCTGCTCGCCGCCTGCGACGGGCAGCTGAAGCATTTCGATCTGCGCTGGCACAAGGAGACCGCGCTCACCGTGGTGATGGCCGCACAAGGCTATCCCGGCGACTACCAGAAGGGCACGCGCATCGAGGGGCTCGATGATGCCGCCAAGGTAGACAATGTCGAGATCTTCCACGCCGGCACGGTGGCGAAGGACGGTGCGATCCTCGCCAATGGCGGCCGCGTGCTCAATGTCTGCGCGTTAGGGGCGACCGTGACGGAAGCGCAGGCCCGGGCCTACCAGGCCGTCGACCGCATCCGCTGGCCGGAAGGCTTCTGCCGCCGCGACATCGGCTGGCAGGCGGTGGAGGCGGAGAAGGCCAAAAACTAGCTCGTCATTCCGGACGGCGCGCCAAAACGCGCCGATCCGGAATCTCGAGATTTGTGTCACCACCCCGCCACATCGACAGTTCAGAAATGTGTAATCGGCTGTTGTGGTTAGCGACCCCGCCGATGATACCGCTACTGTGCATGGGGTTGTTTTCGACATTTCATGTGTCGGGGCGGCCCCTCCACTGACCCAACAAGGATGCAACAAGATGTCCGATCTCGCCGACCTCTACCCGGGTTTTGCCGCCGAATGGATCAATACCTCGTTCGGCCGCGTCTTCGCCCGCGTCGGCGGCAGCGGCCCGCCGCTGTTGCTCCTGCACGGCTTCTCCGAAACCCATGTGATGTGGCATCAGGTGGCGCCTGAGCTGGCCGAGCACTTCACGTTGATCATCGCCGATCTGCCGGGCTACGGCTGGTCCGACATGCCCGAGAGCGATGCGCTGCACATCCCCTACAGCAAGCGCGCGATGGCGAAGGCCATGGTCGAGGTCATGGAGCGGCTCGGCCACGTGCACTTCGCGCTCGCCGGTCACGACCGCGGCGGCCGCGTCTCCTACCGCCTCGCGCTCGACCATCCCGGCCGGCTGTCGAAGCTCGCGGTGCTCGATATCCTGCCGACCTATAATTACTGGGAGCGGATCAACCGCGCCTACGCGCTGAAGATCTATCACTGGACCTTCCTGGCGCAGCCCTATCCGCTGCCGGAGACGCTGATCGCGAGCAATGGCGAGTTCTTCCTGCGCTTCAAGATGGCGAGCCAGACCAAGTCGAGGACGCTCGATGCGATCGATGAGCGCGCGCTCGAACATTACCTCGCCCCGTTCCGCGATCCCGCCCGCGTGCATGCGATGTGCGAGGACTATCGCGCCGGTGCCTATTTCGACTACGACCTCGACAAGGCGGATTTCGAGGCCGGCAAGAAGATCACCATTCCCATGCTGGCGCTGTGGGGCAATGCCGGCGTGGCGCAAGCCGCGGCGACGCCGCTCGACACCTGGCGGCAATGGGCGACGAATGTGGAGGGCATGCCGGTGGATTCCGGCCACTTCCTCACCGAGGAGAATCCGGAGGTCACCGCGAGCGCGCTGCGCGAGTTTTTCGCGGCAGGTTGAGCTGTGACGCTGCACGCCACACACTCAACTGTCATCGCCCGGCTTGACCGGGCGATCCAGTGCGCCGAGACGGCAATGGTTGATCCGAGAAGCCACGGCGTACTGGATGCCCCGGTCAAGCCGGGGCATGACAGCGCAGGGTGGAGCCGTCAGCGCCGCTCCCGGAAGAACTCCTTGAGCAGCCGCGCCGCCTCGCTCTCGCCGACGCCGGAATAGACGTCCGGCGCGTGATGGCAGGTCGGGGAGGCAAAGAACCGCACACCTGATTCCACCGCGCCGCCCTTGGGGTCGGCGGCGCCGTAATAGAGCCGCCTGACCCTTGCAAACGAGATCGCGCCCGCACACATGGTGCAGGGCTCCAGCGTCACGTAGAGGTCGCAGTCGACGAGGCGCTCGCTGCCGATCTTCGCGGCGGCCTCGCGCAGCGCGATGATCTCGGCGTGGGCGGTCGGATCATGGTCGGTCAGCGTCCGATTGGCGGCGGTGGCGATGACCTCGTAATCGCGGACCACCACGCATCCGATCGGAACTTCGCCCGATTTTCCGGCATTTTCGGCCGTCACAAGCGCCAAATCCATGAAAGAAGGGGCTTTCATGCCTCGTATCATCGCCAGAAACCTGCTAGTAGCTCCGCCTTCAGCAAGAGTGGATACCGATTTTGCCTGAGCATGCGGCTCGGAACGAGCGCGCACAATGCTCATCGCACTACCCCCGTAAGTGAGATCATTCATGCCTCGCGACAGCGACAAAGACAACGATTCCCGCGGCCGGCGTGATCGAGGCCCGGCCAAGGGAGCAGCGAAGGGCCGCTCCGGCAAGGCGCGCGGCCCCGAGAAGAAGTCCGCCAAGCGCGGTTTCGAGGGCAAGAGCGAGAGGAAGGGCGACAGCCGCCCGCCCCGCGAGGGTCGCGAGGACCGTCCGTTCCGCCGCCGCGAGGAGGGCGATGCCCCGCGCCGAGATTCGTCCGACCGTCCGCGCTTCAAGCGCGACGATCGCAGCAGCGAGGGCCGCGGCGAGCGCAGCTTCAAGCCGCGTGGCGACCGGCCATTTTCCGATCGTGGATCGCGCGATGGCGACAAGCGCTCCTTCAAGCCGCGCGGTGACCGCCCGTCCCATGGCCGTGACGATCGTCCGCCGCGCAGCCGCGATCGCGACGAGTCCCGTCCCGCCGGCCGGTTCGGCGACAAGAAGTTCGGCGACAAGCGGCCGTATTCGCCGCGCGGCGACCGTCCGGAGCGTCCGTTCGACGGCGAGCGAAAGTTTTCGCGGGGCGGTCCGGATCGCGACCGTGGCGATCGCGGCGATTCGAAGCTCTGGCAGAAGCGCGACGACCGTCCGCGCGGCGATCGGCCGCCGCGCAAGGATTTTGGCAAGGGTCCGCGCAAGGATTTCGGCAGCCGTGACCGCAGCGAAGACAAGCCCTGGCAAAAGCGCGACGATCGTCGCGAAGGCGGTCGCGGCGAGGATCGTCCGCGGTTCTCGCGCTCACGCGACGATCGCGCATCGGGTGATCGCCCGTTCCGCGAGCGGCCCAAATTCGACCGGCCGCGCGAGGATCGTCCAAAATTCGATCGGCCCCGTCGTGACGGCGATGGCGACCGCGGCGGGCGTGGTGGCGACCGGCCGAAATTCAATCGTCCGCGCGAGCGTTCGGAAGGCCGTTCCGATTGGCACGAGCATCCGCGCAGCGAAGGCCGTTTCGGCGATCGCCCGCGCCGTGAAAACGAGAACGAAGCCAGGATCTTCGAGAAACGTCCCGCCTTCGGCGGCCGCGGTGCCTATCGCGAGCGCGATCGCGATGTCGAGCGGCGGCCGCGCCGGGAAGAAGAGCCGAAGCCGAAGAAGGCCGGCGAGCGCATCGCCAAAGTGCTGGCGCGTGCGGGCCTTGCCTCGCGCCGCGATGCCGAGGAGATGGTCACGCAGGGCCGCGTCACCGTCAATGGCCGCGTCATCAACTCGCCGGCGCTGGACATCACGAAGAACGACGTCGTCATGGTCGACGGCAAGCCGTTGCCGGAGCGCGAGCGCACGAGGCTGTTCCTCTATCACAAGCCGCGCGGACTGATGACCACGCATGACGACCCCGAGGGGCGTCCGACCGTGTTCGACAATCTGCCGGAAGGCCTGCCGCGGCTGATCAGTGTCGGCCGGCTCGATTTCAATACCGAAGGCCTCTTGCTGCTCACCAACGACGGCGGGCTCGCGCGCACGCTCGAGCTGCCCGATACCGGCTGGCTGCGCCGCTACCGCGTTCGCGCCCACGGCGACGTCACCCAGGCGCAGCTCGACGAGCTGAAGAACGGCATTGAGATCGAGGGCGTCAAATACGGTCCGATCGAGGCGACGCTGGAGCGCGATCAGGGCGCCAATGTCTGGCTGGTGTTCGCGATCCGCGAAGGCAAGAACCGCGAGGTGCGCAACGTCTGCGCCCATCTCGGGCTCGAGGTGAACCGGCTGATCCGCGTCTCCTATGGCCCGTTCCAGCTCGGCGAGGTTCCCGAAGGCCAGGTCGAGGAGATCAAGTCGCGGGTGCTGCGCGAGCAGCTCGGCGACAAGGTGATCGAGAAGTCGGGGGCGCAGTTCGACGTGCCCGCGAAGTCGGCCGCGCGTGTCGACGACGCACCGAGCGAGAAGAAGCCCGCCAGCAAGCGCGCCGTGATCAACGACCGCAAGGGCCGCCGCGTGCTGGTCCAGCGCACCGGCAGCGAGGAGGCGCGCGAGCGCAACGAGGAACAGGCCAGCGGCTACGGCCCGCCGCGCCGTCCCAAGCGCGGCTATCACGGCAAGCGCGACCTGACGCCGCGGGATGGCGAGTAAGCTTCAATGCTTGGAGCGATGCCGACATTGCGCAACAGGTCGTCATGCCCGGGCTTGACCCGGCCATCCACGTCTTGCTTGCGTCTACTGCTGAAGAACGTGGATGCCCGGGACAAGCCCGGGCATGACGGAGTCGTGTAATGCGCGTCGTCGGCGGTCGCTTGAAGGGGCGCAATCTCGCCTCACCGTCCTCGCGCGACATCCGCCCGACGGCGGACCGCTTGCGCGAGTCCGTGTTCAACATCCTCGTGCACGCCTATGACGATCCGATTGCCGATGCGCGCGTGCTCGATCTCTTCGCCGGCACCGGCGCGCTCGGCATCGAAGCGGTCTCGCGCGGGGCGAAGTTCACGCTGTTCGTCGACAATGGCGCGGAAGCGCGGGCACTGCTGCGCAACAATGTCGAGACGCTGGGCCTGGGTGGCGTCACCAAGGTCTATCGCCGCGATGCGACCGATCTCGGGCCTGCGCATCCCGTCGAGCCGTTTTCGCTGGTGTTCCTCGATCCACCCTATGGCAAGGGCTTCGCGGAGAAGGCGCTGGCGTCCTTGCGCGACGGCGGCTGGCTGACACCGGGCGCGCTGCTGGTGGTGGAGGAAGCGAAGGCCGCGCAGTTCGTGACGCCGGACGGCTTTGAGGAGCTGGAGCGGCGGACGTACGACGACACGGAGTTCGTGTTCTTGCGGAAGCTGTAGCTCCGTAATCAGCTGTCGTAGGGTGGGCAAAGGCGCAAAGCGCCGTGCCCACGATCTTTCTCTTCAACGCGCGATGGTGGGCACGCTTCGCTTTGCCCACCCTACGGCGGCGCGACTACGGCACCGTCACCTTCGCCCGAACAACTTCTCTACATCGCTCAGCTTCAGCTCGACATAGGTCGGCCGGCCGTGATTGCACTGGCCGGAGTTCGGGGTGTCCTCCATCTCGCGGAGCAGCGCGTTCATTTCCTCCGGCCGCAGCCTGCGGCCGGCGCGCACCGAGCCGTGGCAGGCCATGGTGGCGGCGACGTGCATCAGGCGGCGTTCGAGCGGCAGCGCCTCGTCCCACTCGGCCATGTGCTCGGAGAGATCGCGCAACAGGCCGCCGGCATTGGTCTTGCCGAGCAGCGAGGGCGTCTCGCGCACCGCGACTGCGCCGGGGCCGAAGGATTCGATGGCGAGACCGAACGAGGCGAGCTCGTCGCTGCGCTCCAGGAGGCGCTCGACCGTCGCCTCGTCCATCTCGACGATCTCGGGAATGAGCAGGATTTGCCGCTGCACGCCGTTCGCGGCCAGCGAGGCCTTCAGCCGCTCATAGACAATGCGCTCGTGCGCGGCATGCTGGTCGACGATGATCAGCCCGTCGCGGGTTTGCGAGACGATATAGGTCTCGTGGATCTGCGTGCGCGCCGCGCCGAGCGGGCGGTCGACGAGGTCCGCCACCGGCTGTGTCTCGATCCGCACGTCCGCGCTGGGGGCACCGACGTCGAACGCGGCCTGCGCGCGCTCTGCAAAAGCGGATGTCGCTGCGCCCTCGAAAGACGGCATCGGCGCGACGGGGGCGGCGGGCGAGGCGCGCCAGTCCCAGCTCGCCGGGCGCTGCGGCGTGAAAGCGGGCCGGAACGCGGACAAGGCGCTCTCGCCGCTGTTGGCGGCGGTGCGGCGTCCCTCGCGCGCGAGACCTTCCTTCAATCCGTGCACGATCAGCGCGCGGACGAGGCCGGCATTGCGGAACCGCACCTCGGTCTTGGCGGGATGCACGTTGGCGTCGACCTCGCGCGGATCGAGCGTGACGAACAGCGCCAGCACCGGATGGCGGTCGCGCGGCAGATAGTCGGAATAGGCCGCGCGCACCGCGCCGAGAATCAGCTTGTCCCGCACCGGGCGGCCGTTGACGAAGAGATATTGCCCGAGTGCGTTGGCCTTGGTCAGCGCCGGTGCCGCCGCATAGCCGGCGACGACGACGCCCTCGCGCTCGGCATGGATTTCGATGGCGTGGCTGCGAAACTCCGCGCCCAGGATGTCGCCGAGCCGGGTCAGCCGGCCGGCGGCGCCGGGCAGCGCCGCCGCCCAGGTCACCGGCGCGCGCTCCTCACCGGCAAGCGTGAAGGCAATGTCGGGCCGCGCCATGGCGAGCCGCCGCACCACCTCGCGGATTGCTTCGGCTTCGGTGCGGTCGGTCTTCAGGAATTTCAGCCGCGCCGGGGTTGCATAGAAGAGGTCGCCGACCTCGACGCGCGTGCCGTGCGCCAGCGCCGCCGGCATGATCTCGGATTTCTCGCCACCTTCGACCGTCAGCGCCCAGGCATGCGGCTCGCTGGCATGGCGTGTGGTGATGGAGAGCCGCGCGACGGAGCCGATCGAGGGCAGCGCCTCGCCGCGGAAGCCGAGGGTCCGAATCTGGAGCAGGTCCTCGTCGTCGAGCTTGGAGGTGGCATGGCGCTCGACCGCGAGCGCGAGGTCTTTCGCGGTCATGCCGCCGCCGTCATCGGTGATTCCGATCCGCCGCCGCCCGCCGCCGTCGGTGAAGACGTCGATCCGGCTCGCACCGGCATCGATTGCGTTCTCGACCAGTTCCTTGACCACGCTCGCGGGTCGCTCGACCACTTCGCCGGCGGCGATGCGGTTGACGATCTGTTCGGGAAGTTGGCGGACAGGCATAGGTTCACTCGGTGAATGTCCCAGTGTAACGCCGCCCGGCAACAAATGCATGGGTAAGGTCGCACTTCCCACATACCAGATGTGGGAAATCCCGCGCCTCGGGCAGTTCCGATGAAATGCGGCGTTCGTGCGCGGGTGCCGCATATGAGGAGCGTAATTCCGCGAAACCGCCGCGAAATCCCTAAACGATCAACACATGAGACCGTTTGCATCGCGGGTGCGCCGTTCGCACTCTTTGCGCGATGTGATGGTCCGGTCCGAAAGGAACGGCGTGGAGAATCGCCGAACCGTTCATCGCGAGCAAATCCAGGAGAAATGGATGAAGTTGGTGAAGACCTCTGCAATCGCATGCGCTCTCTCGGCTCTCATTGCGACGCCCGTTCTCGCGCAAGGCACATCGTCCGGCGTCAAGTCCGGCGGCACCGTGCAAAGCAAACCGATGCAGGGCGGCGCGACCATGGGCAGTGAGGATGACGACGTCGGCGCTCAGCAGGGGAGTGCCGGCGAGAAGGTTGGCATGAAGTCGGGCAGGGGGACCAAGGGTAACGCTGCAACCACGGGCAGTGCGACACACAAGGGCACGGCCGACGATTCGGCTGCGACCGGCAAGCGCTACTGAAGTCAGCTTGCGAAGCGCAAACCTCCGGTCGCACCGCGGCCGGAGGTCTTGCTCGATCAATCGTCGAAGCTCCGGCCGCGCTTTGCCTTGACGTCACTGCGGCGCTTCTTGCCCTCGAGACGGCGCTGCTTTGAGCCGAAAGTCGGTTTTGTCGCGCGCCGCGGCTTTGGCCGCACCATCGCCTCGCTCAGGATTTCGACCAGCCGGTCGATGGCATCCTGGCGATTGCGCTCCTGGGTGCGGAAGCGCTGCGCCTGGATCACGATGACGCCATCCTTGGTCATGCGCTGGCCGGCGAGGCGGGCGAGGCGTAGCGCCGCATCCTCCGGCAAGGTCAGCTTGCGCGTGTCGAAGCGCAGTTGCGCCGAGGTCGCGACCTTGTTGACGTTCTGCCCGCCCGGGCCGGAGGCGCGGACAAAGCCGATCTCGATGTCGTCCTCGTCGATGACGAGATCGCGGGATATCCGCAGCATGATGGCACCAGGAAAAGGATTCGCGCGCGCACCATAGCTGCTTTGATGGAAGTTTGCCGCGCTCTATCCGTTCCCTCCCCCTTGTGGGGAAGGGGCAGGGGAGGGGGTAGCCATGGGCGCCCGTGCGGCAGCCAGGGAACGCTGCTGCTTGCAATAAAGATCAGTTCGACTTCGTCGCCGGAGCCGCGGTCGGCTGCGCCGCGGCCTGCGGGGCGCGGCCGACGACGACGGTCAGTAGGCCCTGGCCCCAGAGCCGCTTGGCGGCCGCCTTGGCGTCGTCCAGCGTCACGGCATCGACGATGGCGTTGCGCTTCTCGATATAGTCGATCGGCAACTTGTCCTGCTGGTACTGCAGCAGCGCTTGCGCCAGCTTGGAGGAGGTGTCGAGCGCCAGCATCTGCGAGCCCTTGAGGTACGACTTGGCCTCGTCGAGCTCCTTCTGCGTCGGGCCTTCCTCGGCGATCCGGCGCACTTCCTTCTCGATGGCATCGATGGTGTCGCCGGAGCGGTCGGCGCGCGTGCCGGTATTGCCGATGAAGATCGCCGAATGCTCCATCCAGAGCAGCGATTCGAACACCGAATAGGCGAGGCCGCGCTTCTCGCGGACCTCGCGATAGAGACGCGAGGACAATCCGCCGCCGCCGAGGATGTGGTTGACGACATAGGCCGCCATGAAATTGGGATCGCTGCGCTTCACCCCGGGCCCGCCGAAGGTGATCACGGTCTGCGGCACGTCGAGGGTCACGAAGGCGCGTTGCGGCGGCCTTGCGGCCTCGACGTCAGGGACCGGCGTGAGGTTGCCCTTGGCGGGCAGGCTGCCGAAGGTGTGGTCGAGCAGCTTGCCGAGCGTCGCCGGATCGACGTCGCCGACGACCGCGACCTTCAGCCCATCCCTGGCCAGCACGCGGCCGACATAGTCCTTCATGTCGGAGACCGTGATGGTCGGCACGCTGTCGAGGTTGCCGTTGGTCTGCCGGCCGTAGGGATGATCGCCGAAGGCGACTTCCAGGAATTTGCGGCTCGCCAGCGAGGTCGGGTTGGTGGTCTCGCGGCGCAGGCCCGAGATGACCTGCGAGCGGATGCGCTCGACATCGGCGGTGTCGAAATGCGGCGAGGTCAGCGCGCTCCGCAAGAGATCGAAGGCCTCGTCCTTGTTGTCGCGCAGCATGCGCAGGCTGCCGCGGAAGGCGTCGCGGGTGGCGCTGAAGGACAGCTCGATGGCGCGGCGGTCGAGCCGCTCGTGGAAGGTCTTGGAATCGAGATCGCCGGAGCCTTCGTCGAGCAGGTCGCCGACCAGATTGGCGACGCCGGACTTGTCCTTGGGATCCTGGGCCGAGCCGCCGGCAAAGGAATATTCCATCGCGATCAGGGGCACGGTCGCGTCCTGCACGAACCAGGCCTCGATGCCGCCGGGCGAGACCAGGCGCTGAATCTTTGCGGCGGCGAGCGACGGCGACACCGCAGCGAGCGCGAGCGCGGCGCCGGTGACGAAAGAGAATGCAACGTGTCGAAGGAAGGGATAGGTCACGACCGCTTCTCCTCGCGCTTGGCAGCACTGGTGTCCTTGATCAGATAGCCCGTGACCGAACGCTTCTTCTCGAGCCATTTCTGCGCGACGGCGCGGACCTGCTCGGCGGTGACCGCGCGGATGCGGTCGGGCCAGCTCCTGATGTCCTCGATCGACAGGCCGGTGGTCAGCGCGCCGCCGTACCAGCGTGCCAGCACCGCCTGGTTGTCCTGGGCGTAGATCGCTTCCGCGATGAGCTGGGTCTTCACGCGCTCCAGATCCTCGGCGCGGATCGGGTTCTGCGCCACGTTGGCGATGACGCCGTCGACCGCCTGCTCGACCTCTGCGAAGCTGACGCCGGCTTTCGGCGCGGCCGAGATCGCGAACTGGGTCGGATCGAGCGAGATGCTCGAATAGCTGGCGTTGGCGGAGACCGCGAGCGGCTTGTCGACGACGAGGGCGCGGTAAAGATAGGAATTGCTGCCGCTGCCCATCAGCTGCGCCAGCACGTCGAGGGCCGCGCTCTCGCCGGCCGCGGCCGTGGTTGCCGACGGTACGAGATAATAGCGCCGCATGTTCGGCTGCTCGACGCGCGGATCGGCCAGCGTGACGGTGCGCGGGGCGGCGGGCTCAGGCTCCTGCGGACGGACGCGCCGCGCCGGGATCGCTGATTGCGCCGGGATCGAGCCGAAATTGCGCTCGACCAGCGGGCGAATTTCGGCGGCGTCGACGTCGCCGGCGATCACCAGGATCGCGTTGTTCGGCGCATAGAAGCGGCGATAGAAGGCGAGCGCGTCCTCGCGATCGAGCTTCTCGATCTCCTGATGCCAGCCGATCACCGGCCGGCCGTAGGGATGATTGAGGTAGAGCGCAGCCATGATCTGCTCGTTCAGCCGCGCGTCGGGATTGTTGGCGACGCGCATGTTGTATTCTTCGAGCACGACGTCGCGCTCGGGCAGCACGTTCTCGTCCTTGAGGATCAGGCCGGTCATGCGGTCGGCCTCGAACTCCATCATGGTCGGCAGCTGCTCCTTCGGCACACGCTGGTAGTAATTGGTGTAGTCGACCGAGGTCGAGGCGTTCTCGTTGCCGCCGACGCGGAGCACGGTCTGGGAGAATTCGCCGACGGGATGCTTCGAGGTGCCCTTGAACATCAGGTGCTCGAGGAAGTGCGCGAGCCCGGATTTTCCCGGCGTCTCGTCGGCCGAGCCGACCTTGTACCAGATCATCTCCGTGACCACGGGCGTGCGGTGATCCGGGATCACCACCACCTGCATGCCGTTGCTGAGCGTGAAGCTGGCGGGTGGGGCCGATGTGACCGTGGTCTGGGCGAGGGCCGCACCGGCCGTCAGGACACTGGTCGAAAGCAGCGCGGCAAGGAGGCGGGCAGCCGATCGGTAAGAGGACATCATGATCCTTTTGGAACGCCGAGTCCGGATCTCCGGCTCGGAGGCACGGCATGCTACACCGTGCGGCTGAGGCTTCGCGTCACGAAGCAGAGAACGCCATCAACTCGGGAGCAAGCCAGCGGCCGAAGCCATACAAGGGCCGGCGGCCAGCTCCGCGGTCCGACATGTTCGCGTCGGAACAGGAGCGCTATTGCTCCTTCTCCTTGCCGGACCGGACGTCGAAATAGGTCCGCTTCGAGTTATCCGGCCCGGAGCCGTAGGCGTAGTTCGGCGAGGGCGTCTGATATCCGGGCGGCGGCTCCACCAGCGATTGGCGTGGGGGCTCCGACGTAAACTGCTTCGACTCGGGCCCGTTTCCTTTGAACAGATTCCATAGCCCGCCGGTGTATCCGAGCTGGGCGGGGCTGAGAGTCGGATTGGCGGTGTTGCTGCCCGGCTGAACCGGATCATTGCCGCTCTTTTCGGCCGCGGCCGTCTTGTGGGCGTTGATCTCGGCGGGCGAGAGCGGCCGGGCATTCTTCCAATACTCAGTCGCCTTGTTGTCGCCCCCCTTCTTCCGCGCGGCGATGGCGTCCTTGCGGCGCTTCTCGTCGGGGTCCTTCGGCCAGTTTGGCGCAACCGCGGCCTCCGTCGCGGCCGGCGGCGGCAGGTCGAGCTTGGGCGGCACGACCAGCGGCGAACGCTCACGGTATTCGATGCCGGGCTTCGACATGCTCTTGGCGCCGAGGCCCGACATCAGATTGTCGATGAGCTTCTCTTCGAAGGTCATGTCGTCGTCCTCGTCGTCACCAGCGCGCGCGGCGCCGGTCGACATCACGAGGCCAATGCCGAGCGCGACAGCGGACAACTTCAAAGCCCGCCAGAACCCCCATCGGGGGTCTCGAACCATTGACCCGCTGGTCTTCGAGCTGCGCATTACGATACCTGTTCCATATTGTGGCAGATCGCCGCTCAAATGCGGCCAGTCCCTCGTAAAAACCGGGTTCCGCCTGCCGGTCCGTATCGGCCGGGATCAGGGCGCTTTTGCGGCGGGTATCCCCAGGAAGGAATCATACAATAGCGCCGCCACCCCAGCAACGATCGCCACGTCCGCCAGGTTAAACACGTACCAATTATAGGTATTTCCGGCGATCTCGATGTGGAACAGGGCGAAATCGACCACCGCGCCATAGGCCAGGCGGTCGATGCCGTTGCCGATGGCGCCGCCGATGATCAGGCCTAGCGCAATCGTGGCGAGCCTGGTGTGCGAGCGGGCCATCCAGATCGCCAGCGCGACCACGGCGAGGACCTTGACCGCCATCAGCGCGAGCTGCGCCGCCTGGTTGTCGTTCTGGAGCCAGCCGAAGCTGATGCCGATATTCCAGGCCAGCACCAGGTCGAAGAACGGCGTCACCTTGACGACGCCGCGCCGGGCGAGGTCGAACCCGTTCAGCAGCCAGAGCTTCGAGGCCTGGTCGGCCGCGAGCGTGACCATTGCCGCGAGGATGCCGGCGCCAAGCGGGGTCATGCGGGGAATCAGACCGCCACTCCCAACGCCTTCCATTCGCGCAGCGCCTTGGCGTCGCGCGGGGTGACGTCGGGATATTCGGCGTCTTCGCCGACCATCGGGGAGATCCTCCAGGAGCGGGCGCATTTGGTGCCGACCGCCTTCTCCACCACGACCGCGACACCGGGCACCGCATCGAGACGGAACGCCGAAGCCGGCGCCTCGCCCTCCCGCACCTCGTAATTCGAGGTGATGCAGACTTCAGCCAGATCGATGTCGAACAGCGTCATCAGCATGTCGCGGTCGGCGACATAGATCACCGGCGAGGCCTCGAGCGAGGAGCCGATGTTCTTGGCGGCGCGTTCGAGCTCGAGCGCCCCGGTGACGACGCGGCGCACGTTGCGGATCGTCTCCCACCTCGCGGCGAGCTTGTCGTCGCGGTACTCTTCGAGATCGGTCGGGAACAGCGTCAGATGCACCGACGCTTCGGCGCCGGGGCGGTACATGCGCCAGGCTTCCTCCGCGGTGAAGCTGAGGATCGGCGCCAGCCATTTCAGGATCGAGGTGCACAACAGGTCGATCGTCGTCAGCGCGGCCTTGCGCGTCAGCGAGGATGGCGGATCGCAATACAGCGTGTCCTTGCGGATGTCGAAATAGAACGCCGAGAGCTCGCTGTTGAGGAAGGCGGAGAGGGTCGCGACCACGGTCTTGTAGTCGAACTCCCGATAGGCCTTGTCGACG
Source organism: Bradyrhizobium sp. CFUWI (assembly GCF_056429085.1). Classification (NCBI taxonomy): domain Bacteria; kingdom Pseudomonadati; phylum Pseudomonadota; class Alphaproteobacteria; order Hyphomicrobiales; family Nitrobacteraceae; genus Bradyrhizobium; species Bradyrhizobium sp. CFUWI. The sequence continues at coordinate 511,625 of NZ_JBWJZE010000001.1, forward strand.
GCGGCGGCGCGCACCGCCAGCTCGTGCAGCATCAGGCGCTCGAGCTCGGGCATCTCGGCCGACGGAACTGCGTCGGCCGGCTTGTAATGATGCAGCGTGCCGAGCATCCAGCGCACGGTGTTGCGCAGCTTGCGGTAGGTCTCGACGGTGTTCTTCAGGATCTCCGGGCCGATGCGCTGATCGTCGGTGTAGTCGCAGGACGCGACCCAGAGCCGGAGGATGTCGGCGCCGGATTCCTTGATGACGGCCTGCGGCTCGATGGTGTTGCCGAGCGACTTCGACATCTTGCGGCCGTCCTCGGCCTGGGTGAAGCCGTGGGTCAGCACGATGTCGTAAGGCGCGCGGCCGCGGGTGCCGCAGCTTTCCAGCAGCGAGGAGTGGAACCAGCCGCGATGCTGGTCCGAGCCTTCCAGATACATCACCGTGTCGGTGCCGCCGTCGACCTTGCGCTTGATGCCGGCGAGTCCGGGAAACTGCACGGGGTCTTCGAGCACGAAAGCGTGGGTCGAGCCGGAATCGAACCAGACGTCGAGAATGTCGTCGACCTTCTGCCAGTCCTCGCTCGCCCGGGACCCAAGGAAGCGCTCGCGCGCGCCGGTCGCGTACCAGGCGTCGGCACCTTCCTGCTCGAAGGCCTCGCCGATGCGCGCGTTCACCGCCTCGTCCTGCAGGATCTCGGCGGAGCCGTCGCCCTTCTCGCGCACGAACACGGCGATCGGCACGCCCCAGGCGCGCTGGCGCGAGATCACCCAGTCGGGCCGCGCCTCGATCATGCCGTTGATGCGGTTCTCGCCCGACGGCGGCACCCATTGCGTCACCGAGATCGCGTGCAGCGCGCGGGCGCGCAGCGTGTCGCCGCCCTTCGTCTTGCCGCCTTGCGCAACATCCATAGCGCCGGGCTTGCCCGGTGCGTCCACAACCGGTTTATCCATCGCGATGAACCATTGCGGCGTGTTGCGGAAGATCACCGGCTTCTTGGAGCGCCAGGAGTGCGGATATTGATGCTTCAGCCGGCCGCGCGCGAGCAGCATGCCTCGTTCGACCAGCGCCTTGATCACGGCCTCGTTGGCATCGCCCTTCTCGCCCTTGTCGTTGATGACGCGCTTGCCGGTAAAGCCCGGCGCATGATCGGTGTAGGCGCCGTTCTCGTCGACGGTGTAGGGGATCGCCGTGTTGATGCCGCGCGCGTCGAGATCGCGCGCCTGCGCCATCCAGGCATCGAAGTCCTCGCGGCCATGGCCGGGCGCGGTGTGCACGAAGCCGGTGCCGGTGTCGTCGGTGACGTGGTCGCCGGGCAATAGCGGCACGATGAAGTCGTAGCCGCCGGCGAGGCCTTTGAGCGGATGGGCGCATTCGATCGCGTCCATGGTGTCGCCGGGGACGTCGCGGAGCTTCTCGTAAGCGGTCACGCGCGCCTGCTTGAAGACCTCTTCAGCGAGCGCGTCGGCGAGGATCAGGAGATCGCCCGTCCTGGTCCAATTGTCGGCGGGCGCATCCGTCACCTTGTAAAGGCCGTAGGCGATCTTCGGGGAGAACGAGATGGCGCGGTTGCCGGGCAGCGTCCAGGGCGTGGTGGTCCAGATCACGACGCTTGCGGAGGCGAGCGCACCGTGCGCGGGCGAGGTAACCGGGAATTTCACCCACACCGTATCGGAGGTGTGGTCCTCGTACTCCACCTCGGCCTCGGCCAGCGCCGTCTTCTCGACCACGCTCCACATCACCGGCTTGGAGCCGCGATAGAGCGTGCCGTTGGCGGCGAACTTCATCAGCTCGCGCGCGATCTGGGCCTCGGCCGGGAAGCTCATGGTGGCGTAGGGATGGTCCCAGTCGCCGATGACGCCGAGGCGCTTGAACTCCTCGCGTTGCACGCCGAGCCAATGCGTGGCGTAGGCGCGGCATTCCCGGCGGAAGTCGATCATCGCGGCAGAGTCGCGGAAGTCGGGCTTCTGCTTGCCCTTCTTGCGATAGTGCTCTTCCTCGACCTTCCACTCGATCGGCAGGCCGTGGCAGTCCCAGCCCGGCACGTAGTTGGAATCGAAGCCGAGCATCTGCTGGCTCTTGGTGACGAGGTCCTTGAGGATCTTGTTCAGCGCCGTGCCGATATGGATGTTGCCGTTGGCGTAGGGCGGACCGTCATGCAGCACGAACTTGGCGCGGCCACGGGCAGCCTCGCGCAGCTTCTCGTAGAGGCCGATCTCGTACCAGCGCTTGAGGATCTCCGGCTCGCGCTGCGGCAGGCCGGCGCGCATCGGGAATTCGGTCTGCGGCAGGAACAGGGTCTTCGAATAGTCTTTGGCTTCAGATTTTTGGGACTTTTGCGGCTTTTCGGACATGAGGCTGACTGGCTCGGAATGGCGCGGGAACGGATGGCGATGCGGAATCGCGGGGGTGAAACGACCAAATCCCGGTCTTGCGCCGAGCCCCTGGGCTCAGGCGGAAGCCGGGCTGCTAATCCCTATGATGCGCCGCGCAAACATGGGCTCTCCATAGCAGGGGGGCGGAGGAAGCGCAAAGGTTCGGGAAGGCCGGGTTTCGGGTCAATCGACGGCGCCGAGCCGTGGAAACGCGTCCGGGGCGGCGGCCAGGATGGCGCGGGCGCGGGCGGAATCGTCGTCCATCTGCCGGATCAGGGCCTCGATCCCCTCGAACTTCAGCTCCTCGCGGATGAAGCCGATGAAGGCGCAATCCAGCGCCTGCCCGTAGAGATCGCCCTTGAAGTCGAACAGGAAGATTTCCAGCAGCGGGGCGCCATTGTCGAAGGTCGGGCGGCGCCCGAAGCTTGCAACCCCGTCCAGCCGCTCAGTGCCGCGGCCGACCCGCACCGCATAGATGCCGTGCTTCAGGCCGCAATTGGCATCGAGGCGGATGTTGGCGGTGGGATAGCCAAGATCGCGGCCACGCTTCTCGCCGTGGATCACCTCGCCGGTGACGAACCAGGGCGCGCCCAGCATGGTGGTGGCCTCGTCGAGCTGGCCTTCGGCGAGGGCGATGCGGATCGCGCTGGAGGACACCGGCCGCTCGTCGATATCGACATGCGGCTGCACGTCGACCTCGATGCCGAGCCGGGGCGCCTCGTTGACCAGCAGGCTAGGCGAGCCGACCCGTCCCTTGCCGAAATGGAAGTCGTACCCCACCGCGATCCCGCTGACGCCGAGCCGTCCGATCAGCTCATGGTGAATGAAATCTTGCGCGCTGGTTCCGGCGCGTGCCTTGTCGAAGGTCATGACCACGGCGCCGGCAAGCCCGGTGCCGGCCAGAAGCCGCAGCTTGGCCTGCTCGTCCGTCAGGCGGAATTGCGGGGTATTGGGGCTGAAGAACCGCCGCGGATGCGGCTCGAAGGTCAGCGCCAGCGCGGGGCGGCCATGCGTCCGGCCCATTTCCAGGGCGGCGGCGATCACCGCGCGGTGACCGAGATGAACCCCGTCGAAATTGCCCATGGCGACCACGGCGCCCCTTGGAATCGCGGAAACGGGCGTGGTGTCGCGGATAACGTTAAAATGCGGGGCCATCAGGGGAATTCTCGAACCGGCGGGACCGGCCGGGACCGTGGCGCGACCGGCCCGATGAAGTCAAGCGGCAGGGGGAGCGCCGAATCCCACGCAATTTCAGTTCGTTCGGGACGCCCCCAATTAACGCGCTGTTTAACGCCTTGGTGCTAGTCCTTGCATCTGGAACAGGCGGGGCTCCGGCCCGGCAGGTCCGATCGTAATATTCCTGGGTATGCGTTGGGGGAGTCGAGATGGCGGTTGATTTGTCGATGCCGGTTCTGGTGGTGGATGACTACAGCACCATGATCCGTATCATCAGGAATCTGCTGAAGCAGCTTGGCTTCGAGAACATCGATGATGCCAGCGACGGTTCGGCAGCGCTGAACAAGATGCGCGGCAAGAAGTACGGGCTCGTGATCTCCGACTGGAACATGGAGCCGATGACGGGGTACGACCTCCTGCGCGAAGTGCGCGCGGATCCGAACCTCGCCACCACGCCCTTCATCATGATCACGGCGGAATCCAAGACCGAGAACGTGATCGCGGCCAAGAAGGCCGGCGTGAACAATTACATCGTCAAGCCGTTCAACGCGGCGACGCTGAAGACCAAGATCGAGGCGGTGTTCCCGGACATGGCAAGCGCGTAAGGCGCGCACCTGACCGCAAAATAACTGTCTATCGAGATCGTCATGCCCGGGCTTGTCCCGGGCATCCACGTTCTTGGATCTGCAAAGTAAGTCGTGGATGGCCGGGTCAAGCCCGGCCATGGCGGCGCCGAGGGCACAGTCATTGGTCTAAGCCCGCGCCACCTGCGCGGACTTCGCCGTCACCACTTCAATTCGCGCATCAGCGCCTTCGGCGGGTGGCCGAACAATTCCATCACCGATGCCGGGTCGAGCTGGTCAAGGCCCTCGAACTCCTCGGCATGGATGCCGCGGGTCACGAACAGGCAGTCGATGCCGAATTCGCGCGCGCCGGTCAGGTCGGTGCGGACGGAATCGCCGATCGCCAGCACCTTCTTCCGGTCGATCTGGTGGCCCTGGCGTTCACCGGCGAGCGCCATGGCGCGCTCGTAGATCGGCCGGTGCGGCTTGCCGTAGAAGATCACTTCGCCGCCGAGCTCGCGGTAGAGCTCCGCGATGGCGCCGGCGCAGTAGATCAGCCGGTCGCCGCGTTCCACCACGATGTCGGGGTTGGCGCAGACCAGCGTCAGCTTGCGCTCGCGCGCCTTCAGCATCATGCCGCGATAGTCCTCCGCCGTCTCGGTCTCGTCGTCGTAGAGGCCGGTGCAGACGATGTAGTCGGCTTCCTCCAGCGGCGCGGCCTTCGCATCGAGGCCGCGATAGATCGAGTTGTCGCGCTCGGGCCCGAGCCAGAACATCTTGCGGCCGGGATGCTCGGCGACATAGAGCCGGGTCAGGTCGCCCGAAGACACGATGGCGTCGTAGGTCTCGTCGGCGACGCCGAGCTTGCGCAATTGCCGCTGCACGGAGTCCGCTGGACGCGGCGCGTTGGTGATCAGGATCACCGTACCGCCGCGGCTGCGATAGGTGTGCAACGCCTCGCAGGCTTCGGGGAATGATTCGAGGCCGTTATGGACGACGCCCCAGATGTCGCTGAGAACGACCTCCACACCGCCCACGAGCTCGCGCAGGCCTTCGGCGAAATGCAGCGTGGTCATGATACGCGCGGCCGATCAGATGCGGCGCGCCAGCGCCGCGTTGCCGGTGATGCGTTGTGTCGGAGCAGCGGCTGACGTCGCGCCAGATGTCGTGCCTTGGCTGGGGGAAGCGGAGCCATTGGATCCTTGCGTGTCCTGCGCCTGGTTCGGCGCGGCCCCGCCGGTAGCAGATGCCCCTTCCGGCCGCAATGGCCGGGGCGGCGCAAACAGGAAGCCCTGGCCGAACCGCACGTCATAGTCGAGCAGGTCCACGACCGCGCGCTCGCCTTCGATCCTTTCGGCGATCAGGTCGATGCCGAAGCGGCCGAGCAGGTCGGAGAGGTCGGACGGATGGATGTCCGAGGTCGATGCCCGCCTGGGGTCGAGCAGCAGCGCGGCCGGCACCTTGATGAAGCGCACCCCTCGATCGGCCAGCTCGCGCGGCTCGATGCGCAGATCCGTGACGTGGTCGATCGAGAAGCGGAAGCCGCGCTGGGCGAGTGCCGCGAGATTCTCGGTCTCGGCCGGGCCGAGATTGCGGAACGTCGATTGCTTGAACTCCAGCACCAGCGAGGGCGCCAGCGCCCGGTTGGCTTCGAGGAAGTCGAGGCATTGCGCGAAGGTGGTGGAATTGCCGAGCGTGGACGCCGCGACGTTGCAGAACACGCCGACGTCCTTGTTGCGCACCATCAGGCGCCGCAGCACCTGCACACAGCGCAGCATCACCATGTTGTCGATGCGCCCGATCAGCCCGGAAGCCTCCGCGATGCTGATGAACTCCTCGGCTGCGACCAGCTGGTCGCGTTCGTCGCGCAGGCGCGTCACCGCCTCGTAGAACCGCACCTTGCGCTGCGGCAACGTCACCATCGGCTGGAGGAAGATGTCGATGCGGTTCTCGTCGATGGCGTTGCGCAGCGTCGCCAGCAATTGAGTCTGGTTGCGCCCGGTGGCGGCCTGAATCGGGTTGGAGGTCGGGGCCTGGACCGCCGGCGCCGGCCGCGCCGATGGAGGTGGAGGCGAGGGTGCTGCGGGAAGCGGGGGAGGGGCGGCTGGCCGCTCCTCGAACGGCGCAACCAGGTCGATCGGCGCCTCCGGCTCGGCCGTGGCGACCGGGGCGGGAGCCGCTGCGCTGCCGGCCAGCATGTCCTCGTGGGCCGACACGGTGGTGGCGAGCTGCCTGACCAGTCCGCCGAGCTCGTTGATCTCGCCGACCACCGACTGGATGCGGTCGGAGTTGGTGGAATTGGACGAGGCGATGCGTCCCTCGATCGCAGCCAGCCGGCGGCCGAACTCGGCCACCTGGCGGGCGAGGTCGGCAGTGCCGCGCGACAGATCCGCGATCTGGCCGCCGACGTCGCTGCGGTCACGCAGCCGCATCGACACGGCGTTGTAGAGGATCAGGAAGGTCAGCGCGGTGAGCGCCACGATCGCGGACTCGGTCCCGCTGATGCCGGCGACGGCGTAGAGCGCAAGCCCGAGCGAGGCTGCGACCAGAACCATGCAGATGGCGATGAAGATCGTCGAAATGCGAATCATGCCGCGCGTTACGCCTCAAGAGCTGACTGCCTCACCCGGGAAAACACGGGTCGCGATGCGATTCCGTCCTGCCTCGTGCCCCCAAAGCAGCATGAGCTTAACACCATTGTTGATTCGAGGGGATAGCGGCCCCGCCGAGGCTCAAGTCAATCCGGCCCGGCGAAAGCCTTCGAGGTAGCGTTCGCGGTCGCTGGCAAGCTTGACCGGCATGAACTCGGCGAGCCAAGCGAGCGAGATGTTCGGCTGGGCACGGCGGAGTTCCTTCAGCGCCGCGTGGGCGAGATCCCTCTGCCCGGCCATGCCGGCCGCCGCCGTCAGCACCCGATGCGCGCCGACGAAATCGCTGCGCTGGCGCAGGGCCTCCTGAGCGAGGCGGATCGCCTCAGCGTCATCGCCGCCGAGGAAGCGGGCATAGGCGGCTATACCGTAATAGACGGGGGCATAGGGATCGCGCGGGCTGAGGCGGATCGCCCGCCGCGCGGCCTCGTCGGCATCCCGCCAGCGGCCGCAATAGCCGAGCGCCAAACCATAATAACCCTGCGCCAGGGCGAAATTCGGATTGAGCCGCAGTGCAGTCTCGAATTCGGCCAGAGCATCCTGGAACCGGCGTGCAAACAAATTGACGTGGCCGAGCGCGTTGTGCGCCCAGGCATCCTCGCTGTCGGCACGGATGGCGGCCCGTGCGGCACGTTCGGCACCGGTGATTGCGCTGTCCATGTCCATCCAGCCCATATGCGCCGTGAACATGTAGCTCGTCCCGAGCAGCCCGAGCGCCTTGCCATAGTTCGGGTCGAGCGCGATGGCTTTTTCGAGCAGGGCCTGCGCGACGACGTGATCCTGCCGTGTCACACGCCAGTAATGCGACAGCGCGCGCATCACGAGATCCCAGGCATCCATGCTGTCCGGCGGCTTGCGTTGGGCGCGAAAGCTTTCCGCTGCATAGAGCTGCGGCTCGATCGCCGCGACGATAGCTTCGGTGATCTCGTCCTGCACGGCAAAGACGTCGGCAAGCTCGCGATCGTAGCGTTCGGCCCAGAGATGACTGCCGGTGGCGACATCGTTGAGCTGCGCGCTGATGCGGACGCGGTCACCTTCCTTGCGGACGCTGCCTTCGACGACGTAGCGAACACCGAGTTCTTGGGCGACCTCACGCAGATGAACCGCGCGGCCCTTGTAGATGAATGAGGAGTTACGCGCGATCACGAAGAACCAGCGCAGCTTCGATAGCGCGGTGATGATGTCCTCGCTGATGCCGTCGGAGAAATAGTCCTGCTCGGCCTCGCCGCTCATATTGATGAATGGCAGGACCGCGATGGCAGGCCGGTCGGGCAGCGGCAAGCCTGCCGGTGTCGCGGCTGCCGGCCGGCTCGTCGCTGCCGGCGTCGCCGCCTCGGAGAGTTCGGTGACTTCGCCGACAAACCGGACGCCCTTGCGCGCGATGGTGCGGATCAGCCGCTGCTCCTCACCATTGTCGTCGATGGCGCGCCGCGCGGCGTTGATCCGGCTGGTGAGCGTCGATTCCGAGACGACGCGGCCGTTCCAGACCGCGTCGAGCAGATCGTCCCGCGTCACCACGCGTTCGCGGTTGCGAAGGAGATAGAGCAGAAGATCGAACACCTGGGGCTCGAGCGCTATCAGCGTCTTCGCGCGACGCAATTCGCGCCGCCCGGCATCGAGCACGAAATTCTCGAAATGAAACGCCACGCCAACCTCGGTTCGGGCTCGGAAATCAAGGTCCTCTCAGCGTAAAATAATGCCGCTCTCAAGGCCAGCGCGCCGCATGCGCCCTATCGTCCCGGCGTTTTCAACCCCGGAGAATTGCCATGTCGACATCCGCCGCGCTCAACCAGGCTCCCACTCAGCCCGATCTTGCCGCCATCAAGCAGCGCCAGCATGGCGCCTGGTCTTCGGGCGACTATGCCGTCGTCGGCACCACACTGCAGATCGTCGGCGAGCAACTCTGTGAAGCCTTGGACTTGCGCGCCGGCAGCAAGGTGCTGGACGTCGCCGCCGGCAACGGCAACGCGACGTTGGCTGCGGCGCGGCGCTGGTGTGACGTCACATCCACCGACTATGTGCCGGCGCTGCTCAAGCGCGGCCAGGAACGTGCGGCGGCGGACCATCTGACGGTCGAATTTCGCGAGGCTGACGCCGAAGCGCTGCCTTTTGCGGACGCGAGTTACGACGTCGTGCTCTCGACCTTCGGCGTGATGTTCACACCGGACCAGGAAAAGGCGGCCTCCGAGCTTGCACGCGTCTGCAAATCCGGCGGCAAGATCGGGCTCGCCAACTGGACCCCGCAGGGTTTCATCGGCCAGCTGTTCAAGACCATCGGCAAGCATCTGCCGCCGCCAGCCGGCGTGAAGTCGCCGGCGCTGTGGGGTACGCCGGCACGGCTCGAGGAGATGTTCGCAAGCCAGGCCTCGGATATAACGGCTGAGCCGCGCATGTTCGTGTTCCGCTATCGCTCGCCCGAGCACTGGCTCGATGTCTTCAAGACCTTCTACGGGCCGACGCTGAAGGCGTTTGCCGCGCTCGACGAGAGCGGGCAGGCCGCGCTGAGACGAGATCTCCTGGCGCTGCTCGGCGAGTTCAACCATGCCGATGACGGCACCATCGTCGTGCACAGCGAATATCTGGAAGCCGTCATCACCAAGCGCTGAGATGCCGTTCGATCGGGCCGGATGAGCTCCGGCCCGATCGTCGTCATGGGCTAAGTCATGGGCTAAAATGGCGCGGCGGCGCCGACGGTGTCGGCCGAGACCGCATCGCGGGTGCCGAGCGGCTTGGGCTGCCCCTCGGTCGTGTCCTTCAGCGTCTGCCGCTCGATCTCCGAATTCAGCTCGGCGCCGAACATGATGACGATCGCCGACATCCACATCCACGTCATCAGGCCGATCGCGGCGCCAAGAGAGCCGTAGGTCGCGTTGTAATTGGCGAACTCAGAGAGATACCAGGACAGCAGCGCCGAACCGGCGATCCAGAGGAGGGCGGCCGTCACAGCGCCGAGGCTCAGCCATTGCCAGCGCGGTGCATCGCGACTGGGCGCGAAGCGGTAGAGGATCGCGAGCGCCACCAGCAGGATGAGGAACATGAGCGGCCATCGTGCCAGTGCCACGATCAGCTTGCTTTCGGGCGACATGCCGATGTGATTGAGTGCCAGCGGGAAGGCGACGACAACCCCTACCATCACCAATAGGGCCACGATGCCGCCGATTGTGAAGGCGAGCGACACCATGTTGAGCTTGATGAAGCTGCGCTTCTCACGCTCCTCATAGGCCACGTTGAGGGCATCGAAGATCGCCTTGACCCCGGCATTGGCGCTCCAGATCGCCAGCAGGAGGCCGAACAGGAAGGCGGCACCCAGCGTGGTATTGCCGTTCGAGACCACGCGCGCCACCTGGTCCTCGACGATCTGGAACGAGCCCTCGGGCAGCATGGTCGCCAGCGTCTGCAGATTGGCGCTGATCGTCGCGGGATCAGCGAACAGGCCGTAAGAGGAGACCAGCGCCGTGACCGCCGGAAAGATCGCGAGCAGCCCGAAGAACACGACACCGCCCGCGGTCGCGAGCAGGCGGTCCTCGTCGATGCGCTGATAGGTCCGCCAGAAGATATCCTTCCAGCCGGCCCACGGGATCGAGAACGGGCTCTTGGCATGGCGGCCGCGGCCGGGCTGCACGGCGGCGCGCGCCGGGTGTGTTTCCGGTGAATTCGCCTCGCCTTTGCGGTGGTCTTGCGGAGGCCCCGACCCGGCCAGGCCAGAGTCCTGAAAGTAGCGCTCCGCCGTCAGTACGAACACGGCTGTCGCCGCCACCAGCAGCCAGGAGTCGATCTGTTCGGAGCGCCGCACCAACATCAAGCGTCCAATCGATGACCGTGGCGCCTGCGGCGCGCCGCCGTATACCCCGCCAGTCCGATCGCCGCGAGCATCAGGCCAAGCTGCACGGATCGGTTAGTGCGAACCGGCCAGGCTCTTGCGCCCTGGCGGCGCTCGCCCGGCGCCAGCGGCGCAAGGGGAATCGTGGTCGCGACCTCCTTGACAGCCTCCTTGACCGTTCCGCGGGGAATCCGCGGGGTCGCAATGGCAACCCGCAACCGGCTGGCAAGTGGCACGATCGGCTTGGCTTTGCGCCTCATCTGCGCCATCGCCACCCCGGTGCAGACCGCCGCCAGCACCAGCAGCACGCCCGCGACGACACCGAAACCCCAGAACTGCCCGTAGCTGATGGCGACCCAGCGGTACAGGGCGATCAGGCCGACGAAAAATGTCGCCACGACGAACAGGCCCGCGGCCGCGAACAGCCCGCCGGCCACGGCGTAAGACGTTACCTTGCCGGTGGCCTGGCTGGTCTGGTCGCGCAGATAGGATCGCGCGGCGCGTTTGACGTGATTGAGCTTCAGCGCCATGCCGGCGCGCAGCAATTCGCCCGATGGCGCGAGCATCTGGAGATCCTCCGGGAGCGAGAAAATTCGTTCGGAGGATGAACGTGGCCGAATTTGACTTGTTCCGACGGAGCTCGGTCCGTCCTGATGAATCAGCCGAGATCGGCGGCCGCGATCCAGAACACCTCGCCTTCGGACTCCTCGGTGTCGAGCCAGAGCAGCGGCAGGTCCGGAAAGGCCTCGTCGACCAAGTCCCGGCCGCGGCCGATCTCGCAGATCAGCCCGCCGTCCGGCGTCAGGTGATCCGGCGCCTCGCGCAGGATGCGGCGCACCACATCGAGGCCGTCGGCGCCGCCATCGAAGGCGAGCTTGGGCTCGGCCCGGCATTCCGGCGGCAGCGCGGCCATGCCTTCGGCATCGACGTAAGGTGGGTTGGTGATGATCAGATCGTATCTGTTGTCGCCGAGCGGGGCGAACAGGTCGCCGCGATACAGGCTGATGCGGTCCTCCAGCCCGAACTCGCCGACGTTCCGTGCGGCGACTTCGAGCGCGCCCTTGGAGATGTCGACGGCATCAACAATGGCATTCGGGAAATGATGCGCGGCGAGGATGGCGAGGCACCCCGACCCCGTGCAGAGATCGAGCACGCGCCCGACGGCGGTGGGATCGTCGATCAGCGAGCCGGCCTCGCCGTCGCCGCCGAAATGCGAATCCAGGAGCTCGCCGATGAAGGAGCGCGGAACAATGACGCGCTCGTCGACATAGAAGGGCAGGCCGCGCATGTAGATCTTGTTGACGAGATAGGCGGCCGGTTTGCGCGTGGTCACGCGTTGGTGGATCAGATCGAGGACGGTCTTGCCTTCCGCGGTCGTGACGCGCGCGTTGGCGAAGCTCTCGAGCTGTTCGGGATGCAGATGCAGCGCCTCGCAGACCAGAAAGGCGGCTTCGGCGACCGGATCGGTCGTGCCGTGGGCAAAAGCGAGCTTGGCTTCATTGAAGCGGCTCACCGCATAGCGGACGAAATCGAGCAGCGTGAGGAGCTCGCCGCGTCCGACTTTCGCGAGCTTTGGCGCGGCGCGGCTGCGCGCAGTCTTCTTGGTTGCTCTTGCCATCAGGATTTGGTCCAGCGTGCGGCGGCTTCGTCGTCACGGGTCTGGGCTTCGACCCAGCCGGTGCCGGTGGCGCTCTCTTCCTTCTTCCAGAACGGCGCGTTGGTCTTGAGGTAATCCATCAGGAACTCGGCCGCCTGGAACGCGGCCTGGCGATGCTGCGAGGCGGTCAGCACCAGCACGATGTTCTGGCCCGGCATGAAGCGGCCGACACGGTGGATCACCGTGACGCCGTTGAGCGGCCAGCGCGAAACGGCCTCGTCGGCGTGACGCCTGATCTCCTCCTCGGCCATGCCGGGATAATGCTCGAGCGTCAGCGCCGCGACCTTCGCGCTGTCGTCGTCGGCGCGGCAGATGCCGGAGAAGCTCACGACCGCACCGATATCGGTCCGGCTCTGGGTCAGGACCGCGATCTCGCGGGCGATGTCGAAATCGTCTTCCTGAATCCGGATCGTGACGGGGCAGGTGGCGACAGGGGTGGTCATGGCCTAGCCGCCGGTCATCGGCGGGAAGAACGCGATCTCGCGGGCGCCGGCGATCGCGGCGTCCGATTTGACGTGGGCGTGGTCGATGGCGGCGCGGATCACCTTCGGCTTCTCGAATGCGTAGGCATAGGCCTCGCTTTGGCCGGACAGCCAGGCGATCAGCTCCTCGACGGTGCGCACGGTCGCCGGCGGCTCGATGGTCTCCTCCGCCTTGCCGACGCGCTCGCGCACCCAGGCAAAATACTTCACCTTCATCCCTCGTCCTCCTTGATGAGGTGATGGATGCCGGCGCGGAAGTAATCGTAGCCGGTGTAGATGGTCACGATCGCCGAGGCCCACAGCAGCGCGAGGCCGATCATCGAGACCACGGGCACCACCTCGTCGCCGGCAGGTCCCGCGAGCAGGAAGCCGATCGCGACGAGCTGGACCGTGGTCTTCCACTTCGCAAGCTTGGTCACGGGCACGCTGACGCGGAGCGCGGCCAGATACTCGCGCAGGCCCGAGACCAGGATCTCGCGGCACAGGATCACGATGGCGGCCCACAGCGACCAGCCATGGATGATGCCGTCGGCGGCCAGCATCAAAAGGCAGGAGGCGACCAGCAGCTTGTCGGCGATCGGATCAAGCATCCGGCCGAAGGCCGATTGCTGATTCCAGATTCGCGCATAATAGCCGTCGAGGTAATCGGTGACCGCGGCCGCGATGAAAATGGCGACCGCGACCCAGCGCAGCCACAGCGGCTGATCCAGGATGGACTGCGCGTAAATGCATCCGACCACGACCGGAATCGCGGCGATCCGGCCATAGGTCAGGATGTTCGGGAGGGACATCGCGCGCCTGGTCGTCCCTCGTGTCGTGGCGATGTTCATCCGTCCTACCAATACCGCTCGGGCCTGAAGGTCAACCGTTCCGCTTCCCAGATGGGTGCGGGATGCGACGACCATATGACCGCGTCCCCTTTAGTTCATCCCGGCTGGGGATGGAAATAGTCGAAAATCCTGCGGGCGCTCTCGGCGCTCACCCCTGGAACCTTGCCGAGATCGGCGATCGAAGCGCGTTCGATCTCCTTCAAGGTCCCGAAATGATGTAGCAAGGCACGCTTGCGGGACGGGCCGATGCCCGGAATCTCCTGCAAACCGGCCTCGCGGATGTCCTTCTTGCGCAGCTTGCGGTGCGAGCCGATGACGAAGCGGTGGGCCTCGTCGCGCAGACGCTGGATGAAATAGAGCACGGGGTCGCGCGGCTCCAGCTTGATGGCCTCGCGCTCCGGCATGAACAGAGTCTCGCGCCCGGCATCCCGGTCCGGCCCCTTGGCCACCGACATCAGCGACACCTGGTTCAGGCCGAGATTGGTGAAGATCTCGCGGACGGCGTTGAGCTGGCCGCGGCCGCCGTCGATGATGACAAGGTCGGGCCATTGCGGAAAATCGTCGTCCTTGGCCTTGGTGCCGGCGTCCTCGGGCGGATTGATCAGGCGCTTGAAGCGCCGCTCGAGGACCTCGCGCATCATGGCGAAGTCGTCGCCGGGCGTGATCCCTTCCGACTTGATGTTGAACTTGCGGTATTGGTTCTTCACGAAGCCGTCGGGGCCGGCGACGATCATGGCGCCGACCGCATTGGTGCCCTGGATATGGCTGTTGTCGTAGACCTCGATGCGCTTGGGCGGATGCGGCAGGCTCAGCGTCGCGGCCATGGCCTCCAGCAGCCGGCTTTGCGTGGCGGTGTCGGCGAGCTTGCGGCCAAGCGCCTCGCGCGCATTGGTCAGGGCGTGGATGACCAGCTCCTTCTTCTCGCCGCGCTTGGGAGCGGTGACCTCGACCTTATGGCCGGCCTTGATCGCCAGCGCATTGGCGAGCAGCTCGCTCTCCTCGATCTCGTGCGAGAGCAGGATGTTCCTGGGCGGCGGCTTGTCGTCGTAGAACTGCGCGAGGAAGGAGCCGAGCACCTCTTCCGGGGTGAACGATTTCTCCGCGCGCGGGAAATAGGCGCGGTTGCCCCAGTTCTGGCCGGTGCGGAAGAAGAACACCTCGACGCAGGAGAACCCGCCCTCCTGGTGGATGGCGAACACGTCGGCTTCCTCGACCGTGCGCGGATTGATGCCCTGCTGCGACTGGATCGCCGAGAGCGCGGCGAGACGGTCGCGGTAGAGCGCCGCGCGCTCGAACTCGAGCTCACCCGCCGCCTTCTCCATCTCGCCGGCGAGCTCCTGCTTCACCGCGTGGCTCTTGCCGGACAGGAAGTCGCTCGCCTCGCGCACCAGCGTCGTATAGCCGCCGAAGTCGATCTCGCGGGTGCAGGGGCCGGCGCAGCGGCGGATCTGGTAGAGCAGGCAGGGCCGGGTCCGGCTCTCGAAGAAGGAATCGGTGCAGGAGCGGATCAGGAACGCGCGCTGCAGCGCCGTGATGGTGCGGTTGACCGCGCCGGCCGAGGCGAACGGGCCGAAATAGCGCCCGGGCCGGCTCTGCGCGCCGCGATGTTTCAGGATCTGCGGCGCCCAATGGTCGCCGGTGATCAGGATGTAGGGAAACGACTTGTCGTCGCGCAGCTGCACGTTGAAACGCGGCCGCAGCTGCTTGATGAGGTTGGCTTCCAGCAGCAGCGCTTCGGTCTCGGTGTTGGTCGAGACGATCTCCACCGTCACGGTGGCGGCGATCATGCGCAGGATGCGCGCCGGCTGCGGCGCGCTCTGGCGCGCATAGTTCGACAGGCGCTTTTTGACGTTCTTGGCCTTGCCGACATAGAGCACGTCGGCATTCGCGTTGAGCATGCGATAGACGCCGGGCGAGGTCGGGGCGAGGCGGACGGCGCGCTCGATCGCCTCGTGGCCGGTCGCCAGCGGCTCCTCGCCGACCGCGCCGCTCTCCTCCAGGATATCGGGCAGCCGCGAATCATCCTCGTCCTCGCCGCCCGGGGCGGCGGGATCGACGTCCGGCGCTATCAACGTCTCGGGGGGCACGTCGCTCGCGGCGGCCCGCGGCAATTTGCGCGCGCGTTCGTCCGGATTGTCGGTGGAATCGTGAACCATGGGGCGAATTTAGGCGCTCGGGGAGCCGATTTGAAGTTCCGGCCGTGCGGCACGCACAGGACGGCGGCGCAGTTCCGGTAACGCTTCCTTAAGTCTGTTAACAGCGCGGTAACCCGGCTTAACAGCCCTTTAAGCTAAAACTCTCGATAAATCTTACGCGAAAAAGTGGTGGTTCCGTAACCATGCGGTTGTGCCTCGCGCGGCGGCGCAGGCGCCGCAGTGGCGACGGCAGTTGCGTTGGAGTGTGTGATGAAGAGGCTCGTTGTGGGCGCGGCCGCGTTGGTTGCAGCCGGCTGGACAGCTTCGGCAAAGGCCGCCGATCTCAATTACGGGCAGCGCGCCCCCTATACCGTCAACCAGCCGCTCAATGCCTATAGCTGGGCGGGTCCCTATCTCGGCGGCAACATCGGCTACGAATGGGGCTCGGTCGACAACAATCCCTCGAAGCCGTCGGGCTTCGTCGGCGGCGTGCAGGCCGGCTACAATTTCCAGAACGGCCCTTGGGTGTTCGGCGTCGAGGGCGATATCCAGGTCAGCGGTGCCGACGATACTTTCGCACCGTGGAAGTTCTCCAATCCGTGGTTCGGCACCCTGCGCGGCCGCGCCGGCTATGCCTTCAACAACGTGCTGTTCTACGGCACCGCGGGCCTTGCGTTCGGCGAGCTGCGTGGACAGACCTTCGGCTGGGCGGAATCGCATACCACCGCCGGCTGGACCATTGGCGGCGGCGCGGAAGTCGGCCTCGCTCCGAACTGGAGCGCCAAGCTCGAATATCTCTACATCGATCTGTCGACGAGTCAGTTCGCAATTACCGGGGTGTCAAACGGCTACAGCGCCAGCGTTGTTCGCGCCGGCGTGAACTATCGCTTCTGACAGCTGAAGAAGAAAATACCGGACAACACCTTCCCGGCCGCTCGCGGCCGGGATTTTTTCGCGCCGAGTATTTCTTTGCGCCAAGTATTTCTTTGCCAAGGACTCCTATCGCCAAGTACTTCGCCAAGTACTGGCGCCGAGTCTTGCGGCGAAATATTGCGCCGCGTGTCTTGCGTCAGGCCCGCTAGGAGAGGATGACCAGGTTGACCGCCTTCGGCCCCTTCCCCTTCTTGTCCGGTTCGACTTCGAAAGTAATGCGCTGTCCTTCCGCAAGGTCCTTAAGTCCGGCCCGCTCCACAGCAGTAATGTGCACGAAGACGTCGCGGCCGCCGTCGTCAGGCTTGATGAAACCGTAGCCGCGTTCACCGTTGAAAAACTTGACCGTTCCCGTCATGGCCATCGGGAAACTCCCCCTCATTGCTCCTCCGCCGCGACGCAGACTCACGTCGCGACATGACCGGGCATTACGAAGCCCGGGAGAGCTGGCCATCCTTGGGCGGACCTAACGGTCCGGCCGGATCTTTCTTAGGCCTTCACTCCGCCGCAACCATTCGCGGAAGCGGAACGTAAAGCCAGTCACAGAAACAGCATAATACGGTTCTCTGCGGATTGACTACCGCTCCTGCATATTTTTCCCAAGAATGCCGGAGTGTTACGGCTTGCTTTAAGACTTGGGTACCTCCAATCGGAATCTGGCAGCGCCGCCCTGGCCGAGCGGCATTTCCAGCTCGGGCAGGATGGTCTTCAGCTCGCCCTGCAGCGTGTAGGGCGGATTGACGATCAGCAGCCCGGCGGAGGCCAGCGCCCCGCCATCGAGCTGGGGTGCGACGCTGAATTCGAGGCGCAGGCATTTTCCCGGTGGTTTTGCTGCAGCTGCGAGCCGCGCGACCGTTTGCGCCAGCGTGTCGGTGGCGCGCCGGTTCTTGGCCGGATACCAGATGACATAGATACCGGTCGGCCATTTCGCGAAGGCGGTGGCGAAGGCTTCGCCCAGCCGCTCGAACTCGTCCTTGGCCTCGAACGGCGGATCGATCAGCACGAGGCCGCGCCGCTCCTTTGGCGGCACGAAGGCCGGCAGCGCCACCCAGCCGTCGAGGTCGACCACGCGGGCCTGTTCGTCGCGGCGCAGCACGCCGATCAGCGCTTTCCGCGCCTTCGGCTCGAGCTCGCAGGCGACGAGCCGGTCCTGCGGCCGGAGCAGGCCGCGCGCGATCAGCGGCGAGCCCGGATAGGCCTTGAGCTCCCCCTGCGGATTGAAGGCGCGGACGATGTCGAGATAGGGCTTGGTCAGCGCCGCGCTCTCGTTCGAGAGGCGGGCCTGCATCAGCCGCGCGATGCCGGTCAGCCATTCGCCGCTCCGGCGCGCCTCGTCGCTGTCGAGATCGTAGAGGCCGGCTCCGGCGTGGGTATCGATGACGCGGAACGGCCCCGGCTTGTCCTGCAGATAGGTGATGATGCGGGCCAGCACGATGTGCTTGATGACATCGGCGAAGTTGCCGGCGTGGAAGGCGTGGCGGTAGTTCATGGCGGAGAGTTACGACATCGCGCGCCGAAAGTAACGGCCGTCATTCCGGGGCGGTGCGCCAGCACCGAACCCGGAATCCATTTTGCTACCGGTAACGCCGAGAGATGGATTCCGGGTTCGCGCTCCGCGCGCCCCGGAATGACGGCGAACCGATCCTACCCACCCCTGATCGGCGGCATCGTCACCTGATCGCGCCGGCAGGCGCGGCGATCGGTTTCCTCGCAGGCGCGGAATTGCAGGTCCTTGCTGAGGCAGATGCGGACCTCGGAGAGCCGGGTGCGGTTGCAGGTGACCGAGACGGCGGCATTGCTCAGCCCCGGATTGGCCTTGATGAAGGCCTCCTCGACCTCCGCCGGCGCCACGGTCCTGGACTGCGACAAATCGAGATATTCGGCCGGAATCTTGATCGCGGCGCGCGCTTTGCGGATCGTCTCGAAATAGCTGCGATCGGCGAGGCCCGAGCAGGTGCCGTGCTTGTCCCATTCGTTGAAGATCAGCCCCGGCGCCGGCATCAGATCGAGCATCGAGGAGACGATGCTGCGGTTCAGCCGCGGCGCGGGCCGCTGGCAATATTCCGGGAAGCCGTTCTCGTATTGCGGCCACAGCCCATGCACCACGAAGGCGTAGGGCCGTCCGCTGCACTGGAGCTGGGAGCGGCCGCCACGCTCGGCCGCCTCCTCGCAGAACGAGGGCGACCATGACAGCGACAGCACATAGAAATCGAACTCGCCAGGGGCGTTCTGCCGCTTGTCCTGGGCCCTGGCGTCACCGGCGAACGAGGCCAGGCTAGCCGCAAGGATCAGGGAAAGGGCCAGCGAGATCACCAGGCGAGAGAAGGAATGCAATCTGGAATGAAACATGGCAACGCCCCTCAACTAGACTGTGAAAGAAAGCCTAGCAGGCGATAAGAACATTTCAAGAACAAAATTCCGGCGGCCGCCGTTTGGCCGCTGACGGGCCCCGAAGCAGGGCGGCTCGGACTTAAGGCCGGGCGGCGCGGCAGGCCGGATTGTAGGCCCAGTTGCGGTCGAGCCCGACCACACACCATTCGACGCCGTTGCCGTAGGCGGCGAACCCGCCATCCTCGATGAGCGAGAAGTGCACTTTGCGCACCTTGCCGTCGGTGAGCATGGCGTCAGCGGTGCAATAGCGGCGCGGAATGTTGTCGGACTGCCAGGGCCGGAACGCGGTCTCGTGAACGGCGGCAAAGCCGGTGATCTTCAACGAGGAATTCCAGAACGTGCTTTCCTTTTCCCAGAACTGGGTCGCGATCGTCGGCAGCGCCTTGTCGCAACCGGCGACGGCGCCGTCATAGCGCGGTCCGCTCAGCCAGAAATTCATCTCCAGCGGGTTGGCGGCCCTGGCCTCGCCGAGCGACACCGCCCCGAACAAAAGGCCGAGCATGGCGGCAAAGCGGAGCGATTTCAGGGAGGGGGCGCGCATGGATAATCCGGACAGCTAAGGTCTTGCCAAGGTCGGACGGTGCCGCGAAGGGCAGGGGAGGTCAAGTGCAGCGCGGCAACACTTCGCCAGGACTTGACCCCAACGATGCGGTCGGCACGGCTTCGGTTCTTTCCACTTCCATCCCGGCACCGTAGACTGGCGGCCAGCCAATTGGAGTGACGGGAATGCGAATCATTGCGGCCGCGGGTCTTCTCGCCAGCCTGGTTGCCTCGGGTATGACGGCGAGCCAGTCGGCGCGTGCCGACTATGTGCCGCCGTTCAAGGGCAATGACACCGGCGGCATCATCGCCTATTCGATGGCCACCCAGGTCGATGCACGTCAGGTCGCGGTCGATCACTGCGCGCGTTACGGCAAAGTGGTCAAATTCCTCGGCGTGCAGGCCTATGAAGGCGGTTATATCTCATTCTCCTGCCGTTGGGTGCCCTATGGCGCCGCCGAGCAGCCGATCCGCACGCTCTACTAAGGCGCTATTGTAGCGCCGCACTCTCTCAGCCGGGAGCCTCTCGCATGACGCGCAAACTTGCTTTGCTCGGCTCGACGCTTTGCCTCGTGATGTCGGCGGGCAGCGCCAGCGCCGATGATCTGCCGGTGCGCAAGGCGGGTCTTTGGGAAATGAAGCTGGTCACATCAGGCTCACCCATGCCCGAGATGACCATGCAGCACTGCACCGACGAGACCGTCGACAAGGAGATGAACAACAACGTCTCCCCGATGGCCAAGCAGATCTGCACCAAGCAGGACATCAAGAAGACCGCGACCGGCTATGTCAGCGATTCCGAGTGCAGCGTTGCCGGCGTGAACACGACGTCGCATGCCGAGATCACGGGCGATTTCAACTCGGCCTACACGGTGAAGACCTCCTCGCACGCGCAAGGCGGCGTCGCCGGCACCGCGGGGCGCGATACGACCATGACGCTGCAAGCCAAATGGCTCGGGGCCTGCAAGCCGGACCAGAAGCCCGGCGACATCGTGATGCCCGGTGGCTTCAAGATGAACGTGCGCGACATGGACAAGCTGAAGGCGCTGCTGCCGAAGTAGGGTGAGATAGTCGCTCGGAAGTCGGTGCGCTCCCTCTCCCCGCAATCGGGGCGAGGTAAGACAGTTACACCGGAATCCTCACGCTCGCCCGCAATCCCCCCATCGGGCTGTCGCCCAGCGTGATGTCGCCGCCGTGGGAGCGGGCGATGTCGCGGGCGATGGCGAGGCCAAGGCCGGTGCCGCCCTCGTCCTGGTTGCGGGCGTTGTCCAGCCGCAGGAACGGCTTGAACACTTCTTCGCGCAAATGCGTCGGAATGCCGGGCCCGTCGTCGTCGATCGTGACGGTCAAATAACGGTGATCGCGCTGGCCGGTGATGGCGATGCTCTTGCCGTAGCGCGCCGCGTTGGTGACGAGGTTGGCGAGGCAGCGCTTGAACGAGGCCGGCTTCACCGTCACGACGGGCAGGCCGTGGAAGGCGACGGTCGCGGTATGGCCGTGGCGCTCGGCGTCGCCGCGCAGCTCCTCGAGCGCCTGCGCCATGTCGGTCGGCTGCGACTGCTCGCCGGAATCGCCGCGCGCAAAGGCGAGGTAATCCTCCAGCATCATCGACATCTCGTCGACGTCCTTGCGCATCCCCTCGAGCTCGGGGCTGTCGCCGATCAGCGCCAGCTCGAGCTTGAAGCGGGTCAGGATGGTGCGCAGGTCGTGGCTGACGCCGGCGAGCATCGCGGTGCGCTGCTCCATCGTGCGCTCGATGCGCGATTTCATCTCGAGGAAGGCGACCGCCGCGCGCCGCACCTCGCGGGCGCCGCGCGGTCTGAAGTTCGGCGCCTCGCGGCCCTTGCCGAAACTTTCGGCGGCGTCGGCAAGGCGCAGGATCGGCCTGATCTGGTTGCGCAGGAACAGCACCGCGACGATCAACAGGATCGAGGAGGTGCCGACCATCCAGAACAGGAAGATCTCCGAGTTCGAGGCATAGGCGGCGCTGCGCTGCGCGAACACGCGCATCACGGCATCGTCGAGCTGGATGCGGATCTCGACTAGGTTGGAGCGGCCGACCGTGTCGATCCAGAACGAGCGCCCGATCTGGCGGCCGAGCTGCACCGACAGGGTCTGGTCGAGCAGCGAGAAGAACGGCTTCGGTCCCGGCGGCGGCATGTCGCCGGCGGGCAGGAAATCGACGACGAGGCCGAGGCGCTGCTGCGCGATGCGGCGGATCTGGTCACGGTCCTTGTCCTGCGGATAGCCCTTGTAGACGTCGATCAGTGCGGCGATATCCTGCACCACCGCGGCCGACAGGCGGCGCGTCACCGTGTTCCAGTGCCGCTCCATGAACACGAAGGCGACCACCGATTGCAGCACCACCATCGGCACGATCATGATGAGGAGCGCGCGGGCGTAGAGGCCGGTCGGCATCCAGCCCTTGAACGCGTGGCCCATCCAGCCATTGGCCGCGGAGACGCGGCCGGCGGCGCTCTTCAGAAGCGTCAGGCCGGTATCGATCGTGCTCATCTGGCGCGCTTCACTTGATTTATGGCGAGGCCACCAGCCGGTAGCCGATGCCGCGCACCGCCTGGAGGAACAGCGGATTGGCGGGATCGGTCTCGATCTTGCGCCGGAGGCGGTTGATCTGCACGTCGACGGCGCGCTCGTTGACGCTGCCATTGCCGGTCAGCGCGCTGCGCGGCACGGTCTCGCCCGGCGTCTCCGAGAGAATGCGCAGCATCTCGCGCTCGCGGTCGGTGAGGTGGATGACCTCCTCGCCCTGGCGCAGCTCGCCGCGCTCGAGGTGGTAGATGTAGGGACCGAAGGCGATCTTCTCGATCGTCGTGGCCTGCGGCGGCGGGGCGGCGCGCTTGAGGATGTTGTTGATGCGCAGCGCGAGCTCGCGCGGCTCGAACGGTTTTGCCACGTAATCGTCGGCGCCGATCTGCAGGCCCTCGATGCGGGCCTCGGCTTCATGGCGTGCGGTGAGCATCACGATCGGCACGGAGGAGGATGTGCGGATGAAGCGGGCGAGATCGAAGCCGGTCTCGCCGGGCATCATCACGTCGAGGATCAAGAGGTCGAAATGCAGACCCAGCAATTTCGATCGTGCATCGCCGGCGCTTGCGGCGGTGGTGACGCGGTAGCCCTCGCTGGCAAGGAAGCGCGATAGCAGATCGCGGATGCGGCGGTCGTCGTCGACCAGCAGCAGATGCGGCGCGTCGTCGGCAGGGCGCGCCGGCGGGCGGGCGAGAGTGGCAGCGAGCGGCACGGTCACTCCTTGGTGGTTTGATTGACGGAAGCGAAGATGGTCTCGAGCACCTTGTCCGGATCGTCCCGATCGATCATCGCGCGCAGGAAGCGCTTGACCGTCTCGGCGTCCTGCGGACCGATCTCGGCGAGCGCCTTGGTGATCCGCGTGGTCTGCAGCCCGGCGAGCTTCTGCACCAGCGCCTCGCCCTTCGGCGTCGCGTAGAGCAGGCGCTGGCGGCGGTCGTTGTCACCGGTCTTCTGCACGATATAGCCCTCGTCCAGAAGCTGCTTGAGCACGCGGCCGAGCGATTGTTTGGTGATGCGCAGGACGTCGAGCAGATCGGCGACCTTGAGGCCGGGATAACGGTAGACGAAGTGCATGACCCGGTGATGGGCTCGGCCGAAGCCGAAAGCCTCCAGCTCCTGGTCGGGATCGCCGACGAAATCGCGATAGGCGAAGAACAGCAGCTCGATGATATCCCAGCGCAAATTGCTTCCATCGCCTGCGGCCGGCCGAGGCTCGGCGGCGCTTTCAGAAGGATTCGCGAAATTTATGTCAGGCATATTGACGTATCTTGGGTTCAATGTTACAAAACGATCGATCCGCACGAAATTTTAGATCGTTTCGTGGCGGGCGGCATCGAAGCAGGACGGCGGAAAGAGCCGGACAGGCGACGACGGCCGGATCAGATCTACCGTGCGATTGTCGAGCGGCATTTCGGCAAAACATACTGGACTTCCGCCTCCCGCAAAAGCATGTCCTCAGCGACATGCTGGCCACGGGAAACCGGCCGTAACAAGGCTGGCGACGGTCCGGCCAGAAACCAATCAAGCCGGCCGGCCCCCAAACGGGGCCGGCGGGCGCCAGAACAGCGCCGTTACCGGCAGCGGGAGCCAAGGACATGAGCATGACATTCGACATCCAGCCCGCAACCAATCCGACCCCCGAAAAGGACCGCGTGGCCAAGCTGGTGGACCCCGGCTTCGGGCGGATCTTCACCGATCACATGGCGATCGTCCGCTACAACCAGGCCAAGGGCGGCTGGTACGAGGCGAAGATCGAGGCCCGCGCCAACTTCCAGATGGATCCGGCCGGGGCCGTTCTGCATTACGCGCAGGAGATCTTCGAGGGTCTGAAGGCCTACAAGCGCGACGATGGCGGCGTGAATCTGTTCCGGCCCGACGCCAATGCGCGGCGTTTCAGGGACTCCGCCGACCGCATGGCGATGGCGCAGCTGCCGGAGGACGTCTTCATCGAGGCGGTCGAGCAGGTCGTGCGCATCGACCGCGCCTGGATGCCGGGCGGCGAGGGTAGCCTGTACCTGCGTCCTTTCATGATCGCGAGCGAGACCTTCCTCGGCGTCAAGCCGTCGTCGGAGTACATCTTCTCGGTCATTGCCTCCCCGGTCGGCTCCTATTTCAAGGGCGGACCCGCGCCGGTCTCGATCTGGGTGTCGGAGAACTATACGCGCGCCGCCGTCGGCGGCACCGGAGCCGTCAAATGCGGCGGCAATTACGCCGCGAGCCTGCGCGCCCAGGCCGAAGCCATCCAGCACGGCTGCGATCAGGTCGTCTTCCTGGATGCGATCGAGCGTCGCTACATCGAGGAGCTCGGCGGCATGAACGTCTTCTTCGTGTTCGACGACGGCTCGCTCTCGACGCCGCCGCTCGGCACCATCCTGCCCGGCATCACCCGCGATTCCATCATCACGCTCGCCCGCGATGCCGGCAAGACCGTGCGCGAGGAGCCGTACTCGCTCGACCAGTGGCGCAAGGATGCGGCCAGCGGCAGGTTGAAGGAAGCCTTTGCCTGCGGCACCGCCGCCGTGATCTCACCGATCGGCAAGGTGCGTTCGGTCAGCGGCGATTTCGAGATTTCGGGCGGCGCCGCCGGCCCCGTCGCCATGGGCCTGCGCAAGCAGCTCGTCGACATCCAGTACGGCCGCACCAACGATCCGCACAATTGGATCCGCAAGGTGTTTTGAGTGTCTCCCTCTCCCCGCTTGGGGGGAGAGGGTCGGGGTGAGGGGGAGTTTCCGCGAGGGCGGTGGCAGTTGGACTCGTGGAGAGTCCCCCTCACCCGGAATTCGCGCGTCCCGCGCGCATTCCGGCCTCTCCCCGCAAGCGGGGAGAGGCGAAGGGCAGACACCATGAACGCCCCGCCACGATCTCGCGACAAAGCCAGGACACATCAAGGCATCCTGGGCATCGCGATCATGGCAACTAGACTCTCCCAACCCATGAAATGGGTCGTTCTCACCGCAATCACCGGCGTCTCCGTCTTCGGCATCCTGACCGTCGGCCCGACGCACGAGGTCGTCGCGCAAGACCGCTCGCCGATCGTCGACGTGCGCACCAGCGATCCCGAGATGAATGCGGCGATCGCGCGGGCCCGCGGCACGCTGCCGACCTTCTGGGCCTCCTATGAGGCGCAGAAGCCGTCCGAGACCGGACACGCCTTGAAGGTGCGTTTTTCGACCCGCAAGGGCGGCGAGCACATCTGGATCGGTGAGGTGAAGAAGCAGCCCGACGGGACCTTTGCCGGCCTGTTTGCCAACCAGCCCCGCGACCTGCCGGGCAAGCACGCCGGCGATAAAGTTTCGTTCGCCGAAGCCGACATCTCGGACTGGATGTTCATGCGCAACGGCAAGATCGTCGGTGGCGAAACCATCAAGCCGACGCTGAAGTCGCTGCCGAAGGCGGACGCGGATGCGCTCCGGGCGCGGATGGAGCTGCCGTAGGGCAGTTGCCGCCTCGCGCCCCGGCTGGTAAACGCCGCGCATGGCCGAGAAACCCAAAAAACCCCAGAAGCTGAAGGCGCGTCTGCCGCGCGGGCTCGAGGATCGCGATCCCGCGGCGATCCGGGCGACGCGCGAGATGGTCGAGAAGATCCGCGCCGTCTACGAGCTCTACGGCTTCGAGCCGGTGGAGACGCCGGCGATGGAATATACCGACGCGCTCGGCAAGTTCCTGCCCGACCAGGACCGTCCGAACGAGGGCGTGTTCTCGTTCCAGGACGACGACGAGCAGTGGATCAGCCTGCGCTACGATTTGACCGCGCCGCTCGCCCGCTACGTCGGCGAGCGCTACGGCACCGACGCTTTGGTCCTGCCCTACCGCAGCTACCGCGTCGGCTATGTCTTCCGCAACGAGAAGCCCGGCCCCGGCCGCTTCCGCCAGTTCATGCAGTTCGATGCCGACACGGTCGGCTCGGCGACGCCGGCGGCGGACGCCGAGATCTGCATGATGGCTGCGGACACGATGGAGGCGCTCGGCATTGCGCGCGGCCAGTATGTGGTGAAGGTGAACAACCGAAAGGTGCTCGACGGTGTGCTGGAAGCCATTGGGCTCGGCGGGCAAGAGAATGCGGGTCGCCGGTTGACTGTCTTACGTGCAATCGACAAATTCGATCGCTTGGGTGAGGGAGGCGTTCGGGCTTTGCTCGGCGAAGGTCGTAAGGATGAGAGTGGTGATTTCACAAAAGGAGCCGGCCTGCCAGATGAAGCCATCGGTTGTGTCTTAGCTGCGACCTGTCCTGAAACTGGCACGAACGAAGAAATCGTCGCGAAGCTAATGCTCGCCGCGCATACTGAAGTGGGGCAGGCGGGTGTTAGGGAGCTCTTCGAGATTTCAGCTTTGGTTGGTGAATCAGGTTACGGTGATCGTGTTCGCATTGATCCTACCGTCGTGCGCGGTCTCGAATATTACACCGGCCCGGTCTACGAGGTCGAACTGCTGCTCGAGACCAAGGACGAGAAGGGCCGCCCGGTGCGCTTCGGCTCGGTCGGCGGCGGCGGGCGCTACGACGGCCTGGTCTCGCGCTTCCGCGGCGAGCCGGTGCCGGCGACCGGTTTCTCGATCGGCGTGTCGCGCTTGCAGGCCGCGCTGACGCTGCTCGGCAAGCTCGACACCAAGCCGGACTTCGGTCCCGTCGTCGTCACCGTGTTCGACCGCGACCGCGTCGCCGACTATCAGAAGATGGTGGCGTCCTTGCGCACCGCCGGCATCCGCGCCGAGCTCTATCTCGGCAACCCCAAGAACATGGGCAACCAGCTCAAATATGCCGATCGCCGCAACTCGCCGTGCGTGATCATCCAGGGCTCCGACGAGAAGGCGCGCGGCGAGCTGCAGATCAAGGACCTGATCGAAGGTGCCAAGGCGGCCGCCGCGATCGCGTCCAACCAGGAATGGCGCGAGAGCCGGCCGGCGCAGTTCTCGTGCAGCGAAGCCGATCTCGTCGCGAAAGTGCGCGAGGTCCTGGCCCGCCATGACGTAAAGTGGGGCTAGCCATTCCGGGAGGCCGTCATGCCCGGGCTTGTCCCGGGCATCCACGTCTTGTTTGATGGCGACCGTCAATGGCCGGCGTCCGGCCGCAAGGGAGAGAACAATGCCTGAGATCACCATCAGCATGGCCGAAGGCCGCACCGACGAGCAGAAGGCCGGCATGATGCGCGACATCACGCAGGCGCTGGTGAAGAATCTCGGCGTCGATGCCGATGCCGTCGTCATCCAGATCAACGAAGCTCCGCTCCGCCACAAGATGAAGGGCGGCAAGACCTTCGTGGAACGCGCGGCGGCAGCGAAGAAGTGACGCGTTAGCGTCATTCCGGGGGCGCGCGAAGCGCGAACCCGGAATCTCGTGCAGCAAACTTCTGGATTCCGGGTTCGGCGCTACGCGCCGCCCCGGAATGACGAGCGAGCACCATGGACGCACGCGATTTCATCACGATCGGCATGAGCGCCGAGCGCACGCTGGTGGTGCCGGCCGAGCGCACGGTCGGGCATTTCGTGCCCGGCATGCCCATGGTTTATGCGACGCCGATGATGATCCTGGAGATGGAGATGACTTCGGGCGATGCGATCCGCGCCGCGCTGCAGCCGGGCTGGGTCACTGTCGGCACCGAGGTCGATATACGCCATCTCGCCGCCGCGCTCGTCGGCGCGACGGTGCGGACCACCGCAAGGGTGGTCGCGGTCGAGCGCCGCGTCATCCGCTTCGAGGTCGAGGCTTTCGAGGGCACGCGCAAGCTCGGCGAAGGCCGCCACGCGCGCGGGCTTGTGAATGTCGAGACGTTCAACAAGCGGCTCGGAGCTGGCACGGTGCCGTAGGGTGGGCAAAGGCGCAAAGCGCCGTGCCCACCATCTTTACCGAACCGCGAAAGTCGGTGGGCACGCTTCCGCCTTCGCTCTGCGAGCTACGGCGGACAAGTCGCTTTGCCCACCCTACGGCACCTTTTACTTCGCGAGCTCCTTCGACCTCTGCGTCGCCGCTGCGATCGCGCGGATCATGAGATCGCGCAGGCCGGGCTCGCCCATCAGGACGCCGAGCGCTGCGGCGGTGGTGCCGCCGGGCGAGGTGACGTTCTGGCGCAGCGTGCTCGAGGGCAGCTCCGACCGGTGCAGCAGCTCGCCGGAGCCCGCGACCGTCTCGCGTGCGAGCTTCGTCGCGAGCGCCTCGGGCAGGCCGGCCTCGACGCCGGCGCGTGCCAGCTCTTCGGCGAGCAGGAACACATAGGCTGGCCCTGAGCCGGAGACGGCGGTCACCGCGTCCATCAGCCCTTCGTCCTCGACCCATTCGACCAAGCCGGTGGCGCGCAGCAGCGCGTCGGCCACCGCGCGCTGCGTGGTGCTGACGTTGTTGGCCGCGACGGCTACGGTGATGCCGCGGCCGATCGCGGCCGGCGTGTTCGGCATCGCGCGCACGACGGCGCCGCCGCAGACCTCCTGGAGCGAGGCGATCGTGGTTCCCGCCATGATCGAGACCACCGAGGTCCGGTCCGAGACGAACGCTTTCAATCGTGCGCCGGCCTCGCGGAACATCTGCGGCTTCACCGCAACGACCAATGTCTCGACGGGGCCGAGCGTCGTCGCGTCGGGATTGAGCGCGACACCCCTTGCGGCGAGCGCGGTGATCTCGGGCGAGAGATGCGGATCGATCACGGCGACGCGGCGCGGGTCGAGCCCGCCCGAGAGCCATCCGGTCAGCATCGCGCCGCCCATCTTGCCGGCGCCGGCGAGCAGGATGGTGCCGGTGATGTCTTGGAGGGGGTTGTTCGCCATTGCTGTGCCACACACTCGGTGTCGTCCCCGCGAATGCGGGGATCCATAACCACAGGCGGTTCTAGTGGATGAAGATGGTGGCAACAAGCGTTGTGCCACAACGGGCATCACGCGGTATGGGTCCCGGATCTTCGCTTCGCTCGTCCGGGACGACGCTGGAGAGAGGCGATCCCCTACGCCTCTCCGACCGTATCGAACATCGCTGCGTCCATGGCCTCGGTCGTGGTCTTGCCCGCCCACACCACGAACTGGAACGCCGGGAAATAGCGCTCGCAGGCGTGGATAGCGCCGGCGAGCATGGCCTCGCATTGCGCGGTCGAGGCGGTCAGCCCGCCCGGCAGCACCAGGGCCTGGCGGTGCATCACCATGCCGGTGTTGGTCCACAAATCGAAATGACCGACCCACAGCTGCTCGTTGACGGCAGCGACGAGCCGCTGCACCTCGCCGCGGCGCGCGAGCGGAATCTTCATGTCGAAGGCGCAGGCCAGATGCAGCGCCTCGATCTCGCCCATCCAGGTGAAGGAGAGCTGGTAGTCGGTCCATTGTCCCTTCGAGACAATCGTGAGTTCGTCTTCGCCGGAGCGTTCGAACGGCCAGTTGTTGCTGGCAGCGATATCCTCGACCACCGCGAGCGGATGGCTTCTGGAATCGATAGTGCCTTCGAGCAGGGACATGCCGTCTCGACCTCTTGCCTTCTTGTTGTCTTTGATACGCACGCGGTCGGCCCAGCACGCTCCCTCAACGTCGCTGTTGCGATCCCCTCGGGGTCACTGTTGCGATCCCCTCGGATCAGCGCGGGCCTGTCGCGGATCAAGTGATGTGATTTGCGGAATCTGCGCAACCGGGTCCCGAGTCCGTCCACAAGCCAGGACTCGTTCGTCCACAGCTCATCTCCGCCACAATTCTTAACGTCGGAAGTCCCGGATCCCGATGGAGGAGAACAAACCGGAATCGGATTCGGCGGAGGGCGCCAATCGTTAATTCCGTCCCGCGAGGCCCGGGCCGCCGCGCCGGCATGGGACCATGCGATTTGCCCATACGGAACACGCTTGCCGCGCCGGCGCGCCGGCGGCATATTTCCGCCCAGGCCGTTCATCCCGAGCGGCCGATGTTCTCAGGGCGGGGTGAAAGTCCCCACCGGCGGTAAGGGCCGAAAGGCCCAAGCCCGCGAGCGCCTTCCCTAAGGGGTATCCCGAAGGGAAGGGTCAGCAGATTCGGTGCAACTCCGAAGCCGACGGTCAAAGTCCGGATGAAAGAGAACGGTCGGTGGCAGACGCATCGCAGGGTGCGGCTGTTTGTCGTTCCGTGTGCCCTGATTCTGGTCCTTAAACCGAGGAAAGCCATGAATCAGATGCTGCAAGATCCCCAATTCGAAGCTCCCCAAGCCGAAGCTCTTCAAGCCGAAACTGAAATCCACCAACCGCCGGTTCCGCAAGGACCCGCGACCGAGCATCCACGCTTCGCCAAACCGCAGCGGGTGGCCTTCGTGCAGGCCTGCTGGCACCGCGACGTGGTCGCGGAGGCCCGTATCGCCTTCATGAGGGAGGCCGCGGCGCGGCACCTCACCCATGTCGACGTGTTCGAGGTGCCGGGCTCGTTCGAGATCCCGCTGCATGCGCAGGTTCTCGCCAAGACGCGTCGCTACACCGCGATCGTCGCCGCCGGCCTTGTCGTCGACGGTGGCATCTATCGCCACGAATTCGTCGCCGACACCGTGATCAAGGCCTTGATGGACGTGCAGCTCCGCACCGAGGTGCCGGTGTTCTCAGCGGTGCTGACGCCGCAGCAATTCCACGAGACCGAGGTGCACTACGATTTCTTCCGTAGGCACTTTGCCATCAAGGGTGTCGAGGTCGCCGCCGCCTGTGCGGAGACCCTGCTCGGCCTCGAACGTCTGCGCGGCCAGGTCGCGGCGGGCATCGTGGGGTAGGATGTCTTCGCCTCTCCGCAAGCGGGGAGAGGCGAAGAAGATCAGTCGTAGGGTGGGCAAAGCGCAAGCGTGCCCACCTTCTCTCGCAAAAGAAAAAGGGTGGGCACGGCGCGTCGCGCCTTTGCCCACCCTACGAGACCAGCAAAAGAAAAAATCAGTCGAACAGGCTCGACACCGACTCTTCGGCCGCCGTGCGCGCGATCGCGTCCGAGATCAGGCTGCCGATCGGCAGCGTGCGGATGTTCGGCGCCTTGGTCACTGCCTCCGTCGGCAGGATCGAGTCGGTGATCACCAGCTCCTTCAGCTTGGAGCCGGAGATGCGGGCGGCCGCGCCGCCGGAGAGCACGCCATGGGTGATGTAGGCGTAGACGTCCTTGGCGCCCTTGGCGATCAGCGCGTCGGCCGCATTCACCAGCGTGCCGCCGGAATCGACGATGTCGTCGACGAGGATACAGGTGTAGCCGGCGACGTCACCGATCACGTTCATGACCTCGGATTCACCCGGGCGCTCGCGGCGCTTGTCGACGATCGCGAGCGGGGTGTTGATGCGCTTGGCAAGGCCGCGCGCGCGGGCCACGCCGCCGACGTCGGGCGAGATCACCATCACCTTGGAGAGGTCGAACTTGTCCTTGATGTCGCGCACCATCAGCGGCGCGGCGTAGAGATTGTCGGTCGGAATGTCGAAGAAGCCCTGGATCTGGCCGGCATGCAGGTCGAGGGTCATGACGCGGTCGACACCGGCCTGCGTGATCAGATTGGCGACGAGCTTGGCCGAGATCGGCGTGCGCGAGCCCGATTTGCGGTCCTGCCGGGCGTAGCCGAAATAGGGCAGCACCGCGGTGATGCGGCGCGCCGAGGAGCGGCGCAGCGCGTCGGTGATGATCAGGAGCTCCATCAGATGGTCGTTCGCGGGAAACGAGGTCGACTGGATGACGAAGGCATCCGAGCCGCGGACGTTCTCCTGGATCTCGACGAAGATCTCCATGTCGGCGAAGCGCCGCACCACCGCCTTGGTCAGCGGCAGGTCGAGGCCTTGCGCGATCGCCTGCGCGAGGGCCGGATTGGAGTTGCCGGCGACGAGCTTGATGGAGCCGTTTTTGGCCGACATAGACGCTTCCTCCCGCGCTTTGCTGGATACGACGTTCAACATCTCAGATCCCACTGGAAGCACGGTTACGACGGGCGAGGAAATATCAGGCGGGAGGCTGCAATGGCAACCCGGAAGGCTACGTTTTCCCTTCGAAAATCCTGAGTCGGGCCAACGGTTTGGCCGCAACTTGAGGCCGTGGTTTAGCGGGGGTTATTGCTCGGCATAGCCGAGCGCCGAGGCCGGCATCTCCGGCGCGGGCGGGACCGGAGCGACGCTCGCCACCGCCGGACCCCGCAGGCCCGGAGCCGTGCTCGGCGCATCCGGCGTGCCGTTGATCATGTTGGAAAGTCCGCCGAATCCGGCCTGGGCGATCTTCCGCAGCACCAGATCGTCGGCAGCCGCCCACGCGTCGCGACCGCCCTTGGCCGAGGTCGGTTCCTCGCCGGACAGGCGCAGCGCACGCTGCTGGTTGGCGTCGTAGACGTCCCAGACCCAGGCGATCACGGTCTTGCCGCGGACGATCTGGGCGGAGAGGTAGCTGCGCACGCGGTAGGCGGCCGAGCCCTCGCGGGAGACCACGGACAGGCTGCGCAGCTTGGATTCGCTGTCGAGCACGCCGACCATGCGGTCGAACACCTGCGGCGGCGGGCCGTCGATCGATTCGAAGGCGACCGTCGCGCCCGAGCCGGTGCTCGGCGCCATCGCATAGGAATTGGCGGCGCTGCCACCACCGCCGGCGCAGCCGCCAAGCGCGGTCGCAGCCGCCAGCAGCATGACCGCCAGCACGCGCGAACCCGCGCGGCCCAGGATGAATGACGCGTCCCTCATTATGGAGGGCAGCGATATCGTTAAAATCGGTTAAGGTCTAGGGCGGCGGCGACACAAGCTGCCGTCATTCCGGGGCGCGCCACCTGGCGCGAGCCCGGACTCCATTTCTCCCCGTATATTGCTGCACGATGGATTCCGGGTTCTCGCTTCGCGCGCCCCGGAATGACGGGATGTTGCCCTTGTGTTCACGCTTCGAGCGCAATCGCGTGGACGTGGCGGCCGTAATCCGGCTCCTTGCGATGTACCGAGCGGCGATAGCTGAAGAAGCGCTCGTCGGCATAGGTGTCGAGACCGAGATCGTCGATCATCAGGATGCCGGCGGCCTCGAGCCGCTGGCGGATGAAGCCGGCGAGATCGAACATCGCATGTCCCTCGCGCACCGACGGGATGAAGAACATTGCATTGTCCGCATCGGCCTCGATGAAGCGCGCCACGAACTCGTTGCCGACCTCGTAGCTTTCCTGCCGGATCAGCGGCCCGATCGCGGCGATGATGCCGCCGCGGCTGGCGCCGAGATCCTCCATCGCCGAAATCGTCGCCTCCAGCACGCCGGTGAGCGCGCCTTTCCAGCCGGCATGTGCGCCGCCGATCACGCGTGCATGGGGATCGACGAACAGCACCGGTCCGCAATCGGCGGTGGAGACGCCGAGCGCAATGCCGGGCGTTTTCGTCACCAGCGCATCGCCCTTCGGCCGCGGCCCGCTCGGCCACGGTGTCTCGGCAACCAGCACGTCGGGCGAGTGGATCTGGTGCAGGCTGAGGAAACGGTCCGCGGCGACACCGACATGCTCGGCCATGCGGCGGCGGTTTTCCGCAACGAGGCCCTGATCGTCGTTGGAGCCGAGCCCGCCGTTCAGCGCGGAATAGATGCCGCCGGAGACGCCGCCTTCACGCGTGAAGAAGGCGTGGCGCAGGCCGGGCACTGCTGCCAGCAGCGAGGAGGTGAGCGTCATCAATTGCCTCCGGCCTGTTCGAGATCGCTGAGGCCGGCAATGCCCGTCAGCCGCGGCTCGGAGATGCCGAGCACCTTGAACATCGAGCCCATGCCGCCGCGCCCGGTGTCCGTCAGCCGCTTGAGCGCGATCGAAATGTCGGTGGCGACTTCCGGCGTGGCCTTCTGCATCAATGCGGCGGCCCTGGTATCGATGCCGATGCGCTTGAGGAAGTCGCCTTGCGCCACCGGCCCGTGCACGCGCGCGCCGACATCCTCGGCCGCGCGCGCCAGCGCCTGGAAGTCGACATGGGCGGTGACGTCGGCCTGGCCCGGCGCCTTCAGGGGATCGGCGAAGGTGTGGCGGGCAATCGCCTGGAACGTGTCGCCGGCATCGCTGCGCAAGTGGCCGTAGTCGATGATCAGGGCCGCGCCGTCCTGGTCGCGGACGCGGGTGGCGAGCTTCATGATCTCGCCGTCGGGCCGCCATTCGAACACGGCGCCGACCGGCGCGGCGCGCACCAAGGGCGGCAGCAGCACCTCGAAGCGCGGGGTCGGCTCCGGCGCCGCGCCGAACTGAAGCCTGCCGTTGCCGTCGAGCTCGATCACGCGCTCGTGCCAGCCGTTCTCGAGGCGGACCATCTGGTGGATCGGCAGCACGTCGAAATATTCATTGGCGAGGATGATGCTCGGCCCGTCCGGCACGTCGTCGATGCTGTCGTGCCAGGAGATGTTGCGCACGGCGGACAGCGTCGCGCCCTGCCGCTCGCGCAGGACCGGATTGACCTCGACCATGTGGACATGGAGCGCCTGGTAGAGCGGCGGCAGCACGCGGAGTGCGCGCAGGGCGTCCGCCATCATGGTGCCGCGGCCCGGTCCGAGCTCGATCAGCCGCAAGAATTGCGGCGAGCCCATCTGCTTCCACACCGAGGCGGTCCACAGGCCGAGAAGCTCGCCGAACATCTGGCTGACCTCGGGCGCGGTGGTGAAATCGCCCTCACGCCCGAGCGGATCGCGCGAGACGTAATAGCCATAGCGCGGATGCATCAGGCACAGTTCCATGTAGCGCCAGACCGGCATGGGGCCTGAGGATTTGATCAGCGCCTTGATCTCGTCGAGTAGCGGCTGGTCGGTCACGGCGTACTTTCTCGAAATTAACGAATGGCCTCGACGGGCTGCGGCGCACCGCGCCTGACTGCCAATACAATAAGTACGAGGCCGACGATAAGCATCGGGATCGACAG
Organism: Bradyrhizobium sp. CFUWI; assembly: GCF_056429085.1. Taxonomy (NCBI): domain Bacteria; kingdom Pseudomonadati; phylum Pseudomonadota; class Alphaproteobacteria; order Hyphomicrobiales; family Nitrobacteraceae; genus Bradyrhizobium; species Bradyrhizobium sp. CFUWI. The sequence continues at coordinate 546,474 of NZ_JBWJZE010000001.1, forward strand.
CAGCATGCCCATGGTTAATCCGCCCCAGAGGAAACCAAGCTGTGCGTCGGGTTCGCGGAAATGCTCGCCGGCGATGCGTGTGAGGCCATAGATGAGGATGAAGGCGCCGAGGATCATGCCGGGCCGCTTCAAGGCACCGGAGCGGATCATGATCGCAAGCACGGTGAACAGCAGGACGCCTTCCATGCCGGCTTCGTAGAGCTGGCTCGGATGACGCGGCAGTTGCGTCGGATCGTTGGGGAAGATCATCGCCCAGGGCAGGCTCGCGTCGGTGGCGCGCCCCCACAATTCGCCGTTGATGAAATTGGCGATCCGCCCGAGCAGCAGCCCGACCGGGGCGACGGCGGTGGTGATGTCGCCGAGCGACAGGATCGAGATGCCGTTGCGATAGGCAAACCCCATCACCGCGACGACGCAGCCGAGGAAGCCGCCGTGGAACGACATGCCGCCCTCCCATAGCCTGAAGATCGCGGCGGGATGATCGACGAAGAAGGGCAGGTTGTAGAACAGCACGTAGCCGGTGCGGCCGCCGAGGATGATGCCGAGCGTCACCCAGAGGATGAAGTCGTCGATCTGGAGCAGCGAGATCGGCGCCGGGCCGCCCCACAGCCGGTCGTTCTTCAGCAGCGAGCGCGCATAGAGCCAGCCGAACACGATGCCGCAGATATAGGCCAGCGCATACCAGCGGATCGCGAACGGACCGATCTCGAGCGCGATCGGCTTGAAGGCGGGGAAGTCGATCAGAAGAAGCTGCATCGCGCCTTCTATGTCCAAGCGAAATCGCGGCGGTCGAGCGCCCGCAGACGCCCCGTGATTCTTCTTATGCAGGGACGTTGAGTACGATTGCAAGGACACCGGAACATGACAAGGATACCAGCGCGCGGCCCTTGAACCGCTCCCTTCGGATTGCCATTGTGTTTCGGAGAGTTCGCGCAAAGTTTATCGGAGGCCCGCCATGACCCAGACCAACAACCGGTTTTTCGACGAGATCGGCCGCCTGATGAACGACGCCGCCGGGGCCGCCCAGGGCGTCAAACGCGAGTTCGATACGGTGATGCGGACCCAGGCGGAGAAATTCCTGCGCGACATGGATCTGGTCAAGCGCGAGGAGTTCGAGGCCGTCAAGGACATGGCGCGCCTGGCGCGCGAGGAGAACGAAGCGCTGAAAACGCGCATTGCGGCGCTGGAGGCCAAGCTCGGCGGGTAGGGTACTCTTACCCTCCCCTGGAGGGGGAGGGTCGATCGCGCGTAGCGCGAGCGGGGTGGGGTGGCGGTCTCTCCGCGTTGAACAGTGCCTCGTGGGGAGAGATCACCCCACCCCGTCTCACATTTCGCTGCGCTCAATGTGAGCCGACCCTCCCCCTCCAGGGGAGGGTAAGAACCCGCTCCCGCCCGCCCATTCTCCTTGTCATTTCCGCATCTTCCGGGTAAAAGCCCGCCAAGTTCGTGGCCCCCGCACCCCTGGAGGCTTGCTGCGAGCTATGCCATGGGCCGCGCTGCGGCCCCTTAACTTTTGCAAAAACAAGGACTTAACGACATGGCGACGACCGTCAAGGAATTGAAGGCGACCGCACGTCCGAAGAGCGGCAAGGGGGCCGCCCGGGCTGAGCGTCGCGCCGGGCGCGTGCCCGGAGTGATCTATGGCAACAACCAGCCCCCGGTGACGATCTCGATCGAAGATCGCGAACTGCGCCAGCGCATCCTCGCCGGCCGGTTCCTGACCACGCTGGTGGACATCGATCTCGAGGGCAAGAAGCACCGCGTGATTCCGCGCGACTATCACCTCGATCCGGTCAAGGACTTCCCGATCCATGTCGACTTCATGCGGCTCGGCGAAGGCGCCACCATCCGCATCAGCGTGCCCTTGCACGTCGTGAAGGCGGAAACGTCCCCGGGCGTGAAGCGCGGCGGCACCGTCAACATCGTCGCCCACGCGATCGAGCTCGAATGCGGCGTCGAGAGCATTCCGCAGTACATCGAGGCCGATGTCGGCTCGCTCGAAATCGGTCACTCGCTGCATCTGTCGGACGTCAAGCTGCCGGCCGGCGTGAAGGCGCTGACCCGCGAGGACGCGACCCTCGTCACCATCGTGCCGCCGTCCGGCTACGCCGAAGAGCAGAAGGCCGCGGCTGCGGCTGCAGCTCCTGGCGCTGCTGCGGCAGCTCCGGCCGCTGGCGCTGCGGCTCCGGCTGCGGGCGCTGCTGCGCCTGCCGCGGCTGCCAAGGCTCCCGCCGGCGGCGACAAGAAGAAGTAATCTCTCGAAAGAGCTGGCGCGGGATCCCTGATCGCGCGCCGGCTGAGGGGCGCGCCGCGTCATGCGACTCTTTGTTGGGCTCGGCAATCCCGGCGCGAAATACGCACGTAACCGGCACAATATCGGCTTCATGGCCGTCGACGAGATCGCGCGGCGTCACGGCTTTGCGCCGTGGCGCCGCAGGTTTCAGGGCGAGACTTCGGAAGGCACGCTCGGACCTGAGCGCGTGATCCTGCTCAAGCCGACGACCTACATGAACGAATCCGGCCGCAGCGTTCAGGAGGCGGCGAGCTTCTTCAAGATCGCGCCCGGCGACGTCACGGTCTTTCATGACGAACTCGAACTGCCGCCGGGCAAGGTGCGGGTGAAGATCGGCGGCGGCATCGCCGGACACAACGGCCTGCGGTCGATCTCGGCGCATATCGGCAACGACTATCGCCGCGTGCGCCTCGGCATCGGTCATCCCGGCGTCAAGGAACTGGTGCACGCCCACGTGCTGTCGGACTTCGCCAAGGCCGACAACGACTGGGTGGCGACGCTGTGCGAGGCGGTGGCCGAGCACGCAGGCCTGGTTGCCAAGGGCACGGACGCGACCTTCGCCAACAGGGTGCATCTCGCCATGCAGGCGAAGGGATTTTTGACCAAGGACGAGAACGGCGAGAAATCGAACTGATCTCTCTCCGTCATGGCCGGGCTTGACCCGGCCATCCACGCCTTTCTTTCTCCGCGGAGCGAAGGACGTGGATGCCCGGCACAAGGCCGGGCATGACGACTTCAACGAACGCACGCGCTCGCGGCGCGAAGACTGGAAGAGGCCATGGGATTCAAATGCGGGATCGTCGGATTGCCCAATGTCGGCAAGTCGACCTTGTTCAATGCGCTGACCGAGACGGCCGCGGCGCAGGCCGCGAACTATCCGTTCTGCACCATCGAGCCGAATGTCGGCGAGGTCGCCGTGCCGGATCCGCGGCTGGAGAAGCTCGCCGCCATCGCCAAGTCCGGCCAGATCATCCCGACCCGGCTGACCTTCGTCGACATCGCGGGCCTCGTCCGCGGCGCCTCCAAGGGCGAAGGCCTCGGCAATCAGTTCCTCGCCAACATCCGCGAGGTCGATGCCATCGCGCATGTGGTGCGCTGCTTTGAAGATTCCGACATCACCCATGTCGAGGGCAAGATCGCCCCGCTCGCCGACATCGAGACCATCGAGACCGAGCTGATGCTCGCCGATCTCGACAGCCTCGAGAAGCGCGTCGACAACCTCACCAAGAAGGCCAAGGGCAACGACAAGGACGCCAAGGAGCAGCTCGACCTTGTCAACCGCACCCTGGTGCTGCTGCGCGAGGGCAAGCCCGCGCGCCTCGTCGAGCGCAAGGCGGAGGAGGAGCGTGCCTTCTCCATGCTCGGCCTGCTGTCCTCCAAGCCCGTGCTCTATGTCTGCAACGTCGAGGAAGGCTCGGCCGCGACCGGCAATGCGTTCTCCAAGGCCGTGGAGGAGCAGGCCGCCAAGGAGGGCGCTGTCGCCGTCGTCATCTCGGCAAAAATCGAATCCGAGATCGCCACCATCTCGCGTGAAGAGCGCGCCGACTTCCTGGAGACGCTGGGCCTGGACGAAGCCGGCCTCGATCGCCTGATCCGTGCCGGCTACAAGCTGCTCGACCTCATCACCTATTTCACCGTCGGCCCGAAGGAAGCCCGCGCCTGGACCATCCATCGCGGCACCAAGGCGCCCGCGGCGGCCGGCGTGATCCACACCGATTTCGAGAAGGGTTTTATTCGCGCCGAGACGATTGCGTATGAGGACTACGTCGCGCTGGGCGGCGAAGCCGGCGCGCGCGATGCCGGCAAGCTCCGCCTCGAAGGCAAGGAATACGTCGTCGCCGACGGCGACGTGATGCATTTCAGGTTTAATACGTAAGCCGGGAACACCGGTGCCGTAGGGTGGGCAAAGCGGAGCGTGCCCACCGCCTGTCGCCATTGAGAAAGATCGTGGGCACGGCGCTACGCGCCTTTGCCCACCCTATGGCACCTGCGCGAGGCTTACCGCATCCCGCCGCCCTGGTCGCGGATCGCGCCGAGATGTTCGTTGATGCGGAAGACGATCAGGATCAGCTCCGCGAGGATGCGCGAGAAGACGATTCCGACGACGACGCTCGCGATCGACGACAGCAGCACCAGGAAGCCGCCGAACGGGCTGATCGCCATCGCGGCGAGCCCGGAGAAGATGCCGGAGAGACCGAACAGGCAGATCAGCGCGATGACCAGCCAATAGAAGGTCTTGATGATCGTAGGCGTGATGAAGCGGTCCCACTGAAACAGGTCGCTGAATGAAAACATTGCTCTCCCCAGGGCATTGGGCCTTGGTAAATGGATCCCGGTCCTCGGTCGATCCGACTCAGATCAACGCCGCCACCCGGTATGTAGCACGAGCCATGCGGGCCGGCGGGTTGAGATTGCCGCAAAGTGCGGCCACAATCTGTCATTCCCGCGAAGCTTTCCCAAGATGACCCTGACCTTCGAAGATTTCCCGCCCGGCCGGTTCGGCACGTTCGGCCCGCGCCACGTCACCCGCGACGAGATTTTGGCCTTTGCCGCCGAGTTCGATCCACAGCCGATGCACCTGGACGAGGAGGCTGCCAGCAAAAGCATGCTGCGTGGCCTGTCCGGCTCGGGCTGGCACCTCTGCTCGCTGATGATGCGGATGATGGCCGACGGCTTCATCACCCGCGCCGCATCGCTGGGATCGCCCGGCGTCGACGAGGTGCGTTGGCTCTCGCCGCTGCGGCCCGGCGACGACCTCACGCTCGACGTCGATGTGATCGAGGCGCGCAGCTCGAAGAGCCGGCCCGAGCTCGGCATCGTCAAGTTCAAATGCACCGCGCGCAACGCCAAGGGTGAGGCGCTCGCCGAGATGACGTCGCCGATCCTGATCAAGCGGCGCGAGGGAGCGGTCTGATGCGGTTCTTCGACGACATCGAGATCGGCCAGCGCCGCGAGATCGGCACCTATACGTTCACGGCCGAGGCCATCAAGACATTCGCCGCCAAGTTCGATCCGCAGCGTTTTCATCTCGAGGAGGAGGAGGGCAAGAACTCGCTGTTCGGCGGACTCGCCGCGTCGGGCTGGCATGTCGGCTCGGCCTGCATGAGCCTGCTTGTCGCCGACGGCCAGCGTCTGGCGCGCGAGGCCGCTTCGCGCGGCGAGGAGGTTGCGGTGTGGGGCCCGTCGCCGGGCTTTCGCGACCTGCGCTGGATCAGGCCGGTGCTCGCCGGCGATACCGTCGCGTACGTCAACGTCGTCACCGACAAGCGCATCTCTGCCTCGCGCCCCGGCTGGGGCATCCTGACCGCCCGCACCACCGGCACCAACCAGCGCGGCGAAGACGTCTATTCCATCACCGCTTCAGCCTTCGTGCCGAGGCGTGCGAACAGTGGTTAGACCAGGATAGATCGAGCTGGTTTCTTCACCTCTCCCCGTAAGAACGGGGAGAGGGAGAGGAGAAACCGAGCAAGTGTTGCCCGCGCGCTATGGACGCGATTCCGGACGGCTGCCATAAGCCTGCGCAACATGGTTATCGCGAAGCGTTTCTGCGGAACCAGTGAGTTGCTAACTAATTATGAACCTGTCGCTGTCTATTTGAAACCAATTGGCAGAGACAGGGGACGAGGACCATGGCAGATCGCGGCGCACTCAAGTTTGTTGGATTTATCTTCGCGACCGCGACGCTCGCCGTGATGCTGGTTGCCGGCATGGTGGTGAAGGGCTATGCCGATGGCGCCTATACCCTGGAAATCTCGGCCGCCGACGCGAACCGGTAACACTTCGTTCATCTCTAGCGGCCGGCATCCGGCCGCCGCACCTCAGCGGCTATAGACGAACGCCAGGACGGCGATCGCAACCGCCAGCAGCCCGACAAAGCGCAGCATGATCGTGCCGAATTGGTTCGGCGCGGGCCGCAACGGTATCGGGTCCGTGGTGTCGGGCCGAATGCTTTCCATCTGAAATATCCCCAGGCCCGGCCACGGCGGCACGGGCGCCTGGCATTGGTCGCCGGGGACGGGCGGCGGGTTCAAATGGACGCGCGGCGCTGACCATGTGAACGCGCATGCACCGCAGCGCTGTCGTCGCGGCCACACCCTCTGCTGTCATGCCCCGGCTTGACCGGGGCATCCAGTACGCCGAGGCCTCTCGGCTCGATCACCGCCGTCTCTGGAATACTGGACGGGTGATGACACCTCTGTTGGAGAGGCAGCGTGGCCTATCGCACCCTCCCGGAATCAAAACCGCCGCGCTCTCTTCCGAGAGCGCGGCGGCCGGTGATGCGGTGCTTTGCGATCAGCTGTTGCGCAGGCCGTCGGCGGCGCGCTTCCACTGCGCGACGTTGTCGGCGATCATGCGGGTCGACTTCATCGCGGCCTGGCTGAGCTGGGCATAGCCGGAGATCTCGCGCTGGACGCGCTGGCCTTCGGCGTGGAGCAGGTCGCGCAGGCTCTCGAGCTCGGAGATCAGGTTCTCGATCTCGGCGAGCGAAGTGCCGGCGACGCGCTGGATCAGCGAGTTGACGTTGTTGACGGTGGCTTCCGCGCTCGGGTCGAGCGGCGGCGCGTCGGTGGTGGTCGACGCCGGGCGGCGCAGATAGGCGATATCGTTGCGCACGAAGTCACGGATGCCGGCCTCGACCTCCGTCACGGCGGCGAGGTTGGTGTCGACCGTCTCGGTCTCGGTGGTCTCGATCTTTTCGGGACGCATGGCGTTCATCGTTATTCCCCTGTTCGCGTTGAGCGCAGCGCGAGTGTCCCCCGCACGACGACGTCTGTGAGGCTTCCCTATCAGGGCGTCCGATTTTGGCCGCAAATGGGCCGAGATGCGGCAAGGGCGGACCATTCGGGGGTTTTGCCGTGGCGCATGGTTAGGAGAGTGTGAACGCCGGCGGGGACGACAACCCTATCCCCTCATGGTGAGGAGCGCGCTCTCGCGCGCGTCTCGAACCATGCAGGCCCGGCTGTGGCAGAGGGGCCTCGATCCTTCGAGACGCGCTCCTTCGGAGCGCCCTCAGGATGAGGGGAGAAGGTGGAGCGTGGGACTACCAGCTCTTCTTGAAGCCGGCCGCCACGCTCTTGTTGATCGCGCCTTGCGAGGTCTCGCCGACCGAGCCGGAGACGGTGACGTTGTCGAACAGCTTCTGCTCGGCGCCGACCTTGCGCAGCCATTTGTCGTCGGTGGTCGACAGCGTCTGGCCGGCGGTGATGCTGGTGCCGGTGTCGCTGAGGGTGACCTTGGCGGACTGGTCGGTTTCGTAGTTGCGGGTGATGTGGCCGCCGATGCCGGGCACGGCGCTGGTGCCCTGCTGGTTGACGCTGTAGCCGTTCTGGAGCGTCAGCGAGGTGTCGCTCGACAGCGGCACCGATTTGGTCAGCGAGGCCCCGATCTTGCTCTGCTCGGTGCCGGGATCGACGCGGGCTTCCACCGCGGTCTTGTCCCAGATCGCGCCGGCGCCGGGCGCGGTTGCCGTCGCCCAGGCGCTGCCGGAGGATTGCGGCAGGTTGCCGCCGTTGGTGGCCTTCTGCGCCAGCAGCTCGGACATCGTCCGCGGCTCGCTCGTCACCGTCATGTCGGCGCCGATCCGCGTATCCCAGAACGAGAACACGGACTGCTTCACCGTCACCGCCGCGGAGCCGTTCGCGTTGGCATTGGACGACCAGTCCAGCCCGTCCCTGGCGGCGGCCTGGGCGCGTTTCTTGGCGGCCATGGGATCGATGCCGGTGCCGGCGTCGACCGCGAGCTGGCTCCAATCGAGCTTGTCGACGTCGATGCCTTTGAGCACGTCCGGATCGTTGACGTCGACCGGCTCTGCCGTCTCGGTTTCGGCCTCGTCGTCGGGCGCGGCCGCTGCGGGGGAGAAGGGCGGGATGATCTGCGCCGAGACCGTCAGAACCGAGCCCAAAATGAATGTGGCCGCCAGCATCGGCAGCCTGGTCCAGCCAAACCCTGTCGAGAATTCCATCGTCCTGCCCGCGAGCCCCAACGCATGCTGTCCGATAACATATATCGGCCGTCAGCAAAGACCATGCGCCATTGCGCGCGAAAATGCTGATCCATCGTTGCTAAATTGTGGCGGTGCCTTCAAGGCGGCGAACCAACGGGCCGCGCGAGAGGCGCGCGCCCGACGACGAGCTTCTGGCGCGACGGCATCCGGCGGGGCTGGAAGCCAGGACGTCGCAGCCGGCGTCGTCATCAGTCCCGAACAGCGGGGCCCGTTGGTGTCTCCGTCAGCCGGCGCTGGTCATCTTAGGCAGATGAATGGCGCGGCCGAGTGCTTGCTCGACCAGATCGAACGTGTCGATCAGGACGCGCATGCTGACGAGCTTGCCTGCCCTGAACTGGGCGAACTGCGCGACCCGCAGGCTGATCGGCTTGTTGGAATCCAGGGCCGTGAGCGAATAGCGCACCATCGAAGCGGCGGAATCGACGCCGAGCATGATGCTCTCGCGGTCGAAGCGGCGGACCTGGAAATTGTCGGCGAGCTGACGGATGACGTCGAGCACGGCGTCCTTGCCCTGGCGCGCGCCGAGGAACGGAAACATGTCGATCGGGCCGTAGAGCGCCCATTCGACATCCTCGTCGATCAGGGCCTCGATATCCCCGAAATGCCGGTCGTTGATCGCGCGGTGCAACGCGCGCGAGAAACGCCAGAGGCTGTGCTCTGTCATTCTGGCAGTCCTGAAGCTGGCTTGCGAAAAAACGGAAAACAACCCCACGCGCAGTCAGGCGCCGGGGGGGATTAACTCATTTGTATGCGAACAAAATAGTAGGTTTCGGCCAAAACGCAATTCACGTTTTCGCAATGCACAATTGAACGGGGTTTGTGAGATTTACAATAGAACCCCGTAATATTCCGGGTTCGGATCCGGGTTCGAGGCGAGAAGCGATCAATCCACCTGCACGCCCGTGATCAACGGCCCGATCTCGCGCTCCAGCACCTGCTGCACCAGATCGTAGGAATCGATGATCTCGCGGATCTCAGCCACCAGCCCGCCGCGGAAGGTATAGAACACGGCCATGTCGAACTGCACGATGCGGTCGTTGCTGCGCTTCCTGAAATAGGCCTGCATGTAGGTCGCGACCGCCTCGCCCTCGGCGACAATGTGCGGCGCCTTGTAGCGAACTTCGGAATAGCGCGACCAGACGGTCTGCCACAGCTCGCGCAATTCGGCCTTGCCGTGGCGGGGCCCCATATGCGGCAGCACGTCGATCGGCGCATGGGTGAGGAAGTCGACGTCGTCTGTGCAGCAGGACAGCGCGGTTTCGATATCGCCGCGCGCAAAGGCGTCGAGCAGATGCAGCACGCGTTGGCGATTGAGCTTCTCGATCGTCATTCCGCCCGTCCTCTCTGGCCGTCGTGCAACGCTAGCGCGTGGTCCCGCGCACCGGCAATCCGCAAAACCACAGGGACGTTGCAGACGGTATGACGCCCCAGCGCAATGCCAGGTTCATGGTATGCAATTAAAAGTTGAGCGATGGGGTGGCTGCACGAATTCGTGCCAGATCAGCTACGTGGCGCGCCACGGCCCAGGGCGCAATGCGCAACTCGGCTCCACGCAGCCGCCCGGAACCGCGAGTTGTAGTCTGTCATTCCGGGGCGCCGCGCCGCGCCGCGGCGAGCCCGGAATCCATCGCGCGACAGGCCGGCTATGGGGCGTGACCCGCCTCACATCACCTCAAGGCCGGCAGGGGTACCGTCATCCCATGTCATCAGGGAGACGTGCCATGGCCGCCATCGCCAGAGTCCGAAAGTCCCGCCTGCACAACGCGCTCGAAGGCCTCGCGCTGACCGCGATCCTGCAGAGCTTCCCGACCTTCGCCCTGGCCGTCTTCCTGCTCAAGCTCTGCGGCAACCACGACCTCGTCGGCGATCCCGGCGTCGCCATCTTCGTCGCCATCGCCTCGCTCGCCCACGCGCTGCTGGCCGTGACGTTCGGCCCAAGCTTCCCGCACCTGTTCAAGACCGTCTACGAGTCGAAATTCTTCGAGGCCCATCTGTCGCTGTCCGACAAGATCACGGCCTGGCGCACCCAGCCGGTCGCCTCGCTCCAGCTCGTCACCATCGTGCTGCTGCTGTCGGTGATGGCGGTGGTGACGGCGAGCGTGGGGTGAAGTCTCCGCCATTATTCCGGGGTCGCTGCAAAGCGAGCCCGGAATCCATAACCACGAACGGTGTTGCCTCTAGGCTTACCTCTTCTTCCACCCGCCCCGCCGTCCCGGCATCCCGCCCGTCGACTTCGGCGCAGGCCCGAACTCCGGCCCGGACTGCCTTGAATCCGTCGGCTGGATGATCCGGCTGGTGCTGCCGAACGGCTTTGCCGGCAGGCTCGGCTTCTCGCGGTAGGGCAGCGACTCCGGACCGTGCATCTCGTCGAGATGCGGCTTGTGCACCTTCGAGCCGCTGCCGCCGCTCGCCTTCAACGCGGAGCCGACCGTTTTCTTCTTCATCGCGCTGACCGGCAAGTTCGCCGCATCGCCGTACTTCTTAGCTCCGGCATAGGCGCCGGCCTTGCCGGCGACGGTGCGCTGCTTGGCGGTGGGATCGTCGACCACGGCGAGCTCGGTGGCGCGCAGGCGCTTGACCTCGTCGCGCAGGCGGGCGGCTTCCTCGAAGTTCAGATCGGCGGCGGCCTCGCGCATGCGGGTTTCCAGGTCCGCGAGCACGGCTTCGAAATTGTGGCCGATCGAGATGACGTCGTCGGTCATGTCGTGTCCGCCGACCTCGACCAGCACGTGGTCGCGCTCGTAGACGGAGTTGAGGATGTCGCCGATCTGCTTCTTGACGCTCTCCGGCGTGATGCCGTTGGCGTTGTTGTACTCGACCTGCTTCTCGCGGCGCCGGTTGGTCTCGGCGATGGCGCGCTCCATCGACCCCGTCATCTGATCGGCGTAGAGGATCACCTTGCCGTCGACGTTGCGCGCGGCGCGGCCGATGGTCTGGATCAGCGAAGTCTCGCTGCGCAGAAAACCTTCCTTGTCGGCGTCGAGGATCGCGACCAGTGCGCATTCGGGGATGTCGAGGCCCTCGCGCAGCAGGTTGATGCCGACCAGCGCGTCGAAGGCGCCGAGGCGCAAATCGCGGATGATCTCGATGCGCTCGATGGTGTCGATGTCGCTGTGCATGTAGCGGACGCGGATGCCCTGCTCGTGCAGATATTCGGTGAGGTCCTCCGCCATGCGCTTGGTCAGCACCGTGATCAGCGAGCGATAGCCGGCCTGCGCGGTCGCGCGCACCTCGCCGACGAGATCGTCGACCTGGGTGCGGGCCGGACGAATGTCGACCGGCGGATCGATCAGTCCGGTCGGACGAATGACCTGCTCGACGAACACGCCGCCGCTCTCGTTCAGCTCCCAGCCGCTCGGCGTCGCCGACACCGCGATGGTCTGCGGCCGCATCATGTCCCATTCCTCGAAGCGGAGCGGGCGGTTGTCCATGCAGGAGGGCAGACGGAAGCCGTATTCGGCCAGCGTCGCCTTGCGGCGGAAGTCGCCGCGGAACATGGCGCCGATCTGCGGGATGGTGACGTGGCTCTCGTCGGCGAAGATCAGCGCGTTGTCGGGCACGTATTCGAACAGGGTCGGCGGCGGCTCGCCGGGACGGCGCCCGGTGAGGTAGCGCGAATAGTTCTCGATGCCGGCGCAGCTTCCCGTCGCCTCCATCATCTCGAGGTCGAAGGTGGTGCGCTGCTCCAGCCGCTGCGCCTCCAGCAGCCGGCCCTGATTATGAAGCTGGTCGAGCCGCTGCTTCAGCTCTGATTTGATCGACTTGATCGCCTGCACCAGGGTCGGGCGCGGTGTCACATAATGCGAGTTGGCGTACATCTTGATGAATTCGAGCTCGTCCTGCTTGTGGCCGGTGAGCGGATCGAACTCCTCGATGGTCTCGATGGTGTCGCCGAACAGGTTCACGCGCCAGGCGCGGTCCTCATAGTGCGCCGGGAAGATGTCGATGACGTCGCCGCGGACCCGGAAAGTGCCGCGGGTAAAATCGGCCTGGGTGCGCTTGTACTGCAATGCGACGAGGTCGGCGATCAGCTGGCGCTGGTCGATGCGTTCGCCCTTCTTCAGCGCGAAGGTCATCGCGGTGTAGGTCTCGACCGAGCCGATACCGTAGATGCAGGACACCGAGGCGACGATGATGACGTCGTCGCGTTCGAGCAGCGCGCGCGTCGCCGAGTGGCGCATGCGGTCGATCTGCTCGTTGATCGAGGAATCCTTCTCGATATAGGTATCGGTGCGCGGGACGTAGGCTTCCGGCTGGTAGTAATCGTAATACGAGACGAAATACTCGACCGCATTGTCCGGGAAGAAGTTCTTGAACTCGCCGTAGAGCTGGGCGGCGAGCGTCTTGTTCGGTGCCAGGATCAGCGCCGGGCGCTGCGTCTTCTCGATGACCTGTGCCATGGTGTAGGTCTTGCCCGAGCCGGTGACGCCGAGCAGCACCTGGGTGCGGTCGTTGCGATTGATGCCCTCGACCAGCTCGGCGATCGCGGTCGGCTGGTCGCCGCGCGGCTCGTAGGAGGACTTGATCTCGAAGCGCACGCCGCCTTCGGACTTTTCCGGGCGCGGCGGCCGGTGCGGGGTCCATACCTTGGTGGAGCCGTCGTCCTTGCGGAACTCCGGCCGGCCCTCGCGGATCAGCGATTCCAGTGCATCGGCGGTCGCCTTGACGCCGAGCGCTTCCATCTTGCTGCGCGGCGGCCGCGCCAGCGCCTCGGCATCGTCCTCCTCGGTGGGAAGCCCGAGCTGCCGCGCCAGTTCCGGATCGAGCGTCGGGATCGTGGCTGCGGTTCCGTAGTTGGCCTGCGGCGCCTCCTCCAGTCCGGCAAGCTCACCGGATTGACGGGCGCCCGGAGGCTGCGGATTGGGCCGCAGCGGCATCGGACGCGCATTATCCTGCGGGAATTCCTTCGGCGTCGAAGCCCGCGCCCGATGCGCGGCGGCCTCGCCCCCGGATCGCCGGTCGCGCGAATTGTCCGGCGGCGGCTGCAGGCCGGTGCCCGATCCCAGCCCGGCGTCGCCGCGATTGATCGCGGGATTGAGCAATTCGGCCAGCGCCGGCCCGATCGGCTGCACGTCAGGCCGGTGAGCCTTCGAGTTCGGGGCCTTGGTCTTGGGGGATTTGCCGGATTTTTCGGAGGATGCAGGTTTCTTCGCCATGAGGCGAATATGGGACGAGTCCGCCTCCCGATAAAGGGCGAATGGCCATCGCCATGCAGGCTGCTGACAGCAGGTTGGCAGCAGGAAGGAACCTTACGCCGCCGGCGGCGGACCCTCGCCGTCCTCGCTCGCCTGATAGGGCTTGAGGATGTCGAGGTGGATGCCGCCGCAATCGGTGCAGCGCATGGTCCAGTACTCGCATCCGGCGCGCCCGCCGATCACCCGGAGCACGGTGAGATCGCCGTCGCATTCCGGGCAGTTGGACAGCACAGCGCGGGCGTAGATCCTCGGCCGCGACGGGCCTTCGAATTCGATGACTGACATGGCCGGTTGCCCCTTCTTGACTTGCGCCGTCCCTGGTTGGCTTGCCGTCCGGCCCGCTCATTCGTCGTCGCTGTCGGTCCGCCGGCGGAAGCGGTCGATGTGATGCTTGGCGTCGGCGATCGCGGCGTTCTGATCCGGCCAGGCGAAACCGACTTCCACGGCCGGAAACAGCACGCCGTCGATGGCGAGGGGGCTGAGATCGGCGCGGCGGATGCGGGCGTGCCAGAGGCCTTTGCCAGCCTCGAAGGATTCGATGTCAAAGCCGTCGTAGATGGTCGTCATGGTCGTCCCCGAAGTGTTTCGTACGTGTTTTGTTGGAGGGTCAGGGGACCACGTTTGCGTACTCCGGGATGTGAAGCCGTTCACAAAGCAGCCGGCTTTTTTGCCGTCGGGCGTTAGTTCCGCGCCGCAATACGGCCGATCCGCTTCCCCGGCCGGGCCGCGGGTTCCGCCGCCGCCCGCATGATCCAGCGGCGGAACGCGGCAAAGTCGCGCTGCTCGGTCTGAAAACTGCGATAGAGCAGATACCAGCGCATGCCCTTGGGCACCGAGAGGTCGAACGGCGCTACCAGCCGGCCGGCGGCGAGGTCGTCGTCGATATAGGGGCGGATGCCCATGGCGATACCGAGGCCGTCGGCAGCGGCCTGCAGCGCCTGGCCGTAGAACTGAAACTCCGGCCCGCGCGCGTTGATCCGGGTGACGCCGGCAGCCTTCAGCCAGATCGGCCAGTCCTCAGCTGAGTGCGCGACGCGGATCAGGCTCGGGCCCTTCAAATCGGCCGGGCGCTTCAGGCCGCTCGCGAGGCGGGGCACGCAGACAGGCGTGAGGTCGCCGGCGAACAGCGGCTCGGCGACGAGGCCGGGCCAGTCGCCGGTGCCGAGCTTGATGCCGCAGCTCCAGTCCTCGCCGAACGGCACCGACGCGCCGCCGGTGGTGAAGCGCACCTCGATATCGGGCTCCTCGCTGCGAAACTCGGACAGGCGCGGGATCAGCCAGCGCATCGCAAAGGTGTGGCCGACGCCGATGGTGAGCACGCGGACGCTCGCCGGCGCCGTCACCTGCGCGGTGAGGCTGGCCAGCGCATCGAAGATCGGCGTCAGCCCGCTTTGATAGGCGCGGCCGGCCTGCGTCAGCACCAGGCGATTGGCCTTGCGCTCGAACAGCGCGACGCCAAGCCGCTCTTCGAGCAGATGCACCATGCGGCTGACGGCGGCTGCGGACACGCTCAGCTCGAGCCCGGCCGCGGCAAAGCTGCCGGTCCGCGCCGCCGCCTCGAATGCCTTGATGCCGTTGAGAAACAGCAGCCGCCGCAAATGCAAGACCCTTATGCAAGACCCTCAGGAAAGCTGAGGCCAGGCCAAGATAACTCAGTTTGCGAAGCAGGGGCAAGCGAGGCACTAGAATGAGCGCAATTCCTGCTGATTTGTTGGAGCGCGGGCGCGGCCTCTTCGCCTCTCCCCGCTTGCCTCACCCCAACCCTCTCCCCCGCAAGCGGGGCGAGGGGGGAATGAGCAGCTCACGTCCCTTACATGCACCACGGAGATTTTGCACGTGACGCCCATCATGATCGCTGCCCTCGGATTGCTGATGGTCGCCACCGCGTTCCTGTCGGGGCTGTTCGGCATGGCGGGCGGGCTGATCCTGATCGGCGTGCTGTTGGCCTTGATGCCGCTGCCGACCGCGATGGTGCTGCACGCGATCACGCAGATGGCCTCGAACGGCTGGCGCGCGTTCCTGTGGCGGGGGCATATCCGCTGGCGGCCGGTCGCGAATTATATGGTCGGCGCCGCGCTTGCGCTCGCGGCCTGGTCGCTCACCCGCTACGTGCCGGACAAGCCAACGGCGCTGCTGCTGCTCGGTATCACCCCGTTCATGGCGCGCCTTCTGCCCGCGAACATCAAGCCGGATCCCGACCGTCTCTGGCAGGGCACGGTCTACGGCACGATCTGCATGGGCCTGATGCTGATGACCGGCGTCTCCGGCCCGCTGCTCGACACCTTCTTCCTCGGCGGCAATTTCGGGCGGCGCGAGAAGGTGGCGACGAAGGCGATGTGCCAGCTCGTCAGCCATTTCACCAAGCTGATCTATTTCGGCGGCATCATCGATCAGGCCGCAAGCCTCGATCCCGTGCTCGCCGGCGTCGCGATCGCGGCCTCGATGCTCGGCACCACGCTGGCGCGGCGCATCCTGGAGGCCATGACCGACCAGCAGTTCATCGCCTGGTCGAACAAGCTGATCACCACCATCGCCTGCTATTACATCGCCTATGGCGGCTGGCTGTTGCTTCGTGCGCCCGTGCTGGCCGCCTTCGACAGGGGAGGTTTGCAATGAGCGAGACGGCCGATCCGCTGGTGCTGGACTTCGTCGAATGGGTCGCGCGCGAGCCGCGCGCCTATGCCGAGGTGGTCGCGACCTGGAAGACCTCGTGCCCGCGCCTCACCATCTGGGAAGACGCCACTGAGCGCGGCTATGTCGCGCGCGAGACGGTTGCCGGCCTCGGGCTGGTGATCGCGGTGACGGAAGGCGGCGAGCGGCTGCTCCGGAACAACGGGCGGTAAATCCCTCCGCATCGGCGTTGCGAGCGCAAGCGAAGCAATCCAGAATGGGAGACCCTCACCCTGAGGAGCGCGCATCTTGCGCGCGTCTCGAAGGGCGAGGCCGAGCTCAGGCCTTCATCCTTCGAGACGCGCGTTCCGCGCTCCTCAGGATGAGGAGCTGGCAGGAAAGGCCTTTCATGTCACTCAAGCTCTACGAACTCGTCGGCACCGACCCCTCGCGCCCGTTCAGCCCGTATTGCTGGCGCACGCGGATGGCGCTGGCGCACAAGGGATTGTCGGCGGAATCGCTGCCCTGGCGCTTCACCGAGAAGAGCGCGCTTGCGCCGCACGGCTCGGAAAAAGTTCCGGTGCTGCTGCACGATGACAAGCCGATCGTCGATTCCTGGACGATCGCGACCTATCTCGAAGACCATTTTCCGGACCGTCCGTCGCTGTTCGGCGGCGAGGGCGGCCGCGCCATGGCGCGCATGATCAACGCCTTCGGCGACATCGCCATCGTCGGCGGCATCTTTCCGCTGATCGTCGCCGACATTCCGAACAATCTCGCCGAGATCGACGCCGCCTATTTCCGTACGTCGCGCGAGGCGCGCTTCGGCGGCAAGAGCCTGGAAGCGGTCATGGCGAGCCGCGACACCGGCGTGGTCGGCTTCCGCAAGTCGCTCGAGGTGATGCGGCAGACGGTGAAGAAGCAGCCCTATATCGGCGGCGAGGCGCCGAACTACGCCGACTACATCGTATTCGGTGGTTTCCAGTGGGCGCGGGTGGTCAGCCCGTTCAAGCTGCTGGAGGCGGATGATCCGATCTATGCCTGGCGCGACAAGCTGCTCGACGCGTTCGACGGCATGGCGCGGAAATCGCCGGGGCATCAAGTGTAGGCTTCGTAGGTGGGCATAGGCGCAAAGCGCCGTGCCCACCATCTCTCTCGATTCGCAAAAATGCGTGGGCACGCTGCGCTTTGCCCACCCTACGGTGCTGCCGTTGCCGCTGCCTTGCGCAAACACTCGCGGCACAGGCAATCCTCGCCTGCGACCGGCATCGGTAGCTTCGCAACTTCTTCCGCGCACCAGCACGTGCCAGATAGATCGCAAGCAAACTCGGTGCCGCAGCGCGCGCAGGCCAGGCGGCGCGGTTCCGGCCTCGAGGATTCTTTCGGTTTTGTCATGATTTGCGTCGAAGCTTCGCCGTGATTTTCATGTCGGGTTCATCGGTCGTTGCGGTATATTAGGCGTCGCGCGCGGACTCGGAAAGCGGCTCCCGGCACGCGAAGGACAAATTGATGGCCCGCGATTCGCAAGCCGCGCTCGTTGCGCTCAACCGTTTCGGCTTCGGTGCCCGCGGCGGCGCCTCGGGCGATCTCGTCAACGCAAGCTCGGATCCGCGCGGCTTCGTGAAGGCGGAGCTCGCGCGCGCAAGCGGCGTGTTGCTGGAGGCGCCCGGTCTGCAATCGACGCAGCAGCTCGGGCAGGCCGTCTTCGCCTATCAGGATCAGGTCAAGCAGGCGCGCGAGGCGGCGAAAGCCGCCGCGCCCGCCGACATGCCGGCGCCGACCGAACAGAAGCCTGCGCTGCGCCGCAATCTCTCGCTGAATGCGGCCGCGACGGAGATCGCCGGCCAGATGGCGGAGACCAAGCCCGCCGACAGTCCGGCGAAGCCCGAGACCATGCAGCAAGGCTCCGCGCCGCCAACCGCAAAGCCCGCGCCGCAGCCGCTCAACGTGATCCAAAAGACCTTCCGCACAGAAGCGCTGGCGCGGTTGCAGCGCGCGACGCTGGCAGAGTGCGGCTTCACCGAACGGCTCGTCGTGTTCTGGTCAAACCATTTCTGCATCTCGGCGAGCAAGGGCGAGCTGGCGCGGATCTGGGCCGGCGCGTTCGAGCGCGAGGCGATCAGGCCGCACGTGCTTGGGCGCTTCGCCGACATGCTGAGGGCGGTTGAGCAGCATCCGGCGATGCTGTTCTTCCTCGACAACCAGCAATCGCTCGGCCCGGACTCGCGTGCCGGCCAGAACCGCAAGCGCGGCCTGAACGAAAATCTCGCGCGCGAGATCATGGAGCTGCATACGCTCGGCGTCGGTGGCGGCTATACGCAGGACGACGTCACCTCGCTCGCCCGCATCATCACCGGCTGGACCTTCGCCGGACGGCAGGGCCAGCTCGGGCCCCCCGGCTCCTTCGTGTTCAACGCCAATGCGCACCAGCCGGGACCGCAGATGCTGCTCGGCAAGACCTACGAGCCGGCTGGGCTCGCGCAGGGCGAGGCTGCGCTCGCCGACATCGCGCGGCATCCCTCGACCGCGAACTTCATTGCCACCAAATTCGTTCGTCACTTCGTTGCCGACGACCCGCCGCCAACGCTGGTCGCGCGGCTGCGCGACGTCTTCGTCAGGACCGACGGCGATCTCAAGGCGCTTGCGACCACGCTGGTCGATTCCGACGAGGCCTGGAAAGCGCCGCTGACCAAAATGCGCAGCCCTTACGATTTCCTCGTCGCGAGCGGACGGCTGCTCGCGCGGGTGCCGGAGGACCCCGGCGCCTATCTGAACAATCTCAATCTGCTCGGACAGCCGCTGTGGTCGCCGGCAGGGCCGAACGGTTTCCCGGACACCAGCGCCGCCTGGGCTGCGCCAGAAGGGATCAAGCTCAGGCTCGATATCGCCGCGCAGCTGGGCGCGCGGCTCGGCAACAATATCGACCCGCTCGACCTCCTGGAATTCGCGGCGGCCGATGCGGCCTCGATCGAAACCCGCAGAACCGTCGAGCGGGCGGAGTCGCGGCAGCAGGCGCTGGCGCTGCTCTTGATGTCGCCGGAAATGCAGAGGAGATGATCATGATCGACTGCGTCGAGAACCGGCTCCTCACCTCGCGCCGCGGCCTCCTGCTCGGCGGCGTCTCGTTCGCGGCCTGGGCTTACCTGCCGAAATTCGCACGCGCAGCCGATGGGCGTGATCCCCGGCTGATCGTGGTGATCCTGCGCGGCGCGCTCGACGGACTTTCGACCGTCGCGCCGATCGGCGATCCCGACTATGCCGGCCTGCACGGCTCGATCGCGCTTGCCGCGGACGGCGCCCATCCCGCGATCCCGCTCGATTCCTTCTTCGCGCTGCATCCCGCCATGCCGGAATTCTCGCGCATGTATCGCGACCAGCGCGCCGCGGTGATCCATGCGGTGGCGACCCCCTATCGCGATCGCTCGCATTTCGACGGTCAGGACGTGCTCGAAAGCGGCTATGCCGGGCCGGGCCGCGTGCAGTCCGGCTGGCTCAACCGCGCGCTGGACGCGCTGCCGCGCGGCGAGCGCGTATCGAGCGGCCTTGCGGTCGGGCCCACCACGCCGCTGGTGCTGCGCGGCAACGCCCCGACCGTGGGATGGGCGCCGGTGGCGTTGCCGCAGGCGGACGACGACACCGCGATGCGCCTCGTCGATCTCTACCGTCACCGCGATCCCGCACTGGCGACGGCGTTGACGCAGGGCTTGCAACTCGACAAGGCCGCCAGCGGCGACGACATGAAACGCAAGCCCGGCAATGCGGTGGCGCAGATGCGCCAGGTGGCGCGCGGCGCGGCCAAGCTGATGGCGGCGGACGACGGCCCGCGCATCGCCGCGCTCGCCTTCGACGGCTGGGACACCCATGCCAATGAAGGCGGCCCTGTGGGGCGTCTCGCCTTCCTGCTCGGCGGGCTTGACGGCGCACTCGCCGAATTCGAGGGCGGCCTGGGAGAGCGCTGGCGCGACAGCGTCGTCGTCGTCGCCACCGAATTCGGCCGCACCGCGCGCATCAACGGCACCGACGGCACCGATCACGGCACCGGCACGATCGCGCTGCTTGCCGGCGGCGCCGTGAAGGGCGGCCGCGTCATCGCGGACTGGCCGGGCCTCAAGCTTGCGAACCTCCACGAAGGCCGCGACCTCAAGCCCACCACGGATCTGCGCTCGGTGATCAAGGGCGTGCTGCAAGGACAGTTCGGCCTGTCCGATCGCGTGCTGGCGGAAACGGTGTTTCCGGATAGCGCGAGCGCGAAGCCGATGCAGGGATTGGTGGCATCATAGCAGCGGCCGTCATTCCGGGCCCGCGCCTTGCGGCGCGTCCCGGAATGACGACATATGGGCCGAGCATCAGGAGAACCGCACCCATGTACATCGCCATGAACCGCTTCCGCGTCGCCAAGGGCTCCGAGGCCGCCTTCGAGCAGGTCTGGCTTTCGCGCGACACGCACCTGGACAAGGTGCCGGGCTTCGTCGAATTCCATCTGCTGCGCGGGCCGGAAGCCGAGGACCATACGCTCTACGCCTCGCACACGGTCTGGGCGAACCACGCGGCGTTCGAGGCCTGGACCAAGTCGGAGGCGTTTCGCGCCGCGCATCACAAAGCAGGCGACAACAAGCCGCTCTATCTCGGCCATCCCCAGTTCGAAGGTTTTGAGGTGATGCAGACGGTGGGACGCGGCGCCAGATAGCGCCGCGCTGCTGCCAGGCTGACGAGGCCGACAAAAAATGCGGCCCCAGTCAGACGCGGCGACTGACGGGGACCGCTTTGAGGCGCTTGACCGGTGACGGGGGGCCTGATCAGACGCAGCTGCACCGTAGTCCCGCTATGTTACGCGCGGGTGACAGGGATCGTTATCCACAGGCTGTGCGCGGGGATCAGAAGATCTTGCGATAGACGATGAAGCCGGAGCGCTCCGCGACCTTGTCGTACAGGCGCTGCGCCGTGAGGTTGGTCTCGTGCGTCTGCCAATAGACGCGTGGCGATCCCGCCAGCTTTGCGCGTTCGTAGACGCCATGGATCAGGGCCGAGGCGACGCCCTTGCCGCGCGCGGATTCGAGCGTGAACAGGTCCTGCAGATAGCAGGACGGCTCGATCGCCGTGGTGCTGCGATGGAACAGGTAGTTCGTCATGCCGAGCAGCTTGCCGTCGCTCTCCGCGACGAGGCCATGCACGGGCTCATAGGCATCGAAGAAGCGCTGCCACGTCATGCGCGTGATCTCGGGTGCGAGCGCGGTCGGGCCGGAGCGGCCGTAGAAGGCGTTGTAGCCGTCCCACAGCGGCAGCCATTGATCATAGTCCTGCCTGGTGACGGAGCGAATGGTGAGCGACATGTGGATATCCGCGATCGACGAAGCGACTTTCATACGGGATGATGGGCGCGGCGATCAATCGCGCAGTTGCATTACTCCGCGACGCGCAGATACCGGATCAGCCTGCGGCCGGTGGGATCGCGCAGCGAGCGGTAGTAGTCGGCGCGCGACGGCGCATCGGTGTGACGCACGAGGTCGGTCACCGGGGTGTAGCTGAGCATCCGTCCGCCGTCCGGCAGCGCCGCGCAGACGAAGCGCAGCACTTCGCCGCTGCGCAGCGCGATGTTGATCGGCGTGGCATCGCCGGTCCGCACCATCTCCATGCGCTGCGCGATGAAGGTGCCCAGTTCGTCTTCGGGCAGCTCGAACGCGCCGGTGTCGCGGCCGTGATACATCAGCGCGACGAACGGCGGCTTGCCGTCGGCGATCTCGTCCGGCAAGGCGAAATAATCGCGGAACGCACGGTTGATGAACTCGGCCCGTGTCTCGGCATCAAGCAGCACGATGCCGATATCGACCTGGTCGAGCGCGGCCGACAGCCGCGCGGCGGTGGCGTGGCTTCGGCGCTCGGCTGCGAACGTGCCGAGCAGCCGCTCGCGCATCAGGCCGGTGATGCCGGCGGTGCCGGCAGCGGTGATGGCCAGGACGCCGAGCTGGACCAGGTCGGCGATGGAAGCGGAAACGCCGTGGCGGCCGAGCACGAGCAGCGTTGCACCGATCACCGCGATGGCTGCGCTGGTGAGGGCGGAGGCGAGACCCGCCATTGCGCCGGCGAGCGCCACGATGCCGACGAGCAGCGGCGCCGGCGAGGGCGCGGGGATCAAGCGATCGAACAGCATCGCCAGCAGCAGGGTTGCTGCCGTCAGCACCGGACCGGAGATCGCACGCCATCCGAAGCGCATGGACAGTCTCGCCCTCACGAAGGAGGTAAGCCGCAAGTCTGACTGATCGTTGCACTGCTGCGATGCGTTTTCGTGCGGTGTGCTTAGGGCGCGCTTGCTCGCATGCGTAAGGCTTTCGGATGATTTTAAGCCAAGTGCGCGTGCTTGAGCGGCTGTTGCAGCGCAGGCGCATTCAGCGTCGACGTCCCCGGACCCTTGCGGGTGCCGACGACGAGCAACAATGACGCCGCGACCAGGATGGCCGCAGTCAACGTGATTGCAACGACTACCACAGGTGATTTCATCAACGTCCTGTCGCCATGCGGGCCGACGCGGGGCATGCGGCGCCTTGAAGACTGGACCGGGATGAAACGGGAATCAGACCGGCAGGCCCATCGCCATGGTCGCCTTGGTCGACAGCACCGTCAGGGTGACGATCAGGCACAGCGAGAGCGCGGCGACGGCGAGTGAGGCCGCAACCGCGTTGGTCAGCCGGGAAGACGCGACGGTAGCGGGATGGCCCTGAAAGCCGGCCGTGCCGGACGCCCGTGTCATGGTCTAAATCCTTCAACGCGCGAGCGAATCACCCGCAACTTTCCACAATTTCCCAGTTTCAGCCGGCAACATTGCGGCGGCTATCCTGCTGAAAATGGCCACATTGCGGCAAATAATACCTTTATACCCGCTATTCCCGGGAGCAGGGGGCAGGGCCGGTCATGCACTGGCCGCGATGCTGGCGGGGGCGTCGATGTCGGCCGGCCGCCAGTCCATCGACACGAAGCCGGGCGCGGCTTCCACCCGCTTCAACCAGTCCCGGATCGCCGGGAAGGTCGAAAGATCGAAGTCGCAGCGGTCGGCCAGGTGGGTGTAGCCGTACAGCGCGATGTCGGCGACCGTGAGCTGGCGCGCGGCGAAATAGGCGTTGGTCTTCAGGTGATTCTCCATCACCTGAAGCGCGCCATAGCCGCGTTCCATCCAGTCCTCCAGCGAATGGGTCTGCAGGTCGCGGCCGCCCTTGACCAGCGACAGCCAGAAATAGGCGGCACCGATATTCGGCTCGAGCGCGTGCTGCTCGAAGAACATCCATTGCAGCGCCTCGGCGCGGTCGATGCGATTCTCGGGCGCAAGCGGGGTGCCGACGGCGACGTACCAGAGGATGGCGTTGGACTCGGCGAGATAACGGTCGTCGCCAACCTCCAGCAGCGGCACCTGTCCCGACGGGTTCTTGCTCAGAAAGTCCGGCGTGCGGCTCTCGCCGCGCAGAATGTCCACCTCGATCGCTTCGTAAGGCAGGTTGAGCAGCGCGAGCGCAAGGCGGACCTTGTAGCTGTTGCCCGAGCGTTGCATCGAATAGAGCTTGTACATTCTGGAGTTCGATTCCGAAAGACGGGAGACGCGGCGCTCGTTGCCCCGCAGCGCGGCTAAACAATGATGCCGATGCGAATCCGCCGCAAGGGTCAGCCGATAGAAAAACTCGAAAACCCTACCGCATTGCAATGCGGCGGAAGATCATTTCCGCGTGGCCATGCAAATCAGTTCACGCTTGCGTCAACGCGAAGGCGTATCTTCGCGCGCGTTTGTGTGAATGGCTGAGCGGCAGAGATGAGGGCGCTGAGATCTGCCCATCGTCATGGCCGGGCTTGACCCGGCCATCCACGTCTTCAACCGCGGCTCGAGGAACGTGGGTGCCTTAGGACCCGGGTCACGCCAAGGTTGCGCCGGCCACTTGGTGTCGGGCTGGCGAAGCTCCAGCGACGATGGCAAGCCCGGGCATCATGAGTTTCTGCTCGATCGCGAACGGCCTGAAATTGCTCCGAGGACAAGCCTTGCCGGATATGAGGGGTTTGCGCGGCATGTTTGCGGAAAATTGCGGGAATCCTGCCTCGACCCGCTCCAGATCCGTAAACTTTCTCGGATCGGGCCGAAGTTTCTTGCGGTGCAGCGGCTCACGTTTTAGGGTGGCTGCATTCCCACAATCGGAGTCGTGAAGCGAATGGTTTCACGACGCTTGTCAGGAGATGACGATGTCCTTCCTTGCCGCTGCGCTCGACCGTGTGAAGCCGTCCGCGACCATCGCGGTCACGGACAAAGCACGCGCGCTGAAAGCGGCGGGCCGCAACGTCATCGGCCTTGGCGCCGGCGAGCCCGACTTCGACACGCCCGCCAACATCAAGCTGGCGGCGATCCGCGCCATCGAAGCCGGCAAGACCAAGTACACTGCGGTCGACGGCATTCCCGAGCTGAAGGAGGCGATCATCGCCAAGTTTCAGCGCGAGAACGGCGTCACCTACAAGCCGAACCAGATCATCGTCGGCACCGGCGGCAAGCAGGTGCTCTACAACGCGCTGATGGCCACCATCAATCCGGGCGACGAGGTGATCATTCCCGCGCCGTATTGGGTCAGCTATCCTGAGATGGTGGCGCTCGCCGGCGGCGAGCCGGTGCCGGTGGTCTGCACCGCCGCGACCGGTTTCAAGCTGCAGGCCGAGGCGCTCGATCGCGCGATCACGCCGAAGACCAAATGGGTGATCCTGTGCTCGCCGTCGAACCCGACGGGAGCCGCCTACACGCGTTCGGAACTGAAGGCGCTCACCGACGTGCTGGTGAAGCATCCCCATGTCTGGGTGATGACCGACGACATGTACGAGCACCTCGTCTATGACGACTTCCAGTTCACCACGGTCGCGCAAGTGGAGCCGAAGCTCTACGACCGCACCCTCACCGTGAACGGCGTGTCGAAGGCCTATTGCATGACCGGCTGGCGGATCGGCTATGCCGGCGGCCCCGCGCAGCTGATCAAGGCGATGTCGACGATCCAGTCGCAGTCGACCTCGAACCCGTGCTCGATCGCGCAATGGGCCTCGGTCGAGGCGCTGAACGGTCCGCAGGACTTCATCCCCGCCAACAACAAGATGTTCAAGGAGCGGCGCGACCTCGTCGTCTCCATGCTCAACCAGGCCAAGGGGATCGAGTGCCCCCGTCCCGAGGGCGCCTTCTACGTCTATCCGTCCTGCGCCGGCACGATCGGCAAGACCGCGCCGTCCGGCAAGGTGATCGGCAACGACGAGGACTTCGTCACCGAGCTGCTCGAGACCGAGGGCGTCGCGGTGGTGCAGGGTTCGGCCTTCGGCCTCGGACCTGCGTTCCGCATCTCCTATGCGACCAAGACGTCGGACCTCGAAGACGCCTGCAAGCGCATCCAGCGCTTCTGCGGCAATCTGCGGTAAGCCTGTCGCGGCAAGCGGTGTCCTCTTCTCGTTCTTGTGGGATCGGAGTTCTCTCCGCGAGTCTGAAATCGTAGGGTGGGCAAAGGCACACTAGCGCCGTGCCCACCATCTCTCCGGATCGCAAAAAATGCGTGGGCACGCTTCCGCCGTCGCTCTTCGAGCTATGGCGGACAAGTCGCTTTGTCCACCCCAAGATATCTGCGAAAAGGCCCGCCACCGGCGGGCCTTTCATTGTTTGCACGCTAATCCCCGTGCTCGATCTGGCACCTCCAGCACTCTTGTGGCATAGACGCGCAACGCGGGTCGGGCGCTCTCTCTGCTCGCATCATCATCGCCGGAGATATTTTTCATGCGCCGTTCATTCATTTTCGCCGGGCTCGCCGCTGCCAGCCTCGTTGCCTCCAGCGTCGGCGGCAGCGCGCAGCAGCGGATGGCGCGGGTCGGCGTGCTCGAATGCCGCGGCGGCGCCAGCGTCGGCTTCATCGTGGGATCGGTGACCCATCTCGGCTGCGTGCTGCGCGCCGATGGCTTGCCTGAGGACCGCTACGTCGCGACGATCCGCAAGGTCGGTCTCGACATCGGCATCACCCAGGAGACGGCCTTGGCCTGGGGTGTGTTCGCGCCGGTCGACCGGCTCGGCCCCGGCGACCTCTCCGGCAATTACGTGGGCGCGCAGGGCAGCGCCTCGGTCGGCGTCGGTCTGGGCGGCAACGTGCTGGTCGGCGGCTCCAACAATTCGATCGCGCTCCAGCCGCTCAGCGTGCAAGGCCAGGTCGGCCTCAACATCGCCGCCGGCCTCGAGAGCCTGGAACTCCGCCCGGGGCGTTGAGCGGCCAGCGGAGGGTGTTTGTTCGCCTCTCCCGCCGGGGAGAGGCGGAACACGGACTGCATCAGGCACTAGACTTGATCTAACTGCCGACGCAGCGCAGCGACGTTTGCTGCTTGCCAAATCTCGGGGAGGGGCAGAGCATCTGCGTTTGCCGACCCAATCAAGGGCCGAGCTCCACATCAAAGGAGGCGGCGAATGGGACAAGACGTCAGAAGTCCCCGAGGTCCACGGTGCATCGCGCTGGTGGGCCCTTTCCAAAGCGGTAAAACCACACTTCTCGAAGCCATATTGGCGCGAACGGGCGCAATCCCGCGCGCCGGCAGCGTCGATGCCGGAACTTCCGTCGGCGACGCCACGCCAGAGGCCCGTCATCACAAGATGACCGTCGGGCTGACTGCCGCCACCACGAGTTTCATGGGCGACAGCTACACCTTCCTCGATTGTCCCGGGTCCGTCGAATTCGCCCACGACATGCGCGCCGCGCTGCCCGCAATCGATGCGGCGATCGTGGTCTGCGAGGCCGACGAGAAGAAGCTGCCGCAGCTTCAGATCATCCTGCGCGAGCTGGAGGAGCTGAAGATCCCGCGTTTCCTGTTTCTCAACAAGATCGACCGCGCCAGCCAGCGCATCCGCGAGACGCTCGCGATGCTGCAGCCCGCCTCCCGCGTGCCGCTGGTGCTGCGCCAGATCCCGATCTGGAAGGACGAACTGATCGAGGGCTTCGTCGATCTCGCGCTGGAGCGCGCCTTCATCTATCGCGAGCACAAAGCCTCCGAGGTGGTCGCGCTTGAAGGCGGCGATCTCGATCGCGAGAAGGAAGCCCGCTTCTCGATGCTGGAGAAGCTCGCCGATCACGACGATGCGCTGATGGAGCAATTGCTCGAAGACATCCAGCCGCCGCGCGATGCCGTGTTCGACGATCTCGCCCGCGAATTGCGCGACGGGCTGATCTGTCCGGTGCTGCTGGGCGCCGCCGCGCGCGAGAACGGCGTGCTGCGCCTGATGAAGGCGCTGCGTCACGAGGCGCCCGGCATCGCAGAGACCGCAAAGCGCCTCGGTGTGCCCGAGACCAAGGACGCGCTCGGCTATGTGTTCAAGACGCTGCATTCGCAGCATGGCGGAAAGCTGTCGCTGACGCGGCTGCTCGCCGGCCATCTCGACGACGGTGCCACGCTGCAATCGTCCTCCGGCGGCGTGGGGCGGATCTCAGGCATCCTCGCCGTCAACGGTGCCTACGACACCAAGCGCGCCGCGGCAGATGCCGGCGACACGGTGGCGCTTGCCAAGCTCGATCCGATCAAGACCGGCGACACGGTCTCGAACGGCAAGGCGCCGCCCGCGGCATTGATCACGATCGAGCCGACGCCGCCGGTGCTCGCGATTTCGATCGCGGCCACCGATCGCAAGGACGACGTCAAGCTCGGCCAGGCGATGGCGCGGCTGCACGAGGAGGATCCCTCCCTGGTCGTCGTGCAGAATGCCCAGACCCACGACACTGTCTTGTGGGGGCAGGGCGAAATGCATTTGCGTGTCGCCGGCGAGCGGCTGCGCGACCGCTTCGGCGTCAAGGTCACCTCGCATCCGCCCGGGATCGGCTACCAGGAGACCATCCGCAAGTCGATCACCCAGCGCGGGCGTCACAAGAAGCAGTCCGGCGGCCACGGCCAGTTCGGCGATGTCGTGCTCGACATCAAGCCGCTGCCGCGCGGCAACGGCTTCAAGTTCGCCGAGAAGGTGGTGGGCGGCGCCGTGCCGCGCAACTACATCCCGGCGGTCGAAGAAGGCGTCGTCGACGGATTGGCGCGCGGTCCGCTCGGCTTCCCCGTCACCGACGTGGAGGTGACGCTGACCGACGGCTCCTATCACAGCGTCGACTCCTCCGACCTCGCCTTCCGCACGGCGGCGCGGATCGGGCTCAACGAAGGCCTGCCGCAATGCCAGCCGGTGCTGCTGGAGCCGATCCACGTGGTCGAGATCGTCTGCCCGACCGAAGCCACCGCCAAGATCAACGCGATCCTGTCGGCGCGGCGCGGCCAGATCCTCGGCTTCGACACCCGCGAGGGCTGGAGCGGCTGGGACTGCGTCCGCGCCATGATGCCGGAAGCCGAGATCGGCGAACTGATCGTGGAGCTGCGCTCGGCCACCGCCGGCGCCGGCAGCTTCACGCGCCAGTTCGATCACATGGCCGAGGTCACCGGCCGCGCCGCCGACCAGATTATCGCCGCGCATCAACACGCGGCGTGAATCTGTCGCTCGCGCGGTGAGGAACGCGCAGTAAGGAAGGCAACGCTCTCTCACGCCCTCTCCCTGTTCTTGCGGGGAGAGGGCGGGTGAGGGGCTGCCTCCGCGAGCGCGGCGTCTCATTCAGGCCGGCGCCCAGACCACCGTCATTGCTTCGTCGCAAGAGCTCCTCGCAATGACGGAGGAGACAGATGGGCCGCCACTTGCGCACGCCGCTTGATGATGTATTTTGTATCATTGTATACATCTCAGATATCATTTATAGCTGCTGGTAAGTGAGGCCGCGGTGATCACGTCATTCCAGATGCGGGCAGCCCGCGCGCTGCTCGGCATTGACCAGAAAACCCTGGCCGAGCTTGCCGGTGTGTCGTTGCCGACCATCCAGCGGATGGAGGCCTCGACCGGCAATGTGCGTGGCGTGGTCGAGACCCTGATCAAGGTGGTCGAGGCGTTCGAGCGGGCCGGCGTCGAGCTGATCGGCGAGCAGGTCCGCAGCGACAGCGGCGGGCGTGGCGTTCGCCTGAAGGAGCCCGGACCGCCGCGCCGTGTCGGAGCATGATCGGGGCGTTGATCGTGCTCGGGATCAAGATCGGCTAGCGCAACGGTCGCAACACGGGACGCGCGATGCTTCGGAGCATCGAGGGGCAGCGGAGCAATTTGCTGAGATGAGCATCACAAGCGATCACGCGGGCCGGCTGCACCAGCCGCGTCAGCCGACCTTTGCCGAACTGTATCTGCCGAAGCTCGTCACCGTCTGGCGTGAAGGCTACGGCCTCGAGGATTTCCGCGCCGACGTCTTCGCGGGCCTGACGGTTGCGATCGTGGCGCTGCCGCTGTCGATGGCGATCGCGATCGCCTCGGGCGTGACGCCGGACCGCGGCCTCTACACCGCCGTGGTCGGCGGCTTCATCGCCTCGCTGCTCGGCGGCAGCCGGTTCCAGATCGGCGGCCCCGCCGGCGCGTTCATCGTATTGGTCGCTGCGACCGCGGAGCGCCATGGCGTCGACGGCGTCGTCCTCGCCACCATGATGGCGGGCCTGTTCCTGATCGCCGCGGGGCTGTTGCGGATCGGCACCTACATCAAGTTCATTCCCTATCCGGTGACGGTCGGCTTCACCGCCGGAATCGCCGTGATCATCTTCGCCAGCCAGCTCCGCGACCTCTCGGGCATCACGCTCGCGGGCAAGGAGCCCAGCGAATTCGTGCCGAAGCTGCTCGCGCTCGCCGGCGGCCTCGATACCCTCAATCCATCCGCGGTCGCGGTCGCCGTCGTCAGTATCGCCATGATCGCGGCTTTGCGGATCTGGCGGCCGTCCTGGCCCGGTATCCTGATCGCGGTCGTGTTCGCGGCCGTCGTGTGCGCGGCGTTCTCGCTGCCGGTCGAGACCATCGGCTCGCGCTTCGGCGGCATTCCGCGCGAATTGCCCTCGCCAGCCTTGCCCGCGTTCTCGGTTGCGAAGGCGACCGCCGTGCTGCCCGACGCGATCGCGTTCGCGCTGCTGGCCGCGATCGAATCGCTGCTGTCTGCGGTGGTCGCCGACGGCATGACCGGGCGCCGTCACCGCTCCAATTGCGAGCTGGTGGCGCAAGGTGCGGCCAATATCGGCTCGGCGCTGTTCGGCGGCATCTGCGTCACCGGCCTGATCGCGCGCACCGCCACCAACATCCGCGCCGGCGCCCGCGGGCCGCTCGCGGGCATGCTGCACGCGGTCTTCCTGCTGCTGTTCATGCTGATTGCGGCGCCGCTTGCGAGCTACATCCCGCTCGCCGCGCTCGCCTCGGTGCTGGTCGTGGTGGCCTGGACCATGGCGGAGAAGCATGAGTTCGGCACTTTGCTGCGCTCGTCATGGGGCGATGCCGTCGTGCTGCTCGCGACCTTCCTGCTGACGATCTTCCGCGACCTGACCGAAGGCATCCTGGTCGGCTTCGCGCTCGGCGCGGTGCTGTTCATCCATCGCATGGCGGAGATGGCGGGCATCGAGGAACGCACGCCGCTGGCCGCCGCCGATCGCCCCGACGACGGCAATGGCGACCGCGTTCCCTACGATTCCACGCTTGCGGTCGACCGCGACGTGCTGGTTTATCGCATCACCGGTGCGTTCTTCTTCGGCGCGGCCTCCGCGATCGGAGAGGTGCTCGACGCCGTCGCCGACAAGCGCAAGGCCTTCGTGGTCGACTTCGCCGCGGTGCCGTTCCTGGATTCGACGGCGGCCAATGTGCTCGGCCGCGTCGCCGCCAAGGCGCACCGCGAGGGCATCAAGCTGTTCATCACGGGCGCTTCGCCCGCGGTCCGCCGCGTGCTGCTCACCCATGGCGTGACGCCGCCGCGTGCGCGCTATCGCACGAGTCTCGAGCGCGCCATCGCCGACATCAAGGGCGGAGCAAGCGCTGAGGCTGCCGCGAGCTGACGGCACGGCTTTCCCGCGCCGGCCGGCCTGAGCGGCGCTGTGGCGCCCATGCGCTTGACAGAGCGGGCGCGACGCGAAATGGATCGCCTCGGAATACGACCCCGAGGGAAAAATGACCGCGCCCAGGACGCCTGCAGCCTGTCTGATCGGATGGCCGGCCGCGCATTCGCGCTCGCCGCTGATCCATCATTACTGGCTGCGCACGCTGGGCATCGAAGGCGGCTACGTCATCGAGGCGGTTCCGCCCGAGGACCTGCGCGATTTCGTGCTGCGGCTGTCGCTGCGCGGCTTCGTCGGCGCCAACGTCACTATCCCGCACAAGGAGAGCGTGCTGGCGCTGTCGACGCCCGACGCCCGCGCCAGGGCCGTGGGCGCGGCCAACACGCTGTGGTTTGCCGATGGCGAGCTGCACTCGACCAATACCGACGTCGAAGGCTTCATTGGCAATCTCGACGCCAGCGCGCCCGGCTGGGAGGCGGCCGAGGAGGCGCTGGTGCTGGGCGCCGGCGGTTCCTCGCGTGCGGTCGTGTTCGGGTTGCTCGAACGCGGCATCAAGTGCGTGCATCTTGCCAATCGCACCGTCGCGCGGGCCGAGGCGCTGGCAAGGCAGTTCGGGCCCAATGTGCATGCCGTGAAATGGGATGGCATCAACGACGTCCTGCCGCGCGCAAAACTTCTCGTGAACACGACCTCGCTCGGCATGCACGGCCAGCCGTCACTCGATGTCGATGTTGCGCGCCTGCCGCAGGCGGCCGTCGTTGCCGACCTCGTCTATGTCCCGCTGGTGACACCGCTGCTTGCTGCCGCAGCAGCGCGCGGCCTGAGGACCGCCGACGGGCTCGGCATGCTGCTGCATCAGGCGGTGCGCGGCTTCGAACTGTGGTTCGGCCGGCGGCCCGAGGTCACGGCCGAGTTGCGCGCGTTGGTCGAGGCCGATCTCACAAAGACTTGAGAGGGACGCAGCGAATAGCACCCTATCTCCGGAGTTCCACCCCGTGGGGACAATCGGAGACCGAAATGACCATTCAACGCGCAACCTTCACCCGTCCGCTGATCGCCGTCGCGATGGTGGCCATATCGACTTACTGCGCCTTCGCCCAGAGGGCGCCGGTGCCGACCCGCGTGCGCGGCACCATCGAAGCCGTCAACGGCGACACGATGCAGGTCAAGTCGCGCAGCGGCGAGGACGTCAAGCTCCGCATCGCTCCCGACCTGAACGTGTCAGGGATCACGAAGATCTCGCTCGCCGACATCAAGGTCGGCTCCTTCGTCGGCGCGACCACGGTGCCGGGACCGGACGGCGGCCAGAACGCCGTCGAGGTGCACGTGTTTCCGGAGAGCATGCGCGGCACCGGCGAAGGCTCGCGGCCCTATGACCTCAAGCCCAACTCCAGCATGACCAATGCGACGGTGGCGGAAAGCGTCGTCGGCAATGACGGTCATACGCTGCTGGTCAAGTACAAGGACGGCGAGAAGAAGGTGTTCGTCGCGGACGATACGCCGGTGGTGACCTTCGTGCCGAGCGACAAATCCGAACTGAAGCCAGGTGCCAAGGTCATCGCTTTCATCAAGCAATTGCCCGACGGCTCGTTCGAGACCAACCGCGTCAGCGTCGGCCGCGACGGCCTGACGCCGCCGATGTGAGAGGGGCAATCGTAGGGCGGGCAAAGGCGCGCCAGCGCCGTGCCCACGTCTTTTCTCGTTCGGCGAAAGGTGGTGGGCACGCTTTCGCTTTGCCCACCCTACGGCACCGTCGCGCTCACACCGCAATGATATGATCGTCGATTTCGTCGATCCGGTTGACGCCGCACAGGCCCATGGTGGTGAGCAGCTCCTTCTGGATGATGTCGATCGCCTTGGCGACGCCGGCCTGGCCGCCGGCGCCGAGGCCATAGGCATAGGCGCGGCCGATCATGCAGGATTTTGCGCCGAGCGCGAGCGCGCGCATCACGTCCTGGCCGGAGCGGATGCCGCCGTCGAACATGATCTCCATCTTGTCACCGACGGTGTCGACGATTTCGGGCAGCACCTCGATCGAGGACGGCGCGCCGTCGAGCTGGCGGCCGCCATGGTTGGACACGACGAGGGCCTGCGCGCCGGTCTTGGCGGCTTCCTCGGCGTCCTCGACGTCGAGGATGCCCTTGATGATCAGCTTGCCCGGCCAGATGCTGCGGACCCACTCGACGTCCTTCCAGCTCAACGACGTGTCGAACTGCGACGCGGTCCATTCGGCAAGGCGGTTGAGATCCTCGGTGTTCTTCACGTGACCTGCAATGTTGCCGAAGGTGCGGCGCTTGCCCTGCAGCACGCCGGAGACCCAGCTGGGCTTGCTGGCGAAATCCAGCAGCTTCGACAGCGACCATTCGGGGGGTACCGTCATGCCGTTCTTGATGTCGGCGTGGCGCTGGCCGATCACCTGCAGGTCCACGGTCAGCACCAGCGCGCTGCACTTGGCCGCGATCGCGCGCTGGATCAATTCCTTGATGAAGCCGCGGTCCTTCATGACGTAGAGCTGAAACCAGAACGGCTTCTCGACGCTGGCGGCGATGTCCTCGATCGAGCAGATCGACATGGTCGATTGCGTGAACGGGATACCGGCGGCCTGCGCGGCGCGGCAGGCGTGGATCTCGCCGTCGCCGTGCTGCATGCCGAGCAGGCCGACGGGCGCCAGCATCAGCGGCATGGTCGAGGGCTCGCCGAGGATCGTGGTCGAGGTGTCGCGCTTGGAGACGTCGACCAGGATGCGCTGGCGGAACTTGATCGCCTGCATGTCCTCGCGGTTGGCGCGCAGCGTCTCCTCGGCATAGGAGCCGCGGTCGCAATAGTCGAAGAATGCCTTCGGCACGCGGCGTTTATGCAGGGCGCGAAGATCGTCGATACAGGTGATATGTTTCATGCTCGTTTCCCCGGCCCGTCTTGTACCCAAAAGTCTTGCTACCTAAGAGGCTTGCATCGGAAGATTTCGAGGTCATCTAGCATGGTTGGATGCACAGCCAAATCGTTTGCGGAAGGTTTTGCAGGAGGCCGCCATGACCAAGCCGCACGCCGGACCTTCACCGGAAGAGATCAAGGAAAAGCATGATCTCGAGGAAGCGCTGGAAGAGGGGCTGGAAGAGACCTTTCCGGGCTCCGACCCCGTCAACGTCACCCAGCCGGCGCCGAGCCGGGAGGATGGCCGCGTCAAACGCAGCAGCTAGGGCCGGTCCGTCTTATTTCGGCACTATCTCGGGAACTGGAGTGTTAACAAGACGTTATCGGAAGCGCGGCGGGCCTGGTTCCGTAATGATTTATCATATTTCTTGAAGCCAAGTTAGCCGTGCAGGCATTATAAGACCCCAAGCAAATCAGGGATGCGGGGCCTGTTCGGGCAGCCCGTGGTTGTCGAGGGGATTCCCTGATCGTTGCGTTGGGGGACGATTATGAGCCGCAAATATTTCGGGACGGACGGGATTCGGGGCCGCGCCAACGGACTGATCACGCCGGAGCTCGCGCTCAAGGTCGGCCAGGCCGCAGGCCTTGCGTTTCAGCGCGGTGACCACCGCCACCGTGTCGTGATCGGCAAGGACACCCGCCTCTCGGGCTACATGATCGAATACGCGATGGTCGCCGGCTTCACCTCGGTCGGCATGGACGTACTTCTGGTCGGCCCGATGCCGACGCCTGCGGTCGCGATGCTGACCAAGTCGATGCGCGCCGATCTCGGCGTCATGATCTCGGCGTCGCACAATCTGTTCGAGGACAATGGCATCAAGCTGTTCGGCCCGCAGGGCTTCAAGCTCTCCGACGACGTCGAGAGGCAGATCGAGCAGCTGCTCGACGAATCGCTCGACAAGCGGCTGGCACAGAGTGCGAGCTTGGGCCGCGCCCGCCGTATCGACGGCGTGCACGACCGCTACATCGAATTCGCCAAGCGCACGCTGCCGCGCGATCTGTCGCTCGACGGCCTGCGCGTCGTGGTCGATTGCGCCAACGGCGCCGCCTACAAGGTGGTGCCGGAAGCGCTGTGGGAGCTCGGCGCCGACGTCGTGCCGATCGGTGTCGAGCCCGATGGCTTCAACATCAACAAGGAATGCGGCTCGACCTCGCCGGAAGCGCTGTCGAAGAAGGTGCGCGAGATGCGCGCCGACATCGGCATCGCGCTCGACGGCGATGCCGATCGCGTCATCCTGGTCGACGAGCGCGGCCATATCGTCGACGGCGACCAGCTGCTCGCGGTCATTGCACAGAGCTGGAAGGAAGACGGCCGGCTGTCGCGGCCGGGCATCGTCGCCACCGTGATGTCCAATCTCGGGCTCGAGCGCTTCCTGAACGGGCAGGGGCTCGATCTCGTCCGCACACCGGTCGGCGACCGCTACGTGCTCGAGCAGATGCTGAGCGGCGGCTACAATCTCGGCGGCGAGCAGTCCGGCCACATCATCCTGTCCGACTACGCCACCACCGGCGACGGCTTCGTGGCCGCGTTGCAGGTGCTGGCGGTGGTGCAGAAGCTGCGCCGCCCCGTGTCCGAGGTCTGCCACCGCTTCGATCCACTGCCGCAGATCCTCAAGAACGTCCGCCACAAGGGCGGCAAGCCGCTCGACGATTCCGACGTCAAGTTGGCGATCTCCGACGGCGAGAAGCGGCTCAACGGCCACGGCCGCCTGCTGATCCGCTCCTCCGGCACCGAGCCGGTGATCCGCGTCATGGGCGAGGGCGAGGACCGCATCCTGGTCGAGGACGTCGTCGACACCATCGTCACCGCGCTGGGCCAGGCCGCGGCTTGATGTTTTTCTTACCCTCCCCTGGAGGGGGAGGGTCGATCGCGCGAAGCGCGAGCGGGGTGGGGTGATCTCTCCAACTCGGGCACTGTGGGATGCGGAGAGACCGTCACCCCACCCCGTCTCATGTCTCGCTTCGCTCAACATGAGCCGACCCTCCCCCTCCAGGGGAGGGTAAGCGACGAGAACACCCACGCATCCCAGCCATCGACGATTGACGGTGGTTCGACCGCCGCTTGCATCGTAACTAGCGGATGCGGCGGTTCGCCGCGCCGGGATCGCTGCATTGAACAAGCCTGTCGTCGTCTCAGAGGAAACGCTGACCGAGCCCGCCGTCGTTGCTGACGTGGCGCCGGCCGCCAAGGCCGCGGGGCCGGCTTATATCGTGCTCGCCGGCATCAGCTTCTCGCACTTCCTCAACGACACCATGCAGTCGCTGATCGCCTCGGTGTATCCGATCCTGAAGGACACCTACGCGCTCGATTTCGCGCAGATCGGCATGATCACGCTGGCCTTCCAGTTCACGGCCTCGCTGCTGCAGCCCGTGGTCGGGCACTACACCGACAAGAAGGCGCAGCCCTACTCGCTGGCGATCGGCATGGCCTCGACCTTCTTCGGCCTGCTGCTGCTCAGCGCCGCGCAGCAATATCTCGTCATCCTCGTCGCCGCCGCGCTGGTTGGCCTCGGCTCGGCGGTGTTTCACCCGGAGTCCGCGCGCATCGCGCGGCTCGCCTCCGGCGGCCGCTACGGCTTCGCGCAATCGGTGTTCCAGCTCGGCGGCAGCTTCGGCACCTCGATGGGGCCGGTGCTGGCGGCGCTGATCGTGGTGCCGTTCGGGCAGGGCAGCATTGCCTGGTTCTCCTCGATCGCGTTCTTGGCGATCCTCATCCTGTGGCGCATCGGCCGCTGGTACGCGCCGCAGATCACGGCGAAGAAGATGGCGGCGGTTCAAGCCCATCCCGACGCGCCGAGCTCGCGCCGCGTCGCCGTCGCGCTGCTCGTGCTGGTGGCGCTGCTGTTCTCGAAGCAGCTCTACGTCTCGAGCCTGTCGAGCTACTACATCTTCTATTTGATCGACCGCTTCGGCGTGTCGACGCAGGCCGCGCAGATCTACCTGTTCATCTTCCTGGCGGCGAACGCGGTCGGCGCGTTTCTCGGTGGCCCGCTCGGGGATCGCTTCGGCCGCAAGATCGTGATCTGGATGTCGATCCTCGGCGCGCTGCCGTTCACGCTGGCATTGCCCTATGCCGGGCTCGCTGCCAGCGCCCTGCTCAGCATCGTCATCGGCCTGATCATCTCCTCGACGACGTCGTCGATCATCGTGTTCGCGCAGGAGCTGGTGCCGCATCGTTTCGGCATGATCTCCGGCGTGTTCTTCGGCGTCGCCTTCGGCATCGGGGGCCTCGGGGCCGCCGTGCTCGGCAAGCTCGCCGACCACACCTCGATCGAGTTCGTCTACCAGGTCTGCGCTTATCTGCCGGCGATCGGCCTGCTTGCGGTGTTCCTGCCCAAGCTGCCGCGGCACATGCGTTAACGCGCCCTCTCTCGCTGCAGCCCACGTTCACGGATCGTTAGCAATTGCGGCCAAGTTGCCGCACTTGATGCGGCGTTCCTGCAACGCTCACGTGCCGTGCACGCGAGCGGTGAGAAAAAATCAACCTTAAAAATTAGGGTTAAGTGGCGCTTAAACATTTGCTGGCATCGTCCGCTCCGTGAGTTTCCAGAACGTGAGGCCTGTGTATTTGCCTCACCGGCCAAAAGGACGAAGCCAATGCGTAGCGTTAAGTCTCTCCTTGCCGCGGGTGCGGCAACCCTGATCTCGTCGATGGCTTTCGCCGCGGACATGCCGATCGCGGCACCCCCTCCCATGTACGCGCCGCCCGCTCCGCCGGCCGATTTCGGCGGCTGGTATCTGCGCGGCGACATCGGCATGACCAACCAGAGCGCCAAGCGCATCGAGAGCGCCCTGCCGGCCGGGTATTCGAAGACGACGGAAGGCCTCGGCTTCGATTCCTCGCCGCTGTTCGGTCTCGGCGTCGGCTATCGCTTCAACAACTGGTTCCGCGGCGACGTCATCGGCCAGTATCGCGGCAAGGCCAACCTGCACGGTTCCGACAACGTCATCGGGCCCGGCTTCGTCGGCGCCAATAATTACAGCGGCAGCAAGTCCGAATGGGTCGTCATGGCCAACGCCTATGTCGATCTCGGCACCTGGTGGTGCATCACTCCGTTCATCGGCGCGGGTGTCGGCGGTTCCTATAACAAGATCAGCGGCTTCCGCGACGACGGCGTGTCGTACAGCCCGTTGCTCAACAACAGCGTCGCCTACTTCGCCGACAACGGAAAGTGGAATTTTGCCTGGGCCGCTCACGCGGGCCTCGCCTACAAGGTCAATCCCGGGTTCACGGTCGAACTGGCCTACAGCTACATGAACCTCGGCGACGCAGCGCCCGGCAATTACCGCCTTTTCGACAACAGCGCCTCGGGCCCGACCACGATCAAGATCAAGGAGCTCACCTCGCACGACGTCAAGCTCGGCGTGCGCTGGGATCTCAACAGCCCGCCGGTCTACGCGCCGCCGCCGCTCGTCACCAAAGGCTGATCGCAAGCCTCATCGCTTAAGCTTTCTTAACGGCGCGGGAGCAACCCGCGCCGTTTTGCTTTGCGTATTTTTCATGGCGAGCCAGCGGCGAAGGCGGCTCACGCAACCATTGGTTAAGGTTAACGGGCCATGATCATCGCAACAGTTCGAGTCCGATGGAGCGTTGCGATGCGTGGGCTATTGTTGGCGGCAGCGATGTTGGGGACGGTGCATGCCGCGCACGCGGCCGATATGCCTGACCTGCCGATCCTGCGCGGCAGCTTCACCGACGGGCTGACGAGATCGGCCGTCAACTGGCAGGGCTCGTATATCGGAGCGCAGGCCGGCTATGGCTCGTCCGACGAGAACTTCAACGGCTCGACCAGCAACATGATGGCAGCCTTGTTGGCGGATACGCTGATCGAGAGCTCGATGGGCGTGTCCCAGTGGAATCTCGGACTGGGCAAAGCCTCGCAGCGCACGACCGGTTACGGCGCCTTCGTCGGCTACAACGCGCAATGGGACGATGTCGTGATGGGCATCGAAGTGAGCTGGCTGCAC
Organism: Bradyrhizobium sp. CFUWI; assembly: GCF_056429085.1. Taxonomy (NCBI): domain Bacteria; kingdom Pseudomonadati; phylum Pseudomonadota; class Alphaproteobacteria; order Hyphomicrobiales; family Nitrobacteraceae; genus Bradyrhizobium; species Bradyrhizobium sp. CFUWI. The sequence continues at coordinate 585,370 of NZ_JBWJZE010000001.1, forward strand.
GGCAAGTTCGGGGGGATGACGTCGGCCAGCGAAAGGCGCGTCAGCGCCACCGCTCTGGCAGACGGCAATTTCCATGATGTCACGGCGACGTCCACGTCTTCGATCAGCATCAGCGACATCGGAACGTTCCGCGGCCGCGCCGCTTACGCATGGGGATGCTTCCTGCCCTACATGTTCGGGGGTCTCGCGCTCGGCAATGCCGACATCATACGTACCGTCAACGTGCAGGATCGCGTCAGTCCGACCCAGTTCGGGATTTACACTCCGCTGGCGCCGTTGAGCTCGACCGATGCCCAGCATAGTCACCTGATCTACGGCTACACGGCCGGTGTCGGTGTCGATGTCAATCTGGTCGGCGGCCTGTTCATGCGCGCGGAGTACGAATACATTCGCTTCGCCGCCCAGGTCGACACCAGCATCAACACCGTCCGCGCCGGCCTCGGCTACAAGTTCTGACGCAAGGTCGCCGCGCCGCGGTTGACAGTTTCGCTCCGTCCTGATGCTCTGTCGCTCCATAGCGGGGCGGCAGCGATGAAGGTCTACGGCGACAGCAATTCCGGAAACTGTCTGAAGGTGAAGTGGGTCTGCGATCATCTCGCATTGCCCTACCGGTGGGTCGAGATCGACACCCGCAAGGGCGAGACGCGCACGCCGCAATTCCTCGAGATGAACGGCGCCGGCCAGGTGCCCACGGTCGCGTTCGACGACGGCCGCACGCTGGCGCAGTCCAACGCCATCATCCGCTATCTCGCCCGCGACAGCGCGCTCGTTCCGCGCGACGCCTTTACGGCAGCGAAGATGGATGAATGGCTGTTCTGGGAGCAGTACAGCCACGAGCCCTATATCGCGGTGTGCCGCTTCCTGCTCGTCTATCTCGGCAAGGACGCATCCGAGCTCGACCCCGAGAAGGTCAAGCGCGGCTATGCGGCACTCGACCGCATGGAGCAGCATCTGGCGGCCAGCCGTTTCTTCGCCGGCGAAGCGGTTTCGCTCGCCGACATCTCGCTGCTCGCCTATACCCGCGTGGCGCACGAAGGCGGCTTCGACCTCGACCGCTATGCTTCCGTCCGCCGCTGGATCGGCGACGTCGAAGCGTTTCTCGGTCTTCCGCCGGCGCGCTGAGGTTGGAGTTTCGACATGAGCACCGTCTCGATTCGCAGCGCCCGCCGCGACGACGTTCCCGCGATCGTGGCGATGCTGGCAGACGATCATCTCGGCCGCGCGCGCGAGCGCGTCGAGGATCCGTTGCCCGCCGCCTATTACGACGCGTTCGCGCGGGTCCAGCGCGATCCGAACCTCGCGCTCGTGGTGGCCGAGAGCGAGGGCAGGGTGGTCGGCTGCCTGCAACTCGCGATCCTGCCGGGCATCAGCTCGCAAGGCGGCAGTCGCGGCCTGCTCGAGGACGTGCGCGTTGCCACCGATTGTCGCAGCCGCGGCATCGGCGAGCAATTGGTGCAATGGGCGGTGGCAGAGGCCAAGGCACGCGGCTGCAATCTGGTCGAATTGCTGACGCACCACACGCGAACCGACGCGCAGCGCTTCTACAAGCGACTTGGATTCACGGCGAGCCACGTCGGTATGACCGTCCGCTTTTGAGGCAGTATCGCGCGAGCGTTGCACAATCAGCAAATTCAGGGCGCGCATTCGTTCGTGTTAAGAGCCGGTAAACTACCCGCCGGTCGTTCACGTTGATGAAGGAACGAACGGTGCTAGGCAGCGTCAGAAACCGGGCTCGGTCGGTTCGGGGATTTCGATGACAAGCTATTCCATGATCAAGGTCGGCAACGATTACGTCGTGCAGGCCAACGACAAATGCATTTTGAAAGTCGGCAGCCGCCGCCGGGCCGCGCAATTGATCAGCGAGGCCACGGACCTGCTGAATGCGCTCGCGGTCGTGGATTCCCCCGATATCGCACCGGATGCGCCTTCATCCCAGCGTGAGACGCCGGAACTTCCTTGACTGCTCTGCCCGATTCCCGTATCAGCCGCAGCGGGACACCTCCCCCCAACGGGAGGCTTACTATCTGGAAGGGTAGACGATGACTGTAGCGAAGCCCGCTTCGCGGCCGACCGTGCCGCATTTCTCCTCCGGCCCCTGTGCCAAGCGCCCCGGCTGGAACGCCCAAAATCTCAAGGACGCAGCGCTCGGCCGCTCGCATCGCGCGAAGGTCGGCAAGACCAAGCTCAAGCTCGCGATCGATCTGACGCGCGAAGTGCTCGAGGTGCCCGCCGATTACCGCATCGGCATCGTGCCGGCCTCGGATACCGGCGCGGTCGAGATGGCGCTGTGGTCGCTGCTCGGAGCAAAGCCCGTCACCACGCTCGCCTGGGAATCCTTCGGCGAAGGCTGGGTCAGCGACATCGTCAAGGAATTGAAGCTCAAGGACGTCACCAAGCTCAACGCAGCCTATGGTGAAATCCCCGATCTCTCCAAGGTCGATCCCAAGAGCGACGTCGTCTTCACCTGGAACGGCACCACCTCCGGCGTACGGGTGCCGAACGCCGACTGGATCAGCGCGACCCGCGAAGGCCTGACCATCTGCGACGCGACGTCCGCAGCCTTTGCGCAGCCGCTCGACTGGGCCAAGCTCGACGTCGTCACCTTCTCCTGGCAGAAGGCGCTCGGCGGTGAAGCCGCGCACGGCATGCTGATCCTGTCGCCCCGCGCGGTGGAACGGCTCGAGACCTACAAGCCGGCCTGGCCGCTGCCGAAGATCTTCCGCATGACCAAGGGCGGCAAGATCAACGAGGGCATCTTCGTCGGCGAGACCATCAACACGCCGTCGATGCTCTGCGTCGAGGATTATCTCGATGCGCTGAACTGGGCCAAGTCGATCGGCGGCCTCAAGGCGCTGATCGCGCGTGCCGACGCCAACACCAAGGTGCTCGCCGACTGGAAGGCGAAGACGCCCTGGATCGACTTCCTGGCCAAGGACGCTTCGATCCGCTCCAACACCTCGGTGTGCCTCAAATTCACCGATCCCGCGATCACCTCGCTGTCCGAGGACGCGCAAGCCGAGTTCTCCAAGAAGCTGGTCGCCCTCGTCGAGAAGGAAGGCGCCGGCTTCGACTTCGCCTATTACCGCGATGCGCCGGCCGGCCTGCGCATCTGGTGCGGCGCCACCGTCGAAGCAAAGGATGTCGAACTGCTGACGCAGTGGATCGACTGGGCCTTCGCCGAAACCAAGGCCGCTCTGCCCAAGGCGGCGTGAGTTTTCTTCGCCTCTCCCCGTTCTTACGGGGAGAGGCCGGGTCGCGCAGCGATCCGGGTGAGGGGCTCTCTCCACGAGTACCTCGCCTGTGGCTGCCCCTCACCCCAGCCCTCTCCCCGTAAGAACGGGGAGAGGGAGAGCAAGACGCTTCCAAGTCACTCACGCATTTCCGGCCCTCGGGCCGATCCTCTCAGGGACGGTGAAGGACACATCCCCATGACCAAACCCAAAGTTCTCATCTCCGACGCGCTCTCGCCCGCTGCCGTTCAGATCTTCAAAGACCGCGGTGTCGAGGTCGACTTCCAGCCCAATCTCGGCAAGGACAAGGACAAGCTCGCCGAGATCATCGGCAATTATGACGGGCTTGCGATCCGCTCGGCGACCAAGGCGACCGCCAAGATCCTGGAGAGGGCGACCAACCTCAAGGTGATCGGCCGCGCCGGCATCGGCGTCGACAACGTCGAGATCCCCGCCGCCACGGCCAAGGGCATCATCGTGATGAACACGCCGTTCGGCAATTCGATCACGACCGCCGAGCACGCCATCACCCTGATGCTGGCGCTCGCCCGCGAGATTCCGCAGGCCGATGCCTCGACCCAGGCCGGCAAGTGGGAGAAGAACCGCTTCATGGGCGTCGAGATCACCGGCAAGGTGCTGGGCGTCGTCGGCTGCGGCAATATCGGCTCGATCGTCGCCGACCGCGCGCTCGGCCTGCGCATGAAGGTGATCGCGTTCGACCCGTTCCTGTCGCCGGAGCGCGCCAAGGACATCGGCGTCGAGAAGGTCGAGCTCGACGACCTGCTCAGGCGCGCCGACTTCATCACGCTGCACACGCCGCTGACCGAGAAGACCAGGAACATCATCGACGCGGCCGCGATCGCCAAGATGAAGAAGGGCGTGCGCCTGATCAACTGCGCCCGCGGCGGCCTCGTCGACGAGCAGGCGGTGGTCGATGCGCTCAACTCCAAGCACATCGCCGGCGCCGCCTTCGACGTCTTCGTCGAGGAGCCCGCGACCAAGAACGTGCTGTTCGGCCATCCCAACGTGATCTGCACGCCGCATCTCGGCGCCTCCACCACCGAAGCGCAGGAGAACGTCGCGCTCCAGGTCGCCGAGCAGATGTCGGATTATCTGCTCACCGGCGCGATCTCGAACGCGGTCAACTTCCCCTCGATCACGGCGGAAGAAGCGCCGAAGCTGAAGCCGTTCATCTCGCTCGCCGAGAAGCTCGGCTCGTTCGCCGGCCAGCTCACCGAGAGCGGCATCCTCAAGGTCGAGATCACCTACGAGGGCCACGTCGCCGAGATGAAGATCAAGGCGATCACCTCGGCCGTGCTGTCCGGCCTGCTGCGCCCGATGCTGGGCGAGGTCAACGTCGTGTCCGCGCCCGTCGTCGCCAAGGAGCGCGGCATGGTGGTGGACGAGATCGTGCGCGCCGCCCAGAGCGACTATGAGAGCCTGATCACCGTCACCGTCACCACCGAGCGGCAGGAACGGTCGGTCTCGGGCACCGTCTATGCCGACGGCAAGCCGCGCCTCGTCGACATCAAGGGCATCCGGGTCGACGCCGAGTTCGGCAAGTCGATGATCTACGTGACCAACGAGGACAAGCCGGGCTTCATCGGCAGGTTCGCGAGCCTGCTCGGCGACGCCAAGCTCAACATCGCCACCTTCCATCTCGGCCGCGTCGCGCCCGGCAGCGATGCCATCGCCCTCGTCGAGGTCGATGGCGCGGTGCCGGCCGACCTGCTCGCCAAGGTGCAGGCGCTGCCGCAGGTCAAGCAGGTCAAGGCACTGACGTTCTGAACGCTCACCGTCGTCATGGCCGGGCTTGTCCCGGCCATCCACGCCTGACGCTCACATTGATATTCCGACCCGCGGAACAACGCCGCCTCCATCACCGGGGGCGGCGTTTTTATTTTCCCGCGATCTGCTGACTTTGTGTACCAATGGCGCCCAGAACGCCTCGTAACTACGCTCCGTTCAAAATCGTTCGATCAGGGAGAAACACATGCGTGAAGCCGTCATCGTTTCCTATGCGCGCACGGGCCTCGCGAAATCCGGCCGCGGCGGGTTCAACATCACGCCGCCGATGTCGCTCGCGGCCCATGCCATCAAGCACGCGGTCGACCGCGCCGGCGTCGACAAGGACTATGTCGAGGATTGCTATCTCGGCAATTGCGCCCATGGCGCGCCGAACATCGGGCGCCAGGCCGCGCTGCTCGCCGGCCTGCCGAAGACCACGGCCGGCGTCTCGGTCAACCGCTTCTGCTCCTCGGGGCTGCAGACCATCGCGATGGCCGCCAACTCGATCCGCTCCGACGGTGCCGACTGCATCGTCGCCGGCGGCGTCGAGAGCATCTCGATCCCCGGCGGCGGCACGCCGAAGGAATCGGTCGATCCTGATCTGCTCAAGGTCGCCCCCGACATCTTCATGGCCATGATCGACACCGCCGACATCGTCGCCGAGCGCTACAAGCTCAGCCGCGAATACCAGGACGAGTTCTCGCTGGAGTCGCAGCGCCGCATGGCTTCGGCGCAGCAGGCCGGCAAGTTCAAGGACGAGATCGTCCCGATGAAGACCAGGATGAAGGTCGTCGACAAGCAGACCAAGGCCGAGAGCATCGTCGACTACGTCGTCGACCGCGACGAGTGCAACCGGCCCGAGACCACGCTGGAAGGTCTCGCCAAGCTCGAGCCGGTGAAGGGGCCCGGCAAGTTCGTCACCGCCGGCAATGCCAGCCAGCTCTCCGACGGCGCCGCCGCCGTGGTGCTGATGGAAGCCAAGGACGCCGAGAAGCGCGGGCTGAAGCCGCTCGGCCGCTTCGTCGCCTGGGCGACCGCCGGCTGCGAGCCCGACGAGATGGGCATCGGCCCGGTGTTCGCGATTCCGAAGCTGTTGAAGCGCACCGGCCTCAAGATCGACGACATCGATCTGTGGGAGCTCAACGAGGCCTTTGCCAGCCAGTGCCTGTACTGCCGCGACCAGCTCGGCATCGATCCCGCCAAGTACAACGTCAACGGCGGCTCGATCGCGATCGGCCATCCCTTCGGCATGACCGGCGCCCGTCTCACCGGCCACCTCTTGCAGGAAGGCGCCCGCCGCAAGGCCAAGTGGGGCGTCGTCACCATGTGCATCGGCGGCGGTCAGGGCGGCGCCGGCCTGTTCGAGATCTATAGCTGAGACCAGGCGACAGCAATGCGAAAGGGCACGGCGCAAGCCGTGCCCTTTTGTTATCGGGCATAGGCGGAGACGCGACGCCTGGGCGCTGTCGGCGTCGGCGGACCCAAGCAGCGCGCCACTGTCTCGAACAGCCAGGCGACACCGGCATCCGCCATCGCGGCTTGTGAGGCGACGACACGCACAGGGTCGGGCGTCCACGGAAACGGCACGGGACGCATCACCAGGTCGAAACGCGCGGCATGGCGTTCGACCAGATGACGCGGCAAGGTCGCAATGAAATCGCTCTCGGCGAGCTGCGCGAGGGCCATCATGAAGTTGGGCACGGTCAGCGCCACGCGCCGGGAATGGCCCCGTTCGGCAAGCCTGACGTCGACGATCCCGAGCGCATCACCGGTCGCCGAGACCAGCATGTGCCGTGCCGCCAGATAGGACGCGAGCGTGACCTTGCGGGCCATGGTGTGGCCCTTGCGCATGGCGACGACGAAGTCTTCCTCGAACAGCAAACGTTCGGCGTAGCGTGACGGCAACGGACCGACCGGCAGCACGGCGAGGTCGAGCCGGTGCGAATCGAGCTCGGAGAGCGTCTCCTGCCACACCTCGCCCGACGCCTTGCCATGACGTTGCGGCATCAGCTGCAGCAGCCGGATGTCGATCCCCGGGCCTTCCCGGGCCAGGGTCTCGAGGAGGGCAGCGAGAAACACCGCGGCCAGCGCATCCGGTGTGCCGATCGTGAACGAGCGCCTCGCCGTTCGCGCGTCAAAGGGCTCGGCGGCCGACACGATCGCATCGAGGCGCGACAGGAGTTCGGCGACGGGACCCGCAAGCGCGAGCGCACGCTCCGTCGGCTTCACGCCGCTCGGCGTCTTCAGAAACAACGGATCGTGGAAGATGCGCCGCAGCCGGGCCAATCCGTGGCTCACCGCCGAGGGCGTGAGCTTGAGCTTGTCTGCCGCGCGCGAGACCTGGCGCTCCTCCAGCACGGTGCTGAACACGACGAGGAGGCTGACGTCGATCCGGGCAAGCTGAGCAGGATTCAGCATGGTCCTGAGATCTTATCACTGGATTCATCACGGTCAAAGCGGCATGCAGTGTCCTGTGCCACCGCATGAAACCGTCAACACCGGAGCCCTCGGGATGAAGAACGATCAAGACTCTCGCTCAGCCGCACCCGCGGCGGTGTCCAGGCGTCACACGCTCGCAGGGATGGCATGCATGCCACTCGTCGTCGCCGAGGCGGCCACGGCCGACGACATGATCGCGAAACTGATCGACCATACGCAGCAATCGAATGCGGCGCTGATGCGCGGCGACGTCGGCACCTACCGGCAGATGGTCTCCCTCACCGACGACTTCGTGCTGATGTCGCCGTTCGGCGGTGTCCCGTCAAAGGCCGCGGAGTACACGCCCGAACGGTGGGAGCGGATGGGCCGGTTCTTCAGGAACGGCACGCACAGGCAGGAGGTCGTGCAGACCTATGGCTCGCAGGACATGGTCGTCCTGGCGCTGATCGAGCGCGACAGTGTCGAGGTCGGAGGGCTGCCGGCGCAGGAATGGGCTCTGCGCGTGACGCTCGTCTACCGGCGCGTGGGCGCCGAGTGGCGCCTGGCGCATCGCCACGCCGACCCGCTGGCCAACGGCATCAGCCTGCAGCAGGCGGCGGCGCTGGCGCGCGGCCTGCCCGCAAGCCAGTGAGCCCCCTCACGCCCCCGCCAGCGCCGGTGCGAACACCACTTCGATCAGCGTGCCGTGGCCCGCGCTCTTGATGTTGAAGCGGGCGCGGTTGGCTTCGACCAGGGCCTTGGTCAGCGACAGGTTCAGCGCCGCGCTGTCCGCGGCATCGCCCGGCGGCGGGGTGCGGAACGGCTCCATCGCCGCGGCGACCTCGCGCTCGGACAGGCCATGGCCGGTGTCGCGGATGCGTAACGCGATCTCGCCGCGGTCGGTCACGGCGGTGGAGACGATGACCTGGCCGCCGGCGCTGGCGAGCCGGATCGAGTTCGAGATCAGGTTCATGGTGATCTGCCGCATCGCGCGCGCGTCGGCCGTGACCTGCGGCAGCGCATGCGCGAGCGAGGTGCGGATGATGATGCGCTCGCGATTGGCCTGCGGCTGCATCACCGTCACGCAGGCTTCGACGAGGTCGTTGAGGTTGAGGTCGGCGAAGGTGAGGTCGAGCTTGCCGGTCTCGATCCGCGACAGCTCCAGCAAATCGTCGATGATGGCGATGACGCGCTCGCCGGAGGCGCGGATGTCCTTCATGTATTCGCCGTAGCGCTCGTTGCCGAGCGCGCCGAAGCGCTCGGAGATCATCACCTCGGCAAAGCCGATGATGGCGTTGAGCGGCGTGCGGATCTCGTGGCTGATCCGCGCCAGCATGTCGGCCTTGGCGTTGGCCGCGCTGTGGACGAGGCGGCGGGCCTGCGCCAGCTCGCTCTCGCCCGCCTTGCTCTGGGAGAGGTCGCGGAACACGGCGAAGAAGTTGGGCCCGTCGGGCCGCGTGCGGCCCATGATCATCGCGAGCGGAATGACGCCGCCCTTCTTCTCGCGGCCCAGCACCTCGCGGCCGTGGTCGAGCAGGCTCGCAATGTCCTGGCTCTTGAGGCTTTCGAGATAGTCGACGACGACCTGCTGGCTCTCGGGCGCGAACAGCGTCAGCAAGTTCTGCTCCAGCAGCGCCGTGCCGTCATAGCCGAACAGCGCCTCGGCGCTGCGGTTGCAGGCGTGGATGTTGCCTTCGGCATCGAACATCACGATGCCCTCGGCCGTGGTGTCGAGGATCGCGGCGAGATCTTCCGCCTCGGCTTCGCCGACTGCGGGCTCGAGCTCGGGAGCGTAAGCGAACGGCTCGGGGACGATGGTCTCGGCGACGACCGTCTCTGCGACAGCCGTCTCCGCGATGACAGGCTCGGCGATGACAGGCTCGGCAATGCCGGGCGCGGCGATGGCGTCTGGCGGCTGCGGCAGCGCGCAGATCAGCGCATGCGCGCTCTCGCCGTCCCAGTCGATCGTGTGCAGATGCGCGACTGTGGTCGGAAGCGGCGTGTCGCCGTTCGCGACCGTCGCGCTGATCGTGACAGGCGTGCCGCCTTGCGAGGTGCTGCTCGCCGAGGACACGCCGGGCTCGACATAGAGCGCATCCAGCCCGCCGGCATCCTCGAGCGCATGGACGTCGGCATGGCCCATCCGCGCGAGGAACGCGGAATTGGCGTAGAGCAGGCGGTCGAGCCGATAGATCAGGATGCCCGTCGGCAACAGGTCGAGCAGCGCCCGGTCGCGCGCGCTGGCGCCGCGCGGCGGCGGCGCCGGCTCGGTCAGCCATTCGGCCGCCGCCTGCTGTGGCGCGGGCTCCGGCGCCTCCGGCTCGGCCGTGATCTCCGTCACGGGCTCGGACGCGTCCGCGATGGTCTCGCGATCGCGCTCGAGCCGTTCGGACAATTGCCGCGCGAGCTCGTTGAACGCGCTGTTCTCGACCGGCGTCAGCGTCGGCGATCTCTGATCACTGAGTGATCTGACATCGCCGGACGGTCGGAACGGCACGACATTGGGAGGGGTTTCGACGGGCGTTTCCACTGGGATGTCCGAATCTCTTGGCTGTGAAGTCGCGTCGCAGGCGAGGTCGGGTCGTTCGGCTTCGGCGGTCGGCTCGGGCCCGGGCTCAGGATCGGGCTCCGCCGGCGCGGGCTGTTCCACTGTTTCGGCCTCTTCCACTGGCTCGGCCTTGGGCTCGACCGCATCGGCGGTCAGATCATGCTGCGCCGGCGCGGTGAGCTGCTCGAAGCGCCTGAGCGCATCGAGCCGGTTGAGGGCGTCGAGATCGCGGCAGACGCCGAAGCCCTTGAAGCCGGCGAAATCGCGCGCGGCATCGTAAGTCGGCAGGCCCGCGAGCTCGACCGGCAGCTGCTCCCCGCCGTCGGTCGGCCAGTTCACGGTGATGCCGGCCCAGGTGTCGTGGCTTGCCAGCGCCTGCGCGATGCGCCCCTCTGGGTCGAGCGAGAACGCCTCGGCGATCTCGTGCCAGGGACGGCCGAAGCCGCTCGCCGTGCGCGCGCCGATCAGCCGGATGAATTCGTCGGTGAGCAGCACAAAGCGGCCCTCCGCGTCCGTCTGCCAGAGAAAGCGCAGCGGATGCTGACGCGGTGCGAGCGGCTCCTGGCCCGACGATTCCTGGTCCGATGGCGGCTCGACCATGCCGGATCTGATCGGCGCAGCCTGCGGCGACACAATGGCTTGAAGCGGGTTTTCAACCGGAGTCTTTGCCGCGACGTCGGCGGCCTGGCCGGCCACCTCATGCGCCGGATCTTGCCGGGTCGGTTCGACCGTCTCCTGCGGTTGGGGCGCGATGGTCCCGGTGGCGGTGGGCGCCTCGATCGGCTCGGCGAACGCATCGAACAAGGAGATCCCGGCCGAGCCGTGCTGCGACGGGGACGGCTCGCTCGGCATGGTCGCGGCCTGCTGTGCGGGCTCGGCAGGCTTGGACTCGGCAGGTTTGGACTCGGCAGGCCTGGGCTCGGCCGGCATATGCTCGGCAGGCCTGGCTTGCGCGGCGGCAGCCGGCTCGATCAGCGCGACCAGGCCGACATCGGCGCCTCGGCCGACCCGTTGCAGCACCATCTGGCCGATACCGATCGGCGTCTCGGCGCGGCCGTCGCGCAGCGCATCGCTGCGCGCCTTCTCGAGCCCGGCCTCGCCGAGATCGCGGAAGCCGAGCAGGGCGCGGGCGGCGTCGCTGGCGCCGACGAACAGGCCGTCGGGCGCGAACGCCGCCATCGGCATCTTCGCGCCTTCCACCAGGCGATGCAGCCGCTCGATCAGCGGCATGCTGCGCAGGCTCGGATCCATCGCGGTGACGAGCACGGCATGGCTGCCGTCGGCAAAGTCGAGCCGGCTGCAGGCGCAGGTCATCAGGGTGCCGAGCCTTGCGCCGAAGCCGCGCAGCCGTTCGAGCCGCACGCTGCCGTTCGCCGGCAGCTGGCGCGCGAGCCGGGCGACCTGGCGGCGATGCGGGTCCGCCGGGCCGAACACCTTCTCCACCAGCGCCGCGCCATGCGCCGCGCCGAACAGTCTTGCGCCGACCGGATTGGCCCACAGCACGCGCGTGCCGTCGATCGACCACAGCCAGGCCGGCCAAGGGGAGGTCGCATGCACGGCCAGCCGCGGATCGCCCACACCTCGCAACTGGAAATCCGAACTCGTCATCCGACCGGCTTAGTCTCACGCTAGACGCTGGCGGCTGCCGGGAATGACAGCCTTAAGAAAGGGTTAGTATCGCGCGCGCCCGCGCGCAGGTCCACGGCTCGCCCCTCCGCAGGTATCCCAAAGCCGCGATAACCTTAATCCCGCCACCCCCGCAAGCCGCAGCCCGGTTCATCCAAGGAATTCGGGGGGTCTTGGAGCAATCGGTTGCAATGCGAGCTGCCGGCCTCCCCGCAGCTCGTCATTCCGGGGCGCGCGCAGCGCGAACCCGGAATCCATCCATCCTCTTGTTCTGCGGCCTGATGGATTCCGGGCTCCCTCGCTTTCGCTCGGGCCCCGGAATGACGGCGGCAGGGCTGGACCTTCTCAACCCCCGGTTCCCCAACCCGGGAACCTCACCCTCCCCGAGAATTAAATTTTCGCAGCGCACCGCCCTGCCGCGTTGCGCTGCACAATGTTGACATGATAGGCAGCCATAGTGCTGGGCGCTGGGCGAGCCATCTCAATCGTTTCGCGTTTCCAGTCTTCGTACCCGCTGAATGCAAGGGCCCGACAGGGGCCGGCGGGCGCGCCAGAAGGCTCACTCCATTTTTCAATTAGCGTGAGGGACAACCATGACAGGTGCGACTGATCCGTTTTCTGCCTCGATCATTCCGTTCGAGGTTCCCGAGCAGATGCGTGCGTTCGCCGAAAAGGGCGTGTCGCAGGCCCGCGAAAACTACGCCAAGTTCAAGGACGCGGCCGAGACCCACAACGGCACCGTCGAGGCCGTGTTCACCTCGGCCTCCAAGGGCGCGAGCGCATACACCGCCAAGCTGGTCGAGTTCATGAAGGCCAATTCCAGCGCCCAGCTCGACTTCGCCCAGCAGCTGTTCGGCGCCAAGTCGCCGTCGGAAGCGCTGGAGCTGTGGACCGGCCACACCCGCAAGCAGTTCGAGACCCTGCAGTCCCAGGCCAAGGAGCTGGTCGAGCTCAGCCAGCGCATCGCCGCCGAGACCGCCGAGCCGATCAAGGCCTCTGCCTCCAAGTACTATCCGCCCGCCGCCTGAGCGGCACGGCCGGTTTGATCTTCAGGAAACCCGGGCCGAAACGCCCGGGTTTTTTCTTGCCTCTCCCGCGCGCACACGTGGAATCCAGGAACGGCGTCATGCCCGGGCTTGTCCCGGGCATCCACGTTCTTGGTGCGGGGGCAAGGCGTGGATGGCCGGGACAAGCCCGGCCATGACGACGGGCGCGCCAGGTTCTGCTGGCCGCCATCAGGCCCGATTCCATCGCACCGAACGTGATCTCAGCCGGTTTTTCACCCCATTGCGGCCTTGCCAAACCGGGCCGTTGCACCTAGTTTCCGCCCCGTCCAGCCCCCCTAGGTCGACCTTTTCAGGCACCCCTTGAGGGCGGCTCGCCAGGATGCAGTTGTAGCTCAGTTGGTTAGAGCGCCTGTCTGTGGAACAGGAGGTCGGTGGTTCGAGCCCACCCAACTGTACCAACGAAGCCCGGAAGGTAGTCACCCAATCCCGTCACCGAGATTGGTCGTTTTGGCTCCCGCTTAAGAGCGTGGATGGACATGTGTCGCCACCTTGGCGACACACGCCCTCGGCCCTGAGGAGAGCCGGCTTGCAGTCGATGAAGAATCTCACCGGCAAAAATGATCAGTCTCGAACCTAAGTCGAGCCACCGAGATGAGTTGGGCGACTTAGCACCTCTATGAGCGGATGGCAAAGACCTTGCCGGTTCCGTGCGCATCAACGTCGAGGAAGCCATCCTGCATGGATCGCACTTCATCCGTAAGGAACGAGTCCATGACGGCGGCAATTTCTGCCTCCGTAAAATGAAAGAGGCTGCGCTTGCTCTGAGTGTCCGATGCGATCAGAAGCCCGTCCGGCAAGTACGCGCTTCCTGACAATACTGCGATGACGCGGGCGTGCAGCATCTTGTCGGAAATGACCTTGGGCGTTCGGCGCTCTCGACGCCGCGCTCTCATGTCGTAGTTGTTGAAGATGTCGGAAGCCGTGCGACTTATGAACGGCTCGCGCCATTCCACGTCGGCCTTGACGGAAATCTCGTGGACATCGAGCTGCGAATCGCGAAATCGATCGGTTATGAGGCGACACTCGATCAGCCGACGCATGCAAACAGCTGCTACGCCAATTGCTCGTTCGAGCATATGAAGCGGGTTATATTCCGTGTCGCTATCGGTCCACATCTCTTGAAGGTGTTGCAGAACGCGGCGTCGTTGTTCGGATAATTCGTTCTTCCACGTATAGGATTGCCAATCCGACGAACTTACTCGGCCCAGCTTTAGCGCTTCCGCGAAGCTTTCGGGGAGATCATTTTCAGTCATTGGTTAGTGCCTCTCCGCCGAACCGTTCACTTCGCACGCTCTGCCACGCGACGTTTGTCGCAAGGCTGCATTCAACTGTGGGGTGCTTTGCGTATATCGGCCAAGATTGCCGCAACAGTGCATAAAACTCCGTCCTCGGTCTGTCGGACCGCGCTCCCGTTACGGTGAGGCAACACCAAATGGTTCACTGTCAGCGTAATCCCGGTTGAGACGATCTCATGTTCTGTTTAGCAGCTGTTCTGTTGCCAACAGCAGGCAACGCCGTTCATCGAGATCGCTGGCAGCGCATGAGTAGTTGATTGGTTGTCGCCAAAAAGACCCCGCCAATTGCCATTGCCCGAGCAGCATCGTCACGAATAGACGGAATGTCAGCCTTGAGCGTAGCTAGAGAGAGCGTTTCTCCACTTATTGCGCTCTTTTCGAATGCCATTTGCGTCGTGTGCGCAGTCCAATAAACGCCGTGAATATAAAAGTTTCGCCGCTGGATTAGGCCCTCAAGGATATCGAGCGTTTCGCGAAGGTCGGTGCCTCGGAACTCAAGGGCGTCCAGTTCGTCTACTGCTCTCTTTAAAGAAAGCAAATTTCTTCTCAAACGTTCGAGGAAGCGCCTTGCATATGTTCCTTCCCCCAGCATTGTGAAAAACCGCGTGAGCCAAAAAATCGATCCCGCATTCGGCCATGGAGAAGGCGACAACGAAATGTCCGAGGGCTTCGTGAAGATCCTCTCGATAAGGCAATTTCAGTTCTGAGTAGATGTCCTGACCGTCCTCAGATCGAATTCCAAATTCCCCACACAGTTCGCAATTCAAAAGGCGGCCCGTCAAGCCAATCCGAGTCAATTTGGCCGGCAGACCGCATCGGTGGCACGGTGTTTCGTTGAAGGTAATTTTTGTAGATTGGGTGCTCAAAGCCCGCTGCCTCCGTTGCCGCCTTTGCATTTGCTGCTGACGGCGATTGCCCCGCGCTGGGCTTTGAACATTCCTAGCGCGGAGTCAGCGTGGTCCTCCACGACAAAGTCTGAGATCGAGCTGCTTGCTTGCCGACCTTTGGGACGCACCTCGATATATCCGTCAGGATCATGGTGACAGTGCCGAGGACCTTTCTTTTTTTTAACGTCGGTGTTCGACGTGATTTCCCGTTGGATGATTCGCGGGTCTACGCCCCAAGCTGAGGACGAATTATTTCCGACAGGCGAATTTATTGCACTGTGAATAGCGGGATGGAGCGGGCCATCCACACCCATGCAGAGAGTTTGCTCGCTTGGAGATTCATGAGGAATCACCGATGCTTGGAACAAATCAGGATCAACGCTAAGTCCCTGTTATCCCACCCTTTCCACCATATTTAGTATTTGATTCAGGAACCCACACTAGTTCTTGACGGGCGAGACGGCAGAGCCGTACCTTGCATGGAACTGAAACAGCGAAGCCGCCTCGGGTGGGCGACCCAAAAGCGGCTTCAAAGTTTCAGCCTGCCACATCCCCGGGACGGGTCAGGCAGGTCGTCGGTAGCTTTAGCGGATTCATTAGAATCAACTCATGCCGGTCGGTCAAGCCCGTCTCACGCATAGCCAGAGTTTCCCTCTGGCGTTTTCGGAGACGTAGTTACAATGGCCTTTCCTCCCCAAACTCCCCGGCTGTTCACCAAGGCAGCCATCGAAGTACTGAACCCTAACCAAAACGGCGTGTACGGTATCTTCCGTGAGGGGTGCTGGATCTATGTTGGTCGCGGCGACATCCGCGCCCGGCTCCTCTCGCATGTCGCGGGGAACAATCCGGCGATTACAGCGCAGCGCCCGACCCACTTTGTGGCGTCGGTCACGCAGAACGATGTCGCCCTGGAGCGTCAGCTCATCCTGGAGCTGAACCCGGTCGCCAACCAGAAGGTCGGCTAGTAGAGTGCAGAACCGGTGCCGTCAAAGCGTCCCGTGAGGCGGTCGAAGTAATAGTCTCGACCGTCCACCGACACACGCACAAAGAGGTCATCAACGGCCACGGCGACGTGCTGTTTGGTGATCTCGTCGGTGACTTCCATGGGCTGGATAGCCGCCGGCACGCCGAGCTTGTTCAATACCCGACCGATACCGATTCTCACGCGCGAGCGCGCAATGTCGAGCGACGTGGCGCCGTCGCGGACCGGGTGGGACACGCGGTGCGACGGGAAGCTGACGACTTGGCTGCGAATCTGGCCATTAAGCATATAGGAGCCTTGTCTGTTGCTCTTAAGAAAAGATTGACGGGGGCCGGTTGTTCCGCAGTTCTGGGCACTATCTTGCGTTTGAGATGCGTACAGAGTTCGGGCGGCAACTCGACACCATGTTGGTGTGGAACCGCTTTCGAGGCCGATGGGATGCGCGGCGAGGAGTTCTCCTACCCAGAGCGGCCCGAACATCCCGACAATGAAGGAAGTGGACTGGACGCAAGCGTAGAGCGAAAAGCCGCCTGATCTGAGGAGATAGTTGCGATGAAGAAAGGCGAGGCCGAAAAGACTATGCCGCACCTGATCGACGAGTGGGTTGAGCAGGCTAACGAGCCGTGGCCGCCGGATGGCTTACATCACTACAGCTTCGGTACGTTCTGGACGTGGCTGCAAAACAACCATCATCCGTACACGCAGTTCCGAGCCGTCCCGAACGCTCGCTATGTTACAGAAATGTGGTTCGACAGGCTCACGAAGCAAGCATGGCGCAACTAGATGCCAAAACGTCACCACCGGCAACATCACCGCTGCCCGCAGCGTCCCTAGCGCGACCGCGACTGACACCGGGTTCACCAGCCGCTGATACTGCACCGCGAAGATGTAGGCATTGGCGCCGGTCGGCATCGCCGCGAACAGCACGACGACACCCGCCGCAACCGCCGGTAGGCCGAGCAGTTTTGCCAGCACGAAGGCGGTCGCCGGCATCCCCGCAAGCTTGAGCGCGCACATCACCAGGATGCTCAGCTTCTCGCCCCCACTTCGGAGCGGAACAGGTTGATGCCGAGCGCGATCTGCGCGGCTCGAAGCGGGGGGCCTATCCGCAACGCTGCTCAATGCCAATCTTGTGCACCGTCACCGTAGCTCCTCGATTCGCAATGCGCTATCCGTAGCGAGCCAAAGACGTTCATGGACAACAAGCCAGGCGAAAAGATCATGAGTTTCTTCGAGCGTCTCAAGACAGAAGCATCCGTTGAGTGGCGGGCTTATACCGAGCATCCCTTCACGAACGGATTGGCAGACGGCTCGCTCCCCGAAGCGGCGTTTCGTCACTACCTCGTTCAGGACTATTTGTTCCTAATCGAGTTTGCGCGCGCCTACGCGCTCGCGGTCTACAAGTCGCCCAGACTTGCCGACATGCGTGAAGCCGCGGCCGGCCTTTCGGCCATCCTTGATGTCGAGATGAACCTGCATGTGAAGCTCTGTGCCGAATGGGGCCTATCCCCGAGCGATCTTGAACAGGCCCCTCCGGCGGCCGAGATGCTGGCCTATACGCGCTACGTGCTGGATGCGGGAATGCGCGGCGATCTGCTGGCACTCAAGGTGGCGCTTGCGCCTTGCGTGATCGGGTACGCGGAGATCGCGACGCGGCTCGCCTCGCGTCCCGCTGCCGACGCGGCGAGCAACGCCTATCGCGTCTGGATCGCCGAGTACGCCGGCGTGCCGTATCAGGAGGTCGCTGCCAAGGCGCGGACGCATATGGAGCATCTCGCCGATCTCTACGCCACGCCGGCCCGCGAGGCCGAGCTGATTGCGATCTTCAAGGAAGCCACCCGCCTCGAGGCAGACTTCTGGGAGATGGCCTGGCGCACGGGCCAAGCTGTCGCATAGCGGTGTCGGCAATCGTCAGGCGCCCCTACTTCCCTCCCGCCACCATCCACACCACCACCGCAATAAGTCTCCATGCGCTCTCCTGAACGCTGATATCCAAGCCGCGCGAGCGAATTGTTGGCCTGCGTTCGACTGGACAAATTCGCCATTTGGAGTAGCCTTTTCAGATACAGCAACATGTTAGCGGAGGTTCTCCGTGGAACATCGCGGCGTAAGCTTCTCGATCGTTGAAATGAGCTACCCGGCTGGTTGGAAGTGGACTGTCGGAAAGGGCCGAACAGTGTCGGTCGGTGTCTGTGCGACGAGGCTCGACGCGATCCGCCAGGCTCAGACCTTCATCGACGCGATCATGGACTGGGCTGCCTAGGCTAAAGTCAAAATGCTCGCCTTCGATTGGTCATGCCGAGCACCGTAAACCCAGCAGCTGAGTTTCTGTCGGCGCGGCGCTACCTCCCGCCACCACCCACACCACCACCGGCAACGTCGCCGCCGCCAGCAGCGTCCCCACTGCCACCGCGCCCAAGACCGGGTTCATCAGCCCCTGATCTGGACCGCGAGGATGTCCGCGTTCGCTCGGTGACATCGCCGCGAACAGCACGATGAGGCCGGCGGCAGACCGAGCAGCTTTGCCAGCACGCCGCCGCCGGCATCATGCCGGCCGCGATCAGCGCGACCACCGGCGCGACGATCAGCGATATGGCCATGCGCAGCTACGACCCCAGCTCGATGATCCTGCGCGCCATCCGCACATTGGCATAATCGATCATCTTGCCGTCCAGCGTCACTGCGCCCTGACCCTGCGCCTCAGCCGTCTCCATGGCCTCGACGACGCGCCGCGCCTGGGCCAGCTCCTCGGCCGACGGCGTGAACGCGCGCAGCGTCGGTTCGATCTGGTCAGGATGGATGACCTGCTTGCCGTCAAAACCCATCGCCGCGGCCTTTTGCGCGCTGCTTTCGGTCAGCCTCGCGTCACGAAACGCGCCGCAGGGGCCGTCGATGGCGCGCAGGCCGAAGGCGCGCGCGGCCACCAGCAGGCGCATCATGGGATAGGCGAACAGGTCGAGCGGCGTGGCGGCGTAGCCGCTTTGCGCTGAACCCACATGGCGGTAGCCATCCGGCGAGATTCCGATGTCGGAGGTGCGGGCGCCGAGCGAGGCCGCGAGATCACCGACGCCGAGATGCAGCGCGGCCACGCTTTGGTGTGCGGCGGCGAGCGCATCGACATTGACGAGGCCCAGCGCGGTCTCGATCAGGAGTTCGAGCGCGGCCGGCACGGCGCGATCCGGCGCGGAGGCGCGCAGCTGATCGGCGATGGCAACGATGTCGCTGGCGCGCTCCGCCTTCGGCACGATCACCGCATCCAGCCTTGGAAGTGCGCCCAGTGCGCGGATCTCCTGCGCGATGAACGGGCTGTCGACAGCATTGAGCCTGACCGCGACGCGCTTGCTGCCCCAGTCGAGCGAGGACAGCGACCGCACCGCTTCCTCCAGCGCAACAGCCTTCTCGGACGGCGGCACGGCGTCCTCGAGATCCATGAACACCGCGTCCGTAGCTGAGGCGGCGGCCTTGGCGACGAGACGGGAGCGATGCGCGGGAACGGCCAGATAGGCCCGGCTCGGTCGCAGCGAGACCATCGTCACGTCTCCTTGGCCAGCCCGAGTTCACTGAGGATGGACTCATTGTGCTCGCCGACATCAGGCACCGGATCCATCCGCGGGCTCACGCCGGGAATGGTCAGCGCGGGCAGGAAGCTCATCACCGGGCCGCACGGCGATCCCACGCTTTGCACCCGCGAGCGCGCATGCAGCTGCTCGTGCGCCAGGAAGGCCTCGACCGAGTTCAGATGCGCGTTGGCGACCCCGGCCTCGTCCAGCAGCCGCAGCACCTCCTCGCCGCTCATGGCGGCGAAGCGCTGCTCGATATGCGCCTGCAGCTCGTCGCGGTTCTGCATCCGCAGCGGATTGGTGCGGAAGCGCAGGTCGTCGGCGAAATCGGCATCGCCGAGCACGATGCGGCACAGCGAGCGCCATTCCCGGTCGTTCTGGATGCCGAAAAAGATGGTGCTGCCGTCGCCGGCCCGGAACGGGCCGTAGGGCGCGATCGTGGCGTGCCTGGCGCCGGTGCGCGGCAGCGGCCGGCCGGTGCTGCTTGTGTAGAAGGCGGGATAGCTCATCCAGTCGGTAATGGAATCGAACAGCGAGGCCTGGAAGGCCGTGCCCTTGCCGGTCCGCTCGCGGCGGTACAGCGCCATCAGGACGCCATTGAGGATGTACATGCCGGTGGCGATATCGACCACGGAAAGCCCGACCTTGGCCGGCTCCGCCTCGGTGCCGTTGATGGCGAGCACGCCGGCCTCGCACTGGACCAAGAGGTCATAGGCCTTCTTGTCGCTGTAGGGGCCGCCGCTGCCATAGCCCGAGACGTCGCAGGCGATGATGCGCGGATACTTTTGCAGGAGCGATGCGGCATCGAGGCCGAGCCGTTCCGCCGCGCCCGGCGCTAGGTTCTGGATGAACACGTCGGCCTGCGGCAGCAGGGCGTCGAGCACCTTGCGGCCTTCAGGGCTCTTGATGTCGATGGCAAGGCTTTCCTTGGAGCGGTTGGTCCAGACGAACTGGCTCGACATGCCGTTCATCACGTGGTCGTAGTCCCGGCAGAAATCGCCGGTGCCCGGCCGCTCGATCTTGATCACCCGCGCGCCCCAATCCGCCAGGTGCCGGCTCGCCAGCGGCGCCGCGATCGCCTGCTCGAGCGAGACCACTTTGACGCCCGACAGCGGCAGCTCCGCCTCATTCCCCTCCATGCGACTTCCTCCTCGCGTGCGCTTTTCGACCGGCGCAGGAGACAGGCCGGCCACCCCACGCGCATCTTCTTGATGCTGCCATGATGCCCCCGTTTTGCCCGACAAGTCAAACCCGGTTTCGCCAAATCCTAAGACAGAAAAGACTGTGGGATTACCGTGACTTGGCTACTTTGCATGGGGTTGTTTTCGCAGTTTTTGTGGGGGGAGGCCGTCTTTCCCCGCGCAGCTGTCATCCTCCGCGAAAGCGGGGGATCCAGTACGCCGCAGCTTCTCGGGGAACGTCCGGCGTCTCTGGAATACTGGGTCACCCGCCTTCGCGGGTGACGACAGCGGTGGAGATGGCCTGTTGCCGAGACCGCACAGCGTCCGGCTTTCGCATCTCCCTCCGTTGCCAACGAACAGCGGTTCACCCACTATCCGCTTCTGTTCGACACGTGGGGGATTCCATGCCGGCGCTTCGCTTCAAGACATCCTTGGCTGCTGCAACCCTCGCCATGGCCCTCGCCCTGCTGGTCCAGCCCGGCACCGGCTTCGCCTACACCCAGGAGGAGCAGCAGGCCTGCTCGCCGGATGCGATGCGGCTATGCGGCGAGTTCGTTCCGAACGTCGATGCCATCACCGCCTGCATGATCAGGAAGAAGGCGCAGCTCTCGCCGCAATGCCGGGTGTTCTTCCGTCCCGGACCCGAGCCGGGCGAGCAGCGCGCCGGCAAGCCGACCAACATCGCGCCCAAAACCGCGAAGAAGAACGCCAAGCCGGCGGCCAAGAAGAAAAAGACCAGCGAGGGCTGAGCGCCTCGCGCCTCGTTCCTCTTTCGAAACTTCGTAATGTAACGGACTCCTTTTGTTCGCGCGGCTTGGCGCGTGGCTTGCGGCGATGCCGGGCAAACATCACGGAAAAGAGTCGGGTGTCGATTTGCGCGGCGAAGTTGCATTCCGCTTTGGTCCGAACGAATGCTCAAGAAACGCACAGAACACAGCGTTTGACTGCAGCTGGTGTCGCGCCTCGCACATGCCAGTGTGACTCAAAAGCCAGCACGCCTTGTTATTTCGTGACCGTGGCGCCACTCCCGATAAATTTATCTTTCACGAATCAGCGCGGTGATTCATTTTCGCGGCCTGGGGTCAATCTGGAGGCCGAAGGTATGAACGTCATTGTTTTTGCATCGCGTAAAGGCGGCTCGGGCAAGAGTACCCTCGCCGCACATCTTGCCGCACAGATCAAGGCGAGCAAGCAGGTCATGCTCGTGGACGCGGACCCGCAGGGCTCGCTGACGCTGTGGCACAAGCTGCGCGGCACCAACGAACCGCCGATCAAGTCGGCGGTGAACTCGGTCAGCGGCATCGTCTCCGCTGCCAAGCGCGACGGTTATGAATGGGTGTTGATCGACACGCCGCCGAACCTCTCGGCCGTGGTCGACGACGCGATCAAGAACGCCACCATGGTGGTGATTCCCGCCCGTCCCGGCGTGTTCGACGTCAACGCGGTGCAGGAGACCATCCAGATGTGCCGCGCCGCACGCAAGCCCTATGCGGTCGTGCTCAACGGTGCGCCGGCCAAGCGCGACGAGGCCGAAAGCCCGATCGTCACCATCGCCCGCGAAGCCCTGGCGAAATTCCGTGCGCCAGTGTGGGGCGGCCAGATCACCAACCGTTCGGATCTGCTGATGGCGCTGAGCCATGGCGAGGGCGCGCGGGAGTATCAGGCCGAGAGCCGTGCGGCCCAGGAGATCGCAAGGCTGTGGGCGGCGATCGAGCGTTCAGTGAAGGCCATTCGCGGCACGGCGTCGGCATCCGGCGCAATGCACAAGCAGGCAGCCTAATTTTTTAAAATCATTCCCCGGACGGAAAACGCGCGGTGTCCGCGCGTTTTGCGTTTCTTGGACCGGCGGAAAAGAGTTACGCCACCATCAGCATGTAGAACACGATGACCGGCGACAGCGTGAGGATCACCGACCAGATGCCGACGGCCCAGAGAATGTCCTCGGTGGTAAAGCTCTGCTCGGTGGACAGCTTCTCGTATCCGGCGTCGAAATGCGACGCCATTTCATTCTGACTATTCACAAAACGCCCCCGCGATTTCTTCGCTTATGGGCGTGAACGATACCCGGGATGTTTTAAGATTCCGGCTTGCAAGCTGCCGCGCATTTTGAACGCATTTGTGACGGCCGTTTAACCATCCGCGCGCGCTGCCGCCTTTAGGTCAGCCAGATCCGAAACAGCAGCACCGGCATCAGGCCGAGCATCACGGCCCAGAACCCGAACGACGAAACGACGAGAATTCCCTGCAAAAGATCGGCCGGCGCGAATTGCCGGGCGGCCGTCGGCCGGATGCGATGCCCCATGGTCATTCCCCCTCTGAGAAGCCTTTCGAGGACAACGATAGGCACCGGAGCGTAAACGAGTCGTGGATGCGCCATGCCGCGGCTGCGAAGACTGTTCGCGCGTTGTTAACCACGAGGCTTGCTCGGCCATATCCGCCAGTGTCATTCCGGGGCGCGCATAGCGCGAACCCGGAATCCATTCATCCACCAACTCTGCCGCGCCATGGATTCTCAGATGCGCAATTGCGCATCCTAGTTCGCGACTTCGTCGCGCCCCGGAATGACATGCGGGTGGAGTGAGAGGGCTGCTACGCCGCGACTTTCGTCCGCCGCTCGATCTCGCGATCGATGGCGGCGGCGAGCTCGCTGCTGACTTCGACCATGGGCAGGCGCACCTCGGGGCTGTCGATCAGGCCGCATCGCCACAGCCAGTACTTCGCCGGCGCCGGGCTCGGCTCGGTGAACAGCAGGCGCGTCAGATCCGCGACTTCATGCCAGCGCGCCTGCGCGGCGTCGCGGTTGCCGCGCTTGTGCTCGGCATGCACGGCCGCAAAGGTCGCGGTCTCGACATGAGCCGACAGCACGATGCCGCCGTCGGCGCCGTCGGTGAGCGCCTCGAAATAGTTCGCATCCTCGCCGGTGAGCACGCGGAATTCCTTCGGGCGGTCGCGCAAGAGCGCGATCGATTGCTCGCGGCTCGCGCCGCAATCCTTCAGGCCCACGATGTTCCTGTGCTCGGCGAGCCGCAGCATGGTCTGGTTGGTGATGTTCACCGAGGTGCGATAGGGAATGTTGTAGAGCGCGAGCGGCCAGGCGGCGTGGTCGGCGAGCGCCTCGAAATGCGCCAAGAGGCCGCGCTGCGAGGGCCGCACGTAATAGGGGCTCGCGATCAGATAACCGTCGATCGGCCAGTCCGCGGTCTCGTCGAGACGTTCCTGCAGCCGCGCGGTGTCGGCGCCCGACAGACCAAGGCAGACCGGCAAGGTGCGGCGGCCGGCCGCCATCTCCTCGCTCACGACGGCGACGAGACGTTCGAGCTCGGCCTCGCGCAGAGTCATGCCTTCGCCGGAGGTCGCGCCCAGGATGAAGCCGTCGATGCCTTGCGCGCTGTAGTGCCGCGTCAGCCGCCGCAACGACCGCTCGTCGAGGGCGCCGTTCTGGAACGGCGTCACCAGCGGCAGCCACAGCCCGTGCAATTGTTCCTGTAGACCAGTCATGTTTCCATCTCCTTCTCGGGAAAAAAACCTGAGACGGAGGGCACATGAAAAAACCCCGTCCAGGCGGCGGGGTTTTCGAAGATTTGCAGCGATGACGAAGCTTAGCTAGTGCGCGCAAACATCCGAGGCCCCGGGATGGGGGCCTTTTTTCGAGGCGATGGCCTCGAACGAGATTGCGCACGACTTCGTGATCATTTGCGAATGATGCGGGGTATGCGTGGAACTGTCAATACACGCGGAGGGCGAGGGTTGATTTGACAGAAAAAAAGCCGGACCCGAAGGGCCCGGCTTAGGTATTGGCCACGTGAGGCCGACACAATCACCTTCCAAGAGGGATTACTGAACTCCCGCGCCACTGGAGGAGGGGGACAAATGCGCAACGCGAAGGCTCAGCGTGCAAACAGTATGGGCTTGACGAGCGGCCCGCAGCAACAGCCGAGGCCGCATGTCAGTCATGCGGAAATTAGGACGGCCAGCGCTGCGCCTTGCTGACCACGAAGTCGCGGAACACCTGCACGCGCGCCACCGTTTTCAGCTCCTCGGGATAGACGAAATAGGTATCGAGCTGGATCGAATCCGACTCGCCGAACAGCTGCACGAGTTTGCTCTGTTCCTCGACGAGGTAGTCGGGCAGGGCGGCGATGCCGAGGCCCTGCTGACAGGCGCGCACCAGACCGAGGATGTTGTTCACCCTGAAATAGGCTTCGCGCGGACCGGAGCCGTTGCGCCCGGCTTCGACCAGCCAGTTACGGTTCTGCAGATGCGGCGCGAAGTTGCCGTCGGCGAGCGTGATGATGCGGTGGGAGTCGAGCTCCTCCAGCGTGCGCGGCGTGCCGAAGCGCTTGATGTATTCCGGCGAGCAATAGGCGTGGAAGCCCATCGCGAACAGCTTGCGCTGGATCAGATCCGGCTGTGTTGGCTTGCGGGTGCGGATCGCGACATCCGCCTCGCGCATCGACAGATCGAGCTCCTCGTCGGTGACGATCAGGGAGATCCGGATCTCGGGATAGAGCGCGGTGAACTCGCCGAGCCGCGGGATCAGCCAGTTGATGCCGACGCCGGGCGTGGTGGTGATCTTGAGGTCGCCGCTCGGCCGCTCGCGGCTGTCGGTGAGTTTCGCGCGCGCCGCCTGCAGCTGCATGAACACGTCATGCGCGGTGCGGAACAGGAGGTCGCCCTGCTCGGTGAGGATCAGGCCGCGGGCGTGGCGGTGGAACAGCGAGACCGAAAGCTCCTGCTCCAGCGCCGAGACTTGGCGCGACACCGCCGATTGCGACAGGCCGAGTTGCTCGCCCGCATGCGTGAAGCTGCCCGCTTCCGCCGCTGCGTGAAACACCTTCAGCTTGTCCCAGTCCATATCCGTAAATCCGTCGCGTGTTCGGGGCATGATCGTTATTCCGCTGCCGCGCGCTCGCTGGCGCGAAGGGCCAAGAAACGTTCGGCCTCGAGCGCGGCCATGCAGCCGAGGCCTGCGGCCGTCACGGCCTGGCGATAGGTCTCGTCGGCGACGTCGCCGGCGGCGAACAGGCCGGGTACCGAGGTGGCAGTCGAGTTCGGGGCGACCTCGACATAGCCCGACGGTTTCAGCTTGATCTGGTCTTTCACGAGTTCGGTCGCCGGCGCGTGACCGATGGCGATGAAAATGCCGTCGGTCTTCACGTCGGTCAGCGCGCCGGTCTTGACGTTCTTCAGGCGCACATGGGTGACCTTGTTCGGGTTCTCGGTGCCGCAGATTTCGTCGACTGCGGAGTCCCAGATCACCTTGATCTTCGGATGCTTGAACAGGCGCTCCTGCAGGATGCGCTCGGCGCGGAAATGATCGCGGCGATGCACGATCGTGACCTGCGAGGCATGGTTGGTGAGGTAGAGCGCTTCCTCGACCGCGGTATTGCCGCCGCCGACCACGACGACGTCCTTGTTGCGGTAAAAGAAACCGTCGCAGGTGGCGCAGGCCGACACGCCGCCGCCCTGGAACTTGGCTTCGGACGGCAGCCCGAGCCAGCGGGCTTGCGCGCCGGTGGCGAGGATCACGCTGTCGGCGAGATAGACGTCGCCAGAGTCGCAGGTAAGGCGGAACGGCCGGTGCGCCGTCTCCAGCCTGGTGACTAGGTCGGTGACGATCCTGGTGCCGACATGGACCGCCTGCTTCTCCATCTGCTCCATCAGCCAGGGGCCCTGGATCACGTCGGCGAAGCCCGGATAGTTCTCGACGTCGGTGGTGATGGTGAGCTGGCCGCCGGGCTGGATGCCCTGGATCAGGATCGGCTCGAGCATCGCCCGCGCGGCGTAGATCGCCGCCGTGTAACCGGCGGGGCCGGAGCCGATAATGACGACCTTTGCATGAACGGGAGCGGACATTCCGATGGACGCCTTTCACGGGGGATTTGCAGCGCGGGCGCGGAACATGCCGGGAGGCGTTGCGGGGCGCTGAAATGTCAGAGCTAATCTAAGCCTTCTGGTGAGCTATGCAAGAATTGCATTCCCTCTCGGCGGATTTTTCCAACAGGGAACAAAAGTCGATTGCGATGCACGCGCAATAAAATTGCGCTGACGTTGCAGACTGGTTATGAGGATTGCGACAACCCACCCAATACCGCCGTAAAGGCCAGGAGTTCCAATCACGTGTCGCGGAACCTAGACGAGATCGACCTGAAAATTCTCACCGAGATTCAGGCCGACGGTCGAATCACGAATGTCGAGCTGGCCAAGCGAGTCGGCATCTCGCCGCCGCCCTGCCTGCGCCGCGTCCGGGCGCTGGAGGAGGAGGGCTATATCCACGGCTACCGCGGCCTGTTGGATGCCCGCAAGCTCGGCTTCGACGTGACCGTGTTCGCCGCCGTGCACCTGTCCAGCCAGGCCGAGGCGGATTTGCGTGCCTTCGAGGAATTCGTCCGCGCCGAACCGCTGGTGCGGGAGTGCTGGATGCTGTCGGGCGAGGTCGATTTCATCCTCAAATGCGTCGCACCCGACATGGCGACCTTTCAGGATTTCGTCACGCATCTGACGGCGGCGCCCCACGTCCGCAACGTGCGGACCTCGCTGGTGCTGCATAATTCGAAATATGAGGCGGCGGTGCCGCTGGATGTGAAGGGGCGGAGGTCGCCTCTCTAGGCGTCCTGCCAGTTCCGTCATCCTGAGGTGCGAAGCATCGGGCGCAAAGCGCCCGATGGAGAGCCTCGAAGGATGCGAGGCCCGCATGCAGCGGCGCGCGCCAACAGCCGGGCCGTTGCCCTTCGAGGCTCGCCGAAGAGGCGAGCACCTCAGGGTGACGGTGATGGAGTGATGCTCGCTGCTCCTGCCGCGTCATTGCGAGGAGCTTTTGCGACGAAGCAATCCAGACTGTCTTCCGCGGAGAGATTCTGGATTGCTTCGCTGCGATCGCAATGACGCGGGGAGACGGCACGGTCTCGCTCACCGCAGCAACGCGCCGAAACAAAAAGGCCGCGCGGATCGCACGGCCTTTTTCAAACGTCACATGCAGCGGCAAATCCCTACCGCCACTCCACCTTGGTGATCTCATACGCCTTGGCGCCGCCGGGTGCGTTGACTTCGACGGTCGATCCCTTCTTCTTGCCGATCAGCGCGCGCGCCAGCGGCGAGGTGATGGAGATGCGGCCCTTCTTGGCGTCGGCCTCGACCTCGCCGACGATCTGCCACACCGTCTTCTTCTCGGTGTCCTCGTCGACCAAGGTCACGGTGGCGCCGAACTTGATGGTGTCGCCGGACAGTTTCGAGATGTCGATGATGTCGGCGCGCGCCAGCTTGTCCTCGAGCTCGGCAATGCGGCCTTCATTATGCGACTGCTCTTCCTTCGCGGCATGATATTCCGCGTTTTCCGACAGGTCTCCGTGCGAGCGCGCTTCCGCGATATGCTCGATAATGCGCGGACGATCTTCCGACTGGCGCTTCTTCAATTCTTCCCCGAGCGCGACAAAGCCGGCCTGGGTCATCGGAACCTTTTCCATCTCTTCTCTCGTCCTTCAGCTGCGCGCCCACCAAGACCGGGCGCGGCAACCTTGATTCGTCGGTATTCCCGGGCTGAACACGCGCCCACCGGGAGTTATGTGGGTCTGGCGCCGGAACAGAACAACCCACATGGCCGGACAGTTCCTCCGGCCATTGTGGCTTCATTGCCAATCACTTAACGGCGGTTTCACCGCCGCTAGCGATCAGGTTTCCGAAAAGTAGCTCTGCAGGGTACGAACCTCAAGGTCCCCGCCCAGATAGGCCCGGATGCCCTGCGCGGCCGCCACGGCCCCGGAAAGAGTGGTGTAATACGGCACTTTATGCAAGAGGGCCGCGCGCCGCAACGAACGGCTGTCGGCCAGCGCCTGCGGGCCTTCCGTGGTGTTGAAGACGAGCTGGACGTCGCCATTGGTGATGGCGTCGACGATGTGCGGCCGTCCTTCCAGCACCTTGTTCACCTTCTCGGTCGGGATGCCCTGGTCGGTCAGGAAGCGCTGCGTGCCGGAGGTCGCCAGCACCTTGAAGCCGAGCGAATGCAGTTCGCGGACCGCCTCGGCGATACGCGTCTTGTCGCTCTCGCGCACCGAGACGAACACCGTGCCCTTGCGCGGTACCCGCGTGCCGCCGCCGAGCTGGCTCTTGGCGAAGGCCACCTCGAAATTGCGGTCGATGCCCATGACCTCGCCGGTCGAGCGCATCTCGGGGCCGAGCACCGTGTCGACGCCGGGGAAGCGCGCGAAGGGGAAGACCGATTCCTTGACGCCGACGTGCTTGAGCTTGGCCTTCTTCAGCTTGAAATCGGCGAGCTTCTCGCCCGCCATGATGCGCGCGGCGATCTTGGCGACAGGCGTGCCGACCACCTTGGCGACGAAGGGCACGGTGCGCGAGGCGCGCGGATTGACCTCGAGCACGTAGATCTCGCCGTCCTTGATGGCGTATTGCACGTTCATCAGGCCGACCACGTCGAGGCCGAGCGCGAGCTCGCGGGTCTGACGCTCCAGCTCCTCGATCATCTCGGGCTCGAGCGAGTGCGGCGGCAGCGAGCAGGCGCTATCGCCGGAATGGATGCCGGCTTCCTCGATGTGCTCCATGATGCCGACGATGAAGGTGTCCTTGCCGTCGCAGAGGCAGTCGACGTCGATCTCGGTGGCATCCGACAGATAGCGGTCGAACAGCAGCGGGTTCTTGCCGAGCACGGTGTTGATCTGCCCGGTCTTGTCGTTCGGATAGCGCGCCTTGACGTCGGCCGGCACCAGCTCCGGCAGCGTGCCGAGCAGGTAGTCGTTGAGCTGATTCTCCTCGCGGATGATCTGCATCGCGCGGCCACCGAGCACGTAGGACGGCCGCACCACCAGCGGCAGGCCGAGATCGGCGGAGACGAGCCTTGCCTGCTCCACCGAATAGGCGATGCCGTTCTTCGGCTGCTTGAGGCGAAGCTTGTCGAGCACGCGCTTGAAGCGGTCACGGTCCTCGGCAAGGTCGATCGCATCGGGCGAGGTGCCGAGGATCGGCACTTCGGCGGCTTCCAGCGCGCGGGCCAGCTTCAGCGGCGTCTGGCCGCCGAATTGCACGATCACGCCGTGCAGCGTGCCGTTGCTGCGCTCCGTGGCGATGATCTCCAGCACGTCCTCGGCGGTCAGCGGCTCGAAATAGAGCCGGTCGGCAGTGTCGTAGTCGGTCGACACCGTCTCCGGATTGCAGTTGACCATGATGGATTCGTAGCCGGCATCATGCAGCGCGAAGCAGGCGTGACAGCAGCAATAGTCGAACTCGATGCCCTGGCCGATACGGTTGGGCCCGCCGCCGAGAATGATGACCTTGTTCTTGTCGGACGGGGCGCTCTCGTCCGCCGGCGCGCCCGCAAACGGCGCCTCGTAGGTCGAATACATGTAGGCGGTGGGCGAGGCGAATTCGGCCGCGCAGGTGTCGATGCGCTTGTAGACGGGGCGCACTCCGAGCGCATGACGCTTCGCGGTGACCTCGGCCTCCGTCGTGTGGGCGAGCACCGCAAGCCGCGCGTCGGAGAAGCCCATGGCCTTGAGCGTGCGCATGCCGAAGGCGTTGCCGGGCAGGCCGTTCTTCCTGACCTTCTCCTCCATGTCGACGATGCCGCGCATCTCGCCGAGGAACCACGGGTCGATCTTGCAGGAGTTAAAGATGTCCTCGTTCGACCAGCCGAGCCGCATGGCCTGGGCGACCTGAAGAATGCGGTTCGGCGTCGGGGTGCCGAGCGCGGCACGGATCGCGTTCTTGTCGTCGTCGCGGCCGAGACCCTCGATCTCGATCTCGTCGAGGCCGGTGAGGCCGGTCTCGAGCCCGCGCAGGGCCTTCTGCAGGCTTTCCTGGAAGGTGCGGCCGATCGCCATGACTTCGCCGACCGATTTCATCGACGTGGTCAGCGTGGTGGAGGCGCCGGGGAATTTCTCGAAGGCGAAGCGCGGCACCTTGGTGACGACGTAGTCGATGGTCGGCTCGAACGAGGCCGGCGTGGCGCCGCCGGTGATGTCGTTGGCGATCTCGTCCAGGGTGTAGCCGACCGCGAGCTTGGCGGCGACCTTGGCGATCGGGAAGCCGGTGGCCTTGGACGCCAGCGCGGAGGAGCGCGACACGCGCGGATTCATCTCGATGACGACCATGCGGCCGTCTTCCGGATTGACGCCGAATTGCACGTTGGAGCCGCCGGTCTCGACGCCGATCTCGCGCAGCACCGCCAGCGAGGCGTCGCGCATGATCTGGTATTCCTTGTCGGTCAGCGTCAGCGCCGGCGCCACCGTGATGGAATCGCCGGTGTGCACGCCCATCGGATCGAGGTTCTCGATCGAGCAGACGATGATGCAATTGTCGTTCTTGTCGCGCACCACCTCCATCTCGTACTCTTTCCAGCCGAGCACGGATTCTTCGATCAGCACTTCGTTGGTCGGAGACGCATCGAGGCCGCGCTCGATGATGTCGAGGAACTCTTCCTTGTTGTAGGCGATGCCGCCGCCGGTGCCGCCCATCGTGAAGGAGGGGCGGATGATCGCGGGCAGGCCGATCTCGGACAGCGCCATCATCGCCTGTCCGAGCGCGTATTCCTGATAGCGCTTGCGGCGATCGCTCTCACCCAGCGTCCACTGCCGCTCATGTTCCTCGAGCGCGGCACCGGAGAGCTTTTCGCGCTCGGCGAGGTACTTGTCGCGGAACGACTTCTTCAAGGCCGACGCGTTGGCGAGCCGCGACTTCGGCGTCTCAAGCCCGATCTTGGTCATGGCCTCGCGGAACAGCTGGCGGTCCTCGGCCTTGTCGATGGCGTCGGCGGTCGCGCCGATCATCTCGACGTCGAACTTGTCCAGCGTGCCCTGGCGGCGCAGCGACAGCGCGCAGTTCAGCGCGGTCTGTCCGCCCATGGTCGGCAGCAGCGCGAAGCCGCCGGGAATGACGTGACGTTCCTTCTCGATGATCTTGGCGACGATCTCGGGCGTGATCGGCTCGATATAGGTCGCATCGGCCAATTCCGGGTCGGTCATGATGGTGGCCGGGTTGGAATTGACGAGGACGATGCGGTAGCCCTCTTCCTTCAGCGTCTTCACCGCCTGCGTGCCGGAATAGTCGAACTCGCAGGCCTGGCCGATCACGATGGGGCCGGCGCCGATGATCAGGATGGTGGTGATGTCTGTACGTTTGGGCATCAACTCTCGCCGAAGTGGAATTTTGGCACAAAAAAAGGGCGCGCTGCTGCGCGTCCCTGTGGCCGAGAGCGCGGTGGTCTCCCTCGCGCGCGGGTGGGTCTTAGACCAGTTTTCGGGGCGGCGAAACCCCGAAAAATGCCCATCAACCGCCAATTTTGGCGAGTTAGGGGTCTTGGAGGGTGGTCCGCCGGAACGTCCGTCTACGCTTGCGCTCCGCTCCAGCTACGCCGGACACGCTTTGCCCCTTCGGGTCCGGCGTGGCTGCGCCACGCGTAGCCCCGAAGGGGCGAAGCGTGGAGACCCGGCCTGGATTTGAACCAGGATGAAGAGCGTTGCACCGCCCTCGCGTAGACGCTTCCGCCACCGGGCCGCGGCGATCATGACCGATTGCAGTGCGACAGGCTACAACGGCTAATTGTTATGCTTAACGAACCAGAGGCGGCCGGGCGATGAAGGTCATGCGCCAGCGATTATGGCCGATATTGGTAGGGGCGCGCAGGACCGCGAACCCGGCGGCCCTCAGCTTGGCGGTGATCTCGTCCTCGCTGTAGCGCTGCAGCCCGATGCGCGTGCGCAGCTGGCGGTAATCCGACAGCGCGGTGCTGATCAGTCCGATCAACGCGTCCTTCAGGAAGCCGTGGCGGAGGCCGAAGCCGAGCAGCGCCATGACGTCCCTGAACATGCCGACATTGGGCTGCAGGATGTCCCCCAGCACCAGCTTGCCGGAGGGCTTCAGGATACGGCGGATGTTGAGCAGCGCGGCATCGAGCTCGTCCGGCGTCATGTATTGTGCAACCGAGTTCATCACCACGAGGTCGATCGACTGGTCCTGCATCTTGCGGACGTCGTCGAGCGAGCGGACGCGGATCCTGGTGTTCGGGGCAAAGCGCGCAATCAGCCGGCCGCGCACCCCCGGCGCGGGCTCGGCCAGGATCAGCTGGCCGCAGGCCGCCGCCACCTGGTTAGCCGACAGCGCCTCGCCGCAGGCATAGTCGAGCACGACCGCGTCGGGCGAGGAGATGTAGCCGATGATGTCCCGCGCGATGATCTGGAAGTGCAGGTCGCGATGCAGCCTGCTGACATAGATCGTATGCGTGGAGTCGTAATAATCGATCCAATCGTCCATGGTATCCGAAGGTCCCGGCCAAATGGTTCCTGATCAGGAACCGGCGCTGCCGCCCTTGCGTTAGGGGTGCGACGGCGCGCCGTCAATGTCCGCGTCCTAACAGGAAGGTCTCCCGTGAGCAAAACCAACAACAAGGTCTCGCCCGATCTCGATACCCCCACCGATCTGTCGCCCGATGGGGTCAAGAAGGTCTCGGAGGCGCTCAACGTGCTTCTGGCCGACGCCTTTGCGCTGTATCTGAAGACCAAGAATTTCCACTGGCACATCAGCGGGCGGCACTTCCGGGACTACCATCTGCTGCTCGATGAGCAGTCCGACCAGATCTTCGCCACCACCGACCAGCTTGCCGAGCGCGTCCGCAAGATCGGCGGCACCACGCTGAAGTCGATCGGCCAGGTCGCAAAGCTCCAGACCATCAAGGACAACAACGAGGACTACGTCCCGCCGCGCGAGATGCTGCGCGAGCTGATGCAGGACAACAAGCACGTCGCCGCCGCGATGCGCAAAGCGCACGAGGTCTGCGACGACGCCGGCGACGTCGCCAGCGCCAGCATTTTGGAAAATTTCATCGATGAGACCGAGCGCCGCACCTGGTTTCTGTTCGAGGCGACGCGGCAGGAAGGCAGCAACGCGGCGTAGGCCGAGCTCTTGTAGGGTGGGCAAAGCGAAGCGTGCCCACCAATTCGCAGTGGTGGGCACGGCGCGCAAGAGCGCGCCTTTGCCCACCCTACGCACCTACGCACCTTCGTTTGTCTAGCGCCACAGCCGCATCAGCGCGCCATGCTTCCCCGTCACGGGATCGGCCGGCGGCAGCGCGACTTGGGGAATCGTCTTCAGCGCCCTGGCGTGGTTCTCCGGCGTCGCGCGCGTGATCTCCATCTCTGCGCCCGGCGGATAGGCCCCGATCACGCAGAAATCGTCGCTCGCCTCGATGCATTGATGCCCGGTGCCGGCGGGCAGGATCGCGACGTCGCCGGCCTTGATGTCCAGCTCCTGGCCGTGGTCGCCGCCGAAGCGAACCCGTGCACGTCCGCGCGCGACGCCGAGCGCCTCGTGCACCGTCGCGTGATAATGCAGATAGTCGTAGACGCCGTTGCGCCAGGTGTCGCCCCAGCCGTTGGCTTCGAACAGATTTTCGATCGTCGCTTCCGGCCGCTTCGGATCGAGCTTCACCGCGCTTTGGTAGACCAGGAACGGGAGGATATTGTTCGGCACGAGGCCATCGTCCTCGAACACGATGGCGAGCGGCTCGGCATGGTCGCGGACGACGGACATGGGGACTCCTACTGGCAACGGACCGGAATCAAGCGGGCGCAAGCCCTCTTGTTCCTGACGACACTCCATACGCCGGCTTGACCGAGATCAAGGCGCTGGCGGCCGTTGGCGGGCACGCAAGTTCGAGCGAAGAAGAGGGAACGCCATGTACGCATCCGACGTTGCGCAGCGTCATTTCTCGGCGGCCGTCGACGAGGCGGAGACTGCCGGCCTCGGGCACGAAGCCGTCTGCCGGGCATTGCTCAATTTGGTGATTTCGAAATATCTGGAGACGAGGTCGGTCGCCGACATCCAGGCAGAGCTGCGCTTCATCGCCGAGAACTGCGATCCGGACACGGACTTCATGTTCATGCGTCCGTGAGGGAGCCGGGCCCCGGCGGACTTATCCGCCGGGCGGTCTTGTCGCCTTACGCGCTCTTGTTCTGCCGCATCAGGTCGGCGAAGCGCTGGAACAGATAGTGCGAGTCGCGCGGGCCCGGTGAGGCCTCCGGGTGGTACTGCACCGAGAACACCGGCTTGCCGTCGAGCTGGATGCCGCAATTGGAGCCGTCGAACAGCGAGATGTGGGTCTGCGTCGCGCCCTTCGGCAGCGTCGTCTCGTCCACGGCAAAGCCGTGGTTCATCGAGGTGATCTCGACCTTGCCGGTGGTCTCGTCCTTGACGGGATGGTTGGCGCCGTGATGGCCCTGATGCATCTTCTTCGTCCTGGCGCCGACGGCAAGGCCGAGCATCTGGTGGCCGAGACAGATGCCGAAGGTCGGCGTGCCCGACTTGATGACGTCTCGGATCACAGGCACGGCATATTTGCCGGTCGCGGCCGGATCGCCCGGACCGTTGGACAGGAACACGCCGTCCGGCTTCATCGCCAAGATGTCTTCGGACGAGGTCGTCGCCGGCACCACTGTCACCTTGCAGCCGACGCCGGCGAGCAGGCGCAGGATGTTGCGCTTGATGCCGTAGTCGATGGCGACGACATTGAACTCCGCCTTGTCCTGCCGGCCAAAGCCCTTGTCCCAGGCCCAAGGCGTTTCGTCCCAGGTGAAGCGCTGGCCGCTGGTGACCATCGGCACGAGATCCATGCCCTCGAGGCCGGGCCATTCGCGCGCCTCTTCCTTCAGGCCATGCAGGTCGAACTCGCCGGTCCTGGAATGCGCGATCACGGCATTGGGCATGCCCTTGCTGCGGATCAGCGCGGTCAGGGCGCGGGTGTCGATGCCGGAGAGGCCGATGATGCCGCGGGCCTTCAGCCACTGGTCGAGATGCTTGGTGGCGCGGTAGTTCGAGGGGTCGGTGATCGCGGTGCGCAGGATCACGCCGCGCGCGCCCGGCGTTGCCGCCATGTTCACCGTCTCGATGTCTTCCTCGTTGGTGCCGACATTGCCGATATGCGGGAAGGTGAAGGTGATGAGCTGGCCGGCATAGGAGGGATCGGTGAGGATCTCCTCATATCCGGTCATCGCGGTGTTGAAGCAGACCTCGCCGACGGCGTGGCCTTCGGCACCGAGACCAAAGCCTTCGAGCACCGTGCCGTCGGCGAGCACGAGGAGCGCGGTCGGTTTGTGGTCCGGCCAGGCGGGATCGTTGTCATGTTGTGTCATGAGCGCGTTTCATAGTCCCCGCGGGCGCCGCCGTCAAAGCGCCAGAAGCCGGATTCACATGCGTTTTTGCATATTTGACAGGCCTCCTTGGGCCCTTAAGCTCGGCCGCATAATTTCCGGCAATTTGAGGGGCTTGCGAGGCAATAATGGACCAGACCACCCCGGTCGTGCTGGTTCCGGGGCTGGCCTCCTCGGCCCGGATCTACGCCCCCGTCATCCCGGCGCTGTGGCGGTTTGGCCCCGTGATGATCGCCAACCATATCCGCGACGATAGCATGGCGGCGATCGCGGCCCGGGTGCTGAGCGAGGCGCCGCCGCGCTTCGCGCTCGCCGGCCATTCCATGGGCGGCTACATTGCGCTCGAGATCATGCGCCAGGCGCCCGAGCGGGTTGTGAAGCTGGCGCTGATCAACACCCAGGCCCGGCCCGATACGCCCGAGGCGACCGCGCGCCGCCTCGGCCTGATGGCGCGCGCCAGGCGCGGCGAGCTCCGCGCCATTCGCGAGGAGAGCTTTCCGGAGCTGGTGCATCCATCGCGGCGCGACGATGCCGAGATTCTCAAGCTCGTGCATGCGCAGGACGAGGATGTCGGCGTCGAGGGCTATCTGCGGCAGCAGGCCGCGATCATCGCAAGGGTGGATTCGCGTCCGTCGCTGTCCGCCATCAGCTGCCCGACATTGGTGCTGACGGGCGATGCCGACAACACGATTCCGAACGCGTTCGCGAAGGAGATGGCCGAGGGCATCGCCGGCGCAAGGCTCGTGATCCTCGAGCGCTGCGGACACCTGCCGCAAGCCGAGCAGCCGG
The DNA here is from genome assembly GCF_056429085.1 of Bradyrhizobium sp. CFUWI. Classification (NCBI taxonomy): domain Bacteria; kingdom Pseudomonadati; phylum Pseudomonadota; class Alphaproteobacteria; order Hyphomicrobiales; family Nitrobacteraceae; genus Bradyrhizobium; species Bradyrhizobium sp. CFUWI. Next base: position 621,890 of record NZ_JBWJZE010000001.1, read on the forward strand.
ACGCGACCGTGCGCGCGCTCACCGAATGGCTCGGAACCGAGGTTGTCTAGGGGCCGCGAACGGCCTAGATCAGGCGTCAGATATTCGAAGGGATCACGATCATGCTGCGCGACGACATCAACAATGCGGTCAAGGAGGCCATGAAGGCCAAGGACGAGCGCAAGCTGTCCACGCTGCGCATGGTCAACTCGACCATCAAGAACGCCGACATCGACGCCCGCGGCAACGGCAAGCCGCCGCTGTCGGACGCCGACCTGCTCGGTGTGCTGCAGAAGATGATCAAGCAGCGTCAGGAGGCGGTCGAGCTCTACGACAAGGGCGGCCGCGCCGAGCTCGCGGCCCAGGAGCGCGAGGAGATCGCGGTGATCTCGGCCTACCTGCCGAAGCAGATGGCCGACGATGAGGTGAAGAAGGCGATCGCGGATGCGATCGCCGAGACCGGCGCTGCCGGCATGAAGGACATGGGCAAGGTGATCGCCGTGCTGCGCGCGAAGTACGCAGGGCAGATGGATTTCGGCAAGGCGTCCGGTTTGGTGAAGGCCGCGCTGTCGGGCTAGACGGCCGCGCCGAAAGGCGTGCCAGGAGCTGACAGACTATCGCCCTCGTCATGCCCGGCCTTGTGCCGGGCATCCACGTTCTTCAAAGTGGTAAGGAAGAACGTGGATGGCCGGGACGAGCCCGGCCATGCGAGAACCTCCGATGAGCAGGGCCTCTCCCGTGAGCACCATCAAACCGTTCAGCATCGCCATCAGCGACCACACCCTCACGGATCTCAAATCGCGCCTCGCCCGCACGCGCTGGCCGGAGGCGGAGCTGGTCGACGACTGGAGCCAGGGCGCGCCGCTGCAATGGATTCAGGAGATCTGTACCTACTGGGCCAGGGATTACGACTGGCGGGCGCGCGAGGCGAAGCTCAACCGCTTCGCGCAGTTCACCACCGAGATCGACGGGCTCGACATCCACTTCATCCACGCGCGCTCGAAGGAGCCGAACGCGCTGCCGCTGATCATTACCCACGGCTGGCCCGGCTCGATCGTCGAATTCCAGAAGGTGATCGCGCCGCTGGTCGACCCCGCCGCGCATGGCGGCAATCCCGCGGGAGCATTTCACGTGATCTGCCCCTCGCTGCCGGGCTTCGGCTTCTCCGAGAAGCCGAAGACCACCGGCTGGGGCGTCGATCGCATCGCCGCGACTTGGGCGAAACTGATGCATCGGCTCGGCTATATCCGTTACGGCGCGCAAGGCGGCGATTGGGGCTCGGCGGTGACGAGCTCGCTCGGCGCGCAGGATGCGGCGCACTGCGCCGGCATCCACATCACGCTGTCGTTCAACTCGCCGCCGCGCATCGAGGGCGAGCCGACCGCGGAAGAGCAGCGCGCGCTGGCCGGCCTCAAGCACTATGTCGATCTCGACTCCGGCTATTCCAAGCAGCAGTCGACGCGCCCGCAGACGCTCGGCTATGGCCTCACGGATTCGCCGAGCGGGCAGGCGGCCTGGATCCTGGAAAAATTCTGGGCCTGGACCGATTGCAACGGCCATCCCGAGAACATCTTCAGCAAGGACGAGCTGCTCGACAACGTCATGCTCTATTGGGCGACGGAGACGGCGACCTCCTCGGCGCGGCTCTACTGGGAAAGTTTCGGCAAGCGTCGCACCACGCCTGTCGTCGAGGTGCCGACCGGCGTCGCCGCGTTCCCCAAGGAGATCATCACGCCGGTGCGGCGCTGGATGGAGCCGAGCTTTCCCAACATCACCCATTGGAGCGAGATGGAGAAGGGCGGCCATTTCGCCGCGTTCGAGCAGCCCGAGCTGTTCGTGCGCGATGTCAGGAAATTCTTCGCGACGGTGCGGTAGCCTCGACTGTCGTTCCGGGTTCGATGCTTCGCATCGCCCCGGAACGACTGAGAGATAGGATCTCCCCCATCGTCATGCCCGGGCTTGTCCCGGGCATCAACGGCCTTAAACTGGTCCCAAGAAGAACGTGGATGGCCGGAACAAGTCCGGCCATGACGACGAGAGCGCGGAAACGACCGAGCCCATGCTGACCGAAGCCGCAACCTACGACGAACTCGTCCGCAACTTCCGCTGGGACATCCCGGCGCGCTTCAACATGGCGCAGGCGTGCTGCGATCGCCATGCCGACGGCACCGGCCGGCTCGCGCTGATCTATCTCGACGACAACGGCGGGACCAGCCGCACCTCCTTCGACGAGGTCGCGGAGATGTCGCGCCGCTTTGCCAATGTGCTGAAGGCGGACGGGCTGGTGCGCGGCGACCGCGTCGCGGTGTTCCTGTCGCAATCGCTGGAATTGCCCATCGCGCATATGGCGGCGTTCCGCTCCGGCCTGATCTCGATCCCGCTGTTCGCGCTGTTCGGCGAGGACGCGCTGGAGTTTCGCCTGTCCAACTCCGAGGCCAAGGCCATTGTCACCGACGAGGGCGGCTGGGAGAAGCTTGCGAAGATCCGCGACCGCCTGCCGGAGTTGAAGAACGTCTATATCGTCGGCACGCGTGCACCCGCGGGCACGACATCGTTCTGGAATGCAGTGAAGGCCGCTTCGCCCGACTTCGCGCGGGTGGACACCTCGTGCGATGACCCCGCGCTGATCATCTACACCTCGGGCACCACGGGAAACCCCAAGGGTGCACTGCATGCGCACCGCGTCGTGCTCGGCCATCTGCCCAACGTCGAGATGTGCCACAACTTCCTGCCCAGGCCCGACGATCTCATGTGGACGCCGGCGGATTGGGCCTGGATCGGCGGCCTCATCAACGGCCTGCTCGCGTTCTGGTATCACGGCATCCCCCTGGTCGGCCATCGCGCGCGCAAGTTCGAGCCGCAGGCGGCGATGCAGATGATGGCCGACCTCGGCGTGCGCAACGTGTTCCTGCCGCCGACCGCGCTGAAGCTGATGCGGCAGGCCGGCGTGAAGCATACGGGCGTCAAGCTGCGCAGCATTTTCACCGGCGGGGAATCGCTCGGCGGCGAGCTGCTCGGCTGGGTGCGCGAGACCTTCGGCATCGATGCGCACGAGGTGTTCGGCCAGACCGAGTGCAATCTCGTGATCGGCAGCAACGCCAACCTGTTTCCGATCCGCCCGGGTTCGATGGGCAAGGCGACGCCGGGTTTCGACGTCCGCATCGTCAACGACAAGGGCGAGGAATTGCCGCGCGGCCAGCGCGGTATCATCGGCGTGCGCCAGCCGTGCCCCGTCACCATGCTCGAATATTGGCGCAATCCGGAGGCGACGGCAAAGAAATATGCCGGCGCGTTCCTGCTCACCGGCGATCTCGGCGTGCAGGACGAGGACGGCTATTTCTGGTATGTCAGCCGCGAGGACGACGTCATCACCACCGCAGGCTATCGCGTCGGTCCGTCCGAGATCGAGCACACGCTGATGAAGCATCCCTCGGTGGCAATGGCCGCGGTCGTGGGCATCCCCGATCCGATCCGCACCGAATCGATCAAGGCGTGGATCGTGCTGCGTCCCGGCTTTGCCGGCACCGACGCGCTCGCCCGCGAAATCCAGGAGTTCGTCAAGGTGCAGCTCGCCGCGCACGAATACCCGCGCTTCATCGAATTCGCCGCGACGCTGCCGATGACGGCCACCGGCAAGGTGCTGCGGCGCGAGCTGCGGGCCAAGGGCTGACATTCACCATGGCAAAGACGCCTCAAGCCGCGGGACTTCACCGCGCCTCGCTCGACAAGCTGCACGATCTGGATGCTGCGCTCGAGCTGATGTATTACGGCTGGCGCGGGATGACGCTGGAGGCCGACGCATACCTTGCCAAGCAGGGCCTGTCGCGTCCGCACCATCGCATCCTCTACGTGGTGGCGCGCCGGCCCGATATCGCGATCGGCGCGCTGATCGAGGTCCTCGGCATATCCAAACAGGCGCTGAACCGGCCGCTCAATCTGCTGCTGGAGCGCAAGCTCGTGACCTCGAAGCGCTCGCCCGAGCAGCATCGCTCGAAGCTGCTGCGTCTGACGGGCGCCGGGCAGCGCATCGAGCAACGGGCCTCAGACCACGAGCGCAAGGTCATGCGCGAGGCGTTCGATCGCGTCGGGGCGCCTGGGGCCGCGGCCTGGATGGCCGTCATGGAGGCGATCGCCGACCACAACTGACGGTTTCTCAAGTCAACGTAGTTGACATGAGGAGCCGACTTTGCCACTTTCCTGGCCAACGAGCGAGGGGAGGGCCGTGTCATGAGCGGACAGACGATGAATCGCGCGGCCGCCGAGCCCTTCGTCGCGGCGTGGTGCGATAGCTGGCGCAAGGTCGATATCGACGCCGTCGTCGCGCATTTTGCCGCCGATGCGCAGATGCGCAGTCCTCTGGCGTTGACGCTGACCGGCTCTCCGGTCGTAGCGGGGGCCGAGAACATCCGCGCCTATTGGCAGAAGGCCTATGGTCACATCGAAAGCGCCGACCTGAAGATATTGAGCTGGAGCTGGGACGATACGATCGCGCGACTGACGGTGTGGTGGCAGCTTGGCGACACCCGCGCCAGCGAATTCATGGATTTCGACGATGCCGGCCGCGTCGTCCGCAGCGAAGCCTTCTACGGAAAATGACCATGCGTCTTTCGGATATCGTCCTGCTCCTCAACACGCTCTGGTTCGTCGGCGCCTTCATCCAGTTCAGCATCGCGCAAACCAACACGCTGAAGATATTGCTGCCGCGGGAAGAGCGCAGCAATCCGATCGCGCCGACCCTGGCGGCCAGCGTTGCGTTCCTCGGCGGAATGAATCTGCCGATAGGGCTGTTGTCGCTCTACCTTCTGGCGGCGCGTCCGTCCTTCTTCCAGCCGGTCGAAGCCCAGCTCGTGTTGTTCCTGTTCTTCGCCGCCTGCCATTTCAGCCAGTTCGCCTACAATCTTCCGGTGCTGATGCGCGGCGGCCGGGTCGGGGTCGCCTACTGGCCGGTGCTGAAGGGCCCGATGCTGCGGATCTTCGTCATCGACGCGGGTCTGTTCGCGGCCAATCTCGCAGTGGCGCTTCTGCTCGCATCGCGCTTCTAACTATCGCGGCGGCGCTGCCAGGGCGGACCGCAGCATCGCGGCAAGATCCTGCCTTCGGAACGGCTTGGTCAGAATGCGGGCGTTGATCCCGTCCGGCGTCTTGACGGGATCCTGGCTGTAGCCTGAGGTGAAGAGCACCTTGAGATCGGGCCGCAGCGCCACGGCTTGTCTTGCGAGCTCGGGCCCGAACATGCCGCCGGGCATCACGACGTCGGTCAGCAGCAACTGGATGTCTCTGCTCTGGTGCAGCAATTCCAGCGCCGCGGGCCCGTTCGCCGCCGTGATGACGCGGTAGCCGAGCGCCTTCAACTCGTTCTCGACATAGGCGCGCACCATGTCGTCGTCTTCGACGAGGAGAATGGTCTCGTGGTCCGCCTGCGTGACGGTCCGCGCCGCGGGCGGCGGATCTTCGCTCGGCGGTGCTGCGAGACGGGGAAAGAACAGCCTGACGACACTGCCTTGTCCCGGCTCCGACTGCATTTGCACGAGTCCGCCGGATTGTTGTGCGAACCCGTAGACCATGCTCAGGCCGAGGCCGGTCCCCTTGCCGACCTCCTTGGTCGTGAAGAACGGCTCGAACGCGCGGGTCGCCACTTCGGAGCTCATGCCGCTGCCGGTATCCGTGACAGCCACCATGACGTAGTCTCCTTGCCGCGGCTCGCCGTTGACGTCGAGGTCGGATTGGCCGAGCGATACGTTGCGGACCTCGACCGTCAGCCTGCCGCCTTCCGGCATCGCGTCGCGCGCGTTGAGCACGAGGTTGAGAACGGCGGTTGCCAACTGGCCGGGATCGACGCTGGCCAGCCACAGACCCGGCGCGAACGTGAAGTTGCACTCGATGTGTTCGCCCAGGGTCCGGCGCAGCAGCTGCTCCATGCCGAGGATCTTTTCGGCGATGTTGACCTCTCTTGGCCGGAGCGGCTGCTTGCGCGCGAAGGCGAGCAAGCTGCGAGTCAGGTCGGAACCGCGCTCGGCGGCGGTCGCAATGTCGTCGGCGATCCGCTGCAATTCCTTGTTGCCCGCCAGCCTGTCGGCGAGGTGCTCCGAATTGCCGAGAATGACGGTCAACAGATTGTTGAAGTCATGCGCCACGCCGCCGGTGAGCTGGCCCATGGCTTCCATCTTCTGGGACTGGCTGAGCTTGTGGCTGAGATCGGCGATGGCGGCGCGCTGCTGCTCGAGCGACTCGGCCGTGCCGTTGAGCAGGGTCATCAATCCGCCGAGCTCGCCGCGCGGATGCGGCGGCGGAATTCGTGCGCTGAGATCGCCGCGCCCGAGCCTTTTCGCCATGACGGCGAGCCGCCCGACCTGGCGCCCGATGCTCACGGTGGTGAGGATCCACAGGCCGGCCAGGAGCAGCAGCAAGGCCACCCCGAGAATCGCCGTGTCCTCGTAGAGCCGGCGGTTTGCCGCCGCGACCAGCCCGTTCTTGGAACGTCCGACCAGGATGTAGAGGCCGGCCTTGCGGATCGACGGCGAGCGGGCAATGCCCCAGATCTGCGTGTGGCCGCCGCGGTCGGTGACCTCCCGAAATGGCTCGCCGTCCGGCGCTACCGCGAAGCGGAACAGGTCGGAGCCCGCAATGGATCCGCCGACGGGCTCGCTCCAGCCGCCCTTGGGGGCGACCAGGACTGTTCCCTTGGCGTCGACGAAGAGGATGTCCTTTTCGGCGAGCAGCCGCTTGTCGTGAAATTCCGCGAATTTGTTCAGATTGAAGGACGCGAGCAGCACGAACTTCAGCGCGCCCGCCTCTGATCGCACGGGATAGGCGATCTGGAGCACCGACAATCCGGTGAGGCGGCCGAACACCGGCTCTACCGCGACTTTGCCTTGAAGAGTCTTGACCTCTTTGAAATAGCCGCGGTCGTTCAGGTCGAGCGCGCGGTTGGTCCGCAGCGAGTCGCAGAACAGTCTGCCGTCGGGATCGATGGTCAGGATACCCGTGAACTGCGGATATTCCTCGCGGACATCCGCCAGAAACGCCGAGCACGCCGTCTTGTCGCGGGTGTCGAGGTCGCGGGCACGGGCGAGTCCGTAGTGGAGCTGGGCGGTGCCCTGGATCTTCTCGCCCAGATCGGCCGCGATGTCGTCGGCGGATGCGGCCAGATTGGCAAGCGCCGCGTCGATCTCGCTGGTCCGGTTCTGCATGAAGCGCAACCCGACCAGAATCGCCGGTACGAGCATGGCCGCGATGACGAGGATCAGTAACCGGGTACGCAGGCTCATCGGTGGGACGGTCCGCTCTCGGGCGAGGGTGCTCGGAGGTACAATTTGCGGCACGATCAACCGCGCCGTCCATAGCCTCAGCGCGAAAATCGCACCAGAGGCCAAGATTTCGCATCGCGAGCATTGCTGCGTCGCCGCTACTCGTCGCACCGGCCCGCATTAAGTTGCGCCTGCGCGCGGCGGCGCTAGTATCGCGCTCAACCCGCGCGCGACGAAAGATCGCGCCGATCTGTGGAGGATGCTGATGTCCATCTCGGGCAAGGTCGATCCGGTGGTGCGTCCCGTCGCGGCGACCGACATCGCCGAGGCGCTGGTCGAGGGGCTGCGTGATTTCCAGGCACTGCCGCTCTACGGTCTGTGCTTCGGCGCGCTTTACGCCGCCGGCGGCATCGCCATCATGCTGTGCCTCACCGCCTTCGGCATGGTCTATCTGGTCTATCCCCTGGCGGCGGGCTTCGCGCTGATCGGACCGTTCGTGGCGATCGGCCTCTACGAGGTCAGCCGCCGCCGCGAGCGCGGCGAGCCGGTCTCCTTCAGCGCGATCTGGTCGGCCGTGCGCTCGCGCAGCGAGATCGGCTGGATGGCGTTCGTCACGCTGTTCGTGTTCGTGGTCTGGATGTACCAGGTGCGGCTCCTGATCGCGCTGCTGCTCGGCCTGCACGCCTCGTTCTCCAGCCTTCAGGAATTCATGACCGTGGTGCTGACCACCAACGAGGGCCTGCTGTTCCTCGGCATCGGCAATGCGGTCGGTGCCGTGCTGTCGCTGATCCTGTTCTCGCTGACCGTGGTGTCGTTTCCGCTGCTGCTCGACCGCGAGGTCGATTTCGTCACGGCGATGGTGACGAGCGTGCGCGCGGTGGTGACGAGCCCGCTGCCGATGATCTCGTGGGCCGCCGTGATCGTGATGCTGCTGATCGTCTCGGCGCTGCCCTACTTTCTTGGATTGATCGTGACGCTGCCGGTGCTCGGTCATGCGACCTGGCATCTCTACCGGCGGCTGGTGGCGCCCATGCCTGCCTAGTCGTCATTCCGCCCCGGAATGACACGGCATCCTACGGGATATTGATCCCCATCGCCTTCAACGCTTCCAGCAGCTTCACTGGAGGCGACATCTCGATCTTCGGCGACTTGCCGGTCTCCAGCAGGCTCTTCAGCCCCGACAGGATCGCCGGCCAGCCGGTGCGGCCGCCGGAAAGGATGTCTTCGCTGAGCGGGCGATCATGGCGCTGACTGAGGGTGAGGCGGACGGCGCCGCCGGCCGGCTCGATCTCATAGGTGACGACGGTGATGCCGAGTTTTTCGACGAGGCCGGGCCAGTTCACGTTCCACGTCACCGTGAGCTTCCTGGGCGGATCATATTCGAGCACTTCGCCGGAGATGTGCTCCGAGCCATCGGGAGCGCGCACGATGAAAGTGCCGCCAAGCTTCGGCTCCATCTCCACCGCGAAGCCGGAAAAATATTCGCGGCTGAACTCGGCCGAGGTCAGCGCCTCCCATACCTTCTCCGGCGTAGCGGCGATGTAGATGGTGTAGACGGTGAGAGGCTTGAACTGGTCGAGGTTCATCGTGCATCGATCCTTCGTTGAGCGGGCTTACTCATCGCGCTTCTCCAATTGGCGTTTCAACTCGCCGAGCGCGGCGAGCTTGCCGCGCTCGAATTTCTTGATCCAGCGTTCGCCGATCTGATGGATCGGCACCGGGTTGAGGTAGTGCAGCTTCTCGCGGCCATGCCTGATCGTCGTGACGAGATTGGCCTCCTCCAGAATCGCAAGGTGCTTGGTCACGGCCTGCCGCGTCATCGCAAGGCCCTCGCAGAGCTCGTTCAGCGTCTGGCCGTTCCTGGCGTGAAGCCGGTCCAACAGCGAGCGTCGTGATGCGTCGGCGAGCGCTTTGAAGACCGCATCCATGGCAATGATAATATGCAACCAAAGGGTTGCATGTCAAGCGGAACGTCATTCCGGGGCGCGCGAAGCGCGAACCCGGAATCTCGAGATTCCGGATAACCGCTGCGCGGTTTCCGGAATGACAACTTGAGAAATCGTGCTTTTGGCGCGCGCAATCGGCCGTGCTAGCTTTTCATCTCAGCCAGCACAGATTGGTTCCGGGAGGACATTGATGTTCCGTTGCGTCCTGACTGCTGCCGCCGTCGTCCTCTTCGCTAGCAGCACCGCGGTCCACGCCCAGAGGCAAACCGTCGGCGCGCCGCCTGAAGCGTCCAACATGAAGCTCGTCGGCTACAACGACCTCCAGGCCCGCAGCGCCTATCAACCGACCATCCATCACCAGGGCGATCGCTGGATCGCCTATATTGGCCATCACGGCGGCACCGACGACGTGCCCGCGCCCGTCAACCCGATGACGGGCAAGCCCGAGCCGAACGGAACGTCCATTGTCGACGTCACCGATCCCGCGCGTCCGAAATATCTGCGGCATCTGCCGGGGCAGGAGGGCAAGTACGAATCCGGCGGCGCGCAGATGGTGCGGGTCTGCGACGGCAAGGCGTTGCCGAAGGGCGATCCCAATGCGGTCTACATGCTCAGGACCTTCGGCAGCGAGGCGCATGAGATCTGGAACGTCACCGACCCCGCCAGCCCGGTGCTCATCACGCGCATCGGCGGCTTGAAGGACACGCACAAGAGCTGGTGGGAATGCGACACCGGCATTGCCTATCTCGTCTCGGGGGCGCCGGACTGGCGCACGCGGCGTATGACGCAAGTTTATGATCTCTCCGATCCCGCGCGTCCGCAGAAGATCCGCGACTTTGGCCTGCCGGGTCAGGAGCCCGGTTCGACCCGCGCGGTGCCGACCGAGCTGCACGGGCCGATCTCGACTGGGCCCAAAGGCAACCGCGTCTATTTCGGCTACGGCACCAACAAGGGCGGCATTTTGCAGATCGTCGACCGCGACAAGCTCCTGAGCGGGGCGAAGGAGCCGACGCCCGACAATCTGCGCTATCCCGAGATTGCGCGGCTGCCGATGTCCGCCTTCAACGGCGCGCACACCACGTTTCCGATGCTCGACATGCCGATCGCGGAATTTTCCGAGGACAAGGACGGCAAGACCCGCGACATCGTCATGATCGTGAACGAAGCGATCCTCAACGAATGCGGCGAGGCTCGGCAGATGGTGTGGTTCGCCGACGTCACCACCGAGACGCGGCCGATGATGATCTCGAGCTACACCGTGCCGGAGGCGAGCGGGCAGTTCTGCCAGCGCGGCGGCCGGTTCGGCGCGCATTCCTCGAACGAGAGCACGGCGCCGGTCTATCACAAGAAGATGGCCTTCATCGCCTTCTTCAATGCCGGCGTGCGCGCGCTCGACATCCGCGATCCCTATCATCCCAGGGAAGTCGGCTATTTCATTCCGTCGATCACCGCTGCGACCGACAAGCGCTGCATTCCCATCGAAGGCGGCGAGCGCTGCAAGGTCGCGATCCAGACCAACAATGTCGAGACCGACGACCGCGGCTACATCTACATCGTCGACCGCGCCAATACCGGCCTGCACATCCTCGATCTGACCGGTCCCGCGCGCACGGCCTCCGGCCTGCCGAAGAACTGACGATGAGGCGCGTGACGATGCGGCGCGGGTGCCCACGATCTCACCTCATGCTCCGCTGTCATCACCCGCGAAAGCGGGTGATCCAGTACGCTGCGGCGGTCGTGAAATACGGAAAGGCCGCGGCGTACTGGATACCCGCCTTCGCGGGTATGACACCGGCGGTGAGGTCTACGCTCGCGCTGATCCGGCTTCCGTTTCCGCCTCTCCCATGCATTAATGGCTCCAAACTGCCCCGAGCCGAGTCCCTCCCATGATGTCCATGCAAGCCTATCTCGCCTTCGTCGCCGCCTGCATTGCGCTGGCGCTGCTGCCGGGGCCGATCGTGACCCTCGTCATCGCCAACGGCCTGCGCCACGGCACGCGTGCCGCGCTCACCAACGTGGCCGGCGCGCAAGCCGGACTTGCCATCGTCATCGGCATCGTCGCGGTCGGCCTGACCTCGCTGATGGCGACCATGGGCTATTGGTTCGACTGGGTGCGCTTTGCCGGCGCCGCTTATCTGGTCTGGCTCGGCATCAAGCTGATCTGGGCGCCGGTCGAGGGCGTCGATGTCGAGACGCCTCCGCCGCCGCGCGGCGGCTTCTTCCTGCAAGGGTTTCTGGTGCTGCTGTCGAACCCGAAGGTGCTGGTGTTCTTCGGCGCCTTCATCCCGCAATTCATGGACATGAGCCAGCCGCACTTTCCGCAAGTCGCGCTGCTGGGCGCCACCTTCATGGTCACCGCCGTGATGACGGACGCGCTCTACGCCATCGCCGCCGGCCGTGCGCGAAAGTTCTTCTCGGCGCGCCGCACGCGGATGATGTCGCGCATCTCCGGCGGCTTCATGATCGGCGGCGGCATCTGGCTGGCGCTGACGCGGGCGAAGTGAGCCTTACACCAGCCGCTCCGCGGTCGGCTCGACCGCGATCTCGCCGAGGATTCCTGCCAGTATCCCTGCCAGCCGTTCGGCCCATTGCTGCTGGCCGGACTGGTCCGCGATAAGGTCCTGCCGGATCTCGATGCCGGTGTTGACGAGGCCGCGCCCTTCGCCGTGCACGGGGATGGTATAGTCGGTGAGGTCGTTGACCGCATAAGGCTCGTTGTCGCCGACGACGAGGTCGCCGGCCGCGCGCAGATGCTTCAGCAGCAGCTGCGGCAGCACGGTGTCGCGATTGTAGAGCGCTCCGATGTGCCAGGGCCGCGCGACGCCGGCATAGACGGGCGTGAAGCTGTGCAGCGACACCAGCACGGTCGGCTGACCGGCGCGCACGCGGTGATCGATCGCGGCATCGATGCGATCATGATAGGGCTCGAAGATCTCGCGCCGCCGCGCCGCGCGCTCCTCGTCCGAAATGCCGTCGTTGCGCGGGATCGCGGTTGCTTCGGAGATGACGGGGATCGAGCTTGCCGCTTCAGGCGGGCGGTTGCAGTCGATCACGAGCCGCGAATAGCACTGCGCAATCAGATGGGCATCCAGCAGCGTTGCGAGGTGCTCGGCGACGCCGGCAATGCCGATGTCCCAGGCGATGTGCCGCGTCAGCTCGGCCTCGGCGACGCCGAGGTCGCCAAGCGCACGCGGTAGCACCCGCCCGTAATGATCCGAGGTGAGCAGGAAAGGCGACGTCCCCCGCGCATTCACCTCATGCACGGGCGGAATGTCGCCCTCGCCGAGCAGTTGATCGGTTGCCTCGGCCGTATGCAGGTCCATCCTGATTGCCTATGAAACGATTACGTGTGTAAACGGAGTAACGATATTGCCCCGACGTCACAACGTTAGAACAGCATGACCTCCGATCGCCTCTTCGTCTACGGCACCCTGATGCGCGGTTTCGACCATCCGATGGCGCGGCTGCTGGCGGGACATGCGGATTTTCTCGGTGAAGCGACCTGCCGGGGCCGGCTCGTTCTGGTGAAGCATTATCCGGGCCTGCTGCTGTCGGAGGCGGTCTCCGAACTCGTCCATGGCGAGCTGTTTCGGATGCGCGTGCCGGACGAACTGCTGCGCGAGCTCGACATGTACGAAGCCTGCGGCGAAGGCTTTCCCGAGCCGACCGAATATCTGCGCCAGCTGGTCGACGTGACATTGCCCGACGGCACCGCGGAGAAGGCCTGGACCTATGTCTACAACTGGCCGGTTACGGGCCTGCCGCACATCGAGTCCGGGCGTTTCCTGCAGCATTAGGTATCTTCGAGCATGATCTTATCGGAAAACCGCTGCGCACTTTTCCGGATCATGCTCTAGGCCGACAGCACTTCCTTCACCACGCGCACGTCGACCTCGCGCTCGACGTACGCCCACTCCTCGGTCCGCCTCAATATCCCGACCAGCTCGTCGAACAGCGGGGCATGCACCGGCGCGAATTCGAACCAGGTGAGGAAATCGAAGGGCTCGCCGAGGTCGCGGCAATGATAGAGCTGGCGCGCAATCGCGGGCAGGAAACGAAGACTGTTCGCGATATGGTGCGATCTGTCCTCGAAAACCTTGCGCCGCTCCTCCTGCGTCAGCTCCCACCAGGCCTGCGACTTGCGGATCGGGATCAGCGCCGCGGAGGTCGCTTCCATCCGGCCGAGGCCGGCCTGCACGGCGACGAGCTTCTCCTTCTCGGCCCGCTCGGTGTAGCGCAGGCTGCTGGCAACGCCGACCAGCCGCCACGCATTGCGCGAGGGCACCAGCGGCAACGACACGGCCTCGCTGTCGGTCACCGACAGCGCTGGGACGAAGGGCAGGGGCTCGCCCGTCACCGGTGCAATCGAGGTCACACGCCAGCCCCCGCTCTGGCCGCCTCGAAAGGTCCTGAACATGCCCCATGGAAGCGTGGAACCGGGCCGGGTTCAAGCTTTTCCCGTCATTCCGGGGCGATGCGTAGCATCGAACCCGGAATCTCGAGATTCCGGGTTCGCCCTGCGGGCGCCCCGGAATGACCGAAGGAAGGCAGGCTGTGAACAGCGCGCATAATCCTGACAAACCTAACTTTTCGGTTCGCCGCACCTATATCCCTAATCCCAGCCCGACTCACTTTGGATTGCGCTAGACACATCCCATGCGCTTCACGCCTCAATTCCTCGACGAGCTTCGTGCCCGGCTTTCGGTCTCCGAAGTCGTGGGCAAGCGCGTGAAGCTGAAGAAGGCGGGGCGGGAGTGGAAGGGGCTGTCGCCGTTCCAGCAGGAGAAGACGCCGTCCTTCTACGTCAACGACCAGAAGGGTTTTTACCACGACTTCTCCTCCGGCAAGCACGGCGACATCATCAGCTTCGTGATGGAGACCGACGGCCTGCCGTTCGCGGAGGCTGTGGAGCGGCTCGCCGGCATGGCCGGCCTGGCGCTGCCGGCGGTGACGCCGGATGCGGCCCGGCAGGAGCAGCGCCGCCGCACGCTGCATGACGTCATGGACCTCGCCGCGACCTATTTCGCGGAGACGCTGGCCTCGCGCTTAGGCGCCAAGGCGCGCGGCTATCTCGCCGACCGCGCCATCTCGCCGGCGACGCAATTGCAGTTCCGCCTCGGCTATGCCTCGCCCGATCGCTTCGCGTTGAAGGAGCACCTTGGCAAGCTCGGCGTCTCCGTCGACGACATGGTCGAGACTGGCCTGCTCGTGGCCGGCAACGACATTCCCGTGCCTTACGACCGCTTCCGCGACCGCGTGATGTTTCCGATCACGGATCTGCGCGGCCGCGTCATCGCCTTCGGCGGACGCGCGCTGGAGAAGGACGTTCCGGCCAAATACCTGAACTCGCCGGAGACGCCGCTCTTCCACAAGGGCGACAACCTCTACAACCACCAGACCGCGCGCAAAGCCACGCATGACGGTGCGCCGCTGATCGTGGTCGAAGGCTATGTCGACGTCATCGCCATGGTCACCGCGGGTTTTGCCGGCAGCGTCGCGCCGCTCGGCACCGCGCTCACCGAGAGCCAGCTCGGGCTGCTCTGGAAGATGGCGGACGAGCCGATCCTCTGCTTCGACGGCGACCGCGCCGGTCAGAAGGCGGCCTATCGCGCCGCGGATCTTGCGCTGCCATTCCTCGCGCCCGGCAAGAGCCTGCGTTTCGCGCTGCTGCCGGAAGGGCAGGACCCCGACGATCTCGCGCGCTCCGGCGGGCGCGGCGCGATCGAGGAGGTGATTGGAGCTGCCCGCCCGCTCGCCGACATGATCTGGTCGCGCGAGCTTGAAGGCGGCAATTTCGCCACGCCCGAGCGCCGCGCCGCGCTGGAGGCGCGCATCAAGGAGCTGACGAACGGCATCCGCGACGAGGTGGTGCGGCGCTATTACCGCGACGAGTTCGCCGAGCGGCTGCAGCGCACCTTCGCCCCCGACGGCGGCCGCGGTGGCTTCAATGGCCGGGGCAATTTCCGTCAAGGCCAAGGCGGTGGCGGCCGCCCATTCCAGCCCAGGGGCGGAGCGGCGAATCGATTCGGCGGCCAGGGCTTCAGAGGCGGCGGCCGCGGCGCGTTCGCCCCCACCCCGCTACCATCAGGCCCCTACCAGGCAGCCAGCCCCCAGCTGGCGGCAAGCCCGATCATGAAGGGCCAGCGCAGCGCCATCTCCCGCCGGGAGGCCCTGATCCTGCAATGCCTGATCAACCACCCCTGGCTGCTGCATGACCACCTCGAGGAGGTCGCGGCCCTGGAGCTGGCCCATCCCGAGGCCCACAAGCTCAGGGCGGGCATCATCGCCGCCTTCGCCAACGACCATCACCATTCGCCCGACCCCGAGGAGCAGGCCGAGAAGATGCGGTCGGACCTTGCGAAGGGGGGATTTTCGCAAGTCCTTCAAAGGGTTGAGAACGGCATCACGACCGCCGCGGTGTGGGGCGCGCGCGAGGGCGCGGCGCGGGACGACGTTCTTGCCACATGGCATCAGCTGGTTGCCTTGCATCGGCAATGGCATTCACTACTTAGGGAGCTGAAGGACGCCGAGCTGGCCTTGGGGGAAGACCCCAGCGAGGCCAATTTGGCGTGGCTGCGTGACGTCAAGGCTCGGATAGGCGAAGTCGACGGTACCGAAGCCCTGATCGAGGGTTTTGGCGAGCTGTCGGGTCGGTTCCAGAAGAGCATGTGATGAAAAGAATCATGCGGACGGCCGGTGCCGGAACCGCTAAAAGACTCGCCAAATCCAAGGTTTGGCGGCAAAAACAGGGTTAATCGAGGCTTAACGGTCTTGTAGCACTTTGGCCATTAGGCGGCCGCAGGCAGAACAGACGCGTCAGGAATGAATCCGCGCAATCGCTGTTGGCACTACACCTGCATCCGCTGCGACAAAGAGGCTGACGAAGCGTTAGGCAATTCCGGCGAGAGAGAGTTGGGGGTGGCGAGAGACATGTGCGCCGCCCTTTCCGTGTCGAGAGCTGCCGAAGCGAGAGCGTCGAGCAACAGGTTCATGTGAATTCAGGCAGGCGCTGCGAAGCGCTCGCGTGAAGCGCGTTTAGGAGCAATGGATGGCCACCAAGGCAAAGACGCTGCAGGCGAAGGACAAGGAAAAAGACGACAAGGCAGCGGACGCGCCGGAGAAGGACTCCCAGGACGCGCCGTCGCCCTTGCTCGACCTGTCCGACGCCGCCGTGAAGAAGATGATCAAGCAGGCCAAGAAGCGCGGCTTCGTGACCTTCGATCAGCTCAACGAAGTCTTGCCGTCGGACCAGACCTCGCCCGAACAGATCGAGGACATCATGTCGATGCTCTCGGACATGGGCATCAACGTCACCGAAGCCGACGACACCGAAGGCGAGGAAGAGAAGGACGAGGGCGAGGACGAGACCGACAACGAGCTCGTCGAGGTCACCCAGAAGGCCGTCACCGAGGTCAAGAAGAGCGAGCCGGGCGAGCGCACCGACGATCCCGTGCGCATGTATCTGCGCGAGATGGGCACGGTCGAGCTGCTCTCCCGCGAAGGCGAAATCGCGATCGCCAAGCGCATCGAGGCCGGCCGCGAGGCGATGATCGCAGGGCTGTGCGAAAGCCCGCTGACCTTCCAGGCCATCATCATCTGGCGCGACGAGCTCAACGAGGGCAAGATCTTCCTCCGCGACATCATCGATCTCGAAGCCACCTATGCCGGCCCCGACGCCAAGGCCGGCATGAACAATGCGATGATCGCCGGCCCCACCGGCGAGGCCGGCGAAGCCACGGCTGAAGGTGGTGACGTCGCCTC
Organism: Bradyrhizobium sp. CFUWI; assembly: GCF_056429085.1. NCBI lineage: Bacteria > Pseudomonadati > Pseudomonadota > Alphaproteobacteria > Hyphomicrobiales > Nitrobacteraceae > Bradyrhizobium > Bradyrhizobium sp. CFUWI. The sequence continues at coordinate 638,823 of NZ_JBWJZE010000001.1, forward strand.
TGTTGCCGCGCCCGCGCATGTCGCCCCGCCGGCCGCGCCGCCGGCGCCGACCCCGTTCCGTGCCGCCGCTGCACCAGGTGCCGCCGAAGCCGAGGAAAAGGATCCGGCCGAGGCCGCCGCCGAATCCGACATCGACGACGACGAGTTCGAGAACCAGATGTCGCTCGCGGCCATCGAGGCCGAGCTCAAGCCGAAGGTGGTCGAGATCTTCGACAAGATCGCCGACAGCTACAAGAAGCTGCGCAAGCTTCAGGAGCAGGACATCCAGAACCAGCTCCAGAACGAGTCGCTCTCGCCGCACCAGGAGCGCAAGTACAAGAAGCTGAAGGACGAGATCATCGTCGAGGTGAAGTCGCTGCGTCTCAACCAGGCGCGTATCGACTCGCTCGTCGAGCAGCTCTACGACATCAACAAGCGCCTCGTCTCGCATGAGGGCCGCCTGATGCGCCTTGCCGACAGCCACGGCGTCGCGCGCGAGGACTTTTTGCGCAACTACACCGGCTCGGAGCTCGATCCGCGCTGGCTCAACCGCGTCTCGAAACTTTCCGCAAAAGGCTGGAAGAATTTCGTCCATCACGAGAAGGACCGCATCAAGGACCTTCGCCACGAGGTGCATCAGCTCGCTGCCCTCACCGGCCTCGAGATCGTCGAGTTCCGCAAGATCGTGCACTCCGTGCAGAAGGGCGAGCGCGAGGCCCGCCAGGCCAAGAAGGAGATGGTGGAAGCCAACCTCCGTCTCGTGATCTCGATCGCCAAGAAGTACACCAACCGCGGCCTGCAGTTCCTCGACCTGATCCAGGAAGGCAACATCGGCCTGATGAAGGCGGTCGACAAGTTCGAGTACCGCCGCGGCTACAAGTTCTCGACCTACGCCACGTGGTGGATCCGGCAGGCGATCACCCGCTCGATCGCCGACCAGGCCCGCACCATCCGCATCCCCGTGCACATGATCGAGACCATCAACAAGATCGTGCGCACGAGCCGCCAGATGCTCAACGAGATCGGTCGCGAGCCGACCCCGGAAGAGCTCGCCGAGAAGCTCGGCATGCCGCTCGAGAAGGTCCGCAAGGTCCTCAAGATCGCCAAGGAGCCGCTTTCGCTCGAAACCCCGGTCGGTGACGAAGAGGATTCGCATCTCGGCGATTTCATCGAGGACAAGAACGCGATCCTGCCCATCGACGCCGCGATCCAGTCCAACCTGCGCGAGACCACCACGCGCGTGCTGGCCTCGCTGACCCCGCGCGAAGAACGCGTCCTGCGCATGCGCTTCGGCATCGGCATGAACACCGACCACACGCTGGAAGAAGTGGGGCAACAGTTCAGCGTGACGCGCGAACGTATCCGCCAGATCGAAGCGAAGGCGCTGCGCAAGCTGAAGCATCCGTCAAGGTCGAGGAAGCTGCGGTCGTTTCTGGATAACTAATTGGGATTGTCATGCCTGGAGCATGCACCCAAACGAAGAACGGCGGGCCCAAAGCCCGCCGTTTTTTCTTGCCGTCAATCCTATTCTCTGTCTCAATCCTTAGTTGCGATTAAATTATCTACAGCTGTTAGGCATTAAAAAAAGAAAGCTATTTATGGCGAAACGGCGTACTGCTCAAGAAATCCATGCTGCCGCAGAAGAAAAAGCCGCACGAGCACGAGATCGTCGCGCAAAACACTTGAGCTTAGGAGAGCGTCGTCGCTCTCTGAGGCAACTGCCATCTCTCGCTGGGCTTTCCTTCCTAAGGTCGTTGAATCTAATCGACACGGGAATCTCCGACCTGTCACCGCTTGCTGATGTGCCGCAACTAACTTCGTTGGATTTGTCGCGAACACCGGTTTGGGATGTTGCGCCACTAGCTTCGTTGAAAGATTTGGAGGTCTTGATCCTGAACGATACCAACGTTTCAGACATCGGCGCGCTGGCGCAATTGAAAAAGCTTAAGAGGATATCTCTCCGCGGAAGCGCGGTAGCTGATCTAGGTCCGTTGGCAAATTTATCGGAGATTGAAAATATATCCACGGGAAGTTCAATAAACGATCTGGTGCCGATTAGCTCTATGTCGAAATTACGGGTGCTCGATTTGGAAGGCGCCGCTGTATCAGATCTGGCTCCAATTCGCAGCTTACCCAATCTAATTCAGTTAAATGCTGCTAGAACGCAAGTGATGGATGTCTCTCCTCTGAGGAGCTTGCCTCGCCTTGAATCTCTATCCTTGAGTTCAACCCGCGTGGAAGATGTGTCTCCTCTCTCGCAAGTTCGTAACCTAACGGCAATTGACCTTACATCCACCAGGGTCTCAAACATTGAGAGTCTTGCCAAGTTAACCAAACTTGCGATGCTTCATCTCAACTCATCGCAAGTGACTGATCTGCGGCCTTTGGCCAATTCGATTTCGCTGATCGTGGGGGCGCGTTCCAGAATTTATTACTTTTTTGGGGCTGATTATCGCCTTCTTGCGCCCGGTCTATCTTACGCGAAATGCCCTATCACCGATCCGGCGCTCGTTGCACTATCAAGGGTGCACGATGGAGAGCAGCGTACTTTCCAGACTATTTCGTACCTTCGGCAACAACTAAACCTACCCCCGTTAACGGAATCGGACATTCCTCAGAGCGGTAACGCTGGTTCAGTAAACCCAGGCGCATTTCAACGACTGCGTCCGGTTGACAATATCGCGTCTCCTTTTGCTTTCAATCTTTCATCCAACGGCAGTATCACGCTTGTTGGAAGCCCCGCAAATACGCCGCTCTTTCCGATTGCTGCCAGTGAACGACATCATGCGGATCGTCTTGACGTTTGCAGGGTCCTTGCAGAAGACCTCATCTCGGATCTGAAATCGAATAAATTCCAAGCTAGGTCTGAATATCATCAGACATTGGAACGCTATGAGTCGAGACTGCCGTCGGGTCCGAAGGACGGCAATATTCTACTAGCGGACGCAGAAGCGAGGACGTTGCGAAATTTGTTCGCAGCTGAAGTGGAGTTTCTTTCCGTTGCTTTTTCGTCAAAGCTGAAAACGTTTCTCGAACAGCATATGGGATTGCGGGTCTTTTATCCTGAATTGACGCACTTCTATCGTGACGTCCAGTCGGGCCGTATTGACCTACCTTTACCTCTTGATGCCGTTGATGCCTTTATAGAAGGAGTGAAAGCGCATACGCCGGAAGTATTCGATGTATCAGTATCAGACGCCATTCAGGAGAGCGTTGAGCAGCCATACAGCCCCGATCGGCCGATGGTGGCATCGCCCTCGCACCTGGATGCAAACCAGCCGACGCCGCCGAGAGACCCTCTCGGTGAGATTGATCCGCAGAGATCACGCGACTATACCTTCGCCGGTGCCGTAAACGGCGTGTGGAAGGCATTCCTGCAAGGCGAAAAGATCAATAAGGCTGTCGAGGGCTGGAAAGCCGCTGGCGATACCCTTTATCCGCCGGTGAGCCAAATCATCGGCTGGCTCAGACAATTCTTATCTTCAGGGGATGGAACTCCGCCTGTGCCACCCTCGATCGGTATATGAGTTTGCCACGCGGTACCTTGAAATCTATCATCGGATTTCCGAGGACCATCCCCACCTTACCATCTGGGACAACACTCGCTGCCCCGTCTGCGATGCCGGCACCGATTGGCAGGGCAACAAGCTGATTGCGCTGGTGCATGCGGACAGGGTCGAGTTCAGAGAGATCAACGAGCAACCAGATGCACTCGCCACTTTGGTGCTTCGCTCGACGACGTCAGGAATCGGCTGCATGCAACCGATCAGGCCGGGCGCTCATCGTCGGCGCCGATGCCTCGATCGCGCTGTGGCGATCGAGGCCGGGGGTGGGATGGCTTGCGGCGCCGTTCGGCAATCGCGCGGCGCTACCGATCCACGTGGCTCTGCTACGACCGGTTTGCCGATCTGCTGTTTGCCTGGAATAAGTGGTGCGAGCGCTGGTGAGCGCCTGCCGGCGTTAGGCCTACTTCTTCTTCGCCCCGACCCGTTCGAGCCGCTTGATCTCCAGCGTCGGCTTTCCGCTCTTCTCCGCGATCTCGCGGTCCTGCTCCATGATGAAGCCGCGCGCGGGCTCGTCGCCGTCGAGGCCGCCGAGCAGTTCTGCGGGCACGCGGCGGTTGGAGCGCTGGGAATCGTCCTCATAGACGACGTTGAAAAAGGCGAATTCGCCTTTGGGATTGGTTCCGGGTTTCTTGGCCATGGCGGCTTGTCGTCGATAGAAGCGCCGTAGTCAAATGACTTTGCGCGCCTGCGGGGTCTGTGCGGAGCGGTGGCCGCGGACCCGCTGCATCGGAGAGCCCGGTCTCATGAACGCTTCTCACGAACGCTCGCCTCAATAAACGGCGGGCCGGGCCCGCCGTTTATCTCGGGTCTTCAGTGTCGCCTGGGGCTGGCGGGGCGACAACCTAAAATAGAAGGCTATAGAAGACGCTCTGCGATGGCAAGGCAAATCAGGACGGCGTTGATGTCGCAGCGAGTCGCATCAGATATGCGTTGGCTGCGATGTGCGATGTGGCGCCCCATTGAGGCAATTGCTTGGATTGTCAAACCACTTTGTTCATCTTCGCGCCCTCACGCCGCACGCATGTGGGTCGCGCTGTTGTCGGAAGCTGCGCTGGCCTGCATGTCCTCCCGCTTGCGTGCAGATGACGTGATCGAACGCACGAAGCGAGTTCCATCGCGCGCATATCTCATTGCGTGCGCGTGCGCTGCGCCACCTCCTGCACGGCGAGCCGCGATCCGTGTCCGCCGCCTTTGCCGCTGTCCTCCTTGCGCCCCTGCGCCATGATCGCGCTGCCCATCGCAGCCGAGCCGAAGGTGATGAGGAAGGAGGCCAGCAGCAGCGCCAGCGCGATGCCGGGCGAGCTGTCGGCGAAGATCAGCTCGCGCAGATGTCCGGGATTGAGCCAGAGCAGCCCGCCGACGAGAAGCGCCGCGGCGCAGGCCCCGATCGCGAGGTTGATGGCGAGCAGGCGGAACAAGGGGATGCGGAGCAGGGAGCGGATTGGTTGAGGCTGCTGGTGGTGGGGCATGGGTGATTGCTTCATGCTGGCTGAAAACGGCGATCGCGCGACGCTAGCAGCGATATCATAGCGGCAACTCTCTCGTCCGTCATTCCGGGGCGCGACGAAGTCGCGAGCTATGGTGCGCAATTGCGCACCTGAGCATCCATTCATCCACCATCTCTGCCGCCCGATGGATTCCGGGCTCGCGCTGCGCGCGCCCCGGAATGACGAGGGGAGAGTATCGCCTCACCTCACGCCGCCGGCGCAGCCCGGCCGGCGGCCGCGCGCTGCTGCGCTGCGTGCTGGCGTTCCATCATGGTCTGCCACAGCGTTGCGATGCTCGTTTGCGTCTGCGGTGCGATCAGGCAATGGCCTTCATTGTCGAAGCCGCAGAACCGCACGAGAGGATCCTTCCTCACCTCGATCAGCGCCTGGTTGATCATCTCGAGGCAGGTGATGACCTCGCCGACTTCGTGCAGGCGGGTGTGATGCAGGATGTCCATCAGGCGGAACGTCATCACCGCGGGCTGGCCGAAGCTGATGCCGGGACGGCCGAGCTCGAGTAGCACGTTGACCGCCGGCAGCACGCCCCTGATGTGCTCGAGCACGCCGGCGACGTCCTCCACGCTGCAGGCGACGAGATGGGACGCCTGGGGCGGGATGGTTACGGGCGCGCGCGGCGCAAGCCCGAGCGAGCTGATCACCTCCTGCTCGATCCATTGCCGCACCGCTGCGGGCGCATTGCGGATCTGCTCGGCGGTCAGGGTAATTCCGGTCATGGGCGCGTCTCCTGGGCGGGCGCTGCTGTCTGCCGCAATCTAGGAAAGATAGCGTGAGACAGTTTGATGCGGATCAAGCTTGCTGCTTTGACGCTCGCTGCTTTCCCGGGCATGATCCGCGCGCTGCTTCGCGCCAGGTTTCTTTAGGGGATTGCTTCATATGCTGAGACTGCTTCTCGCCGCCGCGTCGGTGCTGTGTCTGGCCGGCGGCTCGGCGCAGGCCGCGCGCTGCGGCGGCGACTTCAACAGCTTCGTCGCGGCGATGGCGCAGGAGGCCCAGGCAGCCGGCGTCTCGGCGAGCGTGACCAACGCGGCGCTCAGCGGCGTGACTCCCGATGCTGCGGTGCTCGCCTTCGACCGCCGCCAGCGCTACACCTTCAACAAGAGCTTTGAGCAATACGTCTCGACCCGCGTCGGCCCGGGCCGCATCAATGGCGGCCGCGCGCTGCTGCAGCGCCACGCCGCGCTGCTCTCACGCATCGAGCAGCAGTTCGGCGTGCCGCGCTACATCCTGGTCGCGATCTGGGGCCTGGAGAGCGATTTCGGCAAGGGCGACATCGGCAAGATGCCGGTGGTCCGCACGCTGGCGACGCTGGCGCATGATTGCCGCCGCACCGATTTGTTCCAGGGCGAGCTGCTCGCCGCGCTGAAGATCGTGCAGCGCGGCGACCTGCCGCTGCGCGACCTCATCGGCGCCTTTGCCGGCGAGATCGGCCAGACCCAGTTCCTGCCGTCGTCCTACATCAAGTACGGCGTCGATTTCGACGGCGACGGCCATGTCGACCTCCGCCGCAGCGTCCCCGACGTGCTCGCCTCGACCGCGAACCTCCTGCACACGAGCGGCTTCAAGATGGGCCAGCCCTACGGCGAGGGCACCGCCAATTTCGAGGCGATGCGCGAGTGGAACAGGGCGGTGGTGTATCGCAAGACGATCGGCTATTTCGCGGACCGGCTGGCGGGGCAGTGAGGGCGCTGAACTCGTAGGGTGGGCAAAGGCGCACTTGCGCCGTGCCCACCATCTCGTGTCGTCGTAAGAAGTCGTGGGCATGCTTTCGCTTTGCCCACCCTACGACAGCGGAGTGCAGGTGTCGCCATCGCGTCCCTGACCTCACGTCCCCTTCGCCATCCTCTCCAGCTTCCGTTGCAGCGGCGCCCAATAGGTGCCCGGACGGAAGCGCTGCAGCAGGTCCATGAAGCGGGCGTCGTTGCCGATCAGGATGCGCGGCGCGTTGCTCTCGATGCCCTTGATGATGCGCAGCGCGGCGTCCTTCGGCGTGGTCCTGGCCGCGTTCTCGAACCGCTCGATCGACTGCGCGCGGCGGGCATTGTCGGTGATGCCGACGCCGGTGCGGGAATTGCGCGCGATCGCGGTGGCGACGCCGCCGGGATGCACGACCGACAGCCTGACCGGGCTGCCCGCGACGCTGAGCTCATGCCGCACGCTCTCGGAAAAGCCGCGCACCGCGAACTTCGCCGCCGCATAGGCCGATTGTCCGGGCGGGGCGATGATGCCGAAGATCGAGGAGAGGTTGACGATATGCGCCTCGCTCCTGGTCTTCAGATGCGGCAGGAAGGCGCGCGTGCCGTGCACCACGCCCCAGAAATTGATGTCGAACAGCCAGTCCATCTGCGCCTGGTCGATCTCCTCGAACAAGCCCATCAGCGCCACCCCGGCATTGTTGACGACGATGCCGAGCTCCGGATGCGCGGAAATCGCCTCGGCTGCGAACTGTGCGATATCGGCGGGCTCTCCGACGTCGACGCGATGGACGCTGACCTTGCGGCCGCGCCCGATCTCCGCAGCAACCGTCTTCAGCCCGGCCTCGTCGCGATCGGCGAGCGCGAGATCGCAGCCGCGCCGCGCAAGCTCGATGGCCAGCGCCCGGCCGATGCCGCTGGCCGCTCCCGTGATGGCGGCGGCGCCGCGAATTGCTGTCATGATGTTCCCCGTCGATCTCCCGCAGATGGAACTATGCTTTACATTTTTTCATAATGGAACCGAACTCGACGCGAATTTTCTCCTTAACATACGTTACGCAAGCGAGCATTGGAGACGCCGATGGGACAAGCGCAACCATTCCCCGCCACCGCGCTGATCGTGGAAGACGACGTCATGCAACGCGAGATGCTGTGTCTTCTGCTGGAAGAGAGCGGCTACCAGGTGATCCAATGCGAGAGCGCCGAGGCCGCCGAGCGCGTGCTCGAGAAGAGCGCCGGCGCGCTCTGCCTGATGATGACCGACGTGCAGCTTGCCGGCCGCATGAACGGGGTCGAGCTCGCCCATGTCGCCAAGGACCGCAATCCCAGGCTCGACGTCGTCGTCACCTCCGGCCGCCCGCTGATGCAGCCCTTGCCCCAGGGTGCGAAGTTCTGGGCCAAACCCTGGGCGCCGCTCGACGTGCTGCGCGAAGCCGAACTCGCGCAGCTGTCCTGACCCTCCTCGACCCGTCATCCTGAGGTGCGCGCGCTGCGGCGCGATAGCGCCGTGGCGCAAGCCTCGAAGGATGCGCGGCCCCGATGCAGCCGGGCCGTCGCCCTTCGAGGCTTGCTCTGCAGCGCTGCGCGCAGCAGAGCGCGCACCTCAGGGTGACGGTGTCAAAATTGCTTTGTTTGCGGGACAGGACAGTTCTCAGCCCGCGTTCTTGAGGTCGAGACCTCGCTTTCTCACCCCGAGGCGGGCTGCTAAGGTCCGGCCATGTCCTGGTCCTTCCTGCTCACCTCGCTCATCGTCGTCGCCTCGCCCGGCACCGGCGTGCTCTACACGCTGGCTGCGGCGCTGACGCGCGGCTCGCGCGCCAGCCTCGCCGCCGCCTTCGGTTGCACGCTCGGGATCGTGCCGCATATGTGTGCCGCGATGCTGGGGCTCGCCGCCGTGCTCCACACCAGCGCGCTCGCCTTCGCCGCGCTGAAATGGGGCGGCGTCGCCTATCTGCTCTACATGTCCTGGCAGGCGTTGCGTGAGAGCGGGGCACTTTCTGTCGAGGCGGGCATCCGTGAGCGTTCGAGCGGCCGCGTCGTCGTCACCGGCTTTCTGATCAACATCCTCAATCCCAAGCTGTCGATCTTCTTCCTCGCCTTCCTGCCGCAGTTCATCGCCGCGGACGAGGCCCATGTGCTGGCGCGCATGCTGGAATTGAGCGGCGCCTTCATGGCGATGACCTTCGCGGTGTTCGTCGTCTACGGCCTCTGCGCCGCCTCGGTGCGCGAGCGCGTCATCTCCCGCCCGCGCGTCATGGCCTGGCTGCGCCGCAGCTTCGCCGCCGGTTTTGCCGCACTCGGCGCCAAGCTTGCGTTTGCGGAGCGGTAGCCCTCCGGCCAAACAAAAAGCGGGCTCGCGCCCGCCACATCAAAAACCTTCAACCTGACCCGACGCCCGGGCGGAGCGAGGCTCCACCCGGGCAAAGAACAAGCCTCGTTACTTCTTCTTCGCCTTCTTGGCCTTCTTCGCCTTCTTCTTCGTCGCCTTCTTCGCTTTCTTAGCCATAGGATCCTCTTAAGGGTTAATGGTGAAACGCGACACGAGGGATGCTCGGCGGAGGGCCAGCCTCGCAACATCCTCGACGACAAACTCAGCAGATTCGCAGCTCTCTGCCCCGCGCTGTCACATCCATGTCATCGCGTTATCCACAGCTCAGATGCATTTTCAGGTGATTTTGCCGCGCGAATCCGCTTCGCGGCCCCGCCGCGGCGCGGCCCACGCGTCTGCGGCAGGGCTTGATTAACGATGCCGGAGGCCGCTCGCGGGATTCATCAATCCAAAACCAACGCCGGAGTTTGCGCGATTGCGGTGAGACTCCATTAAGCGCGTCGCGCGCATGATCCTCCGCAAGAACACGGGGGCGGGTATGTACGGACGTTTGCCAAACGAAGAGGGCGGGACCATGCGCGTCCCGCAGTCGCCATGCTGAGCGTGCCGACACTCTGGACCGTCATCGTCATCAACTTCCTGGCGCTGGGCATGGTGTGGGCCTATGTGGCGCGCGCCTATCCCAAATTCGAGGCGGCGCGGTACTGGACGGCGGCCGCGGTGCTGGCCGCATCGGGCGCGGCGATCTCAATGCTGCGCGACGTGATGGACCCGCGCCTTCCGCTGATCGGCGGCGGCGGCATCATGATCTTTTCGTCCTGGCTCGCCTGCATGGGTGTGGCGCGGTTCTATCACCGGCCGGTATCCTGGCCGGCCGCCATCGTCAGTTCGCTGCTCTGCACCGCCGGGCTCGCGTTCTTCCTGGTCGTCGTCGACAACATGCCGATGCGGGTCGTGATCTACTCGCTGGGCCAATCGACCCCGATCCTGCTGACGCTGCCGCTGCTGATCGGCGAGCAGAACGGCCGGGAGAACCCCGGCGCCCGGCTCGCTGCGATCGTGGGATTTCTGTTGCTGTCGATTCACGCCGTCCGCTCCGGTGCGGCGCTGCTCGGCTATGGCGGCGCCATCACGGCGATCAACTTCAACGGCTTGCAGTCCATCATGATCCTGCTCCTGGTGTTTCTGGCCATGGGCTGGAATTTCGCCTGCCTGCTGATGGCGATCGAGCGGCTGCGCAACGAGGTCGCCGACCTCGCGCTGCTCGACGATCTCACCGGCGTCGCCAACCGGCGGCATCTGTTGCAGCGCCTGACCGAGGAATGCGCCCGCTCCGAGCGCAGTCATCGGCCGTTCGCGCTGCTGGTGATCGATCTCGACGGCTTCAAGACCATCAACGACACCCACGGCCATGCCGCCGGCGATGCCTGCCTGAAGCACTTCACCCTGATGGCGCAGACGCGGCTTCGGCCCGGCGACATGCTGGCCCGCACCGGCGGCGACGAGTTCTGCGTCGTGCTGCCGTCCTCGTCCCTGCGCGAGGCCGCGGTGATCGCCCGCCGCGTGCTCGAGGTCTGCCGCCAGGATGCCGAGGCCTGCACCGGCAACGACATCCCGATCGCGATCTCGATCGGCGTCGCGCAGTGGGATCACGGCATCGGCGCGTTCCCGGACCGCCTGATGGCCAATGCCGACCACGCGCTCTACGCCGCCAAGAAGAACGGCAAGAACGACTTTGCCGTCTACGATCCGGCGCCGCCGCTATCGCCCGAGCCGACCGGCTCGCGCGAGGCCTCGCGCTATTTCGCCTGAGGCCGTGCTAGATTGCGGTCCCCGTCGGACCCGCATGATGATTGCTCGCCTGCTCGCGGCCGCTCTCGCCGCTCTCTGTCTGATCGTCCCCGCCAATGCCGAGGACGCCGAACCGACAAAACTCGCGCGCGCCTCCGGCACGCCCGAGATTCCCGGCCTGAAGATTGTCTGGCTGGCGCCGTGGGGTGACGTCCGCGACGCAAGGCCCTGGCGCAACATCATCGTGCACCAGACCGAAGGGCCGGCGGGCTCGGCGCGCGGCGGCGCGCAGGCGCAGGCGAAGGCCCCGACGCGCCGCGGCGTCACGGTGTGGGTCGAGACCGACGGCACGGTCTATTGGGCGGTCGCCGAAAACCTGGTGCCGACCCATGGCGACGGCGCCAACCGCAACGACAACAAGTACATCGACAACCGCTCGACCTACCGCCAGGTCGTGCGCGACAATTCGATCGGCGTCGAGTTCGCCGGCAATTTTCCCGACGTCGCCGCAGGTCCAACCGAGGCGCAGGTCGCAGCGTGGAAGATCCTGGTGAGGGTGCTGCGCACGCGCTACGACATTCCCCTCGACCGCGTCTATGCGCACAACTGGATCGACTACAAGGACGCGCGCTATTGCGAAGGCTGCTGGCTCGCGACCCTGGCGCGGATGTGGGGGGAGTGACGGCGGAGCTCACACCGCCTGCGACATCCAGCCGAACAGCCGCGCCATCAGTCCCGGCCGGCGCGGCAACTCCGGCTCGTCCACGGCCAGCACGCGCTTCAAGAAATAATCCAGGAACACCATGTCGTTCGGCTCGGTGACGGTGAACGATTCCTCGCCGAAGAACACGCTGTAGCTGTAGAAGAACGGGCCCATCAGCGGGATCGTCGCCGTGCCGGCATAATCCTTCGAGATCACGAACTCAGACGGCTCCAGGCCGTGCTCGCGCATCGCCTGCTCGACCAGCGGCAGCTTGCGGATGAACTGGGCCGAGAAGCCGCCGACGGTGGATTGCAGAATGATCGACACGGCGCTTGTCCACTCGCTGCTATCGGTCCGATCATTCTGGGTCGGTCGATTGGCAGCGCGGGTTCAAGGCGCGGGCCGGTTCTATGACGGCGAACCACAACCACCGCTGTCATCGCCCGGCTCGACCGGGCGATCCAGTATTCCAGAGGTGTGCGTTGAAGATCTCGCTGCCGCTACGGGGGCCGCGGCGTGCTGGATGCCCCGGTCAAGCCGGGGCATGACAGCGAGGGTGGGCGGGCTTCGCGTACGATGCTCATCCCCACAAACAAAAAGCCGGCGTCGCCGCCGGCTTTCTGTCTTTCGATCCGCCAATCTCTCTGTCGCGGCGAAGTCCCGCTTAATGCGCGGCTTCCAGCGCGGCCTGTTCCGCCCTTGCGATCGTGCCCTTGACCGCGGACTGCACCTTCTCGAAGGCGCGGACCTCGATCTGGCGGACGCGCTCGCGCGACACGCCGAACTCGGCGGCAAGGTCTTCCAGCGTCATCGGCTCATCGGCGAGGCGTCGGGCCTCGAAGATGCGGCGTTCGCGCGGGTTGAGCACGCCCATGGCGCCGTTCAGCGCCTCGCGGCGGTGATCGTACTCCTCGTGCTCCGCCATCATGGCTTCCTGGTTGGGCGTGTTGTCGACCAGCCAGTCCTGCCATTCGCCGGCCTCGCCGTCGTCGCGGATCGGCGCGTTGAGCGACGCGTCGCCACCGAGGCGGCGGTTCATGTCGATCACGTCCTGATCGGTGACGCCGAGGCGCTTGGCAATGACCTTCACCTGGTCGGGGCGGAGATCGCCCTCGTCCAGCGCGTTGATCTTGCTCTTCGCCTTGCGCAGGTTGAAGAACAGCTTCTTCTGGTTCGCGGTGGTGCCCATCTTCACGAGCGACCAGGAACGCAGGATGTACTCTTGAATCGACGCCTTGATCCACCACATGGCGTAGGTGGCGAGACGGAACCCCTTCTCGGGTTCGAAACGCTTCACCGCCTGCATCAGGCCGACATTGCCTTCCGAGACGACCTCGGAGATCGGCAAGCCGTAGCCGCGATAGCCCATGGCGATCTTGGCCACGAGCCGGAGATGGCTGGTGACGAGTTGGTGCGCCGCGTCGCGATCGTCATGCTCGCGCCAACGCTTGGCGAGCATGTATTCCTGCTGGGGTTCCAGCATCGGGAATTTGCGGATCTCGGCGAGGTAGCGAGATAGGCCGGATTCTCCATTGAGGACCGGCAAAGCAGCGGTACGGGCCATAGTGCGCCCTCCAAAGGTTCAGGCCCCCGATAGCGGCGGGCCAGGCAGACGACCGCTGTGTCAAAGCCGGCCGGGCTGCGATGTTCCGCGTCGGTCATTCCAACGCAGGCGCAATATACTCCATCGGGGGGCAAAAAGGGAAGGATTGCTGACGTCACGTCCCCGTGTGGCAGCTATAACTTTTTGTAATGTAACGACTTTCTTAAAACGGCTGCGTCATAGCGCCGCTTTCAGGGTGCCCTGGAGGAGAAGCAAATCCTCCGGTAGAGGCGCCTCCCAGTGCAGTAATTCTCCCGTCCTCGGGTGCTCCAATACCAGCAGGTAAGCGTGGAGCGCCTGCCGTCCGAGCGCGGCGAGGGCGGCTTGCGACTCGGGGCTGAGCTGGTTCGCCTTGGTCTTGAAGTGCGGGCCATAGACCGCATCCCCCATCAGGGGATGGCCGATATGAGCGAGATGGACGCGGATCTGGTGGGTGCGTCCGGTCTCGAGCTCGCAGGCGAGCAGCGACGCCACGCCCTTGCCGTCGCGCCCGGCAAAGCTCTCCAAAATTTCCCAATGCGTCACCGCCTCGCGGCCGCCCTGGCGCACCGCCATCTTCTCGCGCGCATGCGGATGGCGGTCGATCGGCGCATCGACGGTGCCGCGGTGGCGGCCGGGCACGCCCCAGGCAAAGGCCATGTAGCCGCGCCGCATCTCGCCGGTGCGGCCGTGATCGGCGAACTGGGCCGACAGCGAGGCGTGGGCCATGTCGTTCTTGGCGACCACCATCAGCCCCGTGGTGTCCTTGTCGAGCCGGTGCACGATGCCGGGCCGGCGCACCCCGCCGATGCCCGAGAGCGAAGCGCCGCAATGGGCGATCAGGGCGTTGACCAGCGTGCCGGTCTCGTGGCCGGCGGCGGGGTGCACCACCAGCCCCTTCGGCTTGTTGATCACGACGATGTCGTCGTCCTCGAACACGATGTCGAGGGCGATTTCCTCGCCCTTGGGCTCGGCGGGCGCCGCCTCCGGCACGTCGATTGTGATCGTATCGCCGGATGCGACGTGATAAGCGGGGTCGCGGACCGGGGCCGCCTTCAGGCTCACCGCTCCCGCCAGGATCAGGGTTTTGAGCCTTGATCGCGACAGCTCCGGCAGGCGCGCCGCCAACACGCGGTCGAGCCGGGCCGAGCCCTCGTCGCCGGCGACCACGACCTCTAACCTCTGCGCTAAACCAAGACCCTTGGGGCCAAGACTTTCCATGACGACGTCAGATACCGCTGTTCCCGAACCGACCCCCGAGCAGGCCGCGCTGTTCGCGCGGGTGCGGCGGATGATGCTGATCGCGGGGTTGACCACGGCGCTGGCGATCTGCGCCGTTTTGATCGCGGTGGGCTACCGCCTTTTCAAGTCGGAGGGAAGGGCGACCGAGCCGGCCGGCGACGTCACCGCCACCCTGCCCAAGGGCGCCAGGATCGTCTCGACCGGGGTTGCGGGCGACCGGCTCGTGGTCACGCTGGATCTCGGCGGGGTCATCGAGATCCGGACCTTCGATGCCCATAGCCTGAAGCCCGCCGGACGGCTGAAATTCGCCAATGAGCCTTAAAAGGCCCGTCGGGGTCCTTGCGGCGGACAAATTTCGAGGCTATTGGCTAGCCCTCACGCTCCCTTCGTCTAGCGGTTAGGACGCGGCCCTCTCAAGGCTGAAACAGGGGTTCGATTCCCCTAGGGAGCGCCATTGTCTTCAACCCAGCCCTTCCCCTGATCTCGATTTGATTGTTCCACCCCTTGGGTGAACCTGTGGCATTGGCAATCAATATCCGGGCCGACAACGAGTCAGCCGGCGAGATCGAGCGGCTGTGGGATCAGGTTGCCGTGTTCGAGGTCGAGGCCTCGATGCGCGCCCTCGGCTATCGTCCCCATTTTACATTTGCCATCTACGACTCGCCGGCGGTTGACGAGAAGGTTGCGTGGGACGCGATGCTGGCAGCTGTTGCCGGCGAGACGCAACTGCGGATCGAGTTCAAGCGAATTCGCTGGTTCGAAGGTTCTCCGCTCGTTCTCTGGGCGGAGCCGGAGGCCAATGAAACCCTGGCTCGCATCCATGCCGCCATCAGCGCGGCAATCGATCCAGCGCATTGTCGTCCTCATTACCGGCCCGGCGCCTGGACCCCCCATTGCACGCTCGGCACCGCCGTTGCCGATGAGCGGCGCGATGAGGCGATTGCCTTTGCACGCGCGTTTGATCGCAACATCGAAGTGCTGTTCGACGTGGCGGATTGCGTCGTCTTTCCTCCGGTGCGGATCATCGCCGAACGGAGATTGCCGCAATAGTTGGTGGTCGCTTCGGCGTCATTGATTGCAATGCATCAATTGGCGCCCCACCGCCGCCCTCTCACGCCGTCGTCCCGTCGATGGATCGCCGGATCACCTGCTGCACTTGCCCATTCGACAGGAACAGATCGTGGTTGACGATGCCCCAGCCTTCCGCTGACGCATCAATCACGCGCACGCCGAGCCGCGCGATAGTGGCCTTCTCGGCGGCGCCGACCCTGGTCATGCCGCCTGCGAGCTGTCCCGACAGCGCCAGTGCGCGGTCGTTGGTCGCGGCGATCACGGTGATCTTGCCGGCCAGCGGGCCGATGCGCTGGACCGCCGAGGAGAACACGTCCATGTCGATGTCGGGGGCGGCAAACACCACCGCGCCGATCTTGCTGGTGACCGTCTCGCCGTATCGCGCATGGAGCTGGCGCAGACTTTCGAGCGTCAGCATGGTTCCCATGCTGTGCGCAACGATGTGCACGCGGCCCGTCCCCGGCGCCGACACCAGCGTCGAGAGCACCCGTTCGAAATCGTCGCGCGACCACATCGCGCTGTCGCGGTCATAGGCGTAGTCGAACAGCCCGGCCTTGGAGGGCCAGGCGAACACCATGGTGCGGCCGCGGAACTTGATCGCATCGGAGAGGTAGGCGCCATCCAGCACCGCCGTCTCGAACGTCTGCTTGAAGCCATGCACATAGATCAGCACGTCGCCTCCGCCGGCCTGCGCGGCGAGGTCGCCGGCGTCGGCCGGCACCGGTTCGATCCGATCAAGACGCCAGCTGCCAAGTCCGACCGAGGCGAGCGACAGGCGGCTCTCGTCGGGCGCCACCAGCTTGGCCCGCGCGACCGTCATGCTCGTTGCGCGCTCCGGCCCGAACCAGGGTTTGGCGCGAGCACCATTCACGGGCTTGCGCGTGGTGGCGACAAGCAATGTGGAGTCGACGGAGAGCGACGAGGCGTCGAAGCGCGCGCCGGTCGCACCCAAGCCGGCGCATCCGCCGAGCGCGAGGGCGCTCCCTGTCGACAGAAGTCCGCCGAGGAAAGCGCGGCGCGACATGGAATGGTCGCGTTGCGGAAGATCTTGGACGATCACACGGAACCTTTGGGAACTTTGCCCACCTTAATGCCGCCCCGCCTAGTCCCTGAATGACAATGGGGGCGAGAAGACGGCGAAGGAGCCTTGCGTACCTCGTGACGTTCGAACGCGTGCCAGGTCAGTCGGCGATTTCGATGGAATGGAGCTCGCACCAATTGCGCAACGCCCGCTCTGTCGCCTCATTCTCGAAGGCATGCCAGCGCTCGATCGATCTTCGCGGGCTAGCAGGGACTTGAATTTCGGGTAAGCGCCGCGCTTCCTGAAGAAATGGCAGACGTCGTCGAAATCATCAGGCAGGAACTCGCGGACAAAGGCCAGCGCCAGGGGCTTGCCGAGGCCGAGATCTCGTTTGTCCGGGAGCGGGAGATATTTCTCCCGGTCGTCGATGTCATCAGGTAGTTCGTCGTTGAACTCTTCCCCGTCCATGAAGTCGGTCTGATAGAAGATATTTCCGGTCTGTTTGCAGACGAAGGCGCGAAACTCCCCCATGTCGCCGTTGGTGTTGGCGAACTCGACGCTGTGATGATGTCTTGGAACTTCGCGGGCATCGGACTTGGCTCCAAATCGCCGCAACTGCGGCCCCCTCAAGCCGCCTCGTAAGACGCGATTTTCCTGATCTGAGGTGCGAGCACGTCTTCCGCCGTTTCGAGGTCGAAACGGGTCTGGATGTTCATCCAGAACGCCGCGCCGGTCTTGAAGAATTTTCCCAGCCGCAGCGCGGTGTCGGCCGTGACGGGCTTTTCTTCGCGCGCAATGCGCTCGATCCGGGTGCGCGGCACGTTCAGCGCGGCCGCGACCGCGTAGGGGGTCAGCTTGAGCGGAACGAGAAATTCTTCGCGCAGGATTTCGCCGGGATGAATCGGCGGAAGTCTCCTTGCCATCTGCGAACTCCTTTTTGTTGGCCACAATCGGCCCGTCGAATTAGTGATAGTCCATGATCTCGACGTCTTCCGGTCCCGCGTCCGTCCATCGGAACACGATCCGCCACTGATCGTTGATGCGGATCGAGTGCTTGCCCGCCAATTCGCCCTTGA
Source organism: Bradyrhizobium sp. CFUWI (assembly GCF_056429085.1). Classification (NCBI taxonomy): domain Bacteria; kingdom Pseudomonadati; phylum Pseudomonadota; class Alphaproteobacteria; order Hyphomicrobiales; family Nitrobacteraceae; genus Bradyrhizobium; species Bradyrhizobium sp. CFUWI. The sequence continues at coordinate 656,382 of NZ_JBWJZE010000001.1, forward strand.
GAGCTACGAGGCGATTGCCGGGAGGCGACCTGAGGGCTTCGAGAAAATCGGCGGCGTCCACCATGATGAGCTTTCGGCGCGCGATCTTTGCGAGGTCCGCCGGAAACCCCTTCGGGATCGCCCGGGCCTGAAGGATAGGTTTGGCGAATTTCCCCCGGAAGCTCTTGATCATGGTTGTACGTATCTCATTGAGATACGTACTTCAAGGCCTTGGTATCTCGTCGAGATACCAACTGGCCATCGCCAGGCCGGTCGAGGTCGCCCGTCGGGCGAAACACCCCAATCCGCTGTCAATCCCTCTTCGCAAAAACATTCCACTTTACCGAAATTCGGATTCGGCGTATGTGTCGGGCATCCCAGCCCACCAAAGGGGCGGTCGTACGTCGTTTCGAGCGCGGGCTGGGATTGCGGTGGACGCGGGCGGCGTTAAAGGCGGAGCTTGCGCGTGCAGGGCGAGATCACCTCGTGAGCATGCGTGACCCGCGAAGACGAACGGCGCCCCTGCGTACGGCGAAACCGTGTGGTCCTGGCCGTCGTTGCTACGGTCAAGCCTTTCGCGGAGATGCCAGCGAGCCCGACCGGGCAGACTGCATCATCCAATTCGCGGGGCGAGGGAGGCCAGAAGGAAAGTTCGGCTCCCGGGAGAGCGCGGCATACAGGCCGTCAGACCATCGCGCAGGGAAGGCCGGGTTTTGGCTGCCCTGTGTCTCCCCTGTGCATTGCGTGTGCATCCATTCAGCACGGGGGTCTTTACGGGTGCCAGCCGGCGCCCGGCCTTCCCTGCGCCCTTTCCTTCGAGAGGGTGAGAAGAGAAGCACAGCTCGGGCACATCATGCCGCGAGGACGTGGGCGCTTGTCCGCGATTTGCCTGCCAGACGATCTTCCCTATCAGCATGCTGCGTCGGCTCCGGTGGAGGTGGTCGTCGCTTCCGGAATCTGCCTTGATGCGATCTCGAGGTGGAGGAGTGACGATATGAGCGGTATGGTGATCTCTGGCGGCCGGGTGGTGGATCCCGCAAGCGGCATGGATGCCGTCGCCGACGTGGCGGTAATGGACGGCAGGATCGCTGCGGTCGGCTCCTCGCTTGGCGGCGCCGAGCGGGTGATCGACGCCACCGGGCTCGTGGTCGCCCCCGGCTTCATCGATCTGCACGCGCACGGCCAGTCGATCCCCGCCGACCGCATGCAGGCGTTCGACGGCGTCACGACCACGCTCGATCTCGAGGCCGGCGTGCTGCCGGTGGCGTCCTGGTATGAGCGCCAGGCCAGGAAGGGGCGCGTGTTGAACTATGGTGCCGCCACCAACTGGGCCTTTGCGCGGATCGGCGCGATGACGGGCTCCAATGCCGAGAGCTCGCTGGAGGCGTTCGGCAACGCCATGCGCGATCGCCGCTGGATGGACAATGTCGCGACCGACGCGGAAGTCTCCGGCATTCTCGAGCGCCTCGGGCGAGGGCTCAACGAGGGCGGCATCGGTATCGGCATCCTCAATGCTTACGCGCCGGGCGCCGGCGTGCAGGAGCTGACCGCGGTCTGCCAGCTCGCGGCTGCCAGGAACGTGCCGACCTTCACCCATGTCGCCTTCATGTCGCGCATCGACCCTGAGAGTGCGGTGGAAGCCTATATCCGCCTGATCGGCTATGCCGGCGCCACCGGCGCGCACATGCACATCTGCCATTTCAACTCGTCGAGCAAGACCGACGTCGAGCGCTGCCGCGCGCTGATCGAAAAGGCGCAAGGGCAGGGCCTGCCGATCACGGTCGAGGCCTATCCCTACGGCACCGGCTCGACCGTGCTGGCCGCCGCCTTCTTCAGCGACCCCGAATTCGTCGAGCGCAACGGCACCGGCTACGATTCCGTGCAGCGCGTGACCGACGGCTATCGCTTCCACGACCGCGAGGAGCTCCTGAAGGCGCAGGCGGAGGAGCCGTCCTCGCTGGTGCTCTGGCACATCCTCGACACCGAGCACAATGCCCATCACCGCGACCTGCTCGACATGTCGGTGCTGTATCCCGGCGGCGCCATCGCCTCCGACGCGATGCCGTGGACGACGTCGGACGGCAAGACCTACACCGGCGATGCCTGGCCGCTGCCGGACGACGCCACCTCGCATCCGCGCTCGGCCGGCTGCTTCACCAAGTTCATTCGCGAATGGGTGCGCGAGCGCAAGACGGTGTCGCTGCTGGAAGGCGTGCGCAAATGCGCGCTGATCCCGGCCGAGATCTTGTCGCAGAGCACGCCGGCGATGCGCGCCAAAGGCCGGCTGCAACAAGGTGCGGACGCCGACATCGTCGTGTTCGACTACGAAAAACTCTCGGACCGCGCCACCTTCACGGCGATGAACCGTCCGTCCGAGGGCGTGCGGCACCTGATCGTCAGCGGCGAGGTGCTGATCAGCGACGGCATTCTCGATGTCGCGGCGCGGCCGGGAAAACCGGTGCGCCGCCCCGTCGTCGAGGGCTGACCCATGCCGGTCCCCATTCTGCTGGTCACGGGCTTTCTGGGGGCGGGCAAAACGACTGTCGTGAACCACCTGCTGGCGCATGCGGAGGGACGGCGCATCGCCGCCGTCGTCAACGATTTCGGCGCCATCAACATCGATGCCGAGCTGATCGCGGGCGCCAGCGACGGCGTGGTCAGCCTCGCCAATGGCTGCATCTGCTGCTCGCTGGAAGGCGATCTGCTCCGCACGCTTTCGACGCTGCTGCGGCGTGATCCGAAGCCCGATTATATCGTGATCGAGACCAGCGGCGTCGCCGATCCCGCCGACATCGTCCGCAATCTGATGGATCCCGTGATCCTGCGCGAGGCGCTGCTGGAGACGGTGCTGTGCGTGATGGACGCCGGCACACCGCCGGCCGCCCTCGACGATGCCCTCCAGCGTTCGCAATTGCGCGTCGCCGACATCGTGGCGCTCAGCAAGCTCGATCTGGCGGACGAGGGCGCGGGAATGCGGATGCGCGCCGCCATTCGCGCTCAGCGCGTTCCTGCAATGGTCGTCGATGCGCCACACGGCGCAATTCCGTCCGCGCTGCTGTTTCCCGCGCATGTCGATCGCGCGCCCGCGCCGCGCACGCCCGGGCCGAAACGGCCGGCTGAGGACCGTTTCGAGACGCTGAGCTGGACCTCCGAGCATCCGCTGTCGCTGCCGCGCCTGCAACAGGCGATCGCCAGGCTGGCGCCGAAGCTGGCGCGCGCAAAAGGCCTGTTCGAGACGGTCGAGCAGCCCGGCCGCCAGATGGTGTTTCAATTCGCCGGCGGCCGCGCCACGCTGGCCCCTGGCGATGCGCCCGCGCCGGGCGTGCCGCGCGCGCGGATCGTTTTCATCGCCGAGCTCGGCGTGCTTTCGAAGGCGGAGCTCGACAGCATCATGGCGGCATGCGTTGCGGATGAGAAAGGTTCTGAAGGCGGAATAGGATTTGGATGACTCGATGCAGGCCGAGAACTCGAACACCTCGCCCGTAGGGAGAGGTCGGATCGCATCGAAAGATGCGATCCGGGTGAGGGGTTACAGTCTCACGGAGCGCTGGATTGCCGATCGAACCAGGACCGTCTCGCCTTGGTCCCGATGCACCTTGCCGAAAATTCTCAAGAGGGGGATGTGCGCCCAGAACCCGTCGAGGCCTCAGCACAGGGCAAGCGCGTTGACCGCCCGTGTCGCCGCGTCTTCCTTGCCGGAGCCGACCAGCTGGCAGACGATGGATTCGAGCTCGCCCGGCTGCTTGCGGCGCGCGACCGCCAGCAATTGCATCAATCCGGCCTCGTCCTTCGACAGGCGCCGGCAGGACGGCGGCATGAAGCACAATTCGCAGGGCCGGCCGCTGCGCAGGATTCTGACCAGCGCGGCAGCGCGTGCCACCAGCAGCGGACTGTCGGAGACGCCGGGCGCCTCGTCGGCAAAGCGATAGGCCGCTTCCCAGCAATCGGAGGCGCCGGTCGTATAGGCCGCCCCGATGAACCGGAACAACGACAGCGCGACGCGGCAGAAATCGTCGTAGCTTTCGACGTAAGGGTGCGCCGCGAGCGCGGCCTGGAGCGGACAGAGCCGCGACTGGCCGGCGGCCGGGACCGTCACAGAACCGCAGACATTGGGGGACATGAACGATCTCGTCAGTGCAGCGTCGGGCTTCCGACCAGCCAGCTCTTCATCGCCATGGTGCGGTCATGATCGAAAGACCGCACCTGGCGGTCGGGCAGGATGAGGCCTGCCATGCGGAAGATCGTCGCGAGCCCCCGCACAGGCGCGAGCGCCCAATCGGCGCCGACCGGCGGCAGCCAGCTCTCGAACCGCTCGCGCGCGATGTCGATGCGATCCTGTTGTGCCGCGGCGATGGCATGCAAAATTTCCCGCTCGCTGTCCGACACGCGCGGGCAGGTCGGGCAGTGCACTTCGATGGCCGTATGGGCCGTGCAGGCGAATATCTCGATGATGGATTCCAGCGAGGCCACGGCATCGCCCACGCGAAAATGGTCGTACACCTGCTGGATGTCGGCGGCAGTCGGAACGGCACCTCCGCTGCGGGCTTTGGCCCGGAATCCCCAGATGAAGAGCCGTTCCGCCGCGCTCAGCGCGGGCAGATCGAGAGACCTTGGTGATGTCGATGGATGCATGGAGCCTCTGGCCCTTGGCTGCTCGCACGCCACAGCTGGCGCGGGTTGTCTGCGTCGATCGTTCTGCCAGAGCCCCTGCCAAGTCAACGCGCGGAAGGCCGATATCGAGGTGTTCTAGATTTGAAGAGGTTTACATTCGAATGCGGGGCCGGGTCGTTGGACGACGACAGCGATGCGCGGCGGCGGGCCTGCGGCGGCCGCTGGCGGAACCGGAATGCTTAAGGCTTTGCTAAGAGGGGCGGGATAAATTGGCATATCTGTACCGCCAATTCTGCGAGCTCCGATGATTTTCTCCCGCATCAGTTTCAAGCTGGTCCTCATTGTCGGCATCAGCCTGCTCGGCATGATCGCGTTGGCGCCGATCGCGCTGTCGACCCTGCGCACCCAGATGGTGGCCGATCGCCAGGCCAAGACGCAGCAGATGGTCGACGTCGGCTACGGCATTCTCGCCCATTATCAGAAGCTCGAGAGCGAAGGAAAACTGCCGCGCGAACAGGCCCAGGCCGCCGCAACGGCCGAGATCAAGAGCCTGCGTTACGACAAGGTCGAGTACTTCTGGATCAACGACATGACCCCCAAGATGGTCATGCATCCGATCAAGCCGGAACTCGACGGCAAGGATCTGTCCGGCATGAAGGATCCCGCCGGCAACGCCCTGTTCCTGGGCTTCGTCGACGTGGTCAAGAAGCAGGGGGCGGGCTTCTACGGCTATCTCTGGCCCAAGCCCGGCTTCGACCAGCCGGTCGGGAAAATCTCCTATGTGAAGGGCTTTGCGCCCTGGGGCTGGATCATCGGCACCGGCATCTATCTCGACGATGTCGACACCGCGTTCCGCCAGAACGCGATGACTTTCGCCTATGTCTGCCTGGCGGTGCTGGTCGTGGTCCTTGCAGCCTCCTTCCTGATCGGCCGCAGCGTCACCGGACCGCTGGCCCGGATCACCGCGCTGACCGAGCGCCTCGCCGCCGGCGACAGCGCCTTCGAGGTGCCCTACATCGATCGTCGCGACGAGGTCGGCGGGCTCGCCAAGGCACTCGCCGTGTTCAAGGACAATGCGTCGGCCGTTCGCCAGATGCATGCCGAGCAGGAAGAGATGAAGCGGAAAGCCGATGACGAGAAGCGCAAGGCGATGACCGACCTCGCCGGCAAGTTCGAGGCGAGCGTCCAGGCCGTCGTCCGCGACGTCTTCGACGAGGCGCGCGCGATGCAACAGGCCGCGCAGGGCATGTCGGAGACCGCGAACAAGGCGAGCGACCGCGCCAGCTTCGTCGCATCCGCCTGCCAGCAGGCATCGACGAACGTGCAGACCGTGGCCTCCGCCGCCGGTGAGCTGTCGTCCTCGATCTCGGAGATCAGCCAGCGCGTCGCGCAGGCCGCGACCGTGGCCGACAAGGCCGCCGCCGACGGGCAGCGCACCAACGACACCGTGCAGGGGCTGGCTGCGGCCGCGCACAAGATCGGCGAGGTCATCGACCTCATCAACCAGATCGCCTCGCAGACCAATCTGCTCGCGCTCAATGCCACCATCGAGGCGGCGCGGGCCGGCGAGGCCGGCAAGGGTTTTGCGGTGGTCGCGAGCGAAGTGAAGTCGCTGGCGAGCCAGACAGCGAAGGCAACCGACGAGATCGGCGCGCAGATCACCGCGATCCAGGCCGAGACCAATCAGGTCGTCGGCAACATCGAGAGCATCCGCGCCACCATCATGGAGGTCAACGAGATCTCCTCGTCGATCGCCGCAGCCGTCGAGGAGCAGGGCGCCGCGACTGCCGCCATCGCCCACAGCGTGCAGGAGGCGGCGTCCGGCACCGACCAGGTTTCGCAGAACATCTCCGGCGTCACCGAGGCCACCGCGGCGACCGGCCAGGCCGCTGGCCTCGTGCTGCAATCCAGCGGCCGTCTGACGCAGAAGCTGCAATCGCTTCAGGACGAGGTCAGCACCTTCGTTGCCGGCGTGCGCGCCGCCTAGCGGGCGACGGCGCGAAAATGCGCGGCGATCTCGGCGCGCGTTGCGATCCAGACGCGGCCCTGCAGCCGCGCCAGTTCGGCGAGAATGGCTTTCACTGCGCGGAAGCGCGCGGGCCGGCCGCAAATGCGCAAATGAAGGCCGACTGTCAGCATCGCGGATCGGCCGCGCTCGGCTTCCTCGATCAAGGTCGCGAACGCAGCGCCGACGTAATCAGAAAAATCCTCTGGCTGCACAAAGCCGTTCGGATGAAAGAACTTCATGTCGTTGGTGTCGAAGCCGTAGGGCAGGATCAGCATCGATCCGCGCGGTGACCGGCTCCAATAAGGCAGGTCGTCGTCGAGCGCGTTGCTGTCATAGGCGAAGCCGAGATCGGTCAGCAGGTCGCGGGTCCATGGGCTCTGGCTCCCGCGTGACATGAAGCCGACTGGCGTGACGCCGGTCACATGTGCGATGACATCGCGCGTCCTCTCGATGTCGCGGCGCTCGGTCTCGGCGTTGCCGTAGAGCGCGTGCGGCAGCCAGCGCCAGCCGTGCACCGCCGGCTCGTGCCCGGCCTCGATCGCGGCGCGGGCAAGGTCCGGCACGCGCTCCACGGCGCGGCCGCACATCATGAAGGTGGAGCGGACATTGGCGTCGGCAAAAGCGTCGAGAAAGCGCCACAGGCCGGCGCGCATGCCGTAGTCGAACACCTGCTCCTGCACGAAATCGCGGACGCCCGGCGGCGATGTCGAGGCGACCTCGCCATAGCGTTCCGTCTCCGCGTCACCCTGCTCGACGGCGAGCTCGGCGCCTTCCTCGAAATTCACCACCAGCGACACCGCAACGCGGGCGCCGTTGGGCCAGATAATATCCGGGCGCGCCCTTCCATAGCCACGAAGATCGCGTTCGATCGGCATGGTCAGCGGCTCCCGATCTGGCGGCTGACGCCGCCGAAGAGTTCGGCGCAGACGAGGCCGGCCAGCGTCACAAGCACGATCACGCCGGAGACGGCGGCGACGCGCACGTCGAGGCTGCCTTCGAGGATCGCCCAGAGCTTGATCGGCAGCACCTCGGTGCGCGCATCCGCCAGGAACAGCGAGACCGGAACATTGTCGAACGAGGTCAGAAACGCCACAAAGCAGCTCGCGACGATGCCGCGGCGGATCAGCGGCAGCGTGATGCGGCGGAAGGTGTACCAGCGGCTGGCACCAAGGCTGAGCGAACAGGTGATCAGAACCGGATTGAGCTGCTGCACCGACGCGCCGACCATCCGGATCACGAAGGGTACGCAGATGATGGTGTGGCCGAGCACCAACGTCGCCGCCGACAGGCGGATGCCGAGCAGGTTGAATACGAGCAGCAGCGACAGCCCGAACGCCATCGCGGGCAGCACCATCGGCGACATGAACAGCGCATCCAGTGCGCGCGCGATCTTCAGCCGGCTGCGTGCAAGCCCAAGCGCCGCCGCGCCGCCCAACACCCCGGAGAGAACGGTCGCCGCCGCAGCAACCTTCAGGCTGGTCAGCGCGGGCTCGACGATCTCCTGCGATTGCAGCAGTTCGACATACCAGCGCAGCGACCAGCTCGGCGGCGGAAACTTCAGCGTGATGCCGCCGGTGAAGGAGATGATGACCACGACCAGCGTCGGCGCTAGCAGCAACAGCATGCCGAAGCCAGTAATGGCTCCGACGACGCCGGAATAAAGGCGGTCAATGAGGTTACGCTGCATCGACGCCTCGCACGAAGTGGCGGGACAGCACGCCGATCGCAAAGACGATGCCGGTCACGGCCAGCGTGAAGATCAGCGACAGCGCTGCCGAGAACGGCCAGTCCTGCACACCGACCGCCTGCTGGTAGATGTAGGACGGCATCAGGATGATACGTCCGCCGCCGACCAGCGTCTGGGTGATGAAGGCGGTTGCGGCCGCTGCAAAGACGAGCAGCCATCCGGCGATGGCGCCGGGCAATGTGAGCGGCAGGATGACCGTGATGAAAATGCGGGCGCGGCTTGCACCCAGTCCTTCCGCCGCCCGTGTCAGATTGCCGTCGAGTCGCAGCAGGCTGTTGATGACCGGCAGCGCCATCAGGGGAAGCTGGATCTGGGTCAGCGCCAGCACCATGCCCTCCCAGGTGTAGAGCAGCCGGGCCGGTGCCTGCCAAAACCCGAGCGACAGCATCGCCGAATTGATAATGCCGTCGCGGCCGAGGATGACGATCCAGGCAAAGGTGCGCACCACCGTGCTGGTCAGGATCGGCAGCATGATCAGGAACGTGATAAGGGTGCGCAGGAATTGCCCGCTCGCGACATAGACCAGCGCGAGCGGGTAAGCGAGGATCAGCGTCGCCAGTGCGACTTCCGCACCCAGCAACAGCGTATCCGACAGTACCCTGAGGCTGAACGGATCAGACAGGAAGCGCAAATATTGCACCGGCGACAGGCCGGAGAATTGCGGATCGCGGAACAAGCTGACCAGCACGAGCGCGGCCAGCGGCAGCACGAAGGCCGCGAAGAACAGCGCTGCCAGCGGGACCACTGGCAGCAACTGTCTAGAACCGCTCGTGCTGGCCGGTGTCATCTCAGATCCTCACTTCCTTGCTGAAGCGGGTGATCCATTCGCCCCGCATCGCCTGGAATTTGGTCCAGTCGAGCAGGACATTGCTGGCGACGAGATCATCGACGCTCTTGGCCACCGTGAGATTCGCGCCGGTCAGCGCTACCTTGCTGTTGGTCGGCATCATCACCCAGGGCGACGCCTCCAGCCCCTTCTGCGTGTCGACCGACATCACCGTGTCGAGATAGTCCAGCACCGCTTTCGAATCCTGGTTGTTTTTGACGATCTGCGCACTGGTGCGGATCACGACGGCGCCGGACTTCGGCTTGGCGAAGGCGATATCGACGCCCTTGGCGGCGAGCAGCGCCACGTTGTTCCAGAAATTGAAGGCGATATCGATCTCGCCTTGCTGGAACAGCGCCGCCAGTGCGCCGGGCGAGGCCGCGATCGCGCCGACATTCGGCAAGAGCTTCTTGATGGCCTCGAAAGCCGGCTCGATATTGGTCTCGGAGCCGCCGTTCAGCTTTGCGATCTCGACCATGAAGGCGGTGCCGAGGCTCGAGCCGAGCCCGGTGATGCCGACGCGGCCCTTGTATTCGGGCTTCCACAGATCCTCCCACGAGGTCGGCGGCGTCGTGATCTTCTTCGGATTATAGGCGATGCCGATCAACTGGCAGGTGATGACAGGTGCGTAACCGTCGGGATGACGGAATGCGCCTGGAATGTCGGCAAAGGATTTCGACTGCTCGACCGGGAATTTTTCCAGTACGCCGCTCGCGATCGCCGGGATCAGCGGGCCCTCGTCGAACAGAACCACGTCGAACGGCGGCGCGTTGCGCGAGGCCTGGATCTTGCCGATCTGGTCCACGCCGAGCAGGGGCGTGAAGGTGACGCTGCCGTCGCTGGTCTTCTTGAAAGCGGGCCCGACCACCGAGCGGAAGGCCTCGTCGAAGCTGCCGGGATAGGTCGTCGCCACGATGGAAGAGGCGGCGCGCGATGATGTCGGCCATCCCAGGCCCGCCAACGCAAGCGCGGCCGAACCCGAGGTGAGCAGCGATCTCCGGGATAGGCTCATGTCAAACACTCCTTTGCTGATGCTGTGAAAATTCGTCGACCGGCGTGCTGAAAACGCTGACGCGTGAAATGTCGGAGATCGCAAGCCAGGCCGTCTCTCCTACCTGCGCCTTCGCGATGCCGGCGGCGCGGGCCTGGCTGATCTTCACGGCTTCGCCGCTCGCGGTGATGCCCTCGGTGACGCTGATGGCGCCGAGCGGCACAGTGGCGCGGATGGTGACGGGAATGGCGCCGGGTCGCTCGGCACCGAATGCGATGTTCTCCGGCCGCACCGAGAGCGTCACCGGCGAGCCGCGCCGTCGCTGCGCGGAACGCCCGAGGTCGATCTCCGGTCCTGCATCGAGCTGTACGCGGTCGGTTTCGGTCACGGTGCCGCGCAAAAGGTTGGTGTGCCCGATGAAGCTCGAGATGAACAGGCTCGCCGGTTGGTCGTAAAGCGCATCCGGGCTGTCGATCTGCTCGATCCGACCCCTGTTGAGCACGACGATGCGGTCGGCCATCGACAGCGCTTCCTCCTGGTCGTGCGTGACGATGATGGAGGTGACGCCAAAAGTCTTCAGCAGGCTCTTGATCTCGATCTGCATGTCGAGGCGCAAATTCTTGTCGAGCGCCGAGAACGGCTCGTCGAGCAGGACGAGGCCCGGATCGATCGCAAGCGCGCGCGCCAGCGCGACGCGCTGCTGCTGTCCACCGGAGAGTTCTCCGGGAAGCCTGCGCGCGTACGAAGCCATCTGGGCGAGGCCGAGCATCTGCTCGACCTTCGCCGCGACCACATCCTTCGCCGTCTTGCGCGCCCGCAGACCGTAGGCGACGTTCTCGAACACGGTCAGATGCGGAAACAGCGCATAGTTCTGGAACACCATGCCGATACGGCGGCGATTGGCGGGAATATGCTCGACCCTTGCGCCGTCGAAGCGGACCTCGCCCTTGGACGGGCGCAGGAAGCCCGCGATGATCTGAAGCATCGTGGTCTTGCCGCAGCCGGACGGGCCAAGCAGCGCGATCAGCTCACCGGCTGCGACGGTGAGGTTGATCTCGTCCAGCGCGACGGTCGCGCCGAAGGCGTGGCCGATGCCCTTCAGATCCAGCGAATGTCCGCGCTCGTCACTCAACGCCAGCTCCATCCTTCGCGTTGTCTCAGCGCGAGGGGGTTAGCAAGCGACGTGCCAGTGCGGGCCATTCGCTAAAGCGTTGTAGATGCTGCGTTAAAATTTAGGCGCCAAAAATTGGCGCCAATTTGTTGTCTATATTGTAAACAGTCGGCGGCTCGTTTGTGCAAAAAATGGGCTCCGGCAACATCCGGGAATCCTGTAAAAGCGACGCATGAAGCGAACCCGCCCCCTCAAGCGCAAGCCGAAGCGCCCCGAGCCGAAACGCAGGGAGCCCGAAGCCATCGATCCGCGCAGCATCGACGATGATCCGGTGGTGCAGGGCATCTTGACCGCGATCAGCCAGAAGCGGCTGAAGCCCGGCGCCAAGCTCGGCGAGGACAAGCTTGCCGCAGCCTTCGGCACGACGCGAATTCACATCCGCCAGGCACTCACCCATCTCGCCTCGCGCAAGGTGGTGATGCAGATCCCCAACCGCGGCGCGTTCGTGTACCGGCCGAGCTGGGAGGAGGCGCAGGATATTTTCGCCGCGCGCCGCATCATCGAAACGGCCGCCGTCGCTACCGCCATCGACCGGCTGGACAAGGCAGGCAAGGCCGCGTTGAAGGCCCATATGGAGCTCGAGGCGCGCCACGATCGCAACGACCGCTGGGCCTCGCTGTCGCTCACGGCGGAATTCCACATCCTGGTCGCCAAGCTCGCGGGCAACAAAGTGCTGCTCGACATGTCGCGCGAGCTGATGCTGCGGACGTCGCTCGCGATCGCGACCTTCGAGCAGCCGGGTGAGCCGGACTGCTCGCCCGACGCGCACCCCGACATCGGGGCACTGATCCTCGCAAAGGACAAGGCCGGCGCGATCCACGCCATGCGCCATCACATCGAGGAGATGGAGCAGCGGATCAGGCCTGGGGAAGGCGAGGACGAGGTCGACGAGCTCACCGCGATCTTCCAGGAGATCGGTGCGCGGGCGCGGGCGGGCGGATAGCGTGGCCGGCCGCCGCATTCTCCTGATCAATCCGAACAGCAGCGAGGCGACGACCGCGATGATGGTCGCCATCGCGAAGTCTGCAGTCACGGACGGCTTCGACATTGTCGGCGCAACGGCCACGCGGGCGCCGACGATGATCGTGTCGGCGAAGGCGTTGGACGAGGCCGCGCCCGAGGTCGAGGACATTGCGCGGGCACATCAGAATTCTTGTGACGGCTTCATCGTCGCCGCGTTCGGAGACCCCGGTCTCGCCGAGATCAAGACAGCGCTGAATTTGCCTGCGGTCGGCATTGGCGAGTCCTCGATGCTGGAAGCTGCGGAGAAAGGCCGCCGCTTCGGCGTCGCGACTACGACGCCGTTGCTGGGTGCGAAAATCGCCGCGCTGCCTGACGCGCTGGGATTGCGTTCGCACTACACCGGCACGCGCTTTGCCGATGGCGATCCAGAGGCGCTGATGCGCGATTCGGCGCGGCTGCGCGACGCGCTGGCCCGCGCGGTCGAGGCCTGTATCGCGCAGGATGGCGCGGAGGCCGTCATTATTGGCGGCGGGCCGCTGGGCGAAGCCGCGCGCGAGCTTCAGCCGGTGTTCGCTGTCCCCGTTATCGCGCCGATCCCGTCTGCCGTGGCGCGGATTATTCGCCTCATCGCGGCGCGCCCGGCCGACTGATATTCCGGCCGACGGGAGCGGTCACTGCGATCGGCTTTCCTACCCTTGACGGCTGCGGCTAAAGTGAAGAAGCAGGATCATCGAACCTGCCGACCCGCGCCTCGGCTCGCGGGCATGGAGACGCCGCATGTCGTTCAAGAAGCTCCTGATCGCCAATCGCGGCGAGATCGCCATCCGCATCGCGCGGGCTGCGGCCGATGCCGGCATCGCGACGGTTGCGATCCATCCCGCCGACGATGCGCTGTCGCTGCACGTGCGTGTGGCCGACGACGCCATCGAAATCCCAGGCCGCGGCGCCCGGGCCTATCTCGATATCGACGCGGTGGTGACGGCGGCGAAAGGCGTCGGCTGCGACGCCGTGCATCCCGGCTATGGCTTCCTCAGCGAGAACGCAGCGTTCGCAAAGGCCTGCGCCGATGCGGGTCTTACCTTCGTCGGCCCAAAGCCGGCGGCGCTCGACCTGTTCGGCGACAAGGTCGCGGCTCGGCAATTGGCCAAGCGCTGCGGCGTGCCGATCATCGCCGGCACCAGCGGGCCGTCGAGCCTGGAGGAAATCACGGCGTTCTTCACCTCGCTCGGCAGCAACGCGGCCATCGTCATCAAGGCGATGGCGGGCGGCGGCGGGCGCGGCATGCGCGTGGTGGAGAACGCCTCCGATCTCGCGGAGGCCTATGCCCGCTGCCAGTCGGAGGCCAAGGCCGCCTTCGGCTACGACGGTGTCTATGCCGAGCGCCTGATCCGGCAGGCGCGCCATATCGAGGTGCAGATCATCGGCGACAAGCATGGCGCGATCACCCATCTCTGGGAACGCGAATGCACCATCCAGCGCCGGCACCAGAAGCTGATCGAGGTCGCGCCGAGCCCCTCGCTGAGCGACTCCTTGCGCGGCCGCATCATCGACGCGGCGATGCAGCTTGCAGCGGCCGCGGCCTACGACAATCTCGGCACGTTCGAGTTCCTGGTCGAGGGCACCGCCGAGGACAGCTTTGCCTTCATCGAGGCCAATCCGCGGCTTCAGGTCGAGCACACCGTGACCGAAGAGGTGCTTGGCCTCGATCTCGTCCGCGCCCAGCTCGCCGTCGCTGCGGGGGCTTCGCTGGCTTCCCTCGGCCTGGCACAGGAATCCGTCCCGAAGCCCCGCGGCCATGCCATGCAGCTCCGTGTCAACATGGAGACGCTTGACGAGACCGGCGCGACGCATCCGACCGGCGGCGTGCTGGCCGTATTCGAGCCGCCCTCCGGGCCGGGCGTGCGCGTCGATAGTTTCGGTTATTCCGGCTACAAGACCAGCGCCGCCTTCGATTCGCTGCTGGCAAAGGTCATCGTGCATACGCCGGGCGAAGCCTGGCATGACGTGGTGGCCAAGGCGTCGCGCGCCTTGCGCGAGTTCCGCATCGACGGCGTCGTCACCAACATCGCCTTCCTCCAGGCCGTGCTGGTGCATCCCGATTTCAGGACCAACCGCATCGCGACTGATTTCATCGACCGCAATATCGCAAAGCTCGTCGAGGCCGCCGATGGCGCGGCCAAGCCGCTCTATTTTGCCGCGGCGGAACGAAGCGCAGCGCACGGCACCGAAGCGCATGTCGCCCAGGTGGTGCCCGAAGGCGCGGTTTTGGTCGCAGCGCCCTTGCAGGGCACCATCGTCACCATTCAGGTGAAGGAAGGCGAGATCGTGCGCCCCGGCCAGCAGCTCGCGGTGATCGAGTCCATGAAGATGGAGCATCTCGTGATGGCCGAGCAGGGCGGCCGGGTCATGAAGCTCGTCGCCGGCGACGGCGTCACGCTGCTGCATGGCGAGCCGATCATGTATCTGGAGCCGCTCGACGTCGCGGCGGATCACACGGCCGCGGAAGCCGATGTGGATCTCGACTACATCCGCCCGGATCTTGCCGAGCTGATCGCCCGCCAGGCCAACACGCTGGATGCGAACCGCCCGGCCGCGGTCGAGCGCCGCCGCAACACCAACCAGCGCACCGCGCGCGAGAACGTCGCCCAGCTCGTCGACGAAGGCTCGTTCATGGAATATGGCAGCCTCGCGATCGCGGCGCAGCGGCGCCGGCGCAAGCTCGACGATCTCATCAAGAACACGCCGGCTGACGGCCTCGTCATGGGCGTCGCCACCGTGAACGGCGAGAAGTTCGGCCCCGAGGGCGCGCGCTGCATCGTCGTGGCCTATGACTACACCGTGCTCGCGGGCACGCAGGGCCACATGAATCACAAGAAGATCGACCGCATGCTGACCCTTGCGGAAGACTGGCGCGTCCCGCTGGTGTTCTATGCCGAAGGCGGCGGCGGCCGGCCCGGCGACACCGACCGGCTCGGCATGACAGGGCTCGACGGTCCGTCCTTCGTGCAGTTCGCAAGGTTGTCCGGCCTCGTCCCTGTCGTCGGTGTCGTCTCCGGCTATTGCTTCGCCGGCAATGCCGCGATGCTCGGTTGCTGCGACGTCATCATCGCCACCAAGAACGCCTCGATCGGCATGGGCGGCCCGGCCATGATCGAGGGCGGCGGGCTCGGCGTCTATCACCCGGCCGAGGTCGGCCCGGTGTCGTTCCAGTCGCCGAACGGCGTCATCGACATCCTGGTCGAGGACGAGGAGGAGGCGACAAGGGTCGCGCAGAAATATCTGTCGTATTTCCAGGGCGCGGTGGCGGAGTGGGAAGCCGCCGACCAGCGCCTGCTTCGCCGCGCCATCCCCGAGAACCGCTTGCGCGTCTACGACATCCGCAGCGTGATCGATCTCGTCGCGGACAAGGACAGCGTGCTGGAGCTGCGCCGCGACTACGGCGTCGGCATGATCACCGCGCTGATCCGTATCGAAGGCAAGCCGTTCGGTCTGATCGCCAACAATCCGCGCCATCTCGGCGGCGCCATCGATGCCGATGCCGGCGACAAGGCCGCGCGCTTCCTCCAGCTCTGCGATGCCTTCGATCTGCCGATCGTCTCGCTCTGCGACACGCCCGGCTTCATGGTCGGTCCGGAGGCCGAGAAGACCGCGATCGTCCGCCACGTCTCGCGCATGTTCGTGACCGGCGCGAGCCTCACCGTGCCGCTGTTCGGCATCGTGCTGCGCAAGGGCTATGGTCTCGGTGCGCAGTCGATGATCGGCGGCGGCTTCCACGCCTCGTTCTTCACCGCGGCCTGGCCGACCGGCGAGTTCGGCGGCATGGGCCTGGAAGGCTATGTCCGCCTCGGCTTCCGCAAGGAGATGGAGGCGATCGCCGACCCCGAGGAGCGCGAGACCTATTATCGCAACAAGGTCGCCGAGCTCTATGCCAACGGCAAGGCGGTCTCGATCGCCTCGGTGTTCGAGATCGACAACGTCATCGACCCCTCCGAGACGCGGCGCTGGATCATGGCGGGGCTGCGGTCAGTGCCGAAGCCGCCGGCGCGAACGGCGAAGAAGCGGCCGTGCATCGATACGTGGTGAGGGCGGTGCAGCAATAGATGAGGCCGTCATTCCGGGGCGATGCGAAGCATCGAACCCGGAATCTCGAGATTCCGGGTTCGGCTCTTCGAGCCGCCCCGGAATGACAGCAAAACCGGTTCCCGATTGACATCCCCGCCTGTGGTGCCAGACTTTGCACAATAATACAGGGTGGAGACGTCCGCGATGGCCAGCTTGTCGGCCTCGAACCATGTCGCCCGTGTCTTGTCGGTCGCCAATCATGTGGCCGACGTCGATGCCTCTTCGCGAATTGCCAATTCCTGGCGACGGTGCCTCGTCAACCACAAGCTCGATCCGGCCCGGCAGGGACCGCCGCAGACCTTCACCGAAGCCGAGGTCCGGCATGCCGCCGAGCCGATGGAGGAGACGATCAGGCTCGCAATGCCCGAGCTCGACGATCTCGCCCGTGCGCTGCGCGACGCCGGCTATTGCGTCAATCTCGCTGATGCCAACGCAACCATGCTGTTCAGCCGCCTGCCGGGCGAAGCCGACGCAAGGATGTTTCTGGACTGGAAGATCTATACGGGCTCGAATTTCGCCGAGACGTTCGAGGGCACCAATGGCCTCGGCACGGCGCTGGCCGAGGAGAAGCCGATCCTGGTGCATCGCGACGAACATTTCCGCGCGCAGTGGCACATGTTCTCCTGCGCCGTGGCGCCGCTGTTCGACCAGGCCGGCCGGCTCGCCGGCGCCGTTAACATCACCTCCTGCCGTGAGGATCTGGAGCGCACCGCACATCAGCTCGCGCTCGCGGTGACGATGCAGGCGACCCGGCGCATCGAGGGCGCGATCTTCCGTGCCCATTTCCGCAACGCCTGGATCGCCACCGTGCCCGGTGACGGTGGCAGCGGCCTCATCGCCTATGACGATGACCGCCGCGTCGTCGGCGCCTGCCGCTCCGCGCGCGCACTGCTGGGCCTCACCGACGGCATGATCGCGTCCGGCATCGATGTGTCCCGCTACGTCCGTTTTGATCATCAGGCCGTGCGCGGCACGGATGAGCTCGTCGAGCAGCGTCGGGCGGATGGCAGTCCGTTGGGCCAGGGGCATGTGGCGCCGCCGATGCGCGCAAAGCCCCTTGCACCACGCCGCGACGCGCCCGTCGATCGCTTCGATGCGCTGCATCGGCTCGCCGGCCGCGATCCCGAAATGGTCAAGAGCGTGAAGCGGCTCGGGGCCGTCATCGATCGCGATCTGCCGGTGCTGCTGCAGGGCGAGACCGGCGTCGGCAAGGATGTGTTCGCGCGGGCCATTCACGCGGCGAGCAACCGGGCGCGCAACAATTATGTCGCGCTGAATTGCGCGGCGATGCCGGAGAGCCTGATCGACGCCGAACTGTTCGGCTACGAGGCCGGCGCCTTCACCGGCGCGCGCCGCGACGGTTCGAAGGGCCTGATCGTGCAGGCCCATGGCGGCACGCTGTTCCTCGACGAGATCGGCGACATGCCGATCGCGTTGCAGACGCGGCTGCTGCGCGTCCTGGAAAACCGCGAGGTCTGGCCGCTCGGTGCGCTCAAGCCGGTGGCGGTCGACATCCGATTGATCAGCGCCACCCATCGCGACCTCGGCGGCATGGTGGAGGAGGGGAGCTTCCGCGCCGATCTCTACTTCCGTCTGCGCGGCATCGCGGTGCGCCTGCCGGCCCTGCGCGAGCGGGCGGACAGGGACGATATCATCCGCCAGATCGCGCGCGAGGAAGCGCCGGGCTGCAGGCTATCGGATGAAGCATGGTCGCAGCTTGCGGCCTATCCGTATCCCGGCAACATGCGCCAGCTCCGCCACGTGCTGCGGCTCGCCGGCTGCACCGCGGAGAGCGGCGTGATCACGGATGCGGATCTCGATTTGCCGCCGTTCGGTGGACGGGCAGCGGAGTCCGATCTCGCGGCCGCCGAACGCGCCACGATCGTCGGCGCCCTGCGCGCGCATGGTGGCCGCGTCGCCGAAGCGGCTCGCGCCCTGAAGCTCAGCCGCGCGACGCTGTATCGGAAGATCAAGCAATTGAAGATCGAGTCCGTCTGATCCTTGGCCCGGCGCGACGTCCCACTTCCGCCGAAACAGGCTCGGAACGTGGGCGGCGCTTGAAACGCCCCGCGCCGGATCGGTCGCCGCGAACGGGCATTGCCGCAAATTGCGAGAGAGGAGGAGGCTCGATGGAGGAGATCGAAGTCTTTCTGGCCGTCGTCGAAGCCGGCAGCCAGACCGCGGCTGCGCGGCGGTTGGGGCGCTCGCTCCAGTCGGTCAACCGGGCGCTGTCTGCGCTGGAACGTAGCGTCGGGGTCGAGCTGGTGCGGCGGACCACGCGGCAATCGGTGGCGACGGAGGCCGGGCTTGCGTTCTATCGTCGCGTCAAGCCAGCCTTTGCCGAAATCAGTGAAGCGCGCCTCGAGGCGGCAAACCGGCGCGTCGAGCCCTCCGGGCTGCTCAGGGTCGCTGCGCCAATCCAGTTCGGGGCCACCCATGTCGTGCCGGCCATTGCCGAGTTCATGGCGCGCTTTCCGCAGATCGAGGCCGACGTCAACATGTCCGACCGGCCCGTCGATGTCGTCGGTGACGGCTTCGATCTCGCCGTCCGGATCAGGGAATTGCCGGACTCCTCGCTCAAGACGCGGCGACTGGGAGAGTTGCGCACGGTTGTCTACGGCGCGCCCGATTATTTCGAGCGCCACGGCCGCCCGCGCCAGCCCGGCGATCTTGCCGATCATCAATGCATCCTGCGCAGGACGGCCCAGGGCGAAGCCGATATTTGGCGGTTTCGGATCGACGGCCGCTTGACCACCGTACAGGTGAATGGCCGTTTTCGCACCGACAGCACCACGGCGGCGCATGCTGCCGCTCGTCATGGCATCGGTGTCGGATATGGTCCGTTCTGGCAGATCCGCGATCTCGTCGACCAGGAGGCTCTCGAAATCGTGCTCGCGGATTTCGAGGCACCGCGAACGCCCGTGCGTGCAGTGTTTCCACCCAGCGCGATACCGCCGGCCAAGACGCATCTCTTCGTCGATCTCCTGGCCGAGAGGCTGAAGCTCGAGCGGCTTTGAGCGACGTCCGGAACGCATTCTACCGATTGGCGGGAATGTCTATCCCGCGCCGCGCCCGTTGTCCCGGTGCCGGGGCCATCGCAGCTTGACGCGCAAGGGCATTTCGCCCTGCGAGAAGGACTGCGCCATGACTCCCAACAGACGGACACTCCTCCATGCGGGCGTCGGCGTCACCGCGACGCTGGCATCCGCTGCTCTTGCCGGACAGCCGTCCGGCCCGCCCGATTTGCAATCGCCCGGGCCCTTGCTCGCGAACGACGCAGAATCGCGCGCGGCAGCCGCGCAGGATTTCGGCCACATCGTGGATAGACGGCCTCGGGCCGTCTGCAAGCCGGCGACGAGCGGCGAGGTCGCTGACATCATGCGCTGGGCCAAGGACCAGGGGCTGAAGGTTGCGGCGCGCGGGCAGGGTCACGCAACCTATGGCCGGGCCATGGCCGAGGACGGCATCGTGATGGATCTTGGCATGCTGGCCACGATCCATCGGGTCGAGCCGGATCGTGTCGTGGTCGATGCCGGTGCGACCTGGCACAAGGTGGTGGATGCGACCTTGGCCAAAGGGCTCGTTCCGCCGGTCTTGACCAATTACCTCGAACTGTCCGTCGGCGGCACGCTTGCCGTCGGCGGAATCGGGGGATCCTCATCCCGGCACGGTCTCCAGACCGATCAGGTTCTGGAACTCGACGTCGTCACCGGCGAAGGCGTGGAACTCACCTGTTCGCCGACCTCGCATCCCGAGCTCTTCGATGCCGTTCGAGCCGGCCTTGCGCAATGCGCGATCATCGTCAGAGCGACGCTTCGGTTGATGCGCGCACCCGAGCGGGTTCGCCGATTTCAGCTGTCCTATCCCGATCTTGCCTCGCTCACGGCAGATCAGCGGCGCGTTCTGGAAGAGGCGCGCTGCGATCAGTTGCAGGGGGCTGTCGTGCCCGACGGCACGGGCGGCTGGCGCTATCAAATGGAGGCGGGTGTCTTCTACGACGGCAAGATGCCTGACGACGGGGCCTTGCTCGCGGGCCTGGCGGACAAGCGCGAGACCGTCTCCGACCTGACTTTTGGCGAGGACGCGAACGCATTCGCCAAGCTCGAGAAGATCCTGCGGGCGAATGGCCAATGGCTCAATCCGCATCCCTGGCTCCTGACCTATCTGCCGGGCAGCAACGCGCTGAAGATCGCGCGCGATGTCATTGCCGAACTGAACAGCGATGATCTGGGCCCGTTCGGGCGCATCACCTACTATCCGATGTTCACCGACCGATGCCGCACGCCCCTGCTTCGGCTTCCTGACGAAGGCGTCGTGTTTCCGTTCAATCTGATCCGTATCCCGGCGTCGGCAGACAGGGCGAATGCGGAGCGGCTGGTCATGCAAAACCGCGAGCTCTATGAGCGCATTCGCAGCGCAGGTGGTGTATTGTATCCAGTGAGCGCGCTCCCGATGTCGTCCAGCGATTGGACGGATCATTTCGGTGCGCGATGGTCGCTCTTGCGCGAAGCCAAGGGGAGGCATGACCCCGGCAGCCACCTCACTCCGGGCTATGAGCTGTTCTAGATCGGCGTATCCTGCATCGGCCTCGTCAGGAGAAATCCGTCCAGCTCAGGTGTCGCGCGTCGAGGTCGCCGATCGTCACGCCCTCGCGCATCTCCCGCGGCGTATGGAAGTTGCTGCGCAAGTACACGAGCGGCGTCGCCATGGCCGAATGCGAGACGTCACGCACCTCGCCGACGAAGATCGAATGGGTCCTGGTCTCGAACTCCTGCGCCAGCACGCAGTCGAACGCGGCGACCGCGTCGGTCAGCACCGGCGCGCCGGTCGCACCCCGCGTCCACTGTCCGAAGCCGAAGCGGTCGTCGCCGTTGATGCCCTTCTGGCCGCTGAAGGTGAGCGCGAGCAGCGCGTGATCCTCGTGCAAGAAGTTGACCGCGAACGCGCCTTCCTCGCGGATGCGCGCGTGGGCGCTGGCATTGCGGTTGACGCAGACGATCAGCGAGGGCGGGGTGTCCGACAGCGAGCAGGCCGAGGTCACCGTCAGTCCCGTGCGCTTGCCGTGCTCGGCCCCCACCGTCACCAGTGCCACGGCGCCGGCGCATTGGCGCATCGCCTGCTTGAAGTCCTTGGTGTCCACCGTCACGCGGAAATCTCCGAAATGAATGCGGGTGCGGAACGATCGCGCCGCACCCGCATCGGGTCAAGCTGCCTTCCTCGCAGAGCCGAGATGCGCAAGACGGGGCATCACCTCGTTCTTCAGTAGCGAGAGCGAATGGTGCCAGGCTTCGGCCTTGTGCTTGTAGTCGAAGCCGAACACCAAGAGCACGCCGAAGCCGCCGACCTCGTCGTAGATCTTCTCGATCTTCTCGGCGACGGTCGCGGGCGAGCCGACGATCCAGTTCCGCTTGGCGCAATATTCGACGGTGACGTCGCTGTCGGGCACGTCGGGCGCGTGCTTCAGATAGTCCTTGAAGCCGAAATGGCCGAGCAGCGGCAGGAAGTACTCGCTCATCATCCGGCCCATCATGTCGCCGGTCGAGAGCCTCCAGGCCTCCTCGTCCGTGTCGGCGACGAACACCTCGCGCACCAGCCGCCAGTCCTGCCGGTTCGGCTTGCGCCCGGTCTTGGCGGCGCCGATCTCGACGGAATCCCAGTGGCTGGAGACATAGGCCGGGTTGAGGTTGAGGCTCATCGGGATGAAGCCGCGCTCGCCTGCGAGCTTCAGCGTGTCCGAGTTCTTGGAGAGGCCCGCAACGCCGATCGGCGGATGCGGCGCCTGCAGCGGCTTGATGTGCGGCTTGAGGAAGTCGAACATCGTGTCCGGCTTGGAGACCGTCCAGAACTTGCCTTTGTAGGTCCAGGGCGCGGGATCGCTCCACATCTTCAGGATGATTTCCAGCGCCTCTCGGGTCATGTCGCGGTTCTGCCCGCTCATGCCGTCGACGTTGAACATCGCCCAGTCGCTCGGCAGGCCGGATGCGGCGACGCCGAAATTGAGCCGGCCCTCGGAGAGATGGTCGAGCATCGCGACGCGGTTGGCGAGCTCGGCCGGGTGGTGATAGGGCAGCAGGAAACCGCCCGGCCCGATGCGAAGCTTCTTGGTCTGCATCAGCGCCTGCGCGATCAGGAGGTCGGGCGTGGGATTGGGTTCCCACGGTGCGGTGTGGTGCTCGCCGACCCAGGCCTCCTGATAGCCGAGCTCGTCGAGCCAGCGCATGACCTGCAGGTCCCAGTCGTTCCCTTCTTTCAGGCCGCACTCCGGCGGATGCGAAGGCATCGTGAAATAGCCGATCTCCATGGGTTTCCTCATCTGATGTTGACGCGTCTTGTCGCGCGTTGACGGCGTTGAGCGGGGAGCGTTCAGCAAGCGCTGTGCCAGCGCGGTGCAGCCGCAAATCCGAGAGAAAGGGCTGGTTTGCCCGCGCAATAGCCGGTATCTCGACCAAGGCCCGCAAGAGATCGTCTCATTGTCGCGAGACGGCGTCTTGCTGGTGAGACAAGACCTTGCAGGTGAGACAAGAACCTGGCCGTGAGACGAGGACAGTTTCGCATGACCGAACCCGCTTATGTCGCGGTGGACTGGGGCACCAGCAGTTTTCGTCTGTGGCTGGTCGATCGTGCCGGCCTCGTGCTGGCCGAACGCCGCAGCGATGAAGGCATGCTGGCCGCCGCCAGGACCGGCTTTCCCGCGGTGCTGCAATCGCATCTCGCGGCGGTCGAGGCGCCGGATCATCTGCCGGTTCTCGTCTGCGGCATGGCCGGCGCGAAGACCGGCTGGGTCGAGGCCGGCTATGTCGACACGCCCGCGCCGCTCTCCGCTGTCCTGAACCAGGCCGTGCGCGTCCCCGGAGAGGCGCGCGACATCCGCATCCTGCCAGGCATCGCACAGCGAGACGCTGCCGCGCCGGACGTCATGCGCGGCGAGGAAACGCAGCTGCTGGGCGCGCTCGGCCTCGATGCGGTGGGCGAGGCGCTGGTCTGCATGCCCGGCACGCATTCGAAATGGGTGCGCGTCGGGGGCGGCATCGTCGAACGCTTCTCCACCTTCATGACCGGCGAGCTGTTCAGCGCCGTCTCGCGCGAGACCATCCTGTCGCTCGCGATCGCGGGCGCCGACGAGGCCGAGGATGTTGCGAGCTTCAAGGCGGCGGTCAAGGCCGCGTACGCGGCGCCGGCCTTCGCCGCGAATCTCCTGTTCACGGCGCGCTCGCGGCAATTACTGTTCGGCGGCACGGCCGCCGCGGCGCGCGAGACGCTGTCGGGTACCCTGATCGGCGCCGAGCTGGCCGCCGGTCTCTCCGGCGCGGTGCGGCAGGCGGCTGTCGTGCTGATTGCCTCGGGCCGGCTTGCGATGCTGTACCGGCATGCCTTCGATGCACTGTCGTTCACGGTGCAGCCGGTCGATGCGGATGAAGCCGTCCGCCGCGGCCTGTCGATGGCGGCTGCCGCGATCTGGAAGAAATAGAAGGATTCTTGAGATGAGCGTTGCCTTTCCGCCAATGAAGCGACCGCTGGTCGCGATCCTGCGCGGCGTCAAGCCCGAGGAGTGCGAGCCTATCGTCGGCGTGCTGGTCGAAGCCGGCATGACCGCGATCGAGATCCCGCTGAATTCGCCCGATCCATTCCGCTCCATCGCAATGGCCGTGAAGCAGGCGCCACCAGGCGTGTTGATCGGCGCCGGCACGGTGCTGACCACCGCGGATGTCGATCGCCTCAATGACGTCGGCGGCAGGCTGATGGTCTCGCCGAACGTGGACACCCAGGTGCTGGTGCGTGCACATCAATACGCCATGGTCACGCTGCCCGGCGTGTTCTCGCCGACCGAGGCGCTGCTTGCGGCGCGCTCCGGCGCATCGGGCTTGAAATTCTTTCCGGCGAGCGTGTTAGGTGCCGCCGGCATCGCCGCGATCCGCGCTGTGCTGCCGTCAGGCGTGATGATAGCCGCCGTCGGCGGCGTCTCCGACCAGAATTTTGCCGAATACATCAAGGGCGGCGTGACCGCGTTCGGGCTCGGCTCCAGCCTCTACAAGCCCGGCATGAGCGCCGCCGATGTGGCCGCGCGCGCCAAGGCGACGGTCGAAGCCTACGATCGGGCGATTGCGAAAGACTGAGCCGCAATAAACCAGCTGTGAACTCGTCATCGCCTAGTATGCCCCAAATTGCCGTGATGCTGATGTTGACACTTCGCGCAGTGTGACCGGCGCAGCAGGAGACCGATATGGCGATCAACAACGTGGCCGATCTGTTCGTGGCAACGCTCGAACAGGCCGGCGTCAAGCGCATCTACGGCATCGTCGGCGACAGCCTGAACGCGCTGACCGAGGCTCTGCGCCGCCGCGGCACGATCGAATGGATCCATGTCCGCCACGAGGAGGTCGCAGCCTTCGCCGCCGCCGGCGAAGCCGAGGTGACCGGGAGCCTTGCGGTGTGCGCCGGCTCCTGCGGTCCCGGCAATCTGCATCTGATCAACGGGTTGTTTGACGCGCATCGCAGCCGCGTGCCCGTGCTGGCGATCGCGGCGCAGATCCCGACCGCCGAGATCGGCGGCGGCTACTTCCAGGAGACGCATCCGCAGAACCTGTTCCGCGAATGCAGCCATTATTGCGAGCTGGTCTCCGACCCCAGCCAGCTTCCTTACGTGCTCGAGAACGCGATCCGGGCGGCGGTGGGCCTGCGCGGCGTCGCCGTGGTCGCGATGCCCGGCGACGTCGCGTTCCGCAGCCCGCCGAAGCGCGCGCTGTCGACGACGCGCGGCCTTGGCGTGGCGGCGCCAAAGGTGGTGCCGCAGGCGGATGAGCTCAAGGCGCTCGCCGATCTCCTCAACGGTGCCGAGCGCGTCACCCTGTTCTGCGGCCGCGGCTGCGCCGGCGCGCATGCGCCCCTGATGCAGCTCGCCGAGGCGCTGAAGAGCCCGATCGTGCATGCGCTCGGCGGCAAGGAGCATGTCGAATACGACAATCCCTATGACGTCGGCATGACCGGCTTCATCGGTTTCTCCTCGGGCTATGCCGCCATGCACGCCTGTGACGCGCTGGTGATGCTCGGCACCGATTTTCCCTACAAGCAGTTCTTCCCGACCGATTGCCAGATCGCGCAGATCGACATCCGCCCGGAAAATCTGGGCCGCCGCTGCAAGATCGATCTCGGCCTCGTCGGCGACGTCAGGCTCACCATCGAGGCGCTGCTGCCGCTGTTGAAAGCGAAGACGCAGCGCAAGCATCTCGACGACGCCGTCGCGCACTACAAGAAGGCGCGCGAAGGCCTGGACGCGCTCGCCAAGGGCACGCCGGGAGCTAAGCCGATCCATCCGCAATATCTCGCCAAGGTCGTCAGCGACCATGCCTCCGACGATGCGGTGTTCACCGCCGATGTCGGCACGCCGACGGTGTGGGCCGCGCGCTATCTCGACATGAACGGCCGCCGCCGGCTGATCGGCTCCTTCGTGCACGGCTCGATGGCCAATGCGATGCCGCAGGCGATCGGTGCGCAGGCGGCCCAGCCTGGCCGGCAGGTGATCTCGCTCTCCGGCGACGGGGGCTTCACCATGATGATGGGCGACCTGATCACGCTGACGCAGGAGAAGCTGCCGGTGAAGGTGGTCGTCTTCAACAACGGCGTGCTCGGTTTCGTCGCGCTGGAGATGAAGGCGGCCGGCTTCGTCGACACCAATGTCGACCTGGAGAATCCGGATTTCGCGGCGATGGCGCGTGCCATGGGGATTTTTGCCAAACGCGTCGAGGATCCGGGCGAGCTTCCCGGTGCGGTGAAGGAGATGCTCGCGCATGACGGGCCGGCACTGCTCGACGTCGTCACCGCCAAGCAGGAGCTGTCGATGCCGCCGACCATCACCACCGAGCAGATCAAGGGCTTCAGCCTCTGGGTCTTGCGCGCGGTGATGAACGGCCGCGGCGACGAGGTGCTGGATCTTGCGAAGACGAATCTGCTGCCGCGCTAGAGCGTGATGAAATCAAGATTGACGCCACAGCGCCGGTGCGCTCCCTCTCCCGTTTGCGGGAGTGGGGAGAGGGTATTTCCGCAATGGGATAATCCCCTAGAGGAGAAAGCCCGCGCCGACGATGCTTCGCATCGTCCGGCACGCGCCGACCTCTCCCGCAAGCGGGAGAGGTGAGGACCGCATGCGCAGTCTCACCCCCGCTTGACCGAGGGCGCAGGCAGCCGCTGCTCGCGGCGCTGGAGGCGTTGCCAGTGCAGCACGCTGCCGATCAGCAGGGCCGGC
Organism: Bradyrhizobium sp. CFUWI; assembly: GCF_056429085.1. Taxonomy (NCBI): domain Bacteria; kingdom Pseudomonadati; phylum Pseudomonadota; class Alphaproteobacteria; order Hyphomicrobiales; family Nitrobacteraceae; genus Bradyrhizobium; species Bradyrhizobium sp. CFUWI. The sequence continues at coordinate 683,040 of NZ_JBWJZE010000001.1, forward strand.
ATGAAGCCGAGCACGATCAGGAAATGCGGCAGCTGCCTCGGCGAGACGAAGGCGATCGCGATGTCCGAGATCAGCCAGAGCGCCGCGAACATCACCGCGAAGTCCGTGCGCGGGCAGCGCAGGTAGTAGAACACGGCAGTGATGACGATCGCGGGGCCGATCGCGACGGCGATCATGATCGCAGTCAGCTCCTTCGGCGTCACCGCGTCAAGCATCATCGAGGCCAGCAGCCAGAGCGCGGCGAACATGGCGACGATGTCGAGCGGATGCCGCAATTCAATACCTCTCGCGGGGACGTATTATCGTTGTGGCCGGAGCCGCGACCGTCAAGTCAAAATGCGCTTATTCGTCGTCACTTCCCGGCGTCGGGCGCAGCATGAAATGACCGAAGGCGGTGGCGATCGGCTTCTCCGCATCGTCCTGCCAGGCGCGCGCCTCGAAGGCGACGATGCGCCGGCCCTGCTTCACGATCGAGACGTTGGCAAACGTATCGAGCGCGCGCCCCGATCGCAGGTAATTGACGGTGAGCCCGATCGGCTTGGGCGGCGCGGCGGTACCGAGCTCGCGCGCGACGCCGATGACGGCGGTGGTCTCGAGGAATGCCCCTGTCATGCCGCCGTGGATCGCAGGCAGGATCGGGTTGCCGATGATCTGCGGCGAGAACGGCATCGTCAGCGTGCCGTCGTCGTTGACGCGGATACCGAGAGCGCGCGCGAACGGGCTGCGGGCGAACGGCCCATCCGGATCCTCCGGCGCCTCCAGCACCGGGATGCTGCGCGCATCCATCCGGCGATCGGCAAGCATGTTGGTCCGGTTGGCGCCGATCATGAAGCAGGCGGTCGCGGTCGCTACCGGATCGTCTTCGGAGTCCTGATAGGCGGTGGAGCGCACGAAGGCGATCGAGCGCGTGGTGCGGTAGCAGACCGAATGCGCCTTGATGTCGAGACCTGGCGTTGCCGGCTTCTGGTAGTCGATGCGCAAGTCCAGCGTCGCGATCGCGCGCGTGCCGTCGAGCGCGAGCTGCACCGCCATGCCGCAGCTCTCGTCCAGCATCGCGGTGACAACGCCGCCATGCAGCACCCCGGTCTCGGTGTCGCCGACGAAGACGGGCCGGTAGGGCAGGCTCGACCAGGCCTCGGCGGGCGCGAAGCGGTCGAGCTGGAGCCCGCTGATATGGCCGTAATCGGAGCGGCGGCCCTTGATGGCCTCGGCGAGTTCCTCGAACGGGAGCGTGGTCGGTATGGTGCTCATGAAGGACGTTCTAGACCAGTGTCGGGCCCCGCGCAAAACCCCGGATGGGCCCCCGCACCGCAGGCGGTTTGGCCTCGACAGAGCGGGCCGAAGCGCCGATGGTGGGCGCTTCGTTCGTCGATGACCTGTAAGGAGCGCCCATGGCCGACCCCGAAACGCCCGCCGCCAATCAGGGGCCCGTCACCATTTCGAGCTCCAGCGCGGAGCGGGCCCCGATCATCTATTTCGACGGCGCGTCCTGCTTCGGCCATCACAACGGCGCGATCCAGATCGAGCTCGCCGCGAACCTGTTGATGCCGGTCGGCGCCGTCGTCAGGGTCGACGTGGTCCAGACCGCGCATTTGCGTTGCAGCGTCGCCGCGGCGCTGGCGCTGCGCGAAGCCCTCGACAAGGCACTGGCGATGTACCAGCAGGGCCAGAAGCAGCCGATGGCGGAGGAGATTCCGGCGGTGAAGAACTGACGACGCATTTTTGGAGATCGTGTTCGGCCTTCATGGTTCGAGACGACCGCTTCGCGGTCTCCTCACCATGAGGGTCTGACATCTCGCCGCGAAACCAGACCTCATCCTGAGGAGCCCGCAAAGCGGGCATCTCGAAGGATGGCTGCAACGAAGTCGACATTGACTTTGAGGTGAACGGCTTCGCCTCGCCTCAGCCCACATGCACCTTCGGCTTCCTGCCGCCGTTCCACTTGCCGTCGAGCGCGCGCTCGATCTGGGCGGCGAGTTGCAGCAACAGGCCGTCGTTGGCCTGCTTGGCGATGGCCTGGATGCCGAGCGGCAGGCCGTGGTCTTGCATGGCCATCGGCATCGAGATCGCCGGCATGCCGCAGAGATTGGCGAGCGGCGTGAAGGCGAAGAAGCGCCAGAGATTGCCGAACCAGTCCAGCACGTCGGGATTGTCGGAAATGGTGAGATATTCCTTGGTGCCGACCTTGGGCGTCGGCAGCGCGGTGATCGGCGTCAGGATCACGTCCCACTGCTCGAAGAAGGCGCCGAAACCGCGGGAGGTGGTGTTGAACACGCCCTGCATCTTCGCGCGCTCGGCGAAGCTCGTATGCCGGCCGGCTTCCCAGATGCGGATGTTCATCGGCTCGATCAGATCTTCCGGCGGCTTCTCCAGCCCGCGCGCGGCGAGCATGTTGGAGATCACCACCGCGAAGTTCGAGATGTAGCAGGTGGTCTGCGCGGCGAAGGCGGCACGGAAGTCGAGCTCGGGCAGCGCATAATCGACGTGATGGCCGAGGCCTTCGAGGAAGCGGCCGGCCTTCTCCAGCTCGGCGGCGATCTCTGGCGTCGCGGTGTAGTCGCCCCATGTGTGCGAGAGCGCGATGCGCAGCTTGCCGGGATCGCGCTTGATCATCTCCGAATAGGGCTGCGCCGTGGTCCAGAACGGCATGAACTCGCCGGGCGCAGGTCCCCTCGCATGATCGACGAAGGCGGCGGTGTCGCGCACCGAGCGCGACTGGCAGCCCTGGATCGAGACGAGACCGGTCAGGTCCGACATGTGGGGCGCCAGCGAGAACACGCCGCGCGAGACTTTCAGGCCGATATTGCCGTTGACGCCGGCGGGAATGCGGATCGAGCCGCCGCCGTCGGTCGCGTGTGCGATCGGCACCACGCCGGCGGCAACCATAGCGGCGCTGCCCGCGGACGAGCCGCAGGTGGTGTAGTCGGTATTCCAGGGATTGCGCGTGACGTAGACGGCGGGATTGTCGGCCGAAGAGCACACGCCGAATTCCGGCGTCGTGGTGCGCCCGATCAGGTTGAGGCCGGCCTGGCGGAACTTACCGGTCAGGAACGTGTCGGCGCTGGCGCGATTGCCGCGCATCAGCAGCGAGCCCATTTCCTGCAGCCGGTCCTTCATGGTCGGCCCGAGATCCTTCATCAGGAAGGGCAGGCCGGCGAAGGGACCTCCGAGATTGGCGCCGTCCTTGGCGGGATCGGCGATCACGTCCTCGAACAGCTCGACCACGCCCGACAGCGCCGGATTGACCTTGGCGACGCCTGCGGCGGCCTGGCGCGCCAGCTCCTTTGCCGTCAGCTCGCCCTTGCGGACGCGGCCGGCCAGCGCGACGCCATCGTGCTGCGCCCATTCATTCCAGCTCATCGGCAACGTCATGAAATTCAAATCCCCACAAAGGTGCGGCGCCACCTTTTTCGCAAGGGAGGGTCTGAATCAACTGAGCCGGCGCGGGGGGCAGGGTTGCGCCGGGCGGAGGGGTCGCAAAACCGGTGATGCCGCCCTCTCAATCCGACAGTCGCGCAATCACTGCAACCGGCCCGCCGCCAGCGGGACCCTGATGCTCGGCGCCGCCTGATACGTAGACCGCGCCGGTGCCGGCAAGACCCGCGATCAGGCCGCCGACCGCGGCGCGGGCGTGGCGCGTCGAGCTGATGTCGGTGTCCTCCAGCATGGTGTGACGGCAGCCGCGTACCGTGCCATCAGGTGAGGCCTCCGCCTTGGCGAAGACGTTGATGAGCTCGCGGCCCTCCGTTGCCTGCGGCGCGATGCGGAGTCCAATGCTTTGCAGCGCCGCGACCACCGCGGCGGAGTCGATGGCGTCGTTCATCACGGCATGACCGATCTCGAACTCGCTTGCTGATGCCGCCGAGTTGCCGAGCACGATGACGACGTTGTGCATCAGCTCGATGCCTGATGAGGTGGAGGCCACGGACGAGAACAGATCGTAGCGCCGCAGCACGTCTTCATCGTGGAGATCGGCCGCAATCTCGCCGAGCGCGACGGCGACGCCGAGCGCGGAGGCGCCGCGGGAATAGGCCATCGAGGCGTAGGCGCTGGTCGTCGCTGTCTTGTTGCCGCGCGCAGCTGCCGCCTCGACACGATCGCTCGTGAGCAGCGGGCACTTGATCTGCACGAAGTGGATGTCGGCGGGATCGCTGATGCCGGCATCCGCCATGGCCGCCTTCACGGCGGTCGCCGTCTCCGTGATCTGCGCGGAGCGGCCGAGCTCCTCGGGCAGGAAATCCCGCGTTTGCGCCATGCCGATGCTCAGCCGCTTTCCGGACGGGCGTACCGGAGGGCTGTCGATGGCTCGGCGCGTGAACACCGTGATGTGCGGGCTGAGCACGCCCTCGGTGCCGCCGGACATCACGAAGGCGATGCGCTGCTCGACCTCGCGCGGCGGCAGGTCGAGGTGGGGCGCCAGCGCCGCGCACAGCGCGCTGACGGCGTATTCCCGCGTGAAATCGTTGACGCCGCCATTACCCTCGGTCTTGCCGAGGATCGCCAGGATTTCGCGCGGATCGATCGCGCCCGAACCGATCCTGGCCATGAGACCGGAGACATCGCCGGGGCCCGTGGTGGCGATCTTGAAGACGCCGACCGATCTTGTACGCATGACTGTCCTTGTGGAGTTCAGGGGCCCGGCGGAGCAAACAGCCGCTGAACAGCGGCTCCTGTCAAGCAGGGATGACGGATCGGCTATCCTGGTCTGCCGCGACGCAAGAGAGAAGCCGCGCCTCCCCACGAATGTGGCGAGATCGCATCGGTTCGAGAAAAAAATCCCCTGTCGACGGTGGTCCGGCGTACCTTGCTGAATCAACCCCGCCTGGTCCATAAGCGGCGTCCCGTGGCCGGTGGTTCGCCGCCGCACGGCGGGCTTGGATAGAGGGAATCTCGCGTGGCAAATATCAACCAGAAAATTGCGCAGGAGCTTGGGGTTCGGGCCGAGCAGGTCGAGGCGGCGGTGACGCTGCTCGACGGCGGCGCCACGGTTCCCTTCATCGCCCGCTACCGCAAGGAAGCGACCGGTGCGCTCGACGACGCGCAATTGCGCACCCTGGAGGAGCGCCTGGTCTATCTGCGCGAGCTCGAGGATCGCCGCAAGGCCATCCTCGAATCGGTCCGCGAGCAGGGCAAGCTCGATGCCGCGCTCGAAGCCTCGATCATGGCTGCCGACAGCAAGGCGCGCCTCGAAGACATCTATCTGCCGTTCAAGCCGAAGCGCCGCACCAAGGCGGAGATCGCCAAGGAGGCCGGCCTCGAGCCGCTGGCCAATCAACTGCTCGCCGAGCCCGGCAACGATCCGAAGGTCGTGGCCGAAGGTTTCATCAATGCCGAGAAGGGCGTTGCCGATGCCGCCGCCGCGCTCGACGGCGCCCGCGCCATCCTGGTCGAGCGCTTCGACGAGGACGCCGACCTGATCGGCGCGTTGCGCGAGGAGATGTGGTCCAACGCGCGCATGGCCTCCAAGGTGCGCGACGGCAAGAAGACCGAGGGCGAGAAGTTCGCCGACTATTTCGAGTTCTCCGAGCCGCTGACCAAGCTGCCCTCGCATCGCATCCTCGCGATGTTCCGCGGCGAGAAGGAAGAGATCCTCGATCTGCAAATTCAGGCCGAGGCCGAGGCGCCGCCGCCGGGCGTGCCCAGCGCCTATGAATTGAAGATCATGAAGCGGTTCGGCATCGCCGACCTCAAGCGTCCCGGCGACCGCTGGCTGATCGACACCGTGCGCTGGGCCTGGCGTACCAAGATCCAGGTGCATCTGAACATCGATCTTCGCATGCGGCTGTGGAATGCGGCCGAGACCGAAGCCGTGCGCGTGTTCGCCTCCAACCTGCGCGACCTGCTGCTGGCCGCGCCGGCCGGCACCCGCGTCACCATGGGGCTCGATCCCGGCTACCGCACCGGCGTCAAGGTCGCGGTGGTCGATGCGACCGGCAAGGTGGTCGACACCACCGCGATCTATCCGCACGAGCCGCAGCGGCAGTGGAACGAGTCGCTGGCGACACTCGGCCGGCTCGCGATGAAGCACAAAGTCGAGCTGATCGCGATCGGCAACGGCACCGCCTCGCGCGAGACCGACAAGCTCGCGACCGAGCTGGTCAAGGGCCTCGCCGAGCTGAAGATGTCCAAGATCGTGGTGTCCGAAGCCGGCGCCTCAGTCTATTCGGCCTCCGCCTTCGCCTCGGAAGAATTGCCGGGTCTCGACGTCACGCTGCGCGGCGCGGTCTCGATCGCGCGGCGGCTGCAGGATCCGCTGGCCGAGCTGGTCAAGATCGAGCCCAAGGCGATCGGCGTCGGCCAGTATCAGCACGACCTCGGCCAGGCCAAGCTCGCCAAGTCGCTCGATGCCGTGGTCGAGGATTGCGTGAACGCCGTCGGCGTCGACGTCAACACCGCGTCCGCACCGCTGCTCGCGCGCGTGTCGGGCGTCGGCGCCGGCCTTGCGCAGAGCATCGTGGCGCACCGCGACGCCAACGGCCCGTTCAAGTCGCGCAAGGCGCTCAAGGACGTGCCGCGACTCGGGCCGAAGGCATTCGAGCAGTGCGCAGGCTTCCTGCGCATTCTCGGCGGCGAGGACCCGCTCGATGCCTCCGGCGTGCATCCGGAAGCCTATCCGGTGGTGCGCCGCATCCTCGCGGCCACCAAGAGCGACATCAAGGCGCTGATCGGCTCGAGCGAGATCGTGCGCACCTTGAAGCCGAAGGATTTCGTCGACGAGACCTTCGGCCTGCCGACCGTCACCGACATCCTGCGTGAATTGGAAAAGCCGGGTCGCGACCCGCGCCCGGCGTTCAAGGCCGCGGTGTTCAAGGAGGGCGTCGAGGAGATCAAGCACCTCCAGAAGGGCATGATCCTCGAGGGCACCGTGACCAACGTCGCCGCCTTCGGCGCCTTCGTCGACATCGGCGTGCACCAGGACGGCCTCGTGCACATCTCGGCGATGTCCAAGAACTACATCAAGGACCCGCGCGAGGTGGTGAAGCCCGGCGACATCGTCAAGGTCAAGGTGCTGGACTTCGAGGTCGCGCGCAAGCGCATCTCCCTGACGCTGCGCCTCGACGACGAGGTCGGCGCCAAGAAGGACGCCCCCGGCATGCAGCGCGACAATGGCGCGCGCAATCCGTCCCGCATGACGTCGTCGGCGCCACGCAAGCAGGAATCCTCTTCCGGCGGCGGCGCCCTCGCCGAAGCGCTGCGCCGCGCGGCCGAGAAGAACGGCGGCAAGCGGGTGTAACGGCTGAGCCGCCTGACGCGGCCAAGCTCTATCCATCTCGTCATTGCGAGCGCAGCGAAGCAATCCAGACTGCCTCCCGCCGGGACAGTCTGGATTGCTTCGTCGCAAGCGCTCCTCGCAATGACGCGGAGAGAGCTGGACCGGCTCCCTGACGCCCGCGTCAAGACCTCGCCGCTCTGGAGTCCGTCACAGCTCGATCACGCCGCGTCGCGCCGCATGCGCAACCGCGTCGGTGCGGCCGGTGGCGTCGAGCTTGTCGAGCAGCGAGCCGACATGGAATTTCACCGTGTGCACGGAGATGCCGAGCTGCCGCGCGATCATCTTGTTGGAGGCGCCCTCGGCCATCAGCGCCAGCACGTCGAGCTCGCGCTGGGTCAGTGCGATGTCATCAGGCATGATGCGCGGATCACGCGCCACGATCGTCGCCGCGGCAGCTTCGCCGGGCGCGGCTAGGCGTAGCCCTGTGACGTTGCCGAGCAGCTTCGCCAGGCGGTCGGCGAGAGCGGGATCGTCGATCTCCAGGGACAGCACGATCTCCGGGGAGCTGTCCTCGCTCACGTCTCCGGCCTCTCGGCGACCGTGACCCTGAAGCTGGCCGGCTCGCCGCCGCGGCGCACCGCGACATCGATCACCGCGCCGACGCTCGAAGGTCCCAGCGTCCGTGACAGCGCTCGCACGCCGGAGAGCTTCTGGTCGTTGACCGCGACGATCACGTCGCCCTGACGGATGCCGGCCGCGGCCGAGGGGCCGGCTTTGTCGACGTTCATCACCATCGCGCCGATGCCGTCGTCGAGCCGCACCGGCTGCAGCCCCAGGCCGAGATAGCCGCGCGCGATGCGGCCGCGCGTCTCGAGCTGCGCCGCGACCCGTTCGATCGTCGCGGTCGGGATTACCAGCACGCGCCGCGGGCCGAGCACGGCCATGCCGAATGCTTGTCCAGAGGCATCGAGCGCGAGGCCGCCCTGCTGGCTGCCGCGCAGGCGGACATCGAGCTCGATCCGCGCATCGATGTCGCCACCGCGGAGGGAGCGCCAGCTCTTGCCGGAGGCCGACACCATCCCGAGCGCCGCGCTCGGCGTGTCGCGGTTGGTGGCGACTACGATCGCCAATGCGCCCAGCGGCGGAACGGTTGCCGCGAGCCTGACCGGGGCCGATGCGATATCGGCGCGCAGCAGCGCGATATCGGTGGTGTGGTCGCGGCCGGCGATCGTGGCGGCGGTGGTGCCACCATCGGGAAGGCCGATCTCGACCTCGCCCTCGTCGGCCAGCGCCTCGTCCGCGGTGACGATCAGGCCGCTCTTCCAGACGAAGCCGGTCGAGCGAAAGCGATGCGAGCGCACGGAGACGATCGAGGGTGCGGTGCGCGCCACCACTTCCGCGAGGGCGGATGACAGTGAAGACAGGGGACTAGGATCGGTCATGGCGTGCTCCTGTGATTGCCCTCAATCTGGGATGTCGCGGGGAATTGCGAAACTGGCCGGGTGGCCAGGACAAGGACGGGCTCGTCAAGGCCACGGCCGACGAACATGTGATTGGGACCCGCTCACGGGAACGTGTAGCAATCGGCCGACATTGCGCCGCATGGCCCCAACCATTTTGAACGAGCCCTGACCGATGACCATCGATCTCACCCGCCGCACCCTGCTGCAACTCGCCGGCGCAACCTCGCTCGCGATGGCGGCTGCTGCCGCGGCGCGCGCCGAGGGCATTCCTCAAGGCGGCGGGCCGACCTTTGCCAGCCGCACCCCGATGCGGGTCGGCATGGTGACGCTGCGGGTGAAGAATCTCGACAAGGTCGCCGACTACTACCGCGACGTGATCGGGCTTGCCGTGATGGAGCGTTCGGCGACCGCCGCGAAGCTCGGCACGGCCGGCATAGCGCTGCTGGTGCTGGAGGCCCGTCCCGATGCGGGAATCGAGCCGCGCAACGCCGCCGGCCTCTACCACACCGCCCTCCTGATGCCGACGCGAAAAGACCTCGCGCGCTGGCTGGTGCATGCCGCCTCGCATCGCGTGCCGCTGTCGGGCTTTGCCGATCACCTCGTCAGCGAGTCCGTCTATCTCGACGACCCCGAAGGCAACGGCATCGAGGTCTATGCCGACCGCGATCCCTCGCAATGGCAATGGAGCGAGGGCAGCGTCAAGATGGCGACCGACGAGCTCAACATTCCCGACCTGCTGTCGCTGACCAATACACGCGTCGCCGACTATGCCAGGGCGCCGGACGGCTTGCGCGTCGGCCACATGCATCTGCGCGTCGGCGATCTGGCGCAGGCCGAGAGCTTCTATCACGGCACGATCGGCCTTGATCCGACGCGCAAGCGCAGCGGCGCCGCGTTCCTGTCGTCGGGCCGTTATCACCATCACCTCGGCATGAATGTCTGGCAGAGCCAGGGCGCCGGCCGGCGCGACGATGCCACCACGGGCCTTGCATGGTTCTCGCTGGTGACGGCGAAGCAGGACATTCTCGCCGCACAGGAGGAACGCCTGCGCAAGGGCGGCGCGAAGATCACGGCGCTTTCGGACGGCCTTGAGGCCATCGATCCCTGGGGCACCCGGGTGCGGCTGATCAGGGTTTGATCGCCGGCGCGGGCGTTGCTAAGACCCGTCAGGCCAGCCTGCGCTCCGGGATCCTCACCGACATGTCCGAATTCCACGGCGTCTTTCCCTATCTCGTCTCGCCCGTCGACACCGGCGGCAATGTGCGCACCGACGTCCTCGGCAAGCTCTGTGACGACCTGATCGGCGCCGGCGTTCACGGCCTGACGCCGCTCGGCTCGACCGGCGAATTCGCCTATCTCAATGCCGCGCAACGCAGCTCTGTCGTGCAGGCCACGATCGAGGCTGCAAAGGGCCGGGTACCCGTTGTGGCGGGCGTCGCCTCGACCTCGACGGCCGACGCGGTGGCGCAGGCGAAGGCCTACCAGAAGTGTGGGGCCGACGGCATCCTCGCGATCCTGGAAGCCTATTTCCCGCTCACTGACGCCCAGGTCGAATCCTACTTCCGCGCCATCGCCGATGCCGTGGACATCCCCGTCGTCATCTACACCAATCCGCAATTTCAGCGTTCCGATCTCACCCCCGACGTCATTGCGCGCCTCGCCGAGCATCCGCGCATCGGCTACATCAAGGATGCCTCGACCAACACCGGCCGGCTGCTCTCGATCATGAACCGCTGCGGCGATTCCTTGCGCGTGTTCTCCGCCTCCGCCCACATCCCGGCGGCGGTGATGCTGATCGGCGGCCGCGGCTGGATGGCGGGCCCGGCCTGCATCATCCCGCGCCAGAGCGTTGCGCTCTACGAGCTCTGCAAGGCCGGCCGCTGGGACGAGGCGATGGTGCTCCAGCGCAGGCTGTGGCGCATCAACGAAGCTTTCGCCCGCTTCAATCTCGCCGCTTGCATCAAGGCGGGGCTTTCGATCCAGGGCTACGACGTCGGCGACCCCGTCCCGCCGCAGGCGCCGCTCACGGCCGAGGCACGGAAGGTCGTGGAAGTGGCGCTGCGCGAGCTGACCTAGCTGTTTGGCGCGCGGCAATATGCCCCGGCACCCGTGCATGAGTCAGAAAAGCCCTTACCTGCCCAGCCGGGAAACTTCCGTTCGTTTGCGACGTTGCTGCGTAAGCCGGATCTGTCACCCCATGCATATGCATCCTAAGGCCGTATTCAGCACTGGACACGGTGGTCACCGATGAACCGTCGCTATGCGATTGCCGCGGCAGCCTTCGCCGCCCTGCTGCTTGCCGTCACTGCCGCAAAAGTCCTGCATGTCCCTGTCCCATGGGCGGCGCCCACCGCACGCGCGGTCGAGCAGCGCGGTCCGCTGTCCGATGGCGAGAAGGCGACCATCGAAATCTTCGAGCGCGTGTCTCCTTCGGTCGTCCAGGTTGCGGCCAAGTCGGCAGCCAGTCCTCTCATGGGCGAGGAAGGCCAGGGCGGCGGCGCGTCCGGCACGGGCTTCGTCTGGGATCGCGACGGTCATCTCGTGACGAACAACCATGTCATCGCCAATGGGGGCGAGATCGCGGTGCGGTTTGCGTCGGGAGAGGTGGCCAAGGTCGACCTCGTCGGCACGGCTCCCAATTACGATCTCGCGGTGCTGCGGATCCGCAGCGTGCGCCAGCTGCCGCCGCCGATCGCTCTCGGCAGCTCGAGCGACCTGAAGGTCGGGCAATCCGCCTTTGCGATCGGCAATCCCTTCGGTCTGGATCAATCGATGACCTCCGGCATCATCAGCGCGCTCAAGCGCAGGCTGCCGACCCATGCCGGCAGGGAGATCGCCAACGTCATCCAGACCGATGCCGCGATCAACCCGGGCAATTCGGGCGGGCCGCTGCTGGATTCCGCCGGCCGTCTGATCGGCGTTACCACGGCGATCATCTCGCCGTCCGGCTCGAACGCCGGCATCGGCTTCGCTGTCCCGGTCGACGTCGTGAACCGGATTGTCCCCGAACTCATTCGCAGCGGCCGGGTGCCGACGCCCGGCATCGGCATCGTGGCCGCCGGCGAGGATGTTTCCACCCGGCTCGGCGTCGAGGGGGTGATCGTGGTGCGGATCGCCCCCGGCAGCCCGGCGGAGCGGGCGGGGATTCGCGGCGTCAATTTTTCGACAGGGGCGGTCGGAGACATCATCACCGCGGCCGAAGGCAAGCCGGTGCGGCGCCTCTCGGACCTGACCGACGCGTTGGAGCAGGCCGGGACGGGGAAGACCGTCCGGCTCACGGTCAAACGCGGCTCGGACAGCCGTGATGTGAATGTAGGCATTGTCGATATCGACCGGTCCTAGCCGGCCATTCCGCGCCGGCAAGGGGCTCTGACGCGCATCGCAGATGTGCCCGGGCTCGGTTGTCTGGCCCGCAAAATCCGCTAAAACCGCCGCGGTCGTTTTTGCGGATTTCGAGGACACAGCGGAATGAATATCCTTCCCGGCAATTTGCGTTTCGGAGCGGGGCAGCCCGTCAAGCGTTTGGAAGACCAGCGGCTGCTCACCGGGAAGGGACAATTCATCGACGACAAGCCGGCTGACGGCGCGCTGTGGTTGCACGTGCTGCGCTCGCCGCATGCCCACGCGAAGATCGTCTCGGTCGACACCAGCGCCGCGGCGTCGATGCCCGGCGTCACCGCCATCTACACCGGCGCTGATCTCGTCAAGGACGACATCGGCGCCATCCCCACCCTGAACATCTTCAAGCGCCCCGACGGCAAGCCGATGACGGTGCCGCCGCGCCGGCTGCTGGCCCATGAGGTCGTGCGCTATGCCGGCGAGGCCGTGGCCGTCGTGGTGGCTTCGTCGCGCGCGGAGGCGCAGAGCGCCGCCGAGGCGATCACCGTCGAGTACGACGTTCAGCCCGCGGTGGTCGATCCGGTCGAGGCCGTCAAGCCCGGCGCACCCGTGGTGTGGCCGGAGGCACCCGACAACATCGTCGGCGCCATGAGCTATGGCGATGCGGCCAAGGTCGACGAGGCCTTCGCCAAGGCGGCGCACACCGTCGAGCTCGATCTCGTCAGCCAGCGCCTCGTTCCATCCGCGATGGAGCCGCGCTCGACCATCGCCGAGATCGACAAGAAGACCGGCCGTCTGCTGCTGCACGTGCAGTCGCAGACGCCGGCCTCGACCCGCGACGTGCTGGCGGAGGCCGTGCTCAAGCGCCCCAAGGACAGCGTGCGCGTGCTGGTCGGCGACATCGGCGGCGGCTTCGGCCAGAAGACCAATCTCTATCCCGAAGACGGCATCGTTGCCTATGCCGCGACCAAGCTGAACAAGAAGATCCGCTGGCGCGGCGACCGCACCGACGAGTTCGTCGGCGGCACCCATGGCCGCGATCTGACCTCGACCGCCTCCTTCGCGCTCGACGAGAAGGGCAAGGTGCTGGCCTATCGCGTCAAGTCGATCGGCTGCACCGGTGCCTATTCCTCGGGCGCGGCGAATATCATCCCGCTGGTGCTCGGGCCGTTCGTGCAGACCGGCGTCTACGATCTGCCGCTGGTGCATTTCGAGGTGAAGTCGGTGATGACGCACACTGCCCCGGTCGGCGCCTATCGCGGCGCGGGCCGTCCCGAGGCTGTCTTCATCGTCGAGCGCCTGTTCGACGCCGCCGCGCGCAAAATCGGCATGGATCCGCGCGCGATCCGCAAGGCCAATTACATCAAGCCGGCGCAGCTGCCCTACACCAATGCGGCCGGCCAGGTCTATGATTCCGGCGCCTTCGCCCACATGCTCGACCGCGCCGTGAAGCTTGCGGATTGGGACGGCTTTGCCGCGCGCAAGAAGGCCGCGAAGAAGAAGGGCCTGCTCTACGGCCGCGGGCTCACCTCCTACATCGAATGGACCGGTGGCCGAGCGCACACCGAGAAGGTCAGCCTGCACGCGACCTCGCAAGGCCGCGTCGTGCTGCATTCCGGCACCATGGCGATGGGGCAGGGCTTGCAGACCACCTACACCCAGATGATCTCCGACACGCTCGGCATTCCCATGGAGAAGATCGACGTGGTGCAGGGCGACACCGATCTTGCCATGGGCTTCGGCAGCGTCGGCTCGCGCTCGCTGTTCGTCGGCGGCACGGCGGTTGCGGTCTCCTCCAACGATCTGATCCAGAAGGCGCGCGAGAAGGCGGCCAACGTGCTGGAGACCTCGATCGAGGACATTGAATATCAGGGTGGCATGCTCACCGTAGTCGGCACCGACCGCAGCATCAGCCTGTTCGACCTCGCCGAGAAGGAGAGCGGCGCCAAGCTCAGCGTCGATTCCGAAGGTGAGGTGGACGGTCCGAGCTGGCCGAACGGCACGCACATCTGCGAGGTCGAGATCGACCCCGAGACCGGCGTGTCCAAGGTGGTGCGCTACACCACGGTCGACGACGTCGGCGTAGCGGTGAACCCGATGCTGGTGACGGGGCAGATCCATGGCGGCGTCGCGCAAGGCATCGGCCAGGCGCTGTATGAGGGCGTGTCCTACGATGCCGACGGCCAGCTGCTGACCGCGAGCTATCAGGACTATTGCATCCCGCGCGCCGACGACGTGCCGCCGATCGTGGTGACGCTGGATGATTCCGCGCCCTGCCGCACCAATCCGCTCGGCGCCAAGGGCTGCGGCGAATCCGGCGCCATCGGCGGCCCGCCCTGCGTCACCAACGGCGTGATGGACGCGCTCGCCGAGCTCGGTATCACCCAGCTGAACACCCCGCTGACGCCGCAGAAGGTGTGGAAGGCGATTCGGGATGCGCGGGCGGCGGGGTAAGCCTTCAAGGTCCTCGTCATTGCGAGCGTAGCGAAGCAATCCAGATTTTGTCCGCGGAAAGATCCTGGATTGCTTCGTCGCAAGAGCTCCTCGCAATGACGGAGGAGAGAGCCGTAGCCTTCAAATCCCCAACATCATCTTCGCGATGATATCGCGCTGGATCTCCGAGGTGCCGCCGAAGATGGTGTAGGCGCGGCCGTTGAGATATTCCGGCACCATTGTCAGCATCTCCTCAGGGATCGCCGGCTCGTGGTTGAGCCTGTAGAGTGGGCGCATCGACTCGACGGCGAGCGCGTCGTGGCCGATCACGTCGACCCCGAGCCGCGTCACGGCCTGGCGGATCTCGCTGTTGCGCAGCTTCAGGATCGATGACACCGCGCCGGGGTTTTGCCCGGTCTGCAGCGCCGAGAGCACGCGCAGCTCGGTCATCTCCAGCGCGTCGATGTCGACCTCGACCTCGGAGATGCGCGTTGCGATATCGGGACTGTCGATGGCGCGTCCCGTCAGGTCCGACTCGGCAAGATCCGTGATCGCCCTCAAGCCCTCGCGCAGCTTCGCCGAAGCGATGCCGGAGCCGCGCTCGAACTCGAGCAGATATTTGCCATAGGTCCAGCCCTTGCCTTCCTCGCCGACGCGGTTGGCGACCGGCACGCGGACGTCGTCGAAGAACACCTGGTTGACTTCGTGGTCGCCGCCGATGGTGAGGATGGGGCGCGTGGTGATGCCCGGCGTCTTCATGTCGATCAGGATGAAGCTGATGCCGTCCTGCTGCCGCGGCCCGTCACCGGTGCGCACCAGCGCGAACATGCGGTTGGCGTGGTGGGCGTGCGTGGTCCAGATCTTGGTGCCGTTGAGGATGTAATCGTCGCCGTCGCGCACCGCCCGCGTCTTCAGCGAGGAAAGATCGGAGCCCGAGCCCGGCTCGGAATAGCCCTGGCACCAATAATCCTCGCCGGAGAGAATCCGCGGCAGGTAAAAATTCTTCTGCTCGGGGCTGCCGAAGCCGATGATGACCGGCCCGACCATCTTCACGCCCATCACGTTGACATTGGGCACGCCGGCCCGCGCGCATTCGGTTTCGAAAATCCAGCGTTGCGCCGGCGTCCAGGCCGGCCCGCCGCACTCGACCGGCCAGCCCGGCGCGCCCCAGCCCTGCCTATGCAGCGCGCGCTGCCAGGCCGTGCCGATATCGGGGTCGGAGAACACCGAGGGCGTCAGCGCGGTCGCGCGCTTCATCTCCTCGGTGAGATTCCTGGCGATGAAGCCGCGCACCTCGTCCTGGAAGGCGCGCTCCTCGGCATTGAACGACAGGTCCATGATGCTCTCCCGGTGTCAGGCTCTGCGGCCAAGCTCGGCGTGGCGGGCATAGTGATGCGCGCTGCCGCCGAACAGCGTGTCGAAGGCGACGAGGCGCTTGAAATAGGCGCCGACCTCGAGCTCTTCGGTGACGCCCATGCCGCCGTGAAGCTGGATCGCCTGCTCGCCGACGAAGCGGGCGCATTTGCCGATCTTGGCCTTCGCGCCCGACGCCGCCCGGGCGCGCTCGGTCGGCGCAGCGTCCACCTTCAGCGCGGCGCGCAGCGCCATCGAGCGCGCCTCGTCGACCTGCATGGCCATGTCGGCGAGGCGATGGCGGATGACCTGGTTGGCCGAGAGCGGCCGGCCGAATTGCTTCCGGATCTTGGTGTAGTCGAGCGTGGTGTCGAGTAGCGTCTGCATGATGCCGACAGCTTCCGCACCGAGTGCGGCCATGGCGCGATCGACGGCCCATTCGATTGCCGGCAGCGCGTCGTGGCCGTCGCCGAGTAGGGCGTCTTCCGGCAGATGCACGTCGCACAGCTCGATGTTGCAGGCGCGCCCGCCGCCGAGGCGCGCGTAGTCGGAAATCGCGACGCCCGGCACGGTCGCCGGCATCACGAACAGGCCGATCCGTCCCGAAGGGCCGTGATGGTCGTGCACGAGCGCGGAGACGATGATCTCATCGGCGGCATGGCCGTCGAGCACCGCGATCTTGCTGCCTGAAAGACGCCAGCCTTGCGCCGTCTTGGTCGCCGATGTCGCGACCTTGGCGAGATCAAACCGCGCCGCGCGCTCGGAATGCGCGAATGCGAGCTTCAGTGATCCGTCCGCGACCTTGGGCAGGCTCGATTGCTTCTGCTCGTGGGTGCCGCATCTGGCGATCAGGGCGGCGCCCAGCACCACGGTCGCGACATAGGGCTCCGACACCAGCCCGCGGCCGAAGGCCTCCATCAGGATGCCGATCTCGACCGCGCCGCCGCCGAGCCCGTCGAATTCCTCGGGCAGCGGCAGCGCCAGCCAGCCAAGCTCGGCGAACTGCTTCCACACCGCGGGGCTGAAGCCGAGCGGATCGTTCGCCATCCTGCGGCGGTGAGCGGCATCGTAGCTTCCGGCCACGAAGCGTTCCGCGCTGTCGCGCAGCAGCTTCTGCTCGTCGCTGAGATTGAGGTCCATGTTGTCTACTCCGCCGCCGGCGGCGGCTTGCGCACGGAAGGATGCAGGCCGGAGGGATCGACGATCATGCCGAACTCCTGAAGATTGTGGGCATGGCAGAGCTGATGCAGCGCAAAGGCCTGATCGATCGCGGCGGGCTGTCCCATCACGTCGACCGAGCGGTTGACGGCTTCCTTGGTCATCTTCAGCGCGAAGGATGGCTTGGACGCGATCCGGCGCGCCAGCTCCAGCACGCGCGATGACAATTCGCTGCGCGGCACGACCTGATTGACCATGCCGAGCTGGTGCGCCTCCTGCGCGCTCCAGCTGTCGGCGGTGAACAGGAACTCCTTGGCCTTGCGCGGGCCCAGCTCCCAGGGGTGCACGAACCACTCGACGCCGCAGACGCCCATGGTGACGACGGGATCGCAGAACTGCGCATCGTCGCTGGCGACGATGAGATCGCAGGCCCAGGCCAGCATCAGCCCGCCGGCGATGCACTTGCCGTGCACCTCGGCAATGGTCGGCTTGGCGAGGTTGCGCCAGCGCCGGGTGATCTGGAGATAGATTTCCTGCTCGCGCGCAAAGCGGCCGTGCGCGTTCGGCTCGGCGAAACCGCCCCAATTTCCGATCGGCGGGAAATCGACGCCGGCCGCGTTCTTGCCGCCGGGGCGCAGGTCGTGGCCGGACGAGAAGTGCGGCCCGCTGCCGGCGAGAATGATCACCTTGACCGCATCGTCCTGCACCGCCGCGTCGAAGGCGGCGTTGAGGTCGTAGGTCATCTGCAGGTTCTGCGCGTTGCGCGCCTCGGGCCGGTTCATCACGACCCTTGTGATCGCCGGCTCGGGCCGCTCCACGAGGATGGTCTCGAACGAGGTCATCGCGTTCCCCCTGGCGCTTTTCGTCTTGTTGTCGAGAGTTGACTATGTCGGTCAGGGATAGGCAAGAGGCTTGCGTCAGTCGGCTGGGGTGGGCGCGCACGTGCTTGTCGCAGTCATTCCGGGGCGCGAAGCGAACCCGGAATCTCGAGATTCCGGGTTCGATGCTCCGGGCCCCGCTTGCGCGGTCCCCCGGAATGACGGAAAAATCTCGACACTCCGCGGAGCCGTTCTGGTAGTTTGCGCCAGATTCCACCGGGAGAAATTTAATGCGCAAGATCCTCACCGTGCTGGCGGCGCTGGCCTCGCTGAGCCTCACCAATTGCGGCTATAACGCGATCCAGAGCGAGGACGAGCAGATCAAGTCCGCCTGGTCCGAGGTCGTGAACCAGTATCAGCGCCGCGCCGACCTCGTGCCCAATCTCGTCAACTCGGTGAAGGGCTTTGCGCAGCAGGAGAAGGACGTGCTGCTCGGCGTCACCAATGCGCGCGCCAAGGTCGGCAGCATCCAGGCGACGCCCGAGGTGCTGAACGATCCGGCCGCCTTCCAGAAGTTCCAGGCAGCCCAGGGCGAGCTCTCCAGCGCGCTGTCGCGGCTTCTGGTCGTGACCGAAAACTATCCGCAGCTGAAGTCCGACGCCCTGTTCAAGGATTTGATGTCGCAGCTGGAGGGGACCGAGAACCGCATCACGGTAGCGCGCAACCGCTACATCAAGTCGGTGCAGGACTATAACGTCACCATCCGCTCCTTCCCGAGCAACCTCACCGCGATGATGTTCGGCTACAAGGAGAAGCCGAACTTCTCGGTGGAGAACGAGAAGGCGATCTCGACCGCGCCGAAGGTGGATTTCAATCCGGCGCCAGCGCCGTCGAAGTAGCCGCATTCGCCGCCCATGCGCGCCCCACCCACCGTCGTCATTCCCCGCGAAGGCGGGGAATCCAGTACGCCGCGGCCTCTCGGTTCAAGCACTGCGGCCTCTGGGATACTGGATCGCCCGCCTTCGCGGGCGATGACAGCGAGGTTGTGGCGGGCTGCTTCGACCGCATCCTCGTGCATCGTCTTCGTCGTCGCACTCTTCCTCGCCCTCGCTTTCCCAGCCCTCGCCGACGTCGCCGTCCCTCAACTCACCGGCCGCGTCGTCGATCAGACCGGCACGCTCTCCAGCGCCGACATCGCCTCGCTGTCGCAAAAGCTGCAAGACTTCGAGGCGCGCAAGGGCAGCCAGATCGCCGTCCTGATCGTGCCGACGACGCAGCCGGAGACGATCGAGCAGTTCTCGATCCGGGTCGCGGACGCCTGGAAGATCGGCCGCAAGAAGGTCGACGACGGCGCGATCCTCGTCGTTGCCAAGAATGATCGGCACTTGCGTATCGAGGTCGGTTACGGCCTGGAAGGCGCTCTGACGGACGTCACGTCGCGGCGGATCATCGATGAGGTCATCACGCCGAAGTTCAGGG
Source organism: Bradyrhizobium sp. CFUWI (assembly GCF_056429085.1). Taxonomy (NCBI): domain Bacteria; kingdom Pseudomonadati; phylum Pseudomonadota; class Alphaproteobacteria; order Hyphomicrobiales; family Nitrobacteraceae; genus Bradyrhizobium; species Bradyrhizobium sp. CFUWI. The sequence continues at coordinate 702,296 of NZ_JBWJZE010000001.1, forward strand.
CAGGCGATTTCGCCGGCGGCATCTCCGATGGCGTCGACCGCATGATGCGGGTGATCGACGGCGAGCCGCTGCCGTCCCCCTCGCGCAGCGTCAACTTCGCCCACAATCTGGACGACCTCGCGCCGGTCTTCGCCGTGGCGCTGTTCGCCTCGATCGGCGTCGGCGGGTTCTTCCGCGCCATGCTGGGACGGCTGCTCGGATCAATGGTGACCGGGGGCATCATTGCGGCGGTGACGTGGTTCATCCTCGGCTCCGCAGCGCTCGCCGCCGCCGTCGGCGTCCTCGGCTTCATCGTCGGCTTCATCGCCGATCTGTTTTCGGCGATCACGCCGGGCACCGGCCGCTCGCGCGGCGGCTCGTGGTCGAGCGGCTCGTCGGGAGGCGGCTGGAGCAGCGGCTCGAGCAGCAGCGACAGCGGCAGCTTCAGCGGCGGTGGCGGCAGTTTCGGCGGCGGCGGCGCCTCGGGGAGCTGGTAGCGGTCATGAGCATCAAGCGCATTGCCAGACATCTCGTGCAGCATCATTGGCGGGCAAAGCAGATCTTTCCGCCAGACGTCCTCGCCCGCATCGAGCAGGCGATCAAGCGCGGCGAAGCCGCCCATTCCGGCCAGGTCCGCTTCGTGGTCGAGGGCGCACTCGACGGCGTGCCGCTGTTCCGCAACCAGCCGGCCCGAGCGCGGGCGCTCGACGTGTTCTCGTTGCTGCGTATCTGGGACACCGCACACAACAACGGCGTCCTGATCTATCTCCTGCTCGCCGATCGCGACGTCGAGATCATCGCCGATCGCGGCATCGACGCGAAGGTGGGCGCGGCGGGCTGGGAGAGCATCTGTCGCGCCATGGAGGCGGAGTTCGCCTCCGGCCAGTTCGAGCGCGGCGTCATCGGCGGCATCGAAGCGGTGTCGCGCGAATTGGCGCGGCATTTCCCGCCGCGGGCCTCGCCTGCGAACGAGCTGCCGGATGCGCCGGTCGTGATGTGACGAACCGTGATGTGAGTGAGGGGCGGGCACTGCCTGCTCCGTCATTGCGAGGAGCCCTTGCGACGAAGCAATCCAGACTTCTTCCGCGGAGGGATTCTGGACTGCTTCGCTGCGCTCGCAATCACGACGTGGAGGTGGCGCGCTCAAGTCTCTCACCGTCACCCTGAGGTGCTCGCCACTTCGGCGAGCCTCGAAGGATGACGGGTGAGACACGCGCGTCGTGTCGTCATTCCGCCGTCGTTCATCTTGGCTCGGTTACAAATTGTTTCATGCCCGCCACACCGGTTCCATCTTCCCGGCCTAATTCGGCCCCGGATAATTTCCTAAAATTTCGGTAAGCGGGTCCGAAGGTAAGGATTTCGCAAGCAATGAAAGTTACCAAAAGGTCAATCCAGAGCGGAGTATTTGAACCGTGAGCGAACCAATGGCCGAGCAGGCTGCCCAGGATAAGAGCGTCGTCGAAGCCGGAACGACCGCGCTGCAGGCTGTCGAGGCTGCCGGGATCGACGCCCCCTCGATCGCCCCCGACCACGAGGCGCCGCCCAAGCCGGATCCGGTCGAGCCGCCAAAGATCGAAGCGTCAAGGATCGAGCTGCCGAAGGTCGAAGCCAAAGCCGAGGCCAAGCCCGAGCCGAAGCCCGGCAAGCTCATCGTCATGGCGCCCTCGGAGCGGTCGTGGAATGGCTCTTGGGACCGCGAGGATTTTGCCCCGCATGTGAAGGCGGACGAGCCGCGCGAGGCCGCTGGCAAGCGGCGCCTGTCGGCAATGGCCGCGGTGGTAGCGATCGCAGCCGGTGTCGGCGCGATCAGCGGCGCGCTCGCAACGGCCGGAATGATGCATTTCGCAAGCCCCGCCCAGGCGCCGGTGCAGGTCACTGATACCAGCGCGCTCGATGCTTCGGTCGCGCGGATCGATGCCGACCTCGTCGCGCTCAAGGCCAATGTCGAGCAGGGCTCGAAGACGGGCCTCAGCCAGTTCAATCGCGCCAACGATCGCCTCGACAAGCTCGAGAAGGCACAGGCCGAGCCGCTCGCCAGGATCGCAAAGCTGTCGGAGGCCGTCGACAAGCTCCGCGTCACGTCGTCCGCCGCGCCCGCGCAGGCTGCCGCAGCTCCCGCCAGGGAGACCACCGGCTCGATCGCGCCGACTCAGGTTGCGACTGCCGCCGCTGCACCGGCCCCGGTGGCTGCCGCCCCCAAGCCCGAGGTCGGCCGTCTGCCGACGATCGAAGGCTGGCGGCTGCGCAACGCTGCCAATGGCGGCGCGCTGATCGAGGGCCGCGACGGCCTCTACGAGGTCTATCCCGGCGACCCCATCCCCGGCGTCGGCCGCGTCGATGCGATCCGCCGCCAGGACGGCCGCTGGGTGGTCGTCACCAGCAAGGGGCTGATCGTCGCACGCTGAGCATTCGATATTCGACTTTCGAAGAGGCGCTTCACCAGCATGTGAGGCGCCTTTTTGCTTGAATAGGCATCCCGGCGCGGTGTTACCTAAGGCATGAGCCGCGCGCTGCGAATTCTCATTGCTGCCGCCGTCTTGCTTGGCGGCGCCGCCTCGCCATCAGCCGCGGAGACGGCGCAGCTGATGCGCGGCACGGCAATCGCCGATCCCGATCTGTTGCGCAAGCTCGACGACGGCGACGTCCTCACGATCCCGCGCCTGTTGGCGCCGGCGCGCAAGGCGGACGGTCCGCTGACAACCGACCGGCTGTTCGCATCGCTGCCGCAGCTCAAGGACATTCCTCCCGCGATCGACGCGGAGCTCGAGCGCTACATTGCCCAGCGGAAGGCAGCCTATCCGACCGAGACCATCGGCGTCGGCGAAGGTTTTGACGTACAGCTGTTCGATCGGGCCAATCTGACGTCGCCCGACACGCGCTTCGTGCTGGCCGGTATCATCAACCGCATGGACCGCGCCTACGTGTCAGAAGAGTCCTGCGGAGAAATCCGGCTGATCTATCGTCTGGCGCGTTTCGACAGCAGGCCCGATGGCGGCAAGGTCGCGACGCGGTTGCCGATGACGTTCAATCTCATAATGAAGGCGAGGGATGCGTCGCGGACGGAGGGGAACGGCAAGCCGATCAGCTGCGCCGAGATCGCGCGGCGCTGGCTCGACAACGGCAATTGGCAGGAGCTGATCGGCGGCCGCGACGATTCCATGCTCGATCGCATCGAGACCAACATCCAGGTCTCCGTCGCGCCGAAATCGGCGCTGCACGATTTCCGCTCCGACTATCTGCTCAAGGTGTTCAAGTACGACGCCGCGACGAAGACGTTCGCCGAAGCGGTGCTGGAGAACCAGATCGACCGCGACCGCATCCTCGCCGACGATGCGCTCCGGCGCGATTTCAGGGATTGGCTGCTCGCACCCGAGAATCTGCGCGAATTCGATCGCGGCACGGTGCTGATCCCGGAAAGATTCCTGGCCAAGGCTGCGGTGGTGGCGACGCCCGCCGGCCTCGACGCTTCCGCGCTGCAGCCCGAGTTCGGCATGTTGCAAGGAGAAGAAGGAGGCGAGGGCAGCGGCGCCCCGGTCTTCACCGATGACGACGTGGTCGGCGCGCTGAAGCAGGCCGCCGCGCGCGGAGACATGCAGAACATCCGCTCGGTCGCGGGCTTCCAGCGTCGCCTCAACGACGTCACCTGCTCAGGATGCCACCAGACCCGCGGCATCGGCGGCTTCCATTTCCCTGGCGTCGACTGGCTCGCCGACAAGCCGTCCAACGCGGCCATTGTGCCGGCCTCGCCGCATTTCGTCGGTGACCAGCTGCGTCGCCGCGATATCCTGACCGCCTTCGCCACGGGCAAACGTCCCGATTTCTCACGCGGATTTGCCAGCCGGCCGCAGACCCGCGGCAGCCGCGAGCTCGCCGGAAGCGAGTATCAGGACGGCTGGGGCGCCCATTGTTCCCTGCGGGATGCGGGATCGGGAACGCCGGACAAGAGTTTTACGTCATGGAACTGTGCTAACGGTCTCACCTGTCAGGCCGCCGCGGCCTCGCGCCGCATCGGCATGTGCTTCATCAAGACGCGTTAGCCAACAAAGCGATTTGGATGATTCATGACGGATACGGGCAACGCCAACAAGGCGCGCAATCGCGAAATCGCGCAGAACGAAGAAGCCAAGCAGATCGCCGGCAGCGCCCGCGTCAGCATCTCGGCGATCGCGGTGGCCGTCATCGTCGGCGGCATCCTGTTCACGCTCGGCTGGCTGTCGCTGCGGTAAGCCGCGCTTCCTTCGTCATGCCCGGGCTTGTCCCGGGCATCCACGTTCTCGTATCCGCGTCCAAGATCGTGGATGGCCGGGACAAGCCCGGCCATGACGGCGCTGAAGCTTGGCGCTGGCCCCCTCATTTCGCGTAGTTCGTCATCCGCTTGCCCGGCAGCAGCTCATAGGCCGGCTTCCAGCCGGGCAGCGCGGCGATGCGGCCGAGCCAGGCGTGGATGGCGGGATGGCTCGTGGCGAAGTCAAAACCGTGCTCGTCGCTCGGATAATGCAGATAGGCCATCATCGAGATGTCGGCGACCGTCGGCCTTGCGCCGATCGCGAAGTCGTTGTGCTGGAGATGCCCGTCGAGAATGCCGAGGAAGTCCTCGAGCCGGCGGCGAAAATGCTTCAGCACCTGGGGATCGTTCTTCTCGGTGAAGGCGCGCATGAAGCGATAGGTCGCCATGTAGCCGGTGAGCTTGTGGTTGTCCCAGAACAGCCAGCGCAGCAGCTCGAACTTTTCCTGCTCCGTCTCCGCGCCGAAGCGGCCGTACTGCTCGGCGAGCTTGAGCAGGAGCGGCGCGGTCTGCGTCATCTTCACGCCGTCGATTTCGAGCACGGGAATCTCGCCCATCTCGTTGACCGCCTTGCGCCATTCCGCCGTGCGCGTGACGCCGCCGGCAAAATCGGTCCACACCGGCTCGAACCTCTCGCCGCACAGCGTCAGCATCAGCGCGAGCTTGTAGCTGTTGCCGGATTCCGGGAAGTAGTGCAGGCGATAGCTGGGCATGGGACCTCGCGCGGCGTGATGTTGCCATAGGTTTGTAGCGGGATCGTCCGGCATCGTCATTGCGAGCGCAGCGAAGCAATCCAGCCATGCATCCGCGGAGACACTCTGGATTGCTTCGCTGCGCTCGCAATGACGGGGTTAGCGCGGCGCGCGCCACCTTACCCCACGGCGCCCGAACTGCGCAGCTGCTTGATCGCCGCCTCGTCGTATCCCGCCCCACGCAAAATCTCGTCACTGTGCTCGCCGACGGCGGGCGGCTTGCGCGGCTGCACCTTCCTGGCGCCGTCGATCCAGATCGGGCTGTTGATGGTGAGCATGGTGTCGTTCTCGAACGGCACCAGCACCTCGTTGTCGAGCATCTGCTTGTCGTTCGGGATGTCGTCGAGAATGGCGACAACGCCGAACACGAGGCCGTTGCCGTCGAGGATCTGCCGCCATTCGGCGAGATCCCTGGTGGCAAAAGTCTCGTCCAGAATCTTGATCAGCTCGACCGAGCGGGCGTGACGGTCGGCCTTGGTGGCGAAGCGCGGGTCGGCGATCAGGTCCTCGCGCCCCAGGCACTTGGCCAGCGTCGGAAACTGCTTCTCCTCGCTCAGCAGGGACAGGATCAGCCAGCGGCCGTCCTTGCACTGGTAGTGGTTGGCGACCGCGTTGAGCGCGCGCTCGCGCGGGCGCCGCTCGCCGAACTTGGCGCCGCAGAGTTTTGCCTGCGCCAGCACGCTCGCCGCCCACACCCCGTTCGCCATCAGATTGGAGGCGACATGCGAGCCCTTGCCGGTCTTCTCGCGCTGATACAGCGCGGTGACGATGGCGCCGTAGAACGCCATGGCGCAGGGATGATCGCCCATGCCGGCGACCGAGCGCGCCGGGGTGGTGTCGGTGTCGGCGCGCACGAGGTCCATCAGGCCCGACCGCGCCCAATAGGCGTTGCTGTCGAAGCCGGGCTTGTTGGCCTCCTCGCCCTTCTCGCCATAGCCGGTGAAGGAGGCGTAGATCAGCCGGTCGTTGAGATGGGCGAGATGATCATAGGTGATGCCGAGCTTGGCGCGCACCGGCGGCGGCATGTTGGTGATGAAGACGTCGGCCTCCGCCACCAGCTTGTACAGCACCGCCTGCGCCTCGGGCTTTGCGAGGTCGAGCGCGATGCTCTTCTTGTTGCGCGCTTCCAGCAGCCAGGCGAAATTGTGCTCGCCCGTGGGATAGCCCGGCAGGTTGGGCAGATTGCGGTAGGGATCCCCGGCGCCGGGCGGCTCGATCTTGATGACGTCGGCGCCGAAATCCGACAGCACGGTCGCGGCCGCGGGCGCTGCGATGAAGCTCGCGCAGTCCAGAACTTTCAGGCCGGCAAAAATGCCCTTATCCATCGCAGCGTCGCTCCCTCGCTTCAGTCGTTTCCCGCGCGCTGGAATTGGCACGGGCGCATTCATGGGAGCATTAGACCGATGTTTCCGCGGGATGCAACGGCGCCCGGTGCAGGGCCCATTGCGGTAGTCGGCGCGCGTCCGCCACGGACCCGAACCCATCTCCCGTCACCCTGAGGTGGCCGCTTCTTCAGCGGCCCTCGAAGGGCGACGGCCCGGCTGCATCGGGGCCGTACATCCTTCGAGGCTCCCGGCGCGATGCTGGCATCGCGCCACTCGCACCTCAGGATGACGGAACTGCTATCGTGCGTTGATAAGAGGGCTCGGACGCCGTCTCACTCCTCACCCGCAAGCAACGCAGCATTGCCGCCTGCCGCAGCCGTGTTGATGGTCACAGTCTGCTCGGCGGCGAAGCGCGCGAGGTAGTGCGGGCCGCCGGCCTTGGGGCCGGTTCCGGAGAGGCCGTTGCCGCCGAACGGCTGCACGCCGACCACGGCGCCGATCATGTTGCGGTTGACGTAGACGTTGCCGATCTGGGCGCGGTCGATGATGGCTTCGATCGTGTCGTCGATGCGGGAGTGGATGCCGAGGGTGAGCCCGTAGCCGGTACGCTCGATGGCCTGCAACACGCGCGCGAGATTCTCGGCGCGATAGCGCACGACATGCAGGATCGGGCCGAAGACCTCCTCGGTGAGCTGGCCGGCGTCCTTGAGCTCGAAGATGTGCGGCGCGACGAAGCAGCCCTCCGGTGCGTCGCCTGCAAAGTGCAGCCGAGCCTCGCGCTTCATCCGTGCGATATGCGCATCGAGGCGCTGCTTGGCCTCGAGGTCGATCACCGGGCCGACATGGGTCGCGACATCGGAGGGATCGCCGATCTTCAGTTCGCGCGCGGCGCCCGCGATCATCTCGATCATGCGATCGGCGACGTCCTCCTGCACGAACAAGAGCCGCAGCGCCGAGCAGCGCTGGCCGGCGGAACGGAACGCGGAGGTGACGACGTCGTCGGCGACCTGCTCGGGCAGCGCGGTGGCGTCCGCGATCATGGCGTTGATGCCGCCGGTCTCGGCGATCAGCGGCACGATCGGCCCGTCCTTGGCGGCGAGCGTCCGGTTGATCAGGCGTGCGACCTCGGTCGAGCCGGTGAAGACGACGCCGGCGATGCCAGGATGCGCCGTCAGCATCGCGCCGATCTTGCCGTCGCCGGTGACGAGATGCAGCGCGCTTCTGGGGATGCCGGCCTCGTGCAGCAGGGCGACGGCTTCGCGCGCGATGCGCGGCGTCTGCTCGGCCGGCTTTGCCACCACGCTGTTGCCGGCCATCAGCGCGGCCGTGACCTGCCCCAGGAAGATCGCCAGCGGGAAATTCCATGGCGAGATCGCGACGAAGACGCCGCGACCCCGCATCGCGAGCGCATTGCTCTCGCCGGTCGGGCCGGGCATCGCGGTATCAGCGCCGAACAGCTTGCGGCCTTGCGCGGCATAATAGCGGCAGAAATCCGCAGCTTCGCGCAGCTCCGAGAGCGCATCGTCGAGCGTCTTGCCGCCCTCGGCTTGCAGCAGCGCGATGAAGCGGGCGCTGCGGCGCTCCAGCAGATGCGCCGCCTGCTCCAATGCCGCCGCGCGCGTGCCTGCCGGCGTCCGGCTCCAGGCGGCAAAGCCCGCAACCGCCGCAGCGAGTGCCGCATTGGTCTGATCCGGCGTGGCATCGGCGATGGGCTTGAGGTCCACAGCTTCGGCCTTCACGTCGGCCAGCAATTGCTCGAGCGCGCGGCGCGCGCCGAATTCGACGCCGCGCGAATTGCGCCGCTCCGGCGCGAACAGATCGCCTGGCAACGAAATCTTGGAATGGGCCGCCGCTTGCGGCCGGACAATGGCATCCGCCGGCCGCTGCAGCAGTGCCGTAACCGGCACGCGATAATCGGCAGCCTGCGCCACGAAGGAGGAGTTGGCGCCATTCTCCAGCAGTCGCCGGACCAGATAGGCCAGCAGGTCGCGATGGCTGCCGACCGGCGCATAGGTGCGGTAGGCGATGTCAGGCTGGTCCTTGGCGAGCTGCTCGTACAGCGCCTCGCCCATGCCGTGCAGGCGCTGGAACTCGAAGCCGCCGCCGCTTGCGGCGAGCTCCAGCACGGTCGCGACCGTCAGCGCGTTGTGGGTGGCGAATTGCGGGAAGATGCGCGGCCGCAAGGCCAGCAGCTTCGTCGCGCAGGCGACGTAGTTCAGGTCCGTCATCGCCTTGCGCGTGAACACGGGATAGCCGTCGAGCCCGCGCTCCTGCGCGCGCTTGATCTCGGTGTCCCAATAGGCGCCCTTGACGAGGCGCACCATCAGCTTGCGGTCATGCGCGCGCGCGAGTGCATCGACATAGTCGATCACGGCGCCGGCGCGTTTCTGATAGGCCTGGATCGCAAGGCCAAATCCGTCCCAGCCTTTGAGCGAGGGATCGGCGAGCGTTGCTGCGATCACGTCGAGCGACAGCTCCAGCCGGTCGGCTTCCTCGGCATCGACGGTGAAGTTGAGGTCATGGGCCTTGGCGCGCTGCGCCAGATCGAGCAGCAGCGGCACCAGCTCGGCCATCACCCGCGCGCGGCTGATCGCCTCGAAGCGCGGATGCAATGCCGAGAGCTTGACCGAGATGCCGGGCCGGTCGGGCAGGGAATGAGTGCCTGCCGCCTTGCCGATGGTCTCGATCGCGCTGGCATAGGCATCGAAATAGCGCTTCGCGTCAGCCGCCGTGCGCGCGCCTTCGCCGAGCATGTCGAAGGAATAGCGCGGCTTCTGGCCGGAGCGCGGCTGAGCCCGCTCCAGCGCCTGCTCGATGGTCTCGCCCAGCACGAAATGGTTGCCCATCAGCCGCATCGCCTGGCGCGTCGCGGTGCGTACCGCCGGCGCGCCCAGTCGCTTGACGAGGCGGCCGATGGTGCCGTCCGGCGTCTCGCCGGGCTGGATCACCCGTGCCGACAGCCCGAGTGCCCAGGCCGAGGCGTTGACCAGGAAGGCCGTGGACTTGGTCTCGTGGTGGATGAAGTCACCCTCGCCGAGCTTGTCCTCGATGAACTGGTCGGCGGTGCGGGCGTCCGGCACGCGCAGCAGCGCTTCGGCCAGCACCATCAGCGCGAGGCCCTCCTTGGTCGAGAGCGCGAACTCCCGCAGCATGTCCTCGACCCCACCGAGCCGGTCGTCGCGCTTGCGAATCGCCTCGATCAGCCGGGTCGCGGTACGGTCGATCCGTGCCTCCCGCGGCGGACTGAGATGCGACGCCGGTAACAGCTGCGCGGCGAGCTCGGCATCGTCTGGCGCGTAGGGGGCGCTAAAGGGAAGCGGGATGTTCGGCATGGCGTGTCCTGTGGCTGAATTCAGGATAATGCCCGCGTGACCGTAGTTCGATAGACAATCTAGCTCATTTGCCTTAGAAAATGAAGATTGGTAGGCAAATGACCTCGGAAACTATGGAATTAGATCGCATCGACCGGAGAATCCTCTCGATTTTACAGGAGGATGGCCGGATTGCCAATGTCGAGCTCGCCGAGCGCATCGGGCTGTCGCCGACCTCGATCGGCGAGCGGCTGAAGCGCCTGCAACGCGAGGGCTTCGTCGAGGGCTACGGCGCGCGGCTCAACCCGCATCGGCTCGGCCTTGGCCTTCTGGTGTTCGTCGAAGTGCTGCTCGACAAAACCACGCCCGACAATTTCGAGCGGTTTGCGCGCGCGGTGAAGCTCGCGCCCGAGGTGCTGGAGTGTCACATGGTTGCCGGCGGCTTCGACTATCTTGTGAAGGCGCGGCTTGCGGACATGTCCGCCTATCGACGCTTCCTCGGCGAGACCCTGCTGTCGATGCCGGGCGTGCGCGAGACGCGGACCTATGCGGTGATGGAAGAGATCAAGCGCGACGCACCGTTGCCGGTGGGCTGACGACATGTCGTCGCGATTGTCGTTGCTGCGGCGTCGAACAAGCGGTCTTCGCAGGAAAAAATAGCTATCCTCGTGCAATCGCAACGCCTGTCGTCGAATGCACTGGCCGTCTTCTGAAATTTTCTTGGCCCGCTCCCGGAAGGTGATCCGGGAGGCAGCAAAGGCTGGCGGGCTTATACTTTGAGGTTCTCTGCGGAAGTCTTGCCCCGGTTTGCGATCTCTTCGTATTCCACCGTCTGTCCCTCGTTCAGGGTCGACAGACCGGCCTTCTGCACTGCCGAGATATGCACGAACACATCCTTGCCTCCCGACGCAGGCTGGATAAATCCATAACCCTTCGTCGGGTTGAACCACTTGACCGTACCTTTAGCCATCACGACTTCTCCGCGGGTCTTCCTCCGAGATCTCCGAACCGCCAGTCCCCGCCAACCGGCCGGTTCGGTCCTAACAGGATACGCGGAATGTGGCGGGCTTGGTAGCTCAAACCACATCGGCATTTCGCCGAATTCCGCTCAACTTCGCGGCGCTTTTGCCGGTTTTGCCCGTTTCGCGGTCAAACAGCCCGCGTGCTGCGCGCTGTCAGTCAATACGTCGCGGCCAGGTAATCGACGATCTTGCCGACATCTGCATCGTCGATCGGCGCGCCATAGACCTTGATCATCTTGGTCACCTCGGCCTGCCAGAAGCCCTTCCTGTCCTTCATCGGCGGCTGCGTCTTGATGTAGTCGGCCGAGTGGCAGGCGCTGCAATTGCCCTCGACGACCTCAAGGCCGGGGCCCGGCTTGAACGCGGCGACCTCATCAGGGGTCTTGTAGTTGACCGGCGCGGCAAGTGCCGAACCCATCGCGGCGACAAGGCCGAGCGAGACGGCGAGGAGAACGGTGCGCTGCATGATCATTCTCCCTCAGGCGGCCGTCACATGGACGGTCTCGACCACGTTGCGCAAATAGCCCGCCGGGTTCCAGCGCGGCGTGTCCGGCTGCGTCTCGCCCCCATGTCCGGTGGCGCGGACCTTGAGCTCATGGCTGCCCGCCGCAAGCTTCACCGGCAGCTTCCATTCGCGGAAGGCGTATTTGCCGAGATCCTTGCCGAGCTTGGCGTTCACCCAGCTCTTGCCGCCGTCGGTGGAGACCTGGACCTCCCTGATGCCCTTGCCGCCGTCAAAGGCGATGCCGCGCAGGGTCACAGCTCCCGCCTTCAGCTTGGCGCCGTCAGGCACGCTGGTGATGAAGGAGCGTATGGTGAAGCGGTTGATCGGGATGGTCGCTTTCGGCGCGGTGCCGGGCTCAACCGCGTTGTTCGGTGTATCCGGAATGCGATAGGCCGACTTCATCCAGAAGCCGTCATAGACATTGTCGATGACGGTGATCTCGTTGAGGTGCTTGACCCAGTAGGTGCCGTAATAGCCGGGCACGATCAGGCGCAGCGGGAAGCCGTTGAGGAACGGCAGATCCTCGCCGTTCATGCCGTAGGCCAGCATGACCTCGCCGTCATTGGCGTGATCGATGTCGAGCGCCTTGACGAAGTCAGGCGTCTTGTCGCTGACCGGCCCGTCCATGCCGTTGAAGGTGACCTGCTTGGCGCCGCTCTGCACGCCGGCCATCTCCAGCACGGCTTTCAGCGGCACGCCGCGCCAGCGCGCGCAGCCCATGGCGCCGTTGGCGAGCTGGCCGCCGGCGACGCGCGGCTCGAAGAAGCCGCGGCTGTTGCCGGAGCACTGCGCGACGGCGACGATCTCCGTCGCCTTCATCTTCCGGATGTCCTTCAGCGAAAGTTTGAGCGGCTTGTCGACCTTGCCCTTGACCTCCAGCGTGAATTTGTCGGGATCCAGATCGTAGGGCAGATCGGAGAGGTGATAGCGCACGAAGAACGCGTTGTTCGGCGTGATCGGACCGTCGTTGAAGATCGCAAACGGCGTCTCGAGCTGCGGCGGCCGGCTGGTGAGGCCGATCATCGGCCGCTTCTGCGGGTATTTCACCAGCGGCCGTTCGCCGTTGGCGAACGGAAGCGTGACGGTTTCGAGGGCCGACGCCCTCGTGGCATTCAGTGTGGCCGCAAGAGCGGTCAAGCCCGCTCCCTTGAGCAGGTCGCGTCGATCGAACATCCTCGTCTCCTCCCGGAGCCTTTCTTCTGTCAGCGGCCATCACCGCGGACCCGCGCTCATCTGTTGCAACGATCGGAACGAAGTCAATTCGTGCTTTCGCAGCAGGCCCATGCCGCTGCGTCGCAGCAGGCCGGTGTTACGCGGTGGCAGTGAATTGAGTCGAACTGTAGCGGCGGCGACGGTGCACCTGTCCTGCGCGCCGGGCGATGCGAAGCATCGTCCCGAGCACGCCGGGTGGGCTTTCTCCTCTAGGGGACGGTCTCATTGCGGAAGCACCCTCTCCCCAACCCTCCCCCGCAAGCGGGGGAGGGAGCGCAGCGCCTCCGGGGCTCACACCTTACGCCGCGACGCGCTCGCTGCGATCGACCAGCGCCGCCAGCTCCCGTGCATCCGCCACCACCCGCACCGCCATCGGCTCGTCGCGGCCGCGGATCGCGACCTCCTGGTGCGGCAAGGCATCGTCGGCGAGACCCGCGCTACGGCGGATCTCGTCCGAGACGATCGCCTCGCAGGCCAGCGTCTTGGTCATGTCCTGGAGGCGGGCGGCGACGTTGACGGCATCGCCCAGCGCCGTGAAGACGATGTGATCGCGATAGCCGATGTCGCCGATGATGACCTCGCCGCCGTGAATGCCGATGCCGAAGCGGATCGGCTGGCGAAGATCATGGCTCAGGAGCTGATTCAGTTCGTCGATCTGCGTGGCGATGCCGCTTGCCGCCTTCAGCGCCTGCCGGCAGGCGGTTTGCGGATCGGCGGTCAGCCCGAACAGCGCCAGCATGCCGTCGCCGACGAACTGGTTCGGCTGGCCGCCATTCTCGATCACGGCCTGCGACACCGCGCCGAGGAAGCGGTTGACGATGAACACGGTGTCGAACGGCAGCCGCTTCTCGGCGAGCTGCGTCGAGCCGCGCATGTCCACGAACAGGCTGACGAGATAGCGCTCCTGGCCGATGCTCGCCGGCGCGGAGGCATGCGCTGTCGCCGCCGACGTCTGCGGGGTGAAGAGCTGGAAGAAGGAGAGATCCGACGTCGGCCGCAACTGGCAGGCCAGCCTGATCGAGGGATCGTTGGTGCCGACGCGGGTCAGCACGAAGGCCTCGCGCTGCGACGGCTCGGGCAGGGTGGCATGATCGCCGATGATCCGGATGCGGCAGGTCGAGCAGCGGGCGCGGCCGCCGCAGACGCTGGCATGCGGCAGATTGTGGCGCAGGCTCGCTTCCAGCACGGAGAGGCCTTTGGGGACCCGCACCGTCTTGCCGTTGCCATAGGACAGCGCGACCATGCCGCCGCGCCGCTCGCGCCAGGCGCGCACGCCGCGCGCCGCCAGCGCCAGGCCCAGCAGCCCGAAATAGGCGATGGTGAAGCCGCCGGTGATGCGATCGAGCGTCGCGGCCTCGGCCGTGGTGCCGACCTGGCGTCGGGTGAGATTCTGCGCGCGCCACTCCCTGTCATCGGCTTCGAACGCGACGTTGCGGCCGCCCTGGTAGATGCCGAGCAGCGACAGCGTCGGGATCAGCACGGCGGCGGCGAGCAGATAGGGCGCGGCGCGCGTGAAGAACGGTTTGAGGCGCAGCCAGAAATAGATGCCGATGCAGCCATGGACCCAGGCGATCACGAGCAGGATCGTCATCTGCCAGAGCCGGCCGGGCGCGGCGACGAAGAACAGATAGAGCTCCGGCGGGTAGAGCTTCTGGTGATCGTACAGCGTGTAGCCGAGCCGCACCCCGACCACGTGCCCCATGACCAATGCGGGGATGCTCAGGCCCAGCGCGAGCTGCAGCGGCTCGATCGTCCGCCAGCGGAACTGGCGGCGCTGATACAGCGCGTAGATGCCGAGCCCCATATGCGTGAGCGCGGCGGTGTAGAACACGAGTGTGACGGGCAGGAACTGCCAGAACAGGGTGTGGTAGGTGACCCCGGCCTCCATGGCCTCGACCGAGATATTGCCGAGCGCATGGTTGAGGAAATGACTGATCACATAGCAGAACAGGATCACGCCGCAGACGAGCCGCACCTGCCGCACGCTGGTCGCGCGGACGAGCTCGGACATCTGTGCAGCAGCGGTGGCCATGATTCGGTTGTATCAGTTCACGAAGGAGAACAGCCAGCCTAGCGGTTAATTCCGGGGGTGGACAGGTTCGGGATCACATGCCTGGGAGGGAGCCCCACACACCGCCGTCGTCCCGGACAAGCGCCCCCAGAAATCGTAGGGTGGGCAAAGGCGCAAAGCGCCGTGCCCACCGAGTCTATCCGTTTATGCACGGCGTGGGCACGCTGCGCTTTGCCCACCCTACGGCGTCCGCGTCGGGGCTGGATCGCCGCTGCCCATCCCCGCATTGACTCCCCCTCCGAGGTTGGCGAAAAGCGCGGCCGTGACGATCGCTGCCGATATCCCCGTGAAGCCAGACGGCGCCGAACGCCGTCCCATCCTTGTTGCCGTGCTCGTCATCGCCGCGATGACGCTGCTCCGCATCGTCTACGCCTCCGCGATCGAGCTGCGCACCGACGAGGCCTATTACTGGACCTGGTCGAAGGAGGGCGCGCTCAGCTTCCTCGATCATCCCCCGGGGATCGCCTGGCTGATCCGCCTCGGTACTGCGATCTTCGGCGACACGCCGCTCGGTGTCCGCTTCGGCGGCATCGTCGCGATGCTGCTGACGCAGCTGTTGCTGGCCGACATCGTCCGCCGCCTCACCCACGATGCGCGCGCGGTGATGTTCGCGGTGCTGATGCCGGAGGCCGCGCTCTATTACGGCCTGCTGATGGCCAAGGTCGCGCCCGACGTCGCCATGATCCCGTTTGCGGTGGCGATGATGTGGTCGCTGGTGCGGCTGTCGCAGAGCGGCGACGGACGCTGGTGGCTGGCGGCCGGCCTGTTCGCCGGCCTCTCGATGCTGTCGAAATTCACCGCGATCATGTTCGCGCCGGCAGTCGCCGCCTTTCTGCTGGTGCCGGATTGGCGCTGGCGCTGGTTGCGCAGCCCCTATCCTTATCTCGCCGTGCTGGTTGCCACCCTCGTGTTCTCGCCGGTGCTGATCTGGAATGCGCAGCACGATTGGGCCTCGTTCCGATTCCAGGGCGTGCGGGCGACCGCCAATTACGGCATCTCGCTGCGTACCATCGGCGATTACATCGGCCTGCAATTCGGCCTGGTCGGCTTCGTCATGCTGCCGGTGGTGCTGACCGGACTGGTGCTGACGGCGTGGCGCGGCTATCGCACGCGCGAGCCGGTCGCGATCCTGTTGTCGACCGCGGTGCTGGTGCCGTTCCTGTATTTCCTGGCGAAGTCGACCACGCTCCGGGTCGGCGACACCTGGCCGATGTTCATGTGGCCGGTCGGCTTCGCCGCTGCCGCCGTGAACCTCGTGGCGATGATGAAGGAGGATTGGTCGGCGCGCATGCTGAGATCGTCGCTGTTCTGGGCGAGGACCGCAATCGTCTCCGGCATCGCCTTCGTCGTGATCGTGTTCCTCTATTACGTCGCCGCGCCATGGAACCTGCTCGGCAGGATCGATCCGATCGGCGCCGAGGCCGGCTATGAGCAGGTCGCCGCGCGCGCGCAAGCTGCACTGGACGAGACCGGCGCGACCTGGATCGCCACCACGGACTATCGCACCTACGCCATGATGCGTTGGCTTTTCCGTGGGCGCGTGCCCGTCATCGAGATCAACGAACGCGGCCGCTTCCAGGATTTCGCCGATCCCGGCATGGACCGGATCAAGGGCCACGCCGGCATCTATGTCGGCCGCGAGCCGGACAACCGTTCGTCGCTGTGGCAGAACATTCCGGCGAAACGCGAACAGCTCGGTCAGGTCGAACGCCGCTGGCGCGGCCTCGTGATGGATACCTACGCGATTGAAAAGCTCTCCGGCTGGACCCCGGAGCTGTCACCGCCGAAGGACTCGCCGCTGTTTCAGTGGAAGGTGCTGGCCCTCTTCTCCCTCTCCCCGCTTGCGGGGAGAGGGTTGGGGTGAGGGGGAGTCTCCGCGGAGACGGTGATAGTTGGACACGCGGAGAGTCCCCCTCACCCGGATCGCATCTTCGATGCGCTCCGGCCTCTCCCCGCGAGCGGGGAGAGGCGAAAAGAGCCGCTACTCTTCCCCATCCTTCTTCCGCAGCAGATCCGTCGCGAGGTCCGACAGCTTCGGCGGCGGCAGCGCCGCGAAGGGCAGCGGGCGCGTGACGTCGATCGCGGCGAGGCCGAGTCGCGCCGTCAGCAAGCCGTTCAGCACGCCTTCGCCGAGCCGCTGCGACAGCTTCGCCGCAATGCCGTGGCCGAGCATCTGCTGCACCAGGCTGTCGCTCGCGGCCATGCCGCCGGTGATGGCGAGATGGGCGATGACGTGGCGCAGCAGGCGGATCATGCCGAGCGCGCCGGGGCGGCCGCCATAGAGAAAAGCAAGCTGGCGGATCAGGCGCAGCGCAGCGACGAACACGAACAGCACGTCGATCGCGGCGCGCGGGCTCACCGCCGTGACGATCGAAACCTTTTGCGCGGCCGACGACACCAGCCGCCGCGCCTCCGCATCGAGCGGCGACATCAACTCGCGCTCGGCGAGCCGGATCATGTCGGCGCCGTCGATGATCTCGCCGGTGTGGCTCTCCAGCGTCGCGCGCGCGCGCGCGAGCTGCGGGTTCTGGTGCGCGATCTTGAGCAGGTCCTGCACGATCACGCGGCTCTCCTTGCGGTCGTCGCTGGCAAGGACGGCGGCTGCGCGCTGATGCAATTGCTCGATCGTGGCAAGACGCGCGAGGCCAAACGCTTCGCGTCCGATCACCACGGCAAGCGCCAGCGCGGTGACGGAGGCGAAAGCGAGGCCGACAAAGCCGAGCGTTTCGCTGCGTGCGAACAGATCCTCGATCAGATGGACTACGCCGAGCCCGGTGCCGAGCAGTGTCAGCCCGGCAAGCCCCGACCAGAACAGCGTGCCCCAGGGAAAGCCGCGACGCGCCGGCCGCGCCGCCTCGATCGGCACCGGCAGCGCCTGCGGATCATGCTCCGGCGTGATCTGGATGGTGGCGCGGCCGAGCCGCGCCGTCTCGTCGGCTTCGGTGACGACGACGCCGGGATCGTCGAGCCGGAACGTCGCCGGCCGCCGTGGCTTCGATCGGTCGTTCATGCGAGCTTGTCTCCGATCAGGAACTGCAGGGCGCGGTCGAGGCGGATGTGAGGCAGCGTCGGCGGCTCGGTGCCTTCGCGCTCGAGTGTTGGCGGGCGGAAGCGCAGGAAGCGGAAATCGCTTCTCTCGGCAGCCTCGGTCGCGAGGCCGCGGAACGCATCACGGCCGTTGAACAGCGGTTCGGGATCCAGCGGCAGGTCACCCGGAAAGGTCGCCACTTCCGTGTTGCCGTCGAAGAACTCGCCGCCGGCGCTCTCGCCGGCGGCCGGCGTTCCCAGGATCGACGGCAATTTGTCGCGGCCGCGCGCGACCTGCGCTTCTGTCGTGGCGCGCACGGCGGCCAGCGCAACCACGTCGATGGAAGCGCCGGTGCTTTCCGCGCGCGCAACGGCGCCCGAGACGGCGCGGCGCAGCACGGCCTCGAGCCGGTCGTGGCTGGAATGATGCAGATGGTCCGCCTTGGTCGCCGCGAACAGAATGCGGTCGATGCGCGGCCGGAACAGGCTGGAGAGCAGGGTGCTACGGCCGATGTTGAAGCAATCGAGAATGCCGGCGAGCGCGGCTTCGAGATCGTGCAGCGCCTCGGGACCGGAGTTGAACGCGGCGAGCGCGTCGGCCAGCACGATCTGGCGATCGAGCCGGGCAAAATGATCGCGGAAGAACGGCCGCACCACGACGTCCTTGTAGGCCTCATAGCGGCGCACCATCATCGCCCATAGCGATCCCTCCGGCGCGTGCCCGCCGATGGGCACCTCGAGCGGCGCAAAGGTCAGCGCCGGGGAGCCTGCGAGATTGCCGGGCATCAGGAAGCGGCCTGGCGGCAGCAGGCTCATCGCGAAACGCTCGTCGCGGCAGGCGCGCAAATAGTCGGTGAAGAGCTTCGCAGCGGCGAGCGTCGCCTGCTCGTCCTCGCGCGCCTCGGGCTTGAGCGTCGCGAGATGGGCGTGCCATTCGCCGGCGAGATGCGCGCGCGGCGCCTCGCGCGACAAGGCGAGGCTCTCCGCCGACCATTGTTCAAAGCTCTTCTGCAGCAGCGGCAGGTCGAGCAGCCATTCGCCGGGATAGTCGACGATGTCGAGTGTCAGAGTGCGATCGGCGCCGTTCGGGCGCTGATAGTCGATGACGAGCCTGAGCTCGCTGATGTCGACGGTCGAATTCGGCCAGCGCCGTTCCTCGACCAGCGCGCGCAGATGGCTCTCATAGGCGAAGCGCGGCACGGCATCGTCGGGCTGCGGCGCCAGATGCGCCCGCGCGATCCGGCCTGAGGCATAGGCGTCGAACACCGGAAACCGGCCGCCGCGGGTGAGGCCGTGGATCAACGCGGTGATGAACACGGTCTTGCCGGCCCGCGACAGGCCGGTAACGCCTAACCGCACCGTCGGATTGAAGAAGTGCTCGCCATAGTCGATCAGCGCCTGCGCAGACAGCCGCGCCTCTTCGACCATATCCTGGAAACTGAATGCCATATGAACGTTAGAGGATCCGGGGCGGGAGGAATGTGCGGCCGATCACAAAAGTGGCAATTGCGTGGGGAAAATCAAGCTCCATACTTCCACCGCCTTTGTCGGCCAGTCAGCCGTTTGAACGACGCGCCGATCCCCAAACACCCATAGCAGAGGGCACTACCTCATTTTGCGGATTGCCATGACCGTCTTCCAACTGAAACAGCTTGCATCCAGCTCTGTCCACGCCGCGGCCGACGCGATGGGCTGGCACTACGACCGCGCCGAGCTCATCGCCGACGGCATCATCCACGCGATCGGGGTGCTCGCCGGCATCGTCGCGGCCACCGTGCTGGTGGTGCTGACGGCGATCTATGCCGACGCGACCGACGTCGTCGGCGTCTCGATTTACATCGCCGGCCTGCTCTCGATGCTGGTGCTGTCGGCGACCTATAACCTCTGGCCGGTGTCGCCGGCCAAATGGCTGCTGCGCCGGTTCGACCATTCCGCGATCTATCTCCTGATCGCCGCGACCTACACGCCGTTCATCCTGGAGGTGAAGGACAGCGGGTTCGCGCTGGTGCTGCTCGCCGGCGTCTGGTGCGTCGCCGTTCTCGGCATCGTGCTCAAGCTTTGCTACCCCGGTCGCTTCGACCGCGTCTCGGTCGGCATTTATCTTGCGATGGGCTGGAGCGGCGTGATGCTCTACGATGCCGTGGTCCGAGCGTTGCCGGCGCTGGTGCTGGGCTTCATCCTGGCCGGCGGAGTGCTCTACAGCTTCGGCGTGATTTTCCACGCCTGGCGGCGGCTGCGCTTCCAGAATGCGATCTGGCACGGCTTTGTCTTGGCCGGCGCGGCATGCCATTATACCGCGGTGCTCGACCTCGTGTTGAGCTGAACAAGCTCCGCGCCGCGGAATAAGCAGCGCGGTGTAAAGCGGTATGAGACAAGAGGAGACGTCGCATGCAGGTGACCGGCAAGGTGGTGGTCGTCACGGGCGGCGCAAACGGCATCGGCAAGGCGCTGTGCGAGGCGTTTGACAATGCGGGCGCGGCCAAGGTCGTCGTCGCGGATATGGATGCTGCCAATGCCAGGGCGGTCGCCGCCATGGTGAATGGCGCGGCCTTCAAATGCGACGTCGCGCAGGAGAAAGACATTGCGCATGTTATCGAGGAGACCGAACGGCAGTTCGGTCCTATCGACCTGTTCTGCTCCAATGCCGGCATCGGCGGCGGCTTCGATCCGATGTCGGAAAATGCCGGCGGCGCCTCCGACGAGCCGTGGCAGCGCAGCTGGGCGATCCACGTCATGGCCCATGTCTACGCGGCGCGGCATCTCGTCCCGCGCATGAAGGCGCGCGGCGGCGGCTATTTCCTCAACACCGTCTCGGCCGCGGGTCTGCTGTCGCAGGTCGGCAGCCCGGCCTATTCGACGACCAAGCACGCCGCGGTGGGCTTTGCCGAGAATCTCGCGATCTCGCACAAGGCCCACAACATCAAGGTCTCGATCCTCTGCCCGCAGGGCGTCGACACCAACATGCTGCGCTCGATCCCGAAGGGCCCGCAATCCGGCGACGGCGACCTCACGCCCGAGCAGGTGGCGAAAGACGTGCTCGCCGGCCTTGAGCAGGAGACGTTCCTGATCCTGCCGCATCCCCAGGTGCTCGGCTACATGCGCAAGAAGACCGAAAACTACGACCGCTGGATCGGCGGCATGGCCAAGATCCAGGCCAGGATGCGGGAAGAGTTCGGGAAGTAGGGCGGAGGCTGTCGCCCCGATTGACGCTGTCATGCCCCGCGAAGGCGGGGCATCCAGTACGCCGCGGCCTCTCGACTCAATCACAACCGCCTCGGAGTACTGGATCGCCCGCCTTCGCGGGCGATGACACCGAGGTTGAGGTCACACCACCGGCGCCATCTCATCCTCCACCCGGCTCTGCCGCAGCGCCCGCGCGTAGAGCATCATGCCCTCGCGCACCTTGCGTTGCTCGGCTTCCGTCAGCGCCGCCAGCGCACCACGCACCTGCTGCCGCCCGAACGCATGCAGCGCCTCCAGCGTGCGCCGGCCCTTCGCCGTGAGCGACAATAGCTTGCTGCGGGCGTCGAGCTCGTCCGGCGTCTCGCGCAGCTCGCCGCAATCGATCAGCTTGCGCACCAGGCGGCTGATGCTGGATTTCTCCAGACGCAGGAAATCGCCGAGCTCGCCGGAGGTCATGGGCCCGCGGATCCCGATCTCCAGGATGGTGTGGACGGCGGACGGCGGATAGTCCGATGCCGCCACCGTCGCATCCATGAAGCCGAGCTCGCGCACCATCAGGCGCGAGGCGGCGCGGATGTCGTCGATCAGCGAAAGCTCGGCCATCCTTGACTCCCGGCATATAGTTGTACCATACAACTATATGGGCGCAACGGCGCGCGCAAGCGTCTTGGAGTCGACCATGAGCGGAGCTTTGCCGACGATGCGAATGACGGGCAAGGTCTGCCTGATCACCGGCGGCGGCAGCGGCATCGGTCGCGCCACCGCGCTGCGGATGGCATCCGAGGGTGCCGAAGCGATCCTGGTCGCGGGCCGCCGCGAGGCCGAGATCGAGGCGACCGCCGCGTCATGCCGCGAGCTCGGCACGGCGGCGATTGCGCTCCAGACCGACATCACGCGCGAGGCCGAGGTCGAGCGGTTGGTCCGCACGGCCGTCGAACGCTGTGGCCGGCTCGACGTCGCCTTCAACAACGCCGGCTTCCAGGAACGGCGGGCGCCGCTGGAGGAGCAGGGCACCGAGATCTACGACAGCGTGTTCGACACCAATGTCCGGGCGCTGTTCCTGTGCCTGCGCCATCAATTGCCTGTCATGCTGGCGCAGGGGCGCGGCAGCATCGTGGTCAACGCCTCCGTCAGCGGCGTGCGCAATCCCAATCCCGGCTTCTCGCTCTATTCGGCCTCGAAGGCCGCCGCGATTTCGCTGACGCGCTCGGCGGCGCTGGAGAACGCCCCGCGCGGCATCCGCATCAACGCGATCGCGCCGGGTCGTGTCGTCACCGACATGATGCTGCGCGCCGGTGTCGGCGACGTCGCGACGGTGAGCGCCGGCCTGCCGCTGCGGCGGATGGGGACCCCGGAGGAGGTGGCGGAGGCCGTGGTCTGGCTGTCGTCCGACGCGTCATCCTATGTGGTCGGGCACGTGCTGGCGGCGGACGGCGGATTTCTGGCGTCGTAGTGGCGTAGCCCGGATGAGCGAAGCGACATCCGGGACCTTTGGTGCAGCCCCCCGGATATCACTTCGCTCATCCGGGCTACGACAGGCTCAATGCTTCTGCCCGTACAGCACCGGCACCGCGGAATCCACGACGACCTCGATCAGGCTCGTGCTTGCATAGGCCATGCCGCGCTTCAGCGCCTCGCCGAGCTCCGCGGCCTTCGTGACCCGCACCGCATGGCAGCCCATTCCTTCGGCGAGCCGGACGAAGTCGATCCCCGGCAGCTCCAGCCCGGGCACGTTGCGCACCTGCATCACCTGGCTGAACGAGCGCATCGCGCCGTAGCCGGAATTGTTGATGACGACGACAGTGAGCGGCAGCTTGCGCTGCGCGGCAGTCCACAGCGCCTGGATCGAATACATCGCCGAACCGTCGCCGATCAGGCACACCGTGCGCTGCTTCGGCTTGCCGAGCGCCATGCCGACGGCGGCGGGCAGCGAATAGCCGAGGCCGCCGCTCGCCATGGTATAGAAACTGTCCTGGCCCGGCATCGGCAGAAACTTTTGCATCGCCGGCCGGTGAGAGGGCACTTCCTCGACCAGCGAGGCGCCGTCCGGCATCGCCTGCGACAGCGAATGCAGCAGGAACTCGACCGGCAGCGGATCGGCGGCCTGCGGTGCCGGCGGCAGCGTGCGGCCCTTGGGTGTGGCGCGCTTGCTCTCCGGCAGCAGCTCGAGCAGCAGGCTCAGCGCCGGCTTCATGGTTGCGATGATGCTGGTGCCGACCGGCGTCACCGCAGCGGCGTCCGCATCGTCGGTGATCTGGAAGATGCTCGCGCCACCGTCGAAGATCGCGGCATGGCCCTCGACATGGAAGGTGAACACCGGCGCGCCGATCACGACGACGAGGTCGTGCGCGCGCAGCGCGTCGGACAGCTGCGCCGGCGAGGCGTGCAGGAAGCCGGCGAATTGCGGATGCCGCTCCGGGAAGGAGCAGCGCGCGGAGAACGGGCTGACCCAGACGCTCGCCTTGGCCTTTTCGGCCACGCGCACCATCAGGTCCACCGCGCCGGCGCGGTCGACGCCGGGGCCGACCACAAGGGCAGGGTGCTTTGCGCTGGCGAGCGCCGCGACCAGCGCCTTCATCGCCTCAGGCTCTGGGCCGATCTCGCGGCTGACCTTGCGCGCTTCCACCGGCGCGGTGGCATGGGTCCAGTCGTCGATCGGGATCGATACGAAGGTCGGCCCGCACGGCGGCTGCATCGCGGTGTAATAGGCCCGCGCGATCGCGGCCGGCACGTCCTCGGGCCGCGCCGGCTCGACGCTGTACTTGACGTAAGGACGCGGAAATTCGGAGGCGCGCTCGGCATAGAGGAATGCCTGCAGCGGCAGGATCGAGCGCGCCTGCTGGCCTGCGGTGATCACGAGCGGCGTCTGGTTGCGATGCGCGGTGTAGATGTTGCCGAGCGCATTGCCGACGCCGGCCGCCGAATGCAGATTGACGAAACCGGCATTGCGCGTCGCCTGCGCGTAGCCGTCGGCCATGCCGACGGCGGAGGCTTCCTGCAGCGCCAGCACGTAGTCGATGTCATCGGGCCAGTCGGAGAGGAACGGCAGCTCGGTCGAGCCGGGATTGCCGAACACTTTTGTGATGCCGAAGGCGCGCAGCAGGTCGAGCGTCGCCTGCTTGACGGTGACGGACTTGCTGCCGCTCTTGCCGTTCTTGGCCATGGTTTCCGTCCCCTTCTTATTCCTCATCCTGAGGAGCGCGTCTTCGCGCGTCTCGAAGGATGAAGGCCCGGTTGGCGGCCTCGCCCTTCGAGACGCGCGCGAAGGGCGCGCTCCTCAGGGTGAGGGTCTAACTTCCTACATCGCTGTTCGCAACGATGCGGACGGAGCTCACCACACCGCCGTGCCCTTCATGGTCGGCTGCCCCTCCGCATTCGCGGTCCACAGCTCCATGCCATCAGCGGTCTCGTTGGCATTGACCGAGAACTCGCTGCCCTCGAACAGCGGCTGCAGGCCGCGATAGCTGAACTTCTTCGGCGCCTTGCCGCCGCGAAGCTTGGCCGCCATCTCGATGATCAGTGCCGCCTGCAGCGGGCCGTGGAAGATCAGGCCCGGATAACCCTCGACCTTGGTGACGTAGTCGCGGTCGTAATGGATGCGGTGGCCGTTGAAGGTCAGGGCGGAATAGCGGAACAGCAGCACGGGATCGGAGACGTGGGTCTCGCGGTGCTGCGCCTTCGGCGGCGGAGGCGAGGCCTTCGCGCTTGTCGGCGCGCTGCCGGTCATCTCGCGATAGACGATGTCCTGCCGCTCGCGGATGGCGGTGCCGCGCGGCGAGGAAATGCTGTGCTCGACCGAGACGAAGCACAGCGTGCCGGTCGAGCCTGATTTCACCTGCACATCGGCGATACGGGAGGTCCGTGTCGATTCATCGCCGACGCGCAGCGGTTGCAAGAACTCGATCTCGCCGCCGGCCCACATCCGGCGTGGCAGCGGCACCGGCGGCAGGAAGCCGCCGCGGGTCGGGTGGCCGTCGGGCCCGAGCATCGACATCGGAAACACCGGCTGCGCCAGGCACCAATGCACCGTGAACGGCGCGGCGTCACCCTTCCTGGGCTCGCCGACGTCCTGGAACAGTGTCGCGCGCAGGCCCATCACGAGCTGCGCGGTGACGATGTCGGTCGCCTCCGTGCTGCGGCCGATCCATTGCCGCAAGTGATCGATGTCGAGCTTCTCGGTCATGACGCCCTCGCTCTTGTTACTTCCTCGATGGACGTTCGCCGATCGCGGGCACGGCGCCGTAGCTGCGCGCCTCGCCGATGATGATCGGCGCCGGCGCGGGATAGCTGACACGGCCGTTCGGCGTGTCGACCTCGATGCGGCGCAGATGCGGATGCTTGGCGAGATCGGCCATGGTGTTGACCTCGGCAAAGGCGATGTCGGCGTCCGATAGCCGCTTCAACAGCTCGTCGCGCGTCATCTTGCCGAAGATGTCCGCGACCGTCGTGTCGGTGAAGTCGCGGTTGCGCACGCGCTCGACCATGTTGGCGACGCGCGGATCGGCGGGCAAATCGGGTTGATCCAGCACCTTGGCGCACAGCGTCTTCCACTCGCGCTCGCTCTGGATCGAGATCAAAATGTCCTTGCCGTCCTTCGAGGTGAACACGCCATAGGGCGCGATCGAGGGATGGCGCAGGCCCATGCGCTTGGGCGGATTGCCGGCCTCGGAGTTGAGTAGCGGCACCGTGCACCAGTCCGCCATCACGTCGAACATGGAGATGCGGATGTCGGCGCCCCTGCCGGTGCGCCCGCGCGCGATCAGCGCCTCCAGGATCGCGGCATGCGCGGTGGCGCCGGTTGCCACGTCCACGATCGACATGCCGACGCGCGAGGCGCCATCAGGGTTTCCGGTGATCGAGGCAAGCCCGCTCTCGGCCTGGATCAGCAAGTCGTAGGCCTTGCGATGCGCATAGGGGCCGTCGTCGCCATAGCCGGTGATGGTGCACGAAATCAGCTTCGGATAGTCCTTCAAGAGCCGCTCGCGGGAGAAGCCGAGCTTGTCCATCGAGCCCGGCTTCAGGTTCTGGATCAGCACGTCGGCGCCGGCGATCAGCTTTTCCAGCTCGGCGCGGCCTTCCGCCGTCGTGAGATCGACCACGGCCGATTGCTTGCCGCGGTTGAGCCAGACGAAATAGCTGCTCTGGCCCTTGGCCGCCGCGTCATAGCCGCGGGCGAAATCGCCTTCGGGCCGCTCGATCTTGATCACCTCCGCGCCGGCATCCGCCAGGCGCGAGGAGCAGAACGGCGCCGCGACCGCCTGCTCGACCGCGATCACCCTGATCCCGTCAAGTGCTCCCATGGCCGGACCTCAGTACGAGCGCGGCATGCCGAGCACGTGCTCGGCGACGAAGGAGAGCACGAGGTTGGTCGAGATCGGCGCCACCTGGTACAGCCGCGTCTCGCGGAACTTGCGCTCGACGTCGTATTCCTCGGCAAAGCCGAAGCCGCCATGAGTCTGGATGCAGGCGTTCGCCGCTTCCCAGGACGCATCGGCCGCCAGCATCTTGGCCATGTTGGCCTCCGCGCCGCAGTCGAGCCCGGCCTCGTATTTGCGCGTCGCTTCCTTCACCATCAGCTCGGCCGCGCGCATCGAGGCATAGGCCTTGGCGATCGGGAACTGGATGCCTTGATTTTGGCCGATCGGCCGGCCGAACACGGCGCGCTCCTTGGCGTAGTTCGTCGCCTTGGCGATGAACCATTTGGCGTCGCCGACGCATTCGGCGGCGATCAGGATGCGCTCGGCATTCATGCCGGAGAGGATGTAGCGGAAACCCTTGCCTTCCTCGCCGATCAGGTTCTCAGCCGGCACCTTCATGTCGGTAAAGAACACTTCGGTGGTGGCGTGGTTCATCATGGTGCGGATCGGGCGGATCTCAAGGCCGTTGTTCTTGGCCTCGCGCATGTCGACAATGAACACCGACAGGCCGTCGGTGCGCTTCTTGACTTGCTCCTTCGGCGTGGTGCGCGCCAGCAGCACCATCAGGTCGGAATGCTCGGCGCGGCTGGTCCAGATCTTCTGGCCGTTGACGATGTAGCTGTCATTGCCGTCCTTGCGCGCGAACGTCTTCAGCGAGGAGGTATCGGTGCCGCTGGTCGGCTCGGTGACGCCGAAGGCCTGCAGGCGCAACTCGCCGCTCGCGATCTTCGGCAGGTACTTCGCCTTCTGCTCGGCATTGCCGTGGCGCAGCACGGTGCCCATCGTGTACATCTGGGCATGACAGCCGCCGCCGTTGCAGCCCGCACGCTGGATCTCTTCCAGGATCGCCGCCGCGGCCGACAGCTTCAGGCCCGCGCCGCCATATTCCTCGGGGATCAGCACCGAGAGATAGCCGGCCTCGGTCAACGCGTCAACGAAGGCCTTCGGATAGGCCATCTCGCGATCGAGCTTGCGCCAATATTCGCCGGGAAACTGCGCGCAGAGCTTTGCGACGGCTTCGCGGATGTCGGCGTAATCTTCGGTGTGGTGTTCTTCGCTCATGGCGTTTCCCGTTCCTAGCGGCAGTTAAGATAACGCCGGCAATCCCTTGGCGTTGTGAAAACAACGCCAGCCCCCTATGCTCATTTGTTATAGCGTATGAAGCAGCCTTCCAGGATTGGCAAGCATGGATTTCCGGCAGCTCAGGACCTTCAGTTGCGTGGCGGAGCTCGGCAGCCTCTCCAAGGCGTCCGACACGTTGCGCGTGGCGCAGCCAGCGCTCTCCAGGCAGATCAAGCTGCTGGAACACGAGCTGCGCACTGAACTCTTCACCCGCAACGGCCGGGGCATGGTGCTGACCGAAGCCGGCCGGCTGCTGCTGGCGCGCACCTCCGGCATCGTGCGGCAGATCGACCAGATCCGCGACGACATCCAGTCGTCCCAAGGGCCGCCTTCGGGCCAAGTCGTGCTCGGCCTCGTTCCGACCGTCAGCTGCGTGCTGTCGGCGCGCTTTGCGCGGCGCTGCGTCGAGAAGTTTCCCGGCATCTCGCTGCGCATCGTCGAGAGCTACAGCGGCCATCTGGTCGAATGGCTGCATCGCGGCGAGATGGATCTCGCCATCCTCTACGGCCGCTCCGCCGATCTGCATCTCAACGTGCAGAGCCTGGGGCGCGACAACATCGTCGCGGTCGGGCCGCGCGGCTGCGGCCTTTCGCGCAAGAAGAGCGTCGACATCGGCTGGCTGCTGCGGCAGCGGCTGGTGCTGCCCTCTCATTCCCACGGCCTCCGCGCGCTGATCGAGCACGCGGCCGCCCAGCGCAAGATCAAGCTCAACGTCCAGCTCGAGGCGGATTCCTTCCGCGTGCTCACCAGCCTGGTCGAGGAGGGGCTCGGCTTCGCGCTGCTGCCGCCCTCGTCGGTCCATGGCGAGGTCGCGGAGGGGCGGCTGGAAACCACGTCCGTGTCGAAGCCGATGACGCGCGAGCTCATTTTCGCTTCTCCGATCGATCGGCCGGTCTCGACGGCCTCGCTGGCGGTCACAGCTCTCCTGCGCGAGGAAGTCGCCGCCTGCCGCAAGGACGGCGTGTGGGACATCAAATTGAGCTAGATGTGCCGATGTCGTAGAACAGTCAGGCGCCGACTTGCCTTCGCATCTGGCGCGAGCTGTCATGCCGAAATTTTATAGCTGGGCTTCAATGCCTGATCCTCATCCTGAGGAGCGCGTCTTCGCGCGTCTCGAAGGATGAAGGCCCGGCTGGTGGCCTCGCCCTTCGAGACGCCCGCTTCGCAGGCTCCTCAGGGTGAGGGGGAGCGGTTCAGCGCGCCGCAGCGTTCGCTGTCCGGAATGTGGCGCGCCTATGTATCCAAGACCTCGTCATTGCGAGCGCAGCGAAGCAATCCAGGAATCTTTCCGCGGCGACGGTCTGGATTGCTTCGTCGCTTCGCTCCTCGCAATGACGGCGGAGAGAGCTCAGCCCGGAATCCGCACCGGCAGCGTCTCATACCCCTTGATGAAGCTCGAATAGATCCGCTTGGGCTCGCCGACCACCTCGATGCGGTCGAAGCGCTTCAGCATCTCCTCCCAGACGATCTTGAGCTGCAGTTCGGCGAGCCGCATGCCGACGCAGCGGTGGATGCCGAAGCCGAAGGAGAGGTGGGTGCGCGGGCGCGGGCGGTCGATGATGAACTCGTTCGGCTGGTCGAACATCTCGTCGTCGCGGTTGCCCGAGACGTACCACATCACGACGCGGTCGCCCTTGCGTATGTGCTTGCCGCCGATCTCGGTATCGGCAAGCGCGGTGCGACGCATATGCGCCAGCGGCGTCTGCCAGCGGATCACTTCCGGCACCATGGAGTCGATCAGCTCCGGATTGGCGCGGAGTTTGTCGTACTGCTCCGGGTTCTCGTTCAGTGCCAGCACCGAGCCGGTCATGGTGTTGCGCGTGGTGTCGTTGCCGCCGACGATGAGCAGGATGATGTTGCCCATGAGATTGTCGGGGTCCATGTGGCGCGTGGCGTCGTTATGGGCCATCAGCGACAGCAGATCGTTGCGGGGTGCCGAGTTGACGCGCTCGTTCCAGAGCCTGGACATGTAGGCATAGCATTCGTCCATCTCGCGGCGGCGCTCTTCGGCGCTAGCCACGATGCCGCTCTTGGGCAGCGCGGTCGAAACGTCCGACCAGCGCGTCAGCTTGCGCCGCTCCTCCCAGGGGAAGTCGAACAGCGTCGCGAGCATCTGCGTCGTCAGCTCGATCGAGACGTGCTCGACGAAGTTGAAGGTCTCGTTGCGCGGCAGGTTGTCCAGCACGGTCTGCGAGCGCTGGCGGATCAGCTTCGCCAGCTCGTCCAGATGCGTTGGCGTGAACATCGGCGACACCGTCTTGCGCTGTGCCGAATGCCGGGGCTGGTCCATCGCGATGAAGCTCGGATAGTCGTAGCCCTCCGGCACGTCGCGGATCGAGATGCCGCCGAGCGTCGAGTCCGAGGAGAAGATGCCGTGATTGGTGTCGACATGCATGATGTCGTTGTACTTCACCACCGACCAGTACGGCTCGATCGGCGCGTTGGTGCAGTAATGCACCGGCTCTTCCTTGCGCAGCCGCTCGAACCAGGGCCACAGCGTGTCGTCCTGGAACAGCCGGGGCGCGCCGGGGTGGAATTGCGACAGCGGCGTCGCATAGGCCTCCTCGCGGGCCTTGCGCATGCGTTCGGCCTTGTCCACCTTAACCGGCGCTTGGATGTTCATCGTCGTGGCTCCAATGTTTCTCTTCCTTCGCCTCTCCTCGCTTGCGGGGAGAGGCCGGATTGCATCGAAGATGCAATCC
The DNA here is from genome assembly GCF_056429085.1 of Bradyrhizobium sp. CFUWI. Lineage (NCBI taxonomy): Bacteria > Pseudomonadati > Pseudomonadota > Alphaproteobacteria > Hyphomicrobiales > Nitrobacteraceae > Bradyrhizobium > Bradyrhizobium sp. CFUWI. Next base: position 732,209 of record NZ_JBWJZE010000001.1, read on the forward strand.
GGATGAGGGGGACTCTCCGCGAATCCGTCTCTCAGCGTGTGTGCGGAGAGAGCCCCTCACCCCGACCCTCTCCCCGTAAGAACGGGGAGAGGGAGATGTCCTAAGCCGCAATCTTCACCGGCAGCTCTTCCAAACCCTTAACAAAGCTCGAATAGACCCGCTTGGGCTCGCCAACCACGTCGATATGGTCGAACCGCCTCAGGATCTCTTCCCAGATAATCTTGAGCTGGAGTTCGGCAAGCCTGAGGCCCACGCAGCGGTGAATGCCGAAGCCGAAGGACAGATGCGTGCGCGGTCGGGCGCGGTCGATGATGAAATCATAGGGCCTTTCGATCACCTCCGCGTCGCGGTTGCCCGAGACGTACCACATCACGACCTTGTCACCTTTCTTGATCTGCTTGCCGCGGAACTCGAAGTCGGAGAGCGCGGTGCGGCGCATATGCGCGAGCGGCGTCTGCCAGCGGATCACCTCCGGAACGAAACTGTCGAGCAGCGCGGGATTCTCGCGCAGCTTGCGATATTGCTCCGGATACTGGCTCAGCGCGAGAAGCGAGCCGGACATGGTGTTGCGGGTGGTATCGTTGCCGCCGACGATCAGAAGGATGAGATTGCCCAGGAAGTTCTTTGCGTCCATGTCGCGCGTCGCGGCGCCATGCGCCATCATCGAGAGCAGGTCGCTCTTCGGCGGCTGCTCGGCGCGTTCCTTCCAGAGGCGCGAGAAGTAGGCCGCGCATTCCCCGAGCTCGGCCAGACGTTCCTCGTCGGTGGCGACGAGGCCATCAGGCCCGGGAATCGTGGTGGCGACGTCGGACCAGCGCGTCAGCTTGCGGCGGTCCTCCCAGGGGAAGTCGAACAGCACCGCCAGCATTTGCGTCGTCAGCTCGATCGAGACACGGTCGACCCAGTCGAACACCTCGCCGCGGGGCAGATTATCCAGGCACTCGGCCGAGCGCTTGCGGATATTGAGTGCAAGGTTGTCCAGGTGCGTCGGCGTGAACATCGGCGCCACGGTCTTGCGCTGGGCGGCGTGGCGCGGCGGATCCATCGAGATGAAGCTCTCGCGGCGCAGGTCCGGATCGATGTCACGGATGGTGATGCCGCCGAGCGCGGAGGCCGAGGAGAACACCGCATGGTTGGTCTCGATCTCCATGATGTCGTTGTAGCGGGTTATCGACCAGTACGGCCCGAACATCGAGTCCTTGCAATAATGCACGGGGTCTTCCCGGCGCAGGCGATCGAAATAGGGCCAGAACGTATCGGTCCTGAACAGTTCGGGATCACCCGGATCGAATTGCTCCAGCGGCAATGACTTGGCGCGCTCGCGAAGCGTGTCGAGCTTGGCCGCGCTCTCGATGGTCCCATGCATGACCGTTCTCCCTGGCACGAACCGCGCGTTCTCGTTGAATTCTGCGCTGCGGTATTTGATTTGCAATTACAGCCGGTTGTCTGCGCCGGGGCAAGGGAGAGTTTTGCCACATCCAACCCTTGCGAGAGGGGAATGCGTAGCCCGGATGAGCGAAGCGACATCCGGGACCTTGCTCGCGGCGTCCCCGGGTATCGCTCCGCTCACCCGGGCTACAGGATTGGACTACGAAGCTGCAGCGTGATCCGCCGCACACCGTTTGTCGTGAAATCATGCAAGAATCGACTGGAATCGAGCTAAATCGAACCCGGCCGTGTTGGGGATCGACCAATCTCGGATCTATAGTTTGATTGCAACAGACCGACATCCCGAGGTTGCCGCCGTGAACGACATGCAATGGACCCCGATCGGCTCTGAGCCCATTCCGCCGCCGCTGCCGCCGACGCGCGTCGAGTTTTCCGGCAACCGCTCCGAATTCCGAAAAATGGTCACCAAGGGGGCCATGCTGGAGCTCGTCACCTTCGGCTTCTACCGGTTCTGGCTCGTCACCGACATTCGCCGTCATCTTTGGGCGCACACGGCAATCGACGGCGATGCCGCCGAATATACCGGGCGGGCCAAGGAGCTCCTGGTCGGCTTCCTGTTCGCGCTCGCGATCCTGGTGCCGATCTACCTCGCCTACTTCCTGATCGGCATCGAGTTCGAGCGCTGGCAGGGCTTTGCCTCGACGCCGCTGTTCATCGGCTTCTACGCCTTCGGCCAGTTCGCGATCTTTCGCGCGCGACGCTATCGGCTGACGCGCACGGTCTGGCGCGGCGTGCGGTTCTGGATGGACGGCTCCGGCTGGGCCTATTCGTTCCGCGCCATGGCCTGGGGCCTGTTGGTGTTGCTGACGCTCGGCCTGGCGCTGCCGTGGCGCGCGGCCGCGCTCGAACGCTACAAGATGCAGCACAGCCATTACGGCGATCTCACCGGCGATTTCGAGGGTGACGGCTGGACCTTCTTCAAGCGCGCCTGGTGGCTGTGGCTGCTCAGCCCGATCGCGCTATTCGTCTTCCCGCTCGCGCCGTTCGTCTATGCCGAATTCAAGGCGCGCGAATGGCGCTGGTGGCTCGACGGCATCCGCATCGGCGGCGTCAGCCTGTCCTCGAACCTGCCTCATGATGCCTTCTACGGCCTGTACTGGAAGGTGGTCGGCTGGTGGATGCTGCTCACGGTCGCCTTCGCTGTCTACATGGGCGGCGGCTCCTTGCTGCTGGTTCAGCTGAGCGGCGTTTCGGCCGAGGAGATCTTCGCCGGTGACAACGCCGTCAAGAGCATCCCGATGGTGGTGATGATGGTGATCGGCTATTTCGCCCTGGCGCTCGCGATCAACATCGTGATGCGGGTCTATCTCCAGCGCGATCTCTGGGCCAAGGTGCTGGAGACCGTCGAGGTGCACGACATCGCCGCCGCGGCGGATGTGCGCGGCAGCGGCCAGCTCGCCAGCGCGCTCGGCGAAGGTTTTGCCGACGGGCTCGATGTCGCGGGATTCTAGGCTGTGAGTGAAACATTTGCCGAAGCGCCGGCGCAGTCGGCGAAGCCGACCATCTTCTTCGACGGAACGTCGAGCCGCAGGCGGCAGGTGACATTGGCGCTCGGTGATGCGCTCGAGATCGCCGAGGAGGGCGGGGCGCCGGTTCGCTGGGCTTACGGCGACATCCGCCGTGCCGACAGCCCGCCCGGCATCCTGCGCCTTTCGTGCACCGCCGCGCCGCCATTGGCGCGGCTGGAAATTCGCGACGCGGCGCTTGCCGCGGACGTGACAGTCCGTTGCATGCGGCTCGACGAGCACAGGACCTCGCGCCGCGGCATGGCAAAAATCGTCGGCTGGTCGGTGGCGGCCGCCGTCTCCATCGTCTGCGTCGTTCTGTTCGGCGTGCCGCTCGCCGCCGACCGTCTGGCGCCGCTGGTGCCGAAACCCGTCGAACGGCGCATCGGCGACGCCGCCGAAGTGCAAGTGAAGACCATCTTCGGCCGCAGCGTCTGTGAAGACCCCGCAGGCAAGGCCGCCTTCACCAAGCTCGTCAACCGCCTGCGCGATGCCGCCGGTCTCGACGACGATTCCATGACCGCGGGCGTGCTGCCGAGCTCGGTGCCGAACGCGTTCGCGCTGCCGGGCGGCAAGGTCTACCTGCTCAAGGGGCTGCTCGACAAGGCCGAAAGCCCCGACGAGCTCGCCGGCATCCTCGCGCACGAGCTCGGTCACCTCAAGCATTACGACAACATGCGCGGGCTGATCTACAACGGCGGCACCTCGTTCCTGATCGGCCTCTTGTTCGGCGACGTCACCGGCTCGTCCGCGGTGATCTTCGCCTCGCGCAGCCTGGTCGAAGCCTCCTATTCGCGCGAGGCGGAGACCGCCGCCGATACGTTCGCGATCGAGATCATGCACAAGCTCGGCCGCTCGCCGAAGCCTGCCGCCGAATTGATGTTCCGCATCACCGGCAAGGAAGGCGGCTCGACGCTCACGACCATCCTCGCCAGCCACCCGCTGACCGAGGACCGCCTCGCCCGCATGACCAGGGAAGATCGCCCGGCCTCCGGCCCGCCGCTGCTGACGGACAAGGAATGGCAGTCGCTGAAGCTGATTTGCGGCAGCGGGAAGGTCTAGGCTCCTGCCTATCGCGTTCCGTAGGCGCGGTCGCCGGCATCGCCAAGGCCGGGCAGGATGAAGCCGTTGTCGTCGAGGCCCTCGTCCACCGCCGCCGTCCAGATCGGCACGTCGGGATGCAGCCCGCGCAGCCGTTCCAATCCGACCGGCGCTGCGATCAGGCAGGCGAGGCGGATGTCCCTGGCGCCGCGCTCCTTCAGCCGGTCGATGGCGGCGACGGCCGTGTTGGCGGTCGCGACCACCGGCGTCACCACGATGGCGAGGCGCTCGCTGAGATCGGACGGCGATTTGAAGAAATACTCGACCGCGGCAAAGCTGTGCGGCTCGCGGTAGAGCCCGATATGGGCGACGCGCGCGGTCGGCACCAGGTCCATCATGCCGTCGACGAAGGTCGTGCCGGCCCGCAGCATCGGCACGAACACCAGCTTCTTGCCGGCGATCTTGGCCGAATGCATCGTGGCCAGCGGCGTCTCGATCACGGTGTCAGCGAGCGGCAGATCGCGCGTCACCTCGTAGCAGAGCAGCATGCCGATCTCCTTGATCAGCTCCCTGAACGATTTGGTCGAGATGGACTTGTCCCGCACCAGGGTCAGCTTGTGCTGCACCAGCGGATGATCGACGATCGTGACGCCTTCCATGACGGATGCTCTCTTCTTCCCTTCTCCCCTTGTGGGAGAAGGTGGCGCGAAGCGCCGGATGAGGGGTCTGCTTCCACGAACTCAAGCGAGAGATATGCCCGCGGAGACAACCCCTCACCCGGCTTCGCTTTCGCGAAGCCACCCTCTCCCACAAGGGGAGAGGGTTAGAAAACCGTGCCGTCGCTGATCACCTTGAGCGGCGGCGAGCCGTCGGGGCGACGAGCGAAGGCGATGGCGCGGCCGGCGGCCCAGGTGCCGCCTTCCAGGATGCTGGCGAGCGGCAAGGTCTCCGGCGTGCGGCCGAGCTTTGCGCGAACCAGTTCGGCGAGCCGGTCCAGCAGTGCGACCGTCAGCGCGCGCCATTCCACGACGAGCAGCGAATCCACCGCATGCGCGCGCTCGGCATCGGCGCCATCGCGCAGGCGCAGCACCTCGTGATCGACGAACAGGCCGCCATTGCGATATTCGGCCAGTCCTGTCAGGCCGTCGATGTCGGTCACGTCGAAGCCGGAGCGCTGCAGCGGCTCGATCAGCGAATAGCTCAGCCATTGCGACAGCTTGTGCAGCGGCACGAGGCCTGCCGTCGCGTCGTCGGCCTTGAGCGCGGGATGGCGCCAGCAATCGCCGAGCGGGACGCCCGCCAGCTCGAGCCGTGAGGGCCAGATCGGTCCGAGCTGGTTCAGCACCGCGGCGAGGATCGCCGGCGCGGCAATGGCGCCGCCCTTCGCCTGCGCCGCGATGTGATCGAACAGGCCGCCCGGCCGTGGCGTGTCACGCAGGCCGAACACGTCGGCGCGCTCCGCCACCAATGTTCCGAGACGCCGCAGCAGATCGACGCGTCCCTCGAGGCCCAGCAGCGGGTTGGCATCGCTCACCTGAAAGGCGGAGGTGAGGGAGGCGAGCGGCAGTTTTGCCAGCACGTCCGCATCAGCCCTGAACGGCGCGCGGGCGGCGTCCGAGAAGAGGCCGCCCGCGAACATGTCGAGGCTCGCAATCGCGAGTCCCTCGGAGCGGCCGATGTTCTCGCCGTTCGTCGCATCGCGATATCGCCAAGCCGCGCCGGCGCCGGCGTCGAGCAGCACGCTCACGATCGCAAGGTCGAACTCGGCACGCGCCCGTGCCTCGCGATCGGGCCAGGGCGCCGTGTCCGCCAGCCGCGCCCAGCGGTCGACGCCGCCGATCACAAAATGCCGCCAGCGCGCATGGAACGGAATTTCCAGCGTCGGATAGGCCTGTCGCGTCACCGCGAGCACGGCTTCCGCGACATTGTCCATGCGGTCGAGATCGATCGTGAAATGGCTCAAGCCGCCGGCAAGGCCCAGCCCGAGCATCTGTCCGGCACGCGCGCGCACCGCTCCTGCGCTGAGCAGGGAGCGGGCCTGTCGTTCCAAAGCGTCCGCCATCGTGCGATCAGTATTTTTCCAGCGAACGTCCGACCACGCCATCGACGTCCTTCTCCGGCGCGATGTCGGTCGAATAATAGCCGGCGGCCTTCTTCGCGGCGATCTCGACATAGGCGTCGGCCGGGATCAGCTCCGGCGGGATCGGCACGCGCTCGACGATGTCGATCCCTTGCGAGGTCAGCGCGTCGTATTTCATGTCGCTCATCGACAGGAAGCGGTCGATGCGCTTGAGGCCGAGCCAATGGATCGTATCCGGCATCAATTGCTGGAAGCGCGCGTCCTGGACGCCGGCGACGCATTCGGTGCGTTCGAAGTAGGCGGCGGCGGCGTCGCCGTCCTCCTGGCGCTTGCGCGCGTTGTAGACCAGGAATTTGGTGACCTCGCCGAGCGCGCGGCCTTCCTTGCGGTTGTAGACGACGAGCCCGAGCCCGCCCTCCTGCGCGCCGCGCGCCGATTCCTCGATACCGTGGATCAGATAGGGCCGGCAGGTGCAGATGTCGGAGCCGAACACGTCGGAGCCGTTGCACTCGTCATGCACGCGGCAGGTGATCCTGGTGCGATGATCCGGCAGTTTCGTCACGTCGCCGAACATGTAGACGGTGGTGCCGCCGATCGGCGGCAGGAACACCTTCATGTCGGGGCGCGTCACCAGCTCGGGGAACATGCCGGCGGTCTGCTCGAACAGCGTGCGGCGCAGCTCGGTCTCGCTGGTGCCGAAGCGCGTCGCAAGGCCGGGCAGGTACCAGACCGGATCGATCGCGATCTTCACCACGGAGACGCTGCCGTTGGCGTGCACGACCTCGCCGTCGGCGCGCAGCCGTTTTGCGGCGAGCGCCTCGCGGATCTCCGGCAGGTCCAGCCGCGCCCGCGTCACCGCGATGCTGGGGCGGATATCGGCGCCCTCGGCGATCTCCTGGCGGAAGTTCTCGGCGACGAGATGGCCCCAGGGATCGAGCGCGACGATCTTGGTGGGATCGCTCCATTGCGGGAACGGGCCGATCGTCGCGGCCGGAAACGTGTTGGTGAGGTCGGGGCGCCGGATCGGATCGAGCGCGCCGGCGGACACCGCGAGCGCACGGTACATCGCGTAGGAGCCGCCATGGCTGCCGATCACGTTGCGATCGCCGGCGCGCGACACCGTGCCGATGACCGGCCCGCGGGCGCGCGCCTCGGTGGCGCCCCAGTGGATCGGAAAGGCGGAGGTCCGGCCCGGCTCCGGATGGGAGGTCAGGCGGATGTGGTCGGTACGGTTCGCGCGGCTCATGTCCAGGCTCCCAAAAAGCCAACGGCCCGCCGCTCGGACGGGCCTGGCTCGCTTGCGGCACGGCTCTCGGAACAGCCGGCGACGCAAGCTCAATCCAACATATTGTAACCCCGGCGAGCGACAGACAAGTTAATCGTGCGCGGCCGCCGAGACCCGTTCCCGCGCCCGTCCGGATCGGCCAACGGCGCCAGAATGCTCCCTATATCTATGTAATTGCTATAATTTTTGAAGGGGCGGGCGGCGCCCCGGCGGCCCGAACAGGTGACTGGATAAAGCCTGCATATTCGGACATATCGACCGGATCGGCTCTATTCCGGAGATCCCCATGCCCGCCAGTTACATCGACCCCCGCAACGGACAGCTCTACCCGCTCGACCAGCCGCGCTGGTGCTCGGACGAGCGCACGCCGCTGCTGGTGACGCCGGGAGCCGGCATCTCGCGTGATGATATCGATGGTCGCACCCGCTCGCTCTGGCGCTACCGGGCCGCACTGCCGGTCGAGATCAAGAATCCGATCACGCTCGGCGAAGGCTGCACGCCGCTGGTTCAGCAGAATTGGGGCGAGCTGCGCCCGTCGTTCAAGCTGGAATGGTTCAACCCGACCGGCAGCTTCAAGGACCGCGGCTCTTCCGTGATGCTGTCCTTCCTCCGGCAAATCGGCGTCTCGGCCATTCTCGAAGACTCCTCCGGCAATGGCGGCTCGTCGATGGCAGGACTGGGCGCCGCCGGTGGCATGCGCGTGAAGATTCTCGCGCCGGCCTCGACCTCGCCGGCCAAGATCGCGCAGGTGCGCGCCTATGGCGCGGCGGTGCAGCTCGTCGAGGGACCGCGCGAGGAATCCGAGGCGGAGGCCATTCGCCAGTCGAGCCAGACGTTCTATGCCAGCCACAATTGGCAGCCGTTCTTTCTGGAAGGCACCAAGTCGCTCGCCTACGAGATCTGGGAGGACCTCGGCTTCCGTGCGCCCGACAACGTCATCGTTCCCGTCGGCGCCGGCAGCAGCCTGCTCGGCTGCGCCTTCGGCTTTCGCGAGCTGAAGAAAGCCGGACAGATATCGAAACTGCCGCGCCTGTTCGCGGCGCAGCCGCTCAATTGCTCGCCGATCGATGCGAGTTTCAAGGCCGGCGTCGATACGCCCGTCGCTCGCGAAGTGAGCAAGACAATCGCCGAAGGCACCGCGATCAAGCATCCGCTGCGCCTGCGCGAGATCATCGGCGCCCTGCGCGAGAGCGGCGGCGGCTCCATTGCGCTCGCCGAGGCGGAGATCGTCGCCGCGCTGCGCCGCCTTGCGCGCCAGGGCCTGTTCACAGAGCCGACCAGCGCCAGCGCGGCCGCCGCACTGGACAAGCTCGCAGCCGCCGGCGCCATCAAGGCGACCGAGACCACGGTCGCGGTCCTCACCGGCACCGGCCTGAAGGCGGCAACGACCGTGGCCGATCTGGTGCAATAGGGCAGTGCAGTTTTCTCCGTCATTGCGAGCGCAGCGAAGCAATCCAGACCGCCACCGCGGAGAGGTTCTGGATTGCTTCGCTCCGCTCGCAATGACGACCGGCCTCACTCCTTCAGATCATTCACCCGCTTCACCCAGGCGCGCACGTCGGCGAGCACGGCGGGCAGCACCGCCTTGACCTCGGCGACGGTCATGCCTGCCCTGATGCGGGGATCGTACAGCAGATTGAGGATGTACTGGTCGTAGATATCGAAATAGCCCATCGAGACGTTGTCGTTGAACATGGTCCAGGGCACGCTCGTGGTGTCGTTGATCGGCCCGAGCGATTGCAGCAGCTCCTCATAGGCGCAATCGAGAAAGACGAAATCGCCGTTGTCGACGGTGAGGATGACGTCGGAATGCTCGATCTCGAAATTGTCGTTCTTGCGGAAGCCGGACAGGCATTGCGGGTCGAGCGAGGAGCGGATCTCGCGCGCCTTCTCGGCGCCGTAGAAGCTGGTGAGGGTGCGGTAGAGATCGCGATCGCGCACCAGCTTCACGCGCACATTCGCCGCCTCGTTGGTGTCGGTCATGGCGATGTCGAGATGCTGCACGCGCTTGCCGATGTCGGCCACGACCTTTGCCAGCTGTGCCTTGCGATCGGCGCGGTCGCTCTCGGCGTAGACGCGCACCGGTCCGTCGAACTTGCGGATGCGGTCGACGCGGCCGGCGAGGTGATATTCGGCGCCGAACGCCGTCTTCAGGAAGCCGTCGACGATCTCGCCGTCGGTAAAGCTCTTCTTCTCGGTGCGCTGGCGCGAGGAGACCGCGGGCAATTCGCCGGCGGCCGCTATGGGAGCGATGTCAGGCGCGCAGGTGAGCGCCGCGAACGCCAGCAGGGCGGAGCGAAGGGCAGCCGAGGAGGGATTCAATGCGCTCATTGTCGTGCGACGCTGCCGTATTCACGCCGCGTGCACAAGACCCTCTCCCCCAACCCTCGCCCGCAAGCGGGGGAGGGAGCGCACCGCATGTGCAGCGCTAATTGTTCAGCACCACCACAGGGGTACCGACCGCGACGCGGCTATAGAGATCGCTGACGTCGTCATTGGTCATGCGGAAGCAGCCCGAGGAAACCGCCTGGCCGATCGTCTCCGGCTCGTTGGAGCCGTGGATGCGATAGAGCGTCGAGCCCAGATACATCGCGCGTGCGCCGAGCGGGTTTTCGATGCCGCCCTTCATGTGGCGCGGCAGGTCGGGGCGGCGGGCCAGCATCTGCGAGGGCGGCGTCCAGTCCGGCCATTCCTTCTTGGCGGTGATCCTGTGCATCCCGCCCCAGCGGAAGCCGTCGCGGCCGACGCCGATGCCGTAGCGCAGCGCCTGACCGTTCCCGAGCACCAGATAGAGCCGGCGCTCGGCCGTGTTCACCACGATCGTGCCGGGCGCATAATTGCCGTTGTACATGACGGTGGTGCGGGGGATCGGGCTGGCGCCGCCGCCGCCGAGATAGCCGGTGGAACTGGTGCCCGTGAAGTCTATCATTCCCGCCGCGGATGCGTCGGCCGCGCCGGCCAGCACGAGCGCCATTGCGGTGATCTGCGCGGCAAAAAACCGGATCATTGCTTCCCCCAGAAAAAAACGATTCAACAAAAGCCACAGGCCATATTTGCGGGCATTCCGCAAGCCACGGGGCCGTGAGGCAGGGCATCCTTAACGGATGGTGTTACCAAATCGGCAACCGCGCCAATTTGCTCGAAGACGTTGGAGCGCTCTCACCGGAACGGAGTATTAGCCAAACCGGCGCATCGCCATGCGGGGCAGGGCCGCGATGCCGGCTATTGCTTTGACGGGCCGAGCGAACAATGATTGATCGCGTGGATCGCCGGAAGTGGCCGGTTGCGGAGCAAAAAGAATGAACGGTGCGGAAAGCCTGGTGCGGACGATGGTCAAGGGCGGGGTGGACGTCTGCTTCACCAACCCGGGCACTTCCGAGATGCATTTTGTCGCAGCGCTCGATCGCGTGCCGGGCATGCGCTGCGTGCTCGGCCTGTTCGAGGGCGTGGTGACGGGCGCTGCCGACGGCTATTTCCGCATGAAGGGCACGCCGGCCTCGACCCTGCTGCATCTCGGCCCCGGCCTCGCCAACGGCCTTGCCAATCTGCACAACGCCAAGAAGGCCAATTCCGGCATCGTCAACATCGTCGGCCAGCACGCGGTCTACCACATCGGCTACAACGCGCCGCTGACCTCCGACATCGAGGGCCTGGCCCGGCCGATGTCGTCCTGGGTCCGGACCTCGCCGGATGCCAGATCGGTCGCCGCCGACGGCGCCGCGGCCATTGCCGCCGCCAAAAGCGCGCCGCCGCAGATCGCCACCCTGATCCTGCCCGCCGACACCGCCTGGAACGAGGCCGACGGCATCGCCGAGGTCCCGGCCGAGCAGCAGCGCGCGAGCTATTCGCCGCAGGCGGTCGAGCAGGCCGCAAAGATCCTGCATGGCGACGGCGAGGGTACGCTGCTCTTGATGACCGGCAGCGCGCTCAGCGAGCGGGGCTTGGCGTTCGCCGAGCGCATCGCGAACAAGACCGGCTGCACCGTGATGGGCCCGACCTTCCGGCCCAAGATGGCGCGCGGCCGCGGCCGCTTCTCGATCGACCGCATCCATTACGTGATCGAGCAGGCGCTGCCGATGCTGGCCAAGTTCCGCCACATCGTGCTGGTCGAGTCCGACGATCCCGTGGCGTTCTTCGCCTATCCGAACAAGCCGAGCATGCTCAAGCCGCAAGGCTGCGAGGTCCATCGCATGACCTCCTGGGGCGAGAACTCGGTCGCCGCGCTCGAGGCGCTCGCCGGCGCGGTGAAGGCCAGCGCCAAGGACGTCAAGCCGCAGGCCTTGCAGGAGCTGGTCAAGCCGACCGGCGCGCTGACTTTCGCCTCGATCGCGCAGGCGATCGCGTGCGCGATCCCCGAGAACGCCATCATGGTCGACGAGTCCCTGACCACCGGCCGCGGCTTCTTCCCGCCGACCGCGGCGGCGGCTCCTCACGATTGGCTGCAGAACATGGGCGGCTCGATCGGCTTCTCGACGCCGCTGTCCATCGGTGCCGCGATCGCCTGCCCGGACCGCAAGGTCATCACCATGGTCGGCGACGGCAGCGCGATGTACACGATCCAGTCGCTGTGGACCCAGGCGCGCGAGAACCTCGACATCGTCACCATCGTGTTCGCCAACCGCATCTACCAGATCCTGCGCGGCGAGTTCGACAATGTCGGCGCCGGCGAGCCCGGCCAGCGCGCCAACGACATGCTGCGGCTCGACCGTCCGACGCTGGATTTCGTGGCGCTGGCCAAGGGCATGGGCGTGCCCGGCCGCGCCGTCACCAATGCCGACGAGTTCAACAAGGCGCTGGCTGAGGCCGTCGCCGAGCCGGGGCCGCGGCTGATCGAAGTCCAGATGTAAGGCATGCTCGGTCTCTTCACCTCTCCCCGCTCTTCTGCGGGGAGAGGTCGGATTGCTCCCGGCGATGCGCAGCATCGTCCGGCGCATCCGGGTGAGGGGCAGGGCAGGCTGCAAGCCCACGTAAAGGACCATCCGACTCGCACGCCGCGCGCGTTCGACTTATCATTCCATCCGAATTCGCGCAGACGGCCCCTCACCCCACCCTCTCCCCGCAAGAACGGGGCGAGGGAGCGAGAGACCGGTCGGGACGCAAGGCCGAATGAGTCGGGAGGCATGATGCAGACCGAGCTGAACAAGGTGGTCGCGGCGCTTCGGGACTTCTACGCCCACGAGGGCTTCCTGTTCGAGAAGGACATCGGCGAGCGCGCGGTCACGCACCGCTTCGCCGTGCATCTGGAGAAGCAGTTCTCCGGCTGGTCGGTCGACTGCAATTACGACCGGCTCGGCGAGCGCACGCTGCATCTGCCCCACGGCACCATCATCTCGACCGACGATCATCTGGGAAAGTCGATCTACCCCGATGTCGTCGTGCATCAGCGCGAGATCCCGAACAATCTGCTCGCCGTGGAGATTCGCAAGGCGAGCAATCACACGCCGCTGGAGCACGACCAGCACAAGCTGAGGGCGCTGACCGATGTCCATGTCTGGTTTCCCTACTGGATCGGCGTGCTGCTGGTGCTGGACAAGGACCGGCTGACGATGTCGGAGGTCTATGTCAGCGGCGCCGCCGACGACGCGCTGTCGCGCTGGTTCGCGACGCGGCTCGCGGAGGCCGGCCTCGGCGTCGCGCGGTAGCAGGCGCAATCATGCCGGTCGGACCCGCTCCGGGTGATCACCGACCATCCGTCTGCCATGCCGGTGACCTCGATGGTCCCGTGTCGTCTGAGACCCGAAGCGGACTGCGAGGAACTTGTAGGAAAGGCTGCGCCCGCCGCCGGTGGCGAGCAATGTGATCTCGGCCACATTTCTCGTGGGGGATCGGACCTAATGTTGACAGACTTGCACGTGTCGATGCCGCAGGCCTAGCTTTGGCCTCGTTGGGATCAGGCAATTTCGGAGGCTCTGATGCAAAAGTCATACTTGCTGGCCGCGACAGCGGCGCTGGCGCTCATCATGCAGACACCGCTCGCGCTGGCCCAGACCCCGCCCGCTGCCGGCGGGACCGCCGCGCCTGCGGCGACAGCCCCTGCGCCGGCAACGACGGCGGCACCTGCTGCGACCACCGACAGCTCCAGCCAGCCGACCGACGCCAAGAAGAGTGCGTCGAAGAAGCCGGCGAAGAAGAAGATGACGCGGCAGCAGGAAATCGATCACTCCATCGACACCGGCACCGTGCCCGCGCGCTATCGCAGCTCGGTGCCCAGGCAGTACCAGCAATATATTCCGTTCGATAAGCGGTGACGGATCGTACGGCGACGCGGGATGCTGGGCTTTGCGCCGCTGCTGCCTTCGAAGAACGGGCTGTCGAAGAGCCGGGCCCTCCGACCAACGGTCTGCGACGAACCGCCTCTGCCAGGCGGATTCCGGTCGCAGATCCCCGGTGGCGGTCTGCGAGAGCGGTGCTAGAGTTAAGCCGAAGCCGGGGGGAATGATGAGTGACGACGTGAAGGATGCTGGCCTTGTGGCCATGATCAGCAGCATCCTCGGAGGCAACAAGCGCGCAGACAATGTTGCACCGCCGCCGCTCACCGAGGCGCCGCCGACAATGCCCGCGAACGGAGCGGAAGCGGTTTCGGCGCCCGTCGCCGAGGCGACGTCTATCCGGCAGGAGGATGCGTCCGACGCTGCACCGGCCAAAGTGGAGCAGGTCGAGCAGCCTGCCAAGGTCGTCACGACGCGGGATGGCAAACGGCTGCTGCCTGCCGAAGCGATCGCCGATCTCGTGCTGGGCGAGTTGCGCAAGCTGGAGGATTTTCCGGCAACCGGGGCCTCAATCACGGTCTATGGCTACCGGCAATGGAACGCGATGATCACCTTCGCGCCGTTCTCGACCAATTTCCAGAATGCAACGCGGTTCCGCCGGGCCTTGCCGGATATCGTCTTCAAGCTCCGTCGTTTCGTCGAACTTGAGATATAGTCCGGGACAAGCGGCGGCGCCTGGCGCCGCCTCCCGGAACGGTTCGACAGGATTCTTGCATTGAGCGTCGCCTTTACCAAGGAAGACAGCGCCGAGACCGCGTCAGAGACGCTGTTGCCGGATCGCCCGATCTCGCCGCATCCCAACCTCGTCACGGAAGCCGGCCTGCAGGCGTTGCAGACGCAGCTTCGAGAAGCCCGCGAGGCCTATGAGGCCGCGCAAGCCATCGAGGACGTCAACGAGAAGCGCCGGCAATCGGCCGTGCCCTTGCGCGATGCCCGCTATCTGACGGAGCGGCTGCGCACGGCGCAGGTCGTTCCCAATCCGGTGTCGAACGATATCGTCGCCTTCGGCAGCACGGTGACCTTCAGCCGCGCTGACGGCCGCGTGCAGACCTATCGCATCGTCGGCGAGGACGAAGCCGACCCGAAGGCGGGGACGATCTCGTTCGTCGCGCCGGTGGCGCGGTCGCTGATGGGCAAGGCGGTCGGCGATGTCGTGGGGGCAGGCGCGCAGGAGATCGAGATTTTGTCGATCGCGTAGCAATGCGCGCTATCGACAGGAGCGATCTCATTCGCCTAAAGCATGATCCGGAACAGCGCGAGGCCGTCGTCTCCGCCAAACGAAGCGCGATGGTTGGATGAGACGGTTTCTATCGGGAGCGTTGCCGTTCTACGCGCTGGCCGGCCTTGCCGTGTGCATGTACCTCGTTCTGTACAGGACGAGCCTGTTCGACTTGAACGCGATCGTCCATGGCGCCACCGGGTCGGCATGGTTTCCGGCCTTCATGTTCGTCTGCGTGCTGCTGGAAGCGGTGTTCCCGTACTTCGGCTATTTTCCCGGAACAGCCTTGATCCTGATGTCCGTGGCGCTCAATCCCAAGGCCGTGGACGGCTCCGTTTTCACCGTGGCATGGCTCGCCATCATCCTCGGCGCCGTTCTCAGCTACGGACAGGCTCGCTTCTTCAGGCCGTTCCTGCAGCGGGTGGCCTCGAAGGCGGCCCTGCGCCGATGCGAGTCGCTGTTCGATGCCTACGGTCGTTACGCACGCATCGCCTTGTTCATTCATCCCAACGCCTGCGCGATGTATTTCACGGCGCTCGGGCTTCTCGGCCGCAATTTGACGCGGGAGCTCGCTTATCTCTGCGTGGGGGCCGCGGCCGCCGTCGGCATTCTGTTCGTCATCGTGACCCGGCTGGTGTCGTCCGTCGGCCCCACCGATGACGGGGAGTTGCAGCTGCTGCTGGCGGCCGCGCTGGTCGCCATCGGCACCCTGGCCGGTCTCTACACGGCGTGGCGGCCCCAGCGGGTTGCTTGAAGCTTGAGGCGGCGTGCGCGGCGATAGGGCGCATCTTTCTAGTTAGTGTCCCGGACGCGCTGCAATGCGCGAGCGTTGCTGCGCTGAGCCGGGACCCAGGGAGCCAGGCACTCGCTGAGACATGGGCCCCGGCTCTGCAGCGCACCGCTGAAGTAGCGCTGCGCTGCGTCCGGGGCAGGAGAACGGAGTTCCGGGCATAACTGCATCAACAACGTCATTGCAATGACGACGAACGAAGGTTGGATCGCCGCGAACTCGTTCAACTCGCCCGCAAGCGGGAGGGAGCAGACCTCCGTCGTGGCAAGCGATGCGCCTTCGGGGAGCGGATCGCCAGGACGTCAGCATCGGGCTCGGTTGAACTACCGCTTTGGCGGTCCCATCATCGCCAGGTACTAAGGCGTGGCGGGCGCGCCACTGATCGTCTGCGATCAATAGATCGCTGCGCTGATCGAGCCATAATCTATTTAATAATGCGCCTTTACCCCAAGCTTAGTGCAATACGCGAGAGCCTTCTGCTAGCCGGACTTTCTTTCTTAGGCCCTCAAGATCCTTTATTGCCTTAAGCAATCTCACCAAATCGGAGATCATGTGTGCCAAAGTAGGCTTTTGCGGCTTTGAGGTTCGAGATTTCTGTTTCATCGCGAAACGGCTCCCTGCCAGGACCGGTGAAGATAGGCCGGGATTGGCAAGGACCGTGCCAGCGACGTGCAGCCGGCATTTCAGACCAGAGCGCGCAGGAGGCAAGTGAAAGGGTTATCTGGCCGGCGCCCCTTTCCATCCATACGACTGGCGTGCGATCTGGCCAGTGATGTCAATGTCCTTTTCGTCAGAGAGGCGCCAGGCCGCCACTCCGAAGCAGACGGTTAGAACCACGGCTGTTGTCAGCAGCAGCATCGATAGAAACTGGCTCACACCTACACCCCCGAACGGCCACGCATGAGCGAGCGACCATGGAACGTCGATTCGGAAAATACAGATGCGTTGACCTATTGGCAGAATATCCCCAAGCCACGCGCGAAAGCGCAATTATCCCTGGGGTGCAGCTGTCATCGTTCCAACCGTGAAACTGTGCCAGGCCCTGATTGAACAGCGGAGCGCCGATCCATGGTTCGGAAAGCAGCCGCTAAGAACGCACGCCCGAACCGGTCCGCGGCCCGGGGGGCAAAGGGCAGGCGGCAATGTTTGTTGCTGGCGCGAACCGCGTTGAGAACGTTGCGGACTTCGCATCCCGCGTTGCCGAAAGAGCGGCCGAAATAAACGATGAAGATCCGATTGCTGCTAGCGCAACGAGCACGACCCCGAAAATTAGGCTACGCATTTAAAACCTCCCTCGCTCATCTCAGCATCGGACCGCGTTGTTTCAGCATTGCTTCGTCTGGCCGCCAAAATGGCTTCGTGCACACGACCGTGAAGTCCGCCGAAAGCGCTTACAAGCCCCCGATGACCATGGGGACGGGCTCGAAGATGATCCATAGGACAGGTGAGCTGAACGAATGGCCGGAAATGCAGCGGCCCCGGCGCCGTTCGCCGAGGCCGCTTTTATTTGCTCGGCAAGTTTTTATTTGCTCGGCAAACGGAACGACTTTCCCAATTCCGAGTCGAATCCAAGCTCCCGACAAGTCCCCAGATCAAAAGCCCCCCGTCGGGAGCAAACCTTCCCCAAGGTTGGCGACCTCGGCCCCAAACCGAGGTCGTTTGTCGTAAACGTCGAAAAAGGCGTCGGCAAGACGAGTGCGAGTGGCGCACATCGCAACGCTTCCTAATGCTCAGTTTGAATGCGCCGGTTGCAGTCGCGTGAGAGCTGAATTAAATAAGATTTAATTCCCCACGGAGACTTTCGGGCTCCCGGGCCATGATTGTCGCAGCTGGCAGGTTACAGGGCATATCGACTGTTCTGGTAAGCTTTGGGCTTGACCGGGGCATAATGCGAGTTCCCATTTAAATCTCCACCTCGAGATGAGTCGGGATTTGCCGTGGATATTTACTTGCTCTCACTCGCGGCGTGCGTTGTCGGGGTTCTTCTATTCATGGCATTCCATCGATAGGGCCGACAACGGACGCAACAGTTACATTGAATCCTCAGCCCAAGCCGAAATTAATAATTTGGGCCGGTTGTTTTTGACTGTGCACAATTGCTCGCGTTCAATTCCAAGGGTTGGAGGCGAACGTGTTTTTGAATTGGGTCCTCGTTATCCTTATCGGCGTCAGCGTTGCGGTCCTGATAGCCCACGCGATTGACGCGATGCGTTCCTGAGGTGCCCTCTTGGGGTCTGATAGACCTTGCCGGCAGATCATGAAGAGACTGGAGGCAATCCGAAATCAGTGGACCGAAGCAAATTAGTCCCAGCGGCAACTTGTGGAACTCGCCGCTTCGGTAGATCGCGGAGGCGAATTGACGCGCAGTTGATTGAAAATCAACTAACGATACGTCTGGTCGGAAGCACCTGATGGTGGAATAATTCCCGACGCTTTCTTGATTTAATTTTGACGTCGGCCGCGAACCGGCCGGCGATGTGGATTTTTCATCATGGCCGCGCTTCCTCAGGACGTGGTGACGGATTTGCAGCAGGAGAATGCGCGGCTCCAGGCCGAATTGCGCGCCGCACAAGATCGCGAGAGCGCCACTGCGGACATTCTCAAGATCATCGCCAGTTCGCCATCGGAGGTGAAGCCGGTATTCGATGCAATTGCGAGGCAGGCCAATGCCTTGCTTGGCGGATTTTCGACCACCGTATTCCGCTTCATCGACGGCACGGCCCATTTGGCGGCATTCACGCCGACGAATTCTGCCGCCGACGAGGCCTTAAAGAACATGTTTCCGAGGCCGATTGCCGAGTTTGAAAGTTTCGCAGATGTCCAGGCAGGTAAGGTAGTACCGACTCCCGACACTGAAGCGCTGACGAACGAAATTAAACTCATCGCTCGCGCCCGCGGCTTTCGCAGCATGTTGTTCGTTCCGCTCGCGACCGGCGGCGTGGTGATCGGCATGATCAGCGTAACGCGGACCGAGCCCGGTACTTTCGCTCCGCATCATGTGCAACTTCTGCAGACCTTCGCCGACCAGGCCGTTATCGCCATTGAGAATACGCGGCTGTTCAATGAGGTGCAGGCGCGTACTGACGACCTGCGGGAATCGCTGCAGCAGCAGACCGCGACCGCCGATGTCTTGAAGGTCATCAGCCGCTCCGCGTTTGACTTGCAGCCGGTTCTCGACACGCTGACGGAATCAGCGGCATGGCTGAGTGGTGCCGACATGGCGGCCATCGTCCGGCAGGACGCCGACGGCGCCTACTGTCATGCAACGCGATACAATTTCTCGCCCGAGTGGGCCGAAGTCTCGGCGGGCATTCGGCTTAGTGCTGGACGCGGCAGCGTCGTTGGGCGTGTGCTGCTATGCGGCAAAGCCGTCCAGATTCAGGATGTCCTGGTCGATCCCGAATATGCCTATCCCGAGCAGCAGAGGGCCGGCGGTTATCGCACCCTCCTGGGCGTGCCCCTGCTTCGGTCCGGGGAAACGATCGGCGTGCTGTTCCTGGGCCGCAAGACCGTGAACTCGTTCACGGACAAGCAGATCGACCTGGTCTCCACTTTCGCCGATCAGGCCGTGATCGCGATCGAGAATGTCCGGCTATTCGATGAGGTCCAGGCGAAGACGCGCGATCTCGCCGAATCGCTTCAGCAGCAAACGGCGACGGCCGATGTGCTGAAGGTGATCAGCCGCTCGACCTTCGACCTGCAAACCGTGCTCGATACGCTGGTCGATTCGGCGGCGCGGCTGTGCGAAGCGGAGATGGCGTTCATCATGCGCCGCGAGGGCGATGAATATCAGGCCGGAGCAGCGGTAGGGTTCTCCGAGGAATACATCGAGTTTCTGCGGGTTCACCCGATTAGCCCCGGACGGAGCACGGTCACAGGTCGGGCCGTCCTCGAACGCCGTCCGGTGCAGATCCTCGACGTCGCTGCCGATCCCGAATACGGCCTGCAGGCGTCGATCACCATGGCCGGTCAGCGCACCGCGCTCGGTGTTCCTCTCCTGCGCGAGAATGAGCCGATCGGCGCGATCGTGATCGCCCGCAAGCGCGTGCAGCCCTTCACGGAAAAGCAGATCGAGCTCGTCACCACGTTTGCCGACCAGGCCGTGATCGCCATCGAGAATGTGCGGCTCCTGGAGCAATTGCAAACCAGGACGCGGGATCTGTCCGAGGCGCTGATGTACCAGACCGGCAGCGCCGATATCCTGCGCGTCATCGCGTCCTCGCCGACCGAGGTCGGTCCGGTGCTCAAGGCCATTGTGGAAAGCGCATGCGGACTTTGCGAGGCCTATGATGCGCTGGTCGTTCTGAGGGACGGGGACGATCTCGTTATCCAGGCGCACCATGGCCAAGTTCCCGTGGTGTGGAGCCGACGATCGATCAGTGCGGAATCGCCCACCGGCCGGGCCATTATCGATCGCCGCACAGTTCATGTGCACGACCTGCTCGGGCCTGAGGGGGAGGAATTCCCGACGGGACGAGAATATGCGCTTCGCTCCAGCGTTCGGACCGTCCTGAGCGTGCCGCTTTTGCGAGAAGGCGAGAGCATGGGGGCGATCGTGTTACGCCGTACGGAGGTGCGCCCGTTCGGCGAGAAGCAGATCAACCTGCTTCAGACCTTTGCAGACCAGGCAGTCATCGCCATCGGCAACGTGCGTCTGTTCGAGCAGCTGAACGAATCGCTGGAGCGACAGACGGCAACGTCGGAGGTGCTGGAGATCATAAGCGCTTCATCGGGCGCCTTGACCCCGGTCTT
This sequence comes from Bradyrhizobium sp. CFUWI, assembly GCF_056429085.1. Taxonomy (NCBI): domain Bacteria; kingdom Pseudomonadati; phylum Pseudomonadota; class Alphaproteobacteria; order Hyphomicrobiales; family Nitrobacteraceae; genus Bradyrhizobium; species Bradyrhizobium sp. CFUWI. The sequence continues at coordinate 752,599 of NZ_JBWJZE010000001.1, forward strand.
CGACAAGATGCTGGAGAATGCGACCCGCATTTGCGGCGCAGGTTTCGGCACCATGAATCTCTACGAGGACGGCGGCTTCCGCACGGTGGCGCTGCATAACGCGCCACAGGCTTATATTGACACCCGGCTATCCCAGAAAATTCGCCCGCACCCGGCAAGCGGGCTCGGCACCGTCGAGAAAACTCATCAGACGGTTCATATCGACGATATCAGGACTCAGCCGCCCTACGTCGAAGGCAACCCGAACGTTCGCGCGCTCGCCGATCTTGCCGGCGCAAGGACGCTCGTCATCGTGCCAATGCTCAAGGAAGATGAGCTGATCGGCACTATCACGATCTTCCGGCAGGAAGTTAAGCCCTTCACCGACAAGCAGATCGAACTCGTATCCAATTTCGCGCACCAGGGCGTAATAGCAATCGAGAATGCACGCCTGCTGAATGAACTGCGCGAGCGCACAAGGGAATTGTCGCAGTCGCTCGAGGGACTTCGAAATGCGCAGGATCGGTTGGTCCAGACCGAGAAGCTTGCCTCGCTCGGGCAACTTACCGCCGGCATTGCACATGAAATCAAGAACCCGCTCAACTTCATCAACAATTTCGCTGCGCTGTCCTCCGAGCTGATCGACGAGCTCCGCGACGGGCTGCGCTCAGCCACGTTTGGCGAGGAAGCAAGGCAGGACATCGACGCGCTGATACACCTGCTGCAGGGCAATCTGGAAAAGATCGTGCAGCACGGAACGCGCGCCGATTCCATTGTCAAGAATATGCTTCTGCACTCTCGCGAGGGGGCAGGCGAGCGCCGCTCGGCCGATATCAACGCCATCGTCGAGGAGAGTCTCAACCTTGCTTATCACGGGGCGCGCGCTGAAAAAGCAGGCTTCAATATCACGCTTGAAAGGAATCTCGATCCATCCGCAGGGGCGCTCGAGCTGTATCCGCAGGAAATCACGCGGGTGGTCCTCAATCTCGTTTCCAATGGATTCTACGCGGCGAGCAAACAAAAGAACGCCACCGGCGGCGGCTTCGAGCCAAGGTTGCGCGCGACGACCACAAATCTGGGCGGCTCCGTTGAAATCCGGATTCGCGACAATGGCGCCGGCATCCCGGCCGACGTGAGAGAGAAGATATTCAATCCATTCTTCACGACCAAGCCCGCAGGCGAAGGCACCGGCCTCGGCCTTTCAATTTGTCACGACATCATCGTGAAGCAGCACGGCGGCAGCATCGAGGTCGATACCGAGCCCGGCGATTATACCGAGTTCATCATTACGCTGCCACGCACGCTGGCTGCACCATCGCGAACCGGAGGCAGAAGTTGAGCGTCTACATATTGGTCGTCGACGACGAGCCGGACGTCGAGGCCTTGTTTCGCCAGCAGTTTCGCCGCGATTTGCGCGCCGGCCGCTTTCTCATGGAGTTCGCGTCTAGCGCGCCCGCGGCCTTGGAGCGCGCGGTCGAGATGGAGGATGCCACCCTGATTCTGATCCTGTCCGACATCAACATGCCCGGAATGAGCGGGCTGGAGATGTTGCCCATCGTGCGTTCGGTTCGCCCCGATGTGCCGGTCATCATGATCACGGCCTACGGCGACGCCGAGACAAGGCGCAAGGCGCTGGCGAACGGCGCAACCGATCTGATGACCAAACCAATCGACTTCGCGGCGCTGCGCCAGGAGATAGACACAAGGCTTGAGCAGGCCGCCTGACTGTTCTCGCGGTCGATGACAAACCGGAACGTCTCGCATGGTGGAATAACGCAGCGCATCTGACCTCGATGTTCACCGAAAACACTGGAAGGTTGAAAATGAAGACGCTCTTGGTCCCGCTTCAAAATATTCCAATGATGACATCCACGCTCAATGTCGTCGTAGGCCTCGCGCGACGTACTGGCGCCTATATCGAAGGCTTTCCGCTGCGATTCGGCATCCCGCCATATGTGGCCTCGGAATTGGCCACCGGCATCCTCCTGGATTCGTATGAGGCGAAGAGCGAGGCCGAATTGAATGACATGCGCAGCTCCTTCGAAGCATTCATGCTGAAGCACGACATTCCTCGAGCCACTGCGGGTTCAGGTCGGCCATGCTTCGGCTGGCTGGAGAACGCGCCCGAGGGCGAAGACTTTGTCGGAAATTATGGGCGCGCTTTCGATCTGATCGTGATGGCACGGTCTGACGTCGATGCTGCGGGCCTTCACCGTCGCGCGATCGAATCCGCGCTGTTTGAGAGCGGCAGGCCGGTCCTGCTGGCGCCGTTGAATACACCGCCAAGCGTCGCGACAAACATCATGATCCACTGGAATGGTAGTACCGAGCAAGCGCGCGCAAACGCATTTGCCATGCCGCTGCTTCGCTTGGCGAAAAGGGTATCGGTCCTAACTGTCATTGGCGGCCAGGAGGTAGCAGGACCATCTGCCGATCGGATCGTCGAGCAACTGCGCTACAATGACATTGCAGCCGAGGCGATAAGGGTCGAGCTGGGGAATCGCGATACCGGCGAGGCGGTCCTCGATGCCGCCAGGACCAGGGGCTGCGATCTCCTGATCAAGGGCGCTTTCACCCGCACTCGGCTGCGGCAAATGATATTCGGCGGGGCGACCAGCTACATCATGGAACACGCGGATCTGCCGGTCCTGATGGCTCATTAAAGCATGATCCGGAAAAGTGCGCAGCGGTTTTCCGAAAAGATCATGCTCAAACAACAACCTAAAGCGCGATGACGATTCATCCTATCGCATCGCGCTTTAGAGCGGTAAGCGGCTCTGTTTTGCCCGGCGGAGCAAGATGAACTTGGAAAATTCGTAACCCATTGATCCAGCTGACGCCGGTTACTGTGCATGGGGTTGTTTTCACGATTTTGTCGGACCGGGAGCAAGACGCCCCAGTCCGTCTACGCTCTTCGAGCTACGCCGGACACGCTTCGCCACTGTTGGACGTGGCTGCGCCACGCGAAGCCTCCTGGCGAAGCGTGGTGGGCGCACAAAGGATCGAACCTTGGACCTCTCCCGTGTGAACCACAATCGGTAGACCCGATCCAACCAAATCCGGCCATAGTTGAGATGCAAAAACCTCTTTGATTGATGGTGGGTATGGCCTTGTGCGGCCATAAGAGGCCATAGGTGATCTTGCTACATTTTGTATGCCCCCGTTGTGCCCGCCGTGGATTTTCCCTCGGGGCACAAAAACGGGGGAGGTCTGAGACCCGGTTCTGTTCGAGGTTGGCCGCCCTTGTTGCGGGGCACAGAGAGAGGGAATGGATCATGACGGAGCCGGCCAGCCAGCTGACACTCACCGATGCGGTGATCCGCAACGCAACGCTGCCGCCGGGTAAGGCGCAGCACTATCTCCACGACGACAAGCTGCCCGGCCTCGCCTTGCGCATGCGCGCCACCGGCGGCCGGACCTGGGTCTACCTCTTCACCAAGCCGGGGGTGAGGGGTACCCAGCGCAAGACCCTCGGCGCGTGGCCCAAATATAATGAGAAGGCCGCGCGCAAGGCCGCCACCATCGCCGCAGGCGAGGTGGTCAAGGGCTTGGACCCGAACGACGCGAAGCGCGAGGCGAGGCGGCAACAGGCAGCCGAGAAGCAGCGCACCACGCTCGCGACCCTCATTGTTGAAGATGGTCCCTACCAGACGTCCTTGACCGAACGTCAAGTTGTCAACTGGAAGCCAGCAATGTCGGCGTTGCGGCGCGGGCTCAAGGATCACGCCGAGAGCGGCGTAGGGGACCTGACGCGACGGCAAATCATGGCTGCGGTCGACAAGATTGCCAAGACCGGCAAGCGCGGTGCCGCCAAGGACTTGCGCAAGCACGTGCACACCTTCCTCGAATGGTGCGTCGGCGAAGGTTACGTCGAGCACAACGTGCTCGCCGGCTATCGCGCGCCCAAGGAAACTCGCGCGCAGAGAGTCGGGCGCCGAACAAAGGGCCGCGCGCTGACCGATGAGGAAATCATCAAGGTCTGGGATGCATCCGGCAAGCTCGGGGCTTTCGGTCTCCTGGCACGCATGTGCCTGCTCGGCGGCCCGCGCCGCAGCGAGCCTACGATGATCGAGTGGCGAAAGCACATCATGGACGACCGGATCACCTTCGATGCGGCGTGGACCAAGATGGGGCTGCACCACGATGTGCCGCGCACTCACCTGGTTGACGAGGTGCTCACGGCCGCGAAACATTTCCAGCGCGCGACGTCCGACTATGTCTTCCCGTCACCGAAGACCGGTGGGCAGATGTCGGGCTTTACCAAGATGGTCAACCGCCTGGTCAAGGAAGCGGGCGTTGCCAAGTTCACCATGCATGACCTAAGGCGCAGTTTGCGCACCATCATGTCGCGCTGTGGCTACGACAACGAAATCCAGCGATTGTGTGTTGGGCAGAAGCCAAGCGGAATCGATCAAGTCTACAATCACGACGAACAGTGGATCATCCGCAAGATGGCGTTCGAGGCCGCTCACGACTACATCGCAGAGTTGGTTGGCGCGAAACGCATCGGGAAGATCGTGCGCCTGCAGCGGACGAATCCACTTGACCCGATCAAGGCCGAGCTGCTCGGCCGTCTCCGTGAGCATTATGCGGCCGAGGCGTCCTAGTCGTCTTATCGCACTTGGCCAGATAGTCCCGCACCGCATCGACACGATAGAGGGGGCGGCCATCGACGTAGCGCCATTTCAGCGGGTGGTTCGGATCGCGCCGCCACTGTTCCAGCGCTCCGGGCGTGCGCCGGATGACCGCTGCTGTCTCCAAAGCCGTCAAATTAGAGCTGCCCGGCAGCGTATCGATATCGAACGTCGCCGGTGGCGGCATACCACGGTTCCTGCGATGGCGCTTCGCCCCAGGCGGTATTTTCCTACTACCTGGCGATCTAAATGCCTCGATCCGAATCATTCCGTCCTTGCCGCCCATGCCTCCGCTCCAACCCACAATCGGTCTTGGGCGATCAAAGCCTAGGCTTCTCCGGAAAAGAAGAAATCCCGAGCGCGGATCGGGCTGCTGGGTAGCCGTGGCGTACAAATAGGACGAAGAGCAATCTCACGCGCGCCGGGTCCGCTCAGGCGATAGAAAGCCACCCGATGGTGATGACGTCGGGGTCAGCATCGCGTCTCTTTTGCGCGGCGATCGGCGCTCTTGGTCGGCATGGGGACCGAGCTAAGCCTCGCGAGGGCGAGAACCGGGCGTTCGCGGGCCGACCGGAACAGCTAGAGGCGGCGCCCAACCCCCAATTGTGCTGTTTAAATCGGGCGGTAACCCCATCGTGCGACGGTCGGATTGCGGTTATGATTCGACCCAACCGGAGAAAGTGAAGCAGAGCCATGGCCCGCGGAGAGTTGATGAAGAAATTGCTGGCCAGCTACGGTCGGGACGAGGAGTTCCGCGCCGTGGCGGAGCAAATCATCGACGAGGAAGAGAAGAAGAATAATCGGGTGCTTGCGCGTAGCCTGCGCAAGACTTTGGAGACCGGCCCAAGCCCAAGCCGACCCAGCGGTCCAAAGGGACTGGCGCCCCTGATTCCCTTCCCCGATGCGGCTGCAGATTTCATTGAACGTGTAGAACCAACGCATGCGCGCAATGATATCGTTCTCGGCGCGACCAATGTCCGCGTGCTCCTTGGGCTCATCAAGGAATACCGTCGCGCGGACGACATTCGTCGCCATGGCCTGAAGGTACGCTCCAAATTATTGTTCTGTGGACCGCCGGGCTGCGGCAAGACGCTCTGCGCTGAAATCTTCGCGGCGGAGCTCGGTTTGCCACTTTTTCTCGTCAAGCTAGATAGGCTGATCTCGTCCTATCTCGGGGAGACAGCAGGCAATGTCCGCAAGATCTTCGAGTTTGCCCGCAAACAGCCGTGCGTCCTCTTCTTCGACGAGTTCGACGCGCTGGCGCGCTCGCGCGAAGACAGCAGCGAGCACAATGAATTGCGGCGGGTCGTGAACAGCCTGCTGCTCTTCATTGATAATATTCGACCGAAGGGCTTCCTGATCGCCGCCACCAATCTCGACCGATCGCTGGATCCCGCGATTTGGCGGAGGTTCGACGAGGTCGTATGGTTTGACAAGCCAAGCAAGTCGATGATCGGCCGCTTCCTACGATTGAAGTTCAAGAATGTCTCCGTGGCCTTCGATCCGCTGCGGCATGCGTCGGCGTTGGACGGCTATTCCTATGCCGAGATCGAACGCGTCTGCATCCAGGCGATCAAGTCGATGATCGTCGAGCGCCGCAAGCAGGTTTTGGAACGCGACTTCAATCGCGCCTTGGAAGATGAGGTAAGGCGCCGCGCTGGCCAATCGCGGCTCGCGCCGCCGAGTTAGTCGCAACGTGGCGCGCTACGATCATCTCGAACTCGTCCGACTGCCCGAGCAATTCGAGCGTCGTAAGCATGGCGGAGGTGGACCCCCACCCGCACGGGACCGTGGCCAGCACAGCGGGAGGCTGCGCGACGAGCTCGATGCAGCAACTCAGGAACAACGCAGCCGCCGCAAACCCGAGTTCGTTGACCCCTCACTAATCCTACGCGTACAAATGACCGGGGCGCCTCTGGAGGAAGAGTGGCAGCGTCTCGGACTCACAGTGCTGTCGAGCGATGCGGACCGCACACTCGTGCTGTTCGCTTCGAACGACGAGATGCAAGAGTTTCGCGCCCGGCTCGACGCCTACCAAGCCGGGGCCCCGCCTGGCCAGAAGCACGCGCCATACAACAATTTCGTCGCTGGAATCGAAAGCATAGGGTCAGTCGAGCCACGCGACCGAATCGGCCACCGCCTGCGTGAAGAGGGTTTTTCCGCTCCCAACGATTTTTTACCCCGCACATCTTACCTGGTCGATCTCGAGCTTTGGGACCTCGGCGAGCGCCGCCTGCGCGAGCGCAAGCTCGAGGATGTCATCAGCTATGTCGAAGCCCGAGCGGGCGAGGTTCTAGATCGCTATATCGGCCCCTCGATCAGCATGTTCCGCGCGCGCCTGACGGGCGAACTCATTCGCACCTTACTGACAATCGAGGAAATCGCCGCGATCGACCTCCCGCCCGCACCCGATGTGACGACGGCGGACGCGCTCGATCTGACGCTGACCGACGTTCCTCCAATGAACGCGCTTGCCGACGATGCACCGGTGATCGGCATCATCGATAGTGGTGTCAACGATCATCCGTTTCTGGCCGATGTTTTCGCAGGCGCGATCGCCGTGCCCGACGACCTTGGCACCGCAGATGTCTGGGGACACGGCACTCGTGTCGCTGGTGTGGCGGTCTTCGGCGACCTTCGTGCACAGCTAGGGCGGGGGGAACTGCAGCGCGGCGCCCGGATTTGCGCGGCGAAGGTCGTGAACGACCAGGGGGATTTTGACGACCGGCGCCTCGTTCCCTCCCAGATGCGGCAAGCGGTGACGACCTTGAAGCAGCGGTTCGGTTGTCGGATTTTCGTCATCGCTCTCGCCGACCGGCGCCGTGTCTTCGATGGTGGGAAGGTTGGAACGTGGGCCGCCACGCTTGACGAGCTCGCGCGCGAGCTTGACGTCGTCATCATCGTGTCGGCCGGAAACCGCAGCCCGCGTGGCGGCAATCGCCTTGAGCAGGCAGTCACTGAGTATCCGCGATATCTCCTTGAGGATGCCAACCGCTTCTTCGAGCCAGCTGGCGCGCTGAACGTCATTACCGTGGGTGCGCTGGCGCACGGCGAAGGGCTCGATCCAGATCGTGCCGATGACGTTCGCGTCCGTCCGATCACGCGCGAGCTTGAACCATCGCCATTCTCGCGCGTGGGGCCTGGGCCCGGAGGCGCGACCAAACCCGATGTTGTTGAAGTCGGCGGGACGCTGATCTTCGACCCTGTGGTCGGCCGCCTTCGTGGAGGCGAGGAGCTAGCCAGCGCCGGCGTGCTGACACTTTATCACCGCTATCTTGACCGGCTGTTCACAGGGGGATCGGGAACGTCCTACGCCGCGCCGCGAGTTGCGTTTAGCGCAGCGCAAATACTGACGCGCTTCCCGCAGGCGTCAGCCAATCTGGTCCGCGCTCTGCTCGTGGGATCTGCAGACATTCCAGAGTCCTCGCGGGATCGATTGCAGCTTCTAGGGACCGAGGCCATACGCAACATCTGCGGGCATGGCCTCGTCAACCTCGAACGCGCAGCTTTCTCCGACGATGCTCGCGTGACGCTTTACGCCGAGGACGAGCTTGCTCTCGATCACTTCGCAGTCTACCGGATTCCGATTCCCGATGCCTTTCAGGCGGGTAACGGTGAACGCGTAATCCGCGTAACGCTGGCGTTTGATCCCCCGGTTCGGCACACGCGAAACGACTATGCAGGTTTGGGTATGAGCTTCCGGCTGGTCCGAGGATGTGAGCCGGACTTGATTTTCGAACACTATCGTCGACGCGAGCAGGCAGAGGGTCCATTTCCAGAACTCGCACCGCGATACAACTGTCAGCTTATTCCTGGGCCGCAGGCACGAGAGAGGGGGACCGTTCAATCCGCGATGGTGGCATTCAAGCGGGGCGTCGAGGAGTATGGAGACAGCTATTATCTCGTCGTGCGTTGCGAGAGTGGCTGGGCGACGCATGTGGAGCGGCAGTCATTTGCCGTCATTGTCCAACTATTGCACAAGGCCGAAGTGCAGCTCTACGAAAGAGTACAACAGAGGATTCGGCTCGGCGCGTAACCCCGGCGCGTAAGCGAGACGAGGAAGGCGCTCAAAGAGCGATGAGCGTCACAGTAGCATTGCATCCGGTGTGATTTTCTCGGCTCCGGTTTGTGCGGGCGCCCCGCTGGAGGGACCCGGCAGTCGCTGTTAGGTGAGAACAATAAGGGAACAAGGTGGCTTGTCTTGATCAACGAGCGGATTATCCACTGGTGGTCGACCACTAGCCGGGGCAATTTCTGGCTGTGCGTCACCTATTCGCTCAGTAGGAGCCGGAGACTCGGTTAGGATTCTTCGACGTTACCGGCTCTTGGTCTTTAAGCCGGATTGCATGCCTTGGGCACTTCAGACCTCGAGGAAGTTGGAGGTGATTGATGAGGCGTCGAATTTTGGTGCTTCATAGCGGGGGTATGGATTCGACCGTGTGCCTTTACGCAGCGCATCGGGCGGGTCATGAGGTAATAAGCCTTGGCGTCGACTATGGGCAACGGCTTGCTGTAGAAATGACGTTTGCAGAGCAGCAAGCTGCAGCCATCGGGGCGCGCCGGGAAGTGGTCCGTGTTCAATGGGAAAAACCCCAGCGTAAAATTCCACTCGATCGCGACATTGAAGAAATGCCCTCTTCGATCTCACCCGCGTTCCTGCCTGGACGCAATATTGTCTTTCTGTCACTTGCCGCCGCACATGCGGCGGGCCTACACGCGGATGAAATCCACATAGGGCTCAATTGCGTAGACTTTTCCGGTTATCCTGACTGTACGATCGAATTTTTTGAGTCTTTCAGAAATATGTTAGCCATAGCAAGCCCTGGAGGGGCCAGCTTACAAGCTCCGTTGCTGAGAATGAGTAAGCGGCAAATCGCTTTGCTCGCGCGCGAGCTTGGCTTAGGCGAGTGGGACACTTGGAGCTGTTACAGGCCCCAACGCGTCAACGGCACCATCGCACCGTGCCATCATTGCGATGCATGTAAGCTACATGCTCACGCTTGGGCAGGACTCTGATTATGGGTGATCTCGCCCTCGTTGCGTGCACGAAAACCAAGCGCCAAGTAGCGACGCATGCCTCAGATCTCTACGTCTCCCCGTTGTTTCGAAAGTCGTTGCTCGCGGCTCTCGATCGCTGCAAGCAAGTTCGGATCTTATCGGCGAAGCATGGGTTGCTGAATCCAGGCGACATCGTCTCGCCCTATGAGCAGACTCTTAAGTTCATGCCCGCAGCTGAACGCGCTGCTTGGGGAACTCGGGTCGCTGCTCAGCTCGCATCGGCCGCTTCCCCAAATGATACCCTTATCTTCTTCACCGGGGATGACTACTTCAAGCCCCTTAAGTCTACCTTGCTGGCCTCAGGCTACAGACTCCAACAACCGCTCGGGCGTAGATCCCTTGGCGCACGGTTACAGTACCTTCGAGAGATTAATGACGAAGCCCTTCTGAAGACGATGCTAATCCGCTTCGGACAGTTGATGCGTCAGTTAGCTCGCATTCAGGTCGGTGGACGACTTCTTTCCCAAGCGACTGGACGGCAGCCATGGCCCGAGCGAGGGCTCTATTTCGTTGTCGAGCCTGTTGGACCCGCTGGCCGAGACTGGATCACGCGGGTCGGAACTCACGCAGTGAGTGCTGGCTCACGCACCACCTTGTGGGACCGCATTAGTACGCACCGTGGGGTCGCAGGCCACGGCGGAGGTAGTCATCGATCATCGATATTCCGCTCGCACGTAGGACGGGCTCTCGGCCGCAGAGGGGACGAGGCATTGCCCGCATCTTGGGGCGTCGGTCAGTCTGCACCAGCAGATGTGCGGGCTAGTGAGTCTTTGTTGGAGCGAAAAGTATCCAGCGTCATCGGCGACATGCGATTGCTTTGGCTAAGTGTTCCTGATGCGGCTGGGCCTCGGAGCGATCGAGCATATCTTGAGCGAAATATTATCGGTCTACTGTCCCGCACAAACGTTTTGGGAATACGACCGGCTCCCAATAGCAATTGGCTCGGACGGGCGAGCGTCGACTGGCGGATCGTCACCTCCGGGCTTTGGAATCTAGATCATTTGTTTTTTCGTCCGGATCCCAGATTCTTGGACGTACTTGAAATCTACATAAACATTATGGGCGGCAAGGACGCTCCACGGGAAGAATCGCTCGCCCCGGTAGATTGGGCTTGCCGGCCCTCACATGCGAACCACGAACAGCTCAACCTCTTCGAGACGGATAACAAGCTTCATGGTGCGTAAATCTGGTCCGTCAGATCCTTCGAACTTGATGGGCAACTCAGCGCGAGCGATCGTGCACCTGCGCGCACAGCGACATCGAAAGCGACTAGGCCTAATCTTCGGAGCAGGCGCCAGCAAGGCGTTAGGATTTCCCGGATGGGAAGATCTGGTCAATCGTATTGCAAGGCACGAGGCCGTTCAGGCGGAAGATGTGTTGAGCAGGGCAGGTGAGATCAAACCGCCACGATCACTCGCTGCACTCACGCACATGATGTTTGACCATTTTCGCGCGCGAAAGCTGAGTGGTGCAGGTCTTGACACATCGGTGCCTCTACTGCAGGAGCAGCGGATCAAAAGCGATTGGCTACGAATCATTCATAGCGAGCTATATCGAGATGTCCCTAAAGCTGCAGACGACCGAAAAAAGTCGATTGAGGCCCATCCGTATCTGAAATCATTCCTGGATGTCGTTAAAGCCTCGCCGCTCACGGTGAACTACAATTTCGACGATACGATCGAGAAGTTGTTGATGTTTTCGCGAAATGAAGAAGAGGAGTCGACCACTCGGGGTTACGAGACCATCGACAAACCGAATGCTCAATTCCAGAAGCCAGCTGGCGTGATCTATCATCCCAATGGCTTCCTGCCATCTCGCTTCGACGACGGCGCTAGTGCAGATCTTGTGTTTGATAGTGACGGGTTCCAGGATCAGTTGATAAGCGCAGCGAATGGACGCTACGTTCACCTCTCAAATCACCTTTCCCGCAATACATGCCTGTTGATCGGGTTGTCGCTTGATGACACGACTCTGCAGAGTATGCTTCGGCAGAATGCCGTTGCGAGCCCTGGGCACATTCACTATTTTGTTCACTTTGTCGGGACCGATACCTCCCTCTCCGACGAAACTCGGAAGGCGGTCTTCGATTCCAACTTTACATCGTACAATCTCTATACGTTGTTTCTAGACGCTGATGGAATTCGCCATCTGGCAGATTTAATCCGGATGCCAGACTCGCAATTCGTCCGTTTCCAGCCGAATAGTCGGAAACTCGTCTACTACGTGGTAGGCTCTATCGGGGCAGGCAAAAGTACTGCAGCCTCCAATTTTCGTAGCTTGATCACCTATGATGAATGGATCGACGAGCGACTTCCCGAGCTGGCGCGCCCGCAGAGTGCCGAGGATGATGCTTCGAGCATAGACAGTTGGATCGCCGAACAATTCCGCAAAAAGAACTATGCCCTAAATGAATGTAAGGAAGGCATTCATCTTGTGGATCGATGTCCACTTGATCCTCTGACCTTCCCGGGAGACAAGCAAGCGAAGGCGGCGAACCTCCTCGCGACGATGACTCACGAAAATGCGATGACGATTGCGCAGGGGCACGTGATCATGCTGGATTGCGATTTGGATGAATTGAAGCATCGCAACAGTCTCAAGCACAAATATTGGGAAGATGACAAACTCTCAAGCTTGATCAACGAGATCGATTTGGTGTACCGCGACGTTCCCAAGACTGTTCTGTGCACTCGCGGTCGAAGCATCGACGAAGTCGCTCGTGAAATTGCTCGTATAATATTTCTCGCGGAATACACCCCTGTCGATATTGGCGCCGAATTGCAAAAACATTGTGAGGCCGTCTGTGCCTAGTCCCTGCGTCTACCTGGCTGCACCGCTCTTCAATCCGCGTGAACGCGCCTTTAATGATCGTCTCACTCGAGAATTGGAGCAACGGAACGTTAAGGTGTTTCTTCCACAGCGCGACGGTACACTTCTTGTCGATATGCTGGAAGCGGGCGTCTCTCAGATTGTCGCTGAGCGCAGAGTATTCGCGCAAGACATTGACGCATTGCGATCGTCGGATGCCTTGGTAGCAGTACTGGACGGCGCGACAATCGATGAGGGGGTCGCCTTTGAGGTAGGCTTCGCCTACGCTCTCGGGCTCACATGCGTTGCGATTCAGACCGACGTGAGAAGAGCCTTACCCACAGGCAATAATCCAATGATTAGCCAATCCTTTCGAGAAATCTTCACGTCGGAAGACGAGTTGCTACATTGGGTGGACACCTATTCACTCGACTGGCAGGCAGCCCGGGCGACTGCTTGAGGCACTGTAGCGAGCGATGGCCAACATTTTCATTGCCCGGCGCCGAACTGCGCCGTTCCTGTAGCGGCCATGCCGACACCGAATTGGTGCGCCACGCCGACTGTACGACTGAGAGACAGAGCGGGCTAGGTGCGATGGATAGTTGCTCCTTCGTTCCTTCAGAATCCTCCTGCTCGGCCTCCCGAATTGACTCCAGGCATGGGCTTCCAAGCCGGCTACGCAGGACGATTGCTTCGGCGGTCGTGAGCTTCACCGGACTGAAGGTGAGGACTGCTTGAGGTCCGCCGGTGGCGGATTCGCGATCGGCACGAACTAGATCTGCCGCAATGTAGGGAATGATACCACCTTGTTCTGCAGGCTGCCGCTAGGTAGCGAGCAGAGCGACTCCACATCACTGGCGTTGAGGAGCACGTCCTCGGCGATCTCGGTGGGGAGCTTGACCTTGTTGTCAATCAGCATCTGCGCGGCCGAGCCGAGCACCGTCGGCCTCGACAGCGCGAAAGCATTGTCGAGCGGTTCTCGCTTGCGGATGCCACGGGCGTTCATTTGCTTCCACATGTATTTGACCTGATCGGCGTTCAAGATCCCGAGTTCCTTGCACCGGTAGATCATCGCCGCCACGGCCACGCGCCACCGGCCCTTGAGCGATATGAAGTAGTCGATGGTTGTGTTCGCGATCTCCCGCGCGAACGTCCGGCGTGGCAGGAGCAGGGCGCCGGCGAACCGGTTGGCCTGGTTCTCAAGCCGGTCCAGGTTGCGACTGTTCACTTCGACGGCGTTGTGCAGGACGAGGTGGCCGAGTTCGTGTGCCATGTTGAAGAGCTTACGCGAGTTACTCTCCTGGTCGGCTGCGTAGAGCACGTATGGTCGGCCGCCCTGCCAGCGGGAGACTGCATCCATGTCCTCGCAGCGCACCGGCTCCTCGATCACGATAACGCCGTGGTATTCGAGCAGCGGAGCCAGATCGGTGATTGGACCATAGCCGACGCTCCAGAACTCGCGCAGTTGGTCAGCGATCTCCTCAATCCGCTCGTTGCCGTCGCGTTCGTAGTCGAACTCGATAGCGGGTAAGTGCACTGGCGGCAGCTCGACGTATTCCGCGAGGGACTCCGCTATGTAGAACGCCCACTCCAGCCGACGGCCGATCCGCAGGCGGTCGGGCCGCTGCATGCGCTTCAGGCTGCGCCATGTCGGCGTCAGGAAGCGCTCAGCAGTATGTTTGCGCGGCGCTATGAAGAAACCCGGTGGCTGGCGGGTGACGGCGATGATCTTGCTGAACACGTCGCCGCGCGGTGCGAAGGCGCCAGTCTCATAGGTGCCAACGGACTGGCGGCTCACGCCGATCGCGTCGGCGAACTGCTCGTCGGTCATGCCGACGGACTCGCGCGCCTCCCGAATCCTCTCGGGGATGATCCTCGCAGACATGGGCACGCCTTCAACGCTTGGTGTCGTCGTTCTTTTTCTTCTTCTCCATCATCGAGACCACGTTGTCCTTGAGCTTCATCTTGGACTTCGGGTCAACCTCGGCCGGCCGTTTCGCGTCCTCCGACTTCTTCTGCACGACGACGGTCATCAGGTTGATACGCGCGAGCCACTCGTCAGCATTCGCCGACGGCGACTGCCAGAGCGCGTGCGAGAGCCGCCCGTCTGGCGCTGCGCGATAGGTCAACCACGTGTAGAGCTTCGGCGGTGCCAGGCGGATGATCCGTTCCTGCTCGGTCTCGAACAGGTTCGGCATGTTCGACGCCCGCGCGTCCTGGCGGTTCGGCGTGTCTTCCGGAAACTTGGTCGGGTCCTCGGTGCGGACGATGTGCGCGTGGCAGTCGCCGCTGTAAATGTCGAGCCAGTGCCAGGTGCCGCGAGGCATCGGCATCAGCGTGCACTTGAATGGGAGATCGCCGGCTTTGCACATCTCCTCGAAACGCATCAGGATGCCGGCTCGGCGGATCAGACCGCGCATGTCGTCCCCGACTTCTGACGAGAACATCGGGGTGCCCTTGATCACATCGTCGCCTGCGGCGATGCCTTCTCGCAGGGCCCGCAGCGTGTTTGCGTAGGTGTCGTAGGCGAACGCGGCGTCCAACCGCTGCTGAAAAGTCTTGGTCTGCATGGTGGTACGGCTTCCCTCTGCCCCGACGCGCGCCAAGTAGATCGCCCTTTTTTCTGTCCTGTGTCAAGTTCTGTGCCCCTTTTTCTATCAGTTCGTGGAGGTTGGGAGCAAAGATCCCAAAAGATCAGGGACTTAGGCTGCCGAAGAACGAGGTCCGGCCGTTCGCCGCCTTGCGCCGAAACCCACCGAAGTGCCCACCGTGTTGCTACTCATCCGATTCGTACCCCAAAACCCGCGAACCCGAATCGCGGCTCAAGAGGAAGCAATGGCAGAAAAACGAAGCGTTCCGAGGCGGCTGTTCAAATACCGCGCGTTCAATAATCTCACACTCGATATGATCATTGCGGACAATCTCTTTTATGCCGATCCGAGCACATTCAATGATCCGCTCGACACGCGGCCGTCGCTCAACGCCGATCTTCCTGCCACAGACATCGAGAGCGCGTTACGGCAACTCATCGAGCGACGCGTCAGCGCGGAGATGAAAGCCGCGGCTCAGACAATCAGGTACAAAGGTCCGAAAACCCTGGATCATATCGATCGACTTAGCCGCCTACAGGCCGATCAGGTCATCTCGGAAATAATCCACAACGCGACCGACCCAAGCTATGAAATAGATGACCCTCTTCAGTTTCTGCTTGGCCGCTATCTGGAGAAGGAACTGTTACTGCAATATGATAAGGGCATTGTATCTTTGGGTCAGCGCGCTACCTGCCCGTTAATGTGGAGCCACTATGGCGATCAGCATCACGGCGTCTGCATCGGCTACTCGGTGCCTTCTGATGCGCTCGATGATCTCCATAAGGTTCAGTACGGCGGCACGCGGCTCGTCGATGCCAGCAAGGTCCTAGCTATGCTCGACGGCGACAAGGACGCCCGTCGTCAGGTCGACGAGGCCGTTCTGTTGCGAAAGGCGGCGAGCTGGCGATACGAGCAGGAATGGCGTTTGATTGGGCCGCGCGGGGTGCAGCGTTCCCTACTGGAGCTCGAAGAGGTGATTTTCGGAATGCGCTGCAAGGAAGCCGTAAAGTACGCCATCGTTACCGCCCTGGATGGTAGGCAACGGCCCGTTCGTTTTTATGAAATGCGCGAGCTCCACGGGACCTTCAATCTGAAGAAATATCCGCTGGAAGAAGGAGAAATGAGGGCCTTTTTTCCGAGGCGATCTCGTGACATCCACGAAGCATTCCAATCCATCGCCGCTACCCAGAGGGAGGGGCAACCGTCCTGATGGCTCTGCCTTCGCTAAGGTCGTATGCCGAAACTCCTCAGCATGTACGGAGACGAGACTCAACCTACGTGCAAAGCATACATCGATAGATCTCCTGCGGTCTCCGACCTGGTTATAGAGCGCTGCGGCTACGTTCGATTTGATCCCGTGACGGTAGGAATCGCTCCGCCGGGGATATGATCCGAATGCTCGTTGTCGCCCGGGTCAGTGCGACGTACCAATCCTTCCTCGTCATCGCGTCTTCTGCGATGATGATCGCGCGTTCGAACTCCAGGCCCTTCACCAGCAGCGTGCTGCCGATGCTTCGGTTACCGGGGCGACGCCCCGCATGCCGCATCCGATTTTGAACTTCCCAAATCGCGATGCTCAGCGTGGCAAGTTGGCGCGTCGCCTTCAATTGCAGGGCTGATCGCATCGCATGGAACATCTCACGACGATACAGATAAACGCCGGGTCTGTCGTGGAGCGTTTGCAGAAGGGCGAGAATGCTCGCTTCCGAACCGCTGGAGATCACGGCGTCGCTGAGTGGAAATAGCGAACCGAACTTGGCCTGTCCCAGGCGCCGACCTTGCTGGCGGGCTCCGAGCGCTTTGAGCAGCTCCGCCCTTTCGAGGCCCGTCAGGCATTTGGACCCGAAGTCGACGATTGCTTTTGCTCGGGCCAACCCGGTCGTCCGATCGATCGTCTTGGCGGCGGCATAGAGGGTCTTGCAACTGATCGCTTCAAGGTTGCCAAAACCCTGTTTGGCAAGTTTTTGTGCCAGTGCGGAACGCCGGTTCTCGCTTGTGCTGTCGCCAATGACGATCAGGCTGCCTTGCACGGGGTCGCGCATGGAAGCGAGGCATTCCCCGACGATGGCTCTCTGACGGCGTTGAGCTGCCGCGGGCAGAGACGTCCAAGTTACACATCGTGGTCTTGATCGCAGGTCCAGATCGTTGCCGTTCTCAAGGGCGGTACGGACGCCCTGCAGCCACTCGGCCAATTCTAGATTTTCCGCGTTCTTCCAGCGCCATGGCGTCAGAAGCTCCGCCGAACGCTCAAACAGGGGAAATACATCGCTATCCCAGTCGACCGGTTGCTGATCTCCGAAATCGAAGATCGCTTGCAATGGATCGCCGAACACGCAAGTCGGCAGAAGGTTGGCGAGCCGTGAAACAACTTGATGCTGCTGTTTGGTGCAATCTTGATATTCGTCGACGAAGCATCCTCCATAGGATGCGAGTAGAACGCCATCGACAGCGCCGCTATCGAGCAGGCGCGCGCCGGCACGGTAGACATCGTCCCAGTGGGCGCTTGTTGCCGGCGCAAACGCGGCGAGTCCCGAACGTTGTGGAAACGATGCCGCAAATCGCAAGCACCACCCAGCAATGGTGTCGATGCGGTACTTTGCGGTCGCAACTTGGTGCTTACGCAGGCGTTTGGTCAGGGCGTCGACGCCCGCATGTGTGTGCGTGAGGATCAGCCTGCGCCGATCGGAGATTCCGACGGCGAGCGCGATCTGCTCCGTTTTACCGCACCCAGCTGCGGCGACAATGCTGCCACGGCGGATGCTTACAGCGAGCCGGGCAATATCGTCATCATTTGCCATCGACCCACTTCCTCAGGGCGGCAACACCTATGCTGAGAGGCTTGTCGGAAACAGCACAAAGATGAGGCCCGATGAGCGCGGCCAGCCGTTCGCCGCGCTCGATTGTTTTGAACCACTTCTTGTCGTTCGCGACCTTGCCGAGGATACGTCGGACTTGCACGGTATCGCGGTCATTGCCGAGCTTAGCTGCCGTGGCGGTGGGGAGCCCGACTGTCGACAGAGCGTTGTCAATCACGGCCCTGACGCTCTCGACGCTGCTGAATTCAATGGCGAGTGCGATCATCGAGCGTATACAAGCCCAGGGGAGGTCGAGAAACAGGCGTTCTTCCGTCGAGCACTTGTCAGGCCATTGGTGAACAACTGCGCCTTTCCCCTTGGCGCGCTCCAGATCTGCCTGATTCGGTTCTTCGTCGGAATCCAGGAGAAGCCAGACCTCATAGCCAAGGTCACGTAAATGTTCGGCGATAAGGGGTGCTTTGTCCTTACCTCCGCCGTCGATTGCGACAGTAGCTTGCAAGGCAAATGAGTCATTGCCGGACGTCTGCCACCATTCGTCCAGGCCGCGGGCAAGCCCCTGTTCGGTGCGGCCTTCCCCAACCAGTATTTTCCGGGCGAGAAAGGCCTCGGGGTTTCCTCTGAGATGGCGTTGTGCAGTGTCGGAGTCCCTTGCAAGAGCAGAGATGGACTTGACGGTGATGATGCCGACATCTGACCGGACTGAAAAGATATCGGCCGCAGTAAGCTCGCGGATCACGACCGGGGAATGTGTGGTTGCAAATATCTGCGGCTGAGCCGCGTCGGCGGCGGCTTTGGGCGCCTTGAGATATCTTAGTAGGCGAGCGATACGATGCGGCTCGAGGCCGTGCTCGATCTCATCGATGATCGCAACATGCGGGGGACCGGCGTCGTGCTGGAGAGCCGACACAAGAAGACGTGCGGAGCCTGTGCCGAGCCTGCGCAATGGCAGATCGCCATCATGAAGTGAGATGCCGCCTGAAGTGATGCTGACACCCTGTACGTCGAGCTCCGCCGTAAACTTGCCCCGCACAGGCACTGCGAAGAGCTTGCTCAGCTCCTCCGCTCGATCGACGGCGCTCTTGAAGACATTTCGGTCGCCGGCTTTGAACGAGGAACGGGCGGCGCGGGCCGCTTCAGCGAGTTGCAGGCTGAAGCCATCGCCCGCCTCGCCGATGCGAGTCAGCACGGAGGTTCGCCCCCAACCCAGATGTCTCTCCGCGTAGGGGCCGAGGCGGTTCGTCGCAAGCTGCTTGGCGTCCTTGAACCGGATCGTCGGCGGATCGCTGTCGAGCGCGTCGATCCTGTCATTATATATCGACCACCGAGCCTCTAGGGTCTGATCGATGACGACGTTGATCGAGAGCACTTCCTCCAAGCCTGGTCCCGGCTCATCGATGATTTTTTTGGCCGAGACATCCCAGCCGCGGAGGTGGAGCCCATATCGATCTTCGGCCTTGAGCTGCGGTGGCAGGTCAGAAAGCGTTACGGTGATCCGGATCGGCGCCTTAATGTCGAGATCGAAGAAATCGCAGTCGTCGGCAAAAATGTAGGACCTGGGATTGAGGCACAGCTCGATCGCGTCCAGCACAGTGGTCTTGGTCGAATCCCCGGGGCCAATGAGACAATTCATGCCAGGGGATGGTGCCCATTTCAGCCTTTTGATGCCGCGGAAATTTTCTACTTCCAAGTAGACGATGCGCATTCATTCCCCCAGGCCTTACCGCACAACCTGTCCTTCAGTTTGAGATTGCCACGATCTCGGATCCCTCCAGGAGAGGTAATACAGTAGCGCAACCTGAGGTCATCCCGTCCTGGGGTGCATCCTTTCGCGAAAGTCTCGGTCGTGGTATTCTCCGACTCGGCTCCCGGCAGGAGCCTGCCGCCCGTCGTAGCGAAGCCGTTGAGGCGCTGTCCAGATCAATCGTTCCCGCCATGTCATGTCGGGCCCGAGAGGTGGTTGACGGGCGACGCTTCGCTAAGGGCCGGGAGACCTGACGTGTCGAACGATCACATTCGTCCGTCCTCAATTGAGGGCATCAAGCAGCTCGCCAAGCGATTCAAGAAGTCCGACGGCATTCAGCATGCTGTCGCCTTGGACAAGGCATCAAAGGCGGCCGGCTTCGAAAATTACAAGCACGCACTGCGCAAGCTTGGAGACGGCCTCGCAGCCCCCGGGCCGTCGGCCGAACTGTACATCTCCGTTCTTTGGCGGGATCGTACGACCAAGGTTACGGGCTGCGAGATCCTGAAAATGCCGCTCGGCAGACCTCTGGACGCGCTTGTTAAGCCGGCACAATACAAAGCATCGCGGGGGCTGGGTACGATGCGCCGAGAAGGTCCTGATCATCTCGCAGACACATACACCGCGTCGTCGCAGGAGGCGGCGCGGGAGGCTGCGTGCGAGGCTGCCAGGACTATTCAGTTTATTGAGGCAGCCCGATTGGTCCCGTCAAAGGCGAAACGATCTTTCCCCAGAGGACAAGTCCAGCATCGGATGCCGGGCTCCGATCACGATGCAGCGTGGTTCGATCCCGCAGCGAAGACCTTCATCCGCACCAATGAGCCTTATTCCCATAGCGTCACTCGCGAGCAGAAGGAATGGGCTGACCGACACGGTTGGGCGGTCGCGGTTTCGCCGTGGAAGGGAATGTATCGGCCTGACGGCGGGACATCGCTCTTTCTTTTGGCCGATATGTCCAAGGGATATTTGCTTGAGCCGATGATCTCGCGGTTGGTGGAGGCACCGGCTCCCATCGTGGCGTCGGCCTGGGATGGAGAGTCGAGGCCGATCGCACCGGCCTTCGTCAGCCCGGGTCAGGTGGCGGAGATCGAGACAGAGGCCCGCGAGGTCAAGAGAGCTGGCGAGCGGCGCAGCTCCAACAACTCTGTCCCATATAGCATGTTTCTTTCGGGAGCGCAGCGCCGACCGAAGACGCGCATGCCAATTGAGGGGCACAAACTGGTCGGGCGACTGCTGAAGTCGATCCTGATCGGGACGAGAACTCGCGCGGGCGTTCACCGACGCGTCGACGCAATCCGCTGCGAGCTCGATAACTGGGTCCAGTGTGAGTATAGGCGCGACGAGCTTTCGGATGACGTGTTTTTCGATCTCTACTATCATGAGCTTCCCGAAGGGGACGCACTCGCTGCGGTACCCACAAGCTGGGATCGGCACATTTTGAATCTTGACGAGGTTAAGGCTACGCTCGTCCGATACTATCCCGAGTGCCCACCGCTGCGCCAATTGCTAAAGAAAGCCGATCTGGCGATCGCATCTCTTCGCGCTTGGAATGTCGCCCCAACACATACAGGAAGATTGGAGAGTTCGGACATCAATCGAAATCGAGGTCCCGACGATGGTGGGCGCCTCTGACCGAACAACAAGCGTCGCCTCTGGATGAATAGGCACAACGCCGGCGTTTAATCCGGCGTTGTGCCTACAATCCCCTCAATACCTGCCGCCGATCCCGCCGAGATTTTCGGCATCGAGCAGCACCGCGCCCCAACTAACCCCTGACAGAAAAGCGATTGAACGCAGTCAGGCTCTGAATACGCGGTTCAAGCTCCCGGAGATAGATCGTCTTTTGCAAGAACTCGATTTCCGCGTTTTGATCGCCGTCATCGACATCGATGTACCAGGACTTTGGCCGTCCATCGGTACCGTCACTCCAACGATATCCGCGTCGCTTGAGTTCATCCTTCAGCTCGAACGGCGAATGTTCAGCCCAGATCCTAATGGTTTTGCGCCGCGCGCGTTCCAGCAGAGTGGAACGAACAGTCTGATTGTGATGGGGGAGCTGCAGCGCCAGGATCTCGAGGAGCGCGAGGCAGTCATCGACGGCGCGATGTGCCTCATGAAATAGGCCCGCCTTCATCAGCAGATACGGCAATCGTGAGCCTTCGAACCCATGATTGCGCCATTCAATCTCACTCACTGAACATGCCCACGCTCGATGTTCAAACGATGGACAGCAACGCTCAATGAACTTCCGGTCGAAAGCGGCATTGTGAGCAATGACGACAACAGCATCTGCCGCAAAGGCGGCAACGCGATCCGGATCAAGGCTGTGGCCATCGACCATCTCGTCGGTAATCCCTGTGAGAGCCGTAACCTCCGCGGGGATGGGCACCGACGGCTGGTTGAAGCAGCTGAAGGTATCGAGAACTCGGGTGGTCCGGCCGTCCGGCAGGTAGGCGAACTTGACCATTCCGAGCTCGATAATCTGATCGTGGGCCGGATTCAGGCCGGTTGTTTCGACATCCAGCAGGAGAGCAGTCTTGACCGCTTCACCGTTGCTCGTAGCGAATTCTGATCGTGGAATGAGCCGGCGCAAGACGCGATAATCCGGCGATTGCTCGAGCGCGGCCGCCATTTCGGCCAAGGTTAGGGGATTGGTCATGTTCATGGTCAATAGATGAAACCGCGCTCCGTGCGCGCCAGAGTGCACTCTATCGGATGCGATCGGGCTATGCATCGGAGCCTGTGGATAGCTCTTCGCCGGTGTACATCTCGCAGCTAACGGCTGGGTGGAAATAGCCGGACGCCAATGCCCATCCTTTGAGCGACTCCGCTGCGAGCATCGATCCACAACCTGCGATGACCGATCGCCACTGTTGCGTAGGTAGCTCTAGCGTGGTCCAGGCGACTCACGCTAACCATCATTCTCAACCACCTCACTGCACAATGGGAATGAAATGGTTGCAGCCACCCGTGAACCGCCGGCTTCTGGTTATGCGCTTGAAGTGGACGGCCGACTCAAAGCCGAATTTGCAACCAGGGACGGCGCCAGAGTAGGTGGAGAAGAACTCAAGAGGCGTTTTCCCATGCTTCAGATCAGAATCTATGACGCGCACACGCATGCGCGCGAGGAAATCTAGATCCGCTGGTTTAATCTAGGCAGAGTTGCTCCGTTTGCGCGCGTGCGGCCGCTGCCGCAGCGGGCTCTCGTGAACCGAGCCGCTTCGCGTCTCGGCCATCCGGCTTCGATCCCTCGCGCAAGGACTGAGGAGCTCCTCGCGGGGGCACTCGGGAAAGGGGCCCGCCTGCGGCGAGCGCTATCACTGCCCCGTTCCCGGGTGCGCTATTAAACCGGTCTCGTCGCTGCTATCGGACCCGCGTGCCCGTTCGGGTCGCTATGCTTCACGCTCTCCGGGGGCCTCTTTTGATTCTCCCAGTCTTTCGCTTTGTCTTCTCCTCGGCCGAATTCCCCAGCATTCCCACGAGAATTCTGAGGGCACTGCCGCGCGCGCCGGGGCAAAGCGCCGGCCGGCGCCCGTGCGACGCGGGCGGTTCCTTTCCTCAAGTGCGGTGGGGCGGCGCTTCCGCATGGACCCGAGGCAGCAAATCTCGAGTCCACCATGGAAGGTGACACGCGATGCACGCAACACGTTCAGTGGGAGCGAGGTCTTACTGGTTGCCCATGACGGTGAACTGGACGTCGTTCAGATAATCGCCATTTCCGCGTTGTGACCCACCTAGAACATAGAGAAAGTTGTTGTATTGCACTGTGGCCTGACCCCACCGGGGCACTGCGAATTGATGTGTGTCGAACACAAACCGCCCGGTTTCACTGTCTGGCGCCAGGGGGGCAAATTGCACGTTGTTAAAGTAGTTGCCCTGTCCGGCATTACCGCCGAGTACAACGAGCGACGGCCTCCCAGCTGCTAACGTGACAGTCATTGTATGACCGTACAGCGGCATGTTCAGTCTTGCAGCGTTGGTGTGCCAAGCGTCAGGACAGCCGTCATCCCTGATTGGAGCATACTGGACATCGCTAAAAACGTCTTCAATTAGCAGGTCACCCCATCCTCCAGCGACATAAAGGACGCCTTTGTTCACGGCTACGCCTGGAGCTGAACGACCACCCTTGAGGTGAAATGGACATAGTTTCCATTGGCCGAGCGAGCCATCGGGATTGATCTCTGCGGTCTCGATCGTATCGAAATGAACCGTATCCTTGCCAATCTCGCCGACGCCAGCGATTGCCGCGAGATAGCTCGTGCCCGACATCGTGGAGAATATCTGCAAGGCGAGATTCGAACGAGGTATTGCGAGCTGGTTGGGACTCGTAGTCCATGAGCCCAGCATACCGTCTGGCATCACGCGGGCGTACTGAGCGTCGGCACGCGTCCCCTTATTCGAAAAGCCACCGACGACGTAGATGAACTCCTTGTGGACAGCTACGCCCATTCCCGAGCGCGGCTCCACGAAGGGCGTTGTCTTCTCCCATGCGCCTTCGGCGATGGCACCGTCGTTCCCGAGAAGCGCAGTTTGAACATCGTTGTATAGTGTGAAGTTGTTTGCCGAAGCGTACAGGCCCCCTAGGATGTAGATCCTGTTGTTGACGAGAGTCGCGGCATGCGAGGTCCTAGGACCTTCGAACGGTGTTGTCGCCTTCCAGGTGGAAAACGTGAGTTGGTCGCCGCGCGCGGCAGCCAGCGTCGCAAGCAGCGACATCACAACGGTGGCGCAATATACACGCACGGCATTTCGCATGAGCCTGCCTCCGACAGATCAGTTGAGCGCTTGCTTGTAAGCACCGTTGAAAGAACCAACCGATGCTGCCATGACTTCTAGTGAAGAACCACGACGATGATCAGTCGCACTCAATGTCAGGCAGGCTAGAGCTTCCTTTCGCAAGAGCCGCATTTAGCGCCTTCTTGATGTCTGCCACGCTCCAGCCGCGCACGCCTGCTTCGCTTTGGCCGAGATAGATGGCCTTCGTTGCACCACAGACGGTCATTTGATCAACCGCCGTTCCAGTTGGTAGCAGCTGGGTCAACAGCGCAAGATCGCCGTAGATTGGCTGGCCGCCAACCACGACCAATGCAATGTCGGCAGGAGTGGCCTTAACAACAGGGTCGAGAGCAGTTGGCTTTGTCGGATCGACGGCAACGTTGACGACGACAAAATCTGCGAACTTGTTCGGAGCAAGGCTTCCGACATGGTCTGAGATGCGCGCCATCTTCGCCGGTGTTGACGTGGCCATCTTGATAAGGTCGTCCGACTTCACGCCGTAGTGCCGCGCGGCGTAGCCCATCTCTTGGAGCATCCCGGCGCTGCCAGACGGACTCCAATCCGGAGCGATTGCCATGTCGATGCCCGCTAGATGGGCGGCTGCGAGGTTAACCGTCGAGCCGTATAGTTCATCGTTGCTGCGTGGAGACCACACTAGCCCAACCTTACTTTCCTTCATGCCTTTGAAATCTTGGTCTCGCAGCGCTGTGCCATGTATGAGGATGAGACCTTCTCGCTCGATGGCGGACTCGATGCCGGTCTTCAGGTCCTTCTGCCGCAGGATTTCCTTGCTCAGCATGGTGTATTCGCGATGAGCCGCGGAATCAGTCGGTGCGCCTTCTGAAAGGTGGACGACCATGCCGCGCAGAGTCCCAGCCTTGAGCTCGCATAGAAGGAAGTCCATCCGGCCATGCGTCAATTCCAGCGGGAAGACATCATTCTCCACCACATCAAGTAAAGTGCGGTCGATCGCTAGATCGGTCGGGCAGATCGTGTCTTTCGGATCGGAAGGCGGCTTGGTGAATGGCATGTTCGAAGCCGTATCCAGATTACGGACAAGGCCGGCCACGCACTTTGCGTTGTCTGGATGCTTGTCGTCCGCCAGCAATCCACCAAGGACTGATGTCGCGCCGCCCGCAAGCGCCTTGATTTCGGCATAGATCTCGGTTTCGCAGGCTGTATCAGCAAGCACTACGTTGTGTGGGGCCACCAAGGCCCTGTCGTATTCGGCCGTATCCTGCCATTCGTATCTGTTGTTGAACTTCCTCGCCGGGATCCACCGCGGCAACGCATTCCATGTCAGATGGTCGTGCAGATCGATGAAGCCCGGGAGGATGATGCCGGGGACTTTGATCGCCGAGGAAGACGACGGGACCGAGGCAATCGGGCCAACGGCGGTGATTATTTGCTTGGAGATGGAAATTGCGCCATCGGAGATGATGCCGTTGGGGCTAAGCACCATCCCGCTGATTGTCCAATCGTCGGCGGCCTTGGCTGTTGTGAGTGGCGAAAGTGCCAATGCGACCAGAGCGGTGCTCCATCCAGCGATTCTTAAAAAAGTTCTCATGCGCGGACCGTGCCCTGAATTGATGTGACCGAAAATAGGTTCTGAAAAGACTCCTAGGTTAACTCGCGGTTGCGGAAAGATACAAGAGCAACGGCCGCTTGCGCTGGGGGTAACACCCCTACGCACGGCACCGTCAGCGTGTCTGTTCAAGCAAGGGTTAACAGGAACTTTGGAGTGGCGCTTCGGCCGCCGTCGGAAGCATTCGGAAATTGCTGCCTTCTGGCGGCTTCAGTTGGCGCCATCCGACATACTCACTGTCAAGATCTCAGGGGGTGCCCCCTGGTGCCCCGCCCAGAGTAGGGCGCCGGCCCTGTCGGGCGGGTCTTCCTCCGCTCGGTTCCCCCTGGCACTTGCTACCCCGGTCTCCTCGATGCGCATGGGTGCAGGGGTGAAGTGCACCCTGCATCCATGTCGTCTTCCTCCGTCACGTCGCCGGTTCCGCCGGGTCTTCCTTGACACCTCGGGCGACGATCCGAAGCGACCCATCCGGAAGCGGGCGTTGCAGCTTTAGTGCCTCATCGCTACCCGCGGTCATCCAGGTCTCGACGTCGTCCGGCGTTGTCAGGATCACGGGCATCGCCTTGGAGTGGATGGCGCCGACCTCGGCGTTCGGCTCCGTCGTGAGGAACGCGTAGAGGTCGTTGGTTGTCTCGCCTTCCCTGACCTTCCGAACGGAGGTCCAGTTGGTCCAGATCCCGGCGAAACAGGCGAGGGGCCGGGACTCGTCGAGGGCGAACCAGATGTCGCCACCTTCGGCCTTGTTGAATTCGCTGAACGAGTTGAATGGCACCACGCAGCGATTTTCGACGCCGAGCCAGCGGGCCCAGTGCTTACTTTCCACGTTGCGGATGTTGGTCGTGCCGCCGTCCGGCTCCATCCGCAGCAGTTCCTTGAAGTCGACGGTCTTGCCCTTGGCCTGCAGCTTTTGCGCTCGTTTCTTGGTGGCATCCATTAACGCCTTTGATGACGACGGCATCCCCCATCGCGCCGTGGCGAGCTCGCGGCCTTCGGCCCCGTTGCGCACGATCGGTGCCTTGTAGTCTGGAAACACGCCGGGCATCGACGCCAGATTGCCGTCGTATCGGTTTACGACGCGAAACAGCGCACTAATAGCAGCTTGGTTTGTCGTGATCGAATAGAGATTACACATCAATCAGGTTTCGGTTCGAGGGTGGCGAGGCTGCCAAGCCAACTGTAGCAGAGTCGCCGATGGACGCCGGCCCGCCTTGGCGCATTTGCGGCAACGCAGCCGGCTGGCGAGATCGTGCACGAAGGTGGTTGGCGGGTGCTTCATCGCCGCGAGGTCGACGTCGCTCGGCGTCTTGCAGCGCGTGCACCTGATCTCGAGCCAAGGGAAGCCTCCGTTCACGGCCTGGTCAATGGTGGGCGACGGATCGATCGGTTCGCCGTCGCTCCACATGCGCTCGTTCCAGCTTTCGCAAAGCAACCTGTCTGCTTGCTGAATCATGGCCTCGCCCTTAGCCCGCATCTGCGCCGATTGGGCAGCAAGCATGTTGGCCATCGCGCGTGCCTTGCCGAGCTCCTTTGCCAGAGCTTTGCGATCGCCACCCGACAGGGGCGTAGGGTGATACTTCGGGGCCATCCGGATTTCCGGGCGCAAAGAGATCGGATCGGCAAATTCAGAGCGACTACGGCGACTCGAACGCTGGCCAACACCCGTCTTCTTCATGCCTGCCGGTGCGCTGTTGGCAGGTGTTGTCGAGCAAGCGCTGCGCCACGTCCTTCCAGACTGCGTTGGCGCCATACAAGCGGACGGCATCGGCGGTCTGGATTTCCACGGTCCGGTCGCAGCGGCGGCAGGAGACGCGCAGGACGTGGGCCCTAATTTCCGAAAGGCGTCGCTGCCGGGCCTGGGCCACGGTCGCGCCGGCGCGAGGATCTTTCAGGACCGATTCCCAATATTCGGCCGGGAGGGGGGCATCCGGACCCGCAGCGGACGGCGCTCGTCTACGGTCGGCTTCAGTGGCCAATTTTTCCATCTGCTTTGGGGTCGGCATGCGCCAGCTCGCGGGTCGGTCGGTCATACGCAATTAGAACATAACAAGAACAAATGTCGAGTCCAGGTAGACCGGCGGTGAGAAAAATCCTCCTGCCAGACGGCTGGCGGTGTCGGAACCAAGCCGGCCCGTTCGTCTTGAATCCGGCACCAGTATGGAGTTCCCCCGCATGGCCCCCCGCGCTAACTGGAAAGGCTTCCTGCGTCTTTCCCTCGTCACCTGTCCGGTAGCGCTCTATCCGGCCACGTCGGAATCCGAAAAAGTCTCGTTCAACCAGCTCAACCGAAAGACCGGCCGCCGCATCAAGTACGCCAAGGTGGACGCTCATACCGGTGAGGAGGTCGACAACGAAGACATCGTCAAGGGCTACAAGGTCGACACCGACACATTCATTGAGGTGACGAAGGAGGAGCTCGAGAACGTCGCGCTGGAATCGACGCGAACGATCGAGATCGACGAGTTCGTCGACCGCAGCGAGATTGATCCACGCTACCTGATCCGCCCTTACTACCTGACTCCAGATGGCAAAGTCGGGCACGACGCCTTCGCCGTTATCCGCGAAACCATCCGCGAAATGAACAAGGTCGCGATCGGTCGCGTGGTGCTGACCAATCGCGAGCACATCATCGCGCTGGAGCCGCTGGACAAGGGGCTGATGGGGACATTGCTGCGCTATCCCTACGAAGTCCGTTCTGCGGATGAGTATTTCGACGATATCCAGGATGTAAAAGTCACCAAGGACATGCTTGATCTCGCCAAGCACATCGTCAATCAGAAGGCGGGTCATTTCGAGCCGGACAAGTTCGAAGACCAGTACGAAACCGCCCTTATCGATCTCATCAATCAGAAGCGCGCGGGCAAGCCCATCGCCGCGAAAGCGCGTCCTCGAGGTGAGAACGTCGTGGACCTGATGGACGCGCTGCGCAAGAGCATCGGAAGAGAGGGCGCGGCAGCTCCAGCGGCACCCAAGAAATCAGGAAAAAAGCCGCGCAAGGCGGCGGCCGGGCAGAAGGAAATGCTGATGCCGATCACCGGCAAGAAGCCTGCGAAGGAGACCGCGGCGAAGAAGCCGGCGGCCAAGCCGCAGCGGAAGTCGGCTTAGGCGTCGTGAAGTATCCGGTGACGATGGACGGCCACTACTTCGTTGTCCGCGGCAGGCTTTGGCGAATGGCTAATCCCATCTCAACGAGGTCACCCGAGATCGTATTGTCGGCCGTCTAGTGGCGGCCCGGCGGGTCGGTGCGCGCGCCAGCAAGGCGGCCGACCGCGAGGCCGAAGCCGCGCTGCATAGGGCCGTGGACGAGGCTAAGCAGCGAGCGCGGTCCAGTATGGCAGGACGGCTCGCCGGCATTCGACTGCTCTGCAAAGTAGGGGCGATATGGCTGCGGTGAACAAGACTTCCAGGAGATCGACCTTGAGCGCGGGCATTCTCGCATACCGCAAGGGAGCGCGGGGGCTCGAGGTACTGCTCGTTCATCCCGGCGGTCCGTTCTGGCGCAATAAGGATGATGGCGCCTGGTCCATTCCTAAGGGCGAAATCGACGCCGCGGATGCTCCGGAGCAGGTCGCGCGGCGCGAGTTTGCCGAAGAACTCGGTCCGAGTGCTTCGATTGGTCCGCTCCAGCCGCTGGGGGAGATCCGACAGCACGGTGGGAAGCGCGTCATCGCATTCGCCGGCGAGGGCCATTTTGACCCAGCTGCGCTAACCAGCAATACCTTCGATATCGAATGGCCGCCACGAAGCGGTCGACGGCAGAGCTTTCCCGAAGTCGACCGCGCGGAATGGTTCGATATCGAGTTTGCGCGGAAGAAGATGCTGTCCGGGCAGGTAGAGCTTCTCGATCGTCTTTTGGCGATCGCCGTTGAGAGCGCCGGGAAATGATCTTCAGGATTGGAATCATTTCGGACACGCACGGCCTGTTGAGGCCCGAGGCGGAACGAGGCCTGGCGGACGTCGATCATATCATCCATGCCGGCGACATCGGGCGCCCCGAGATCGTTGACGCACTTCGCCGGATCGCCCCTGTCACCGCCATTCGTGGAAACGTGGACAGTGGCGAGTGGGCTCGCGACTACCCCGACACGAAACTCGTACGTCTGGCGGACAAGTCGATCTACGTTCTGCACGACCTGAAGACGCTGAAGGTCGATCCCGGCGCCGGCATCGACGTCATCGTCTCCGGGCATTCCCACGTGCCGAAGATCGACACGGTCGGTGGCATTCTCTACCTGAATCCCGGCAGCGCGGGACCTCGCCGTTTCCAGCTGCCGATCACGTTTGCGACGCTCGAACTCACGCCTGACGGCATGCGACCGGAAATCCACGACCTTGGAGGCGAGTGAGTGTCGGCGGAGGGTGCGTCAAACCTTTTTGCCGGCTTTCGCCGAAGGGAAGCACTACTTGCGCGGACGTTCTCGCTCTCGCACGACGTCCTTCGCCCGCTTGTCGGACCTGAGCCCGAGGTAGACGGGCTGGCGCAGTTCGCCCTTACTCGTCCACTCCGCAAATTTGACCTCGGCAACCAACGAGGGCTTGACCCAGGTCGTGGCAGCCTCGTCCTTCACTTTGGCAGGGAAGGGCGATTTCGGGGTCGTCAGCTTCATGAGTTTGGTGTGGAGGTCTTCCAGGACCTTGTGGCTGAAGCCAGTGCCAACATGTCCGATATAGCGCCATGTGTCGTCTTCCCGTACGGCGAGGACCAGGGCGCCGAAGTATGGTCTTGTACGCCTCGGCGCCGTGAAGCCCGCGATCACCACTTCCTGCCGCTTTGCTGTCTTGATCTTCAGCCAATCCGCCGTCCGGCTTCCGGACGCATACGCGCTGTCGGCGCGCTTCGCCATGACGCCTTCCAAACCCTTCCGCTCGGCCTCGGCGAAGAATTTTGTGCCGCTCGCTTTGCGGTGACGGCTGAAGGTAATCAGCCGGTGACGCGGCAAGATCGCTTTCAGCCGTTCCTTGCGCTCGAGAAGAGGCTGTTTGCGCAAGTCAACTGTGTTCTGAAACATGAGATCGAACGCGCAATACAGGAGCTTCGCTTCATGCCGCAATGCGTTCTGAAGTAGCTGGAAATGCGAGACGCCGTCCTTTCCGATCGCAACGAGTTCGCCATCGATCACGGCGTCGCCCTTCACGCCCTCCAGCGCTTTGGCGACCTCGATATAGCTGCGGCTGATGATCTTGCCGTTGCGGCTGTAGAGCGAAACCTTGCCCCGCCGGACTTCCGCGATCATCCGGAAGCCATCGTACTTATCCTCGAAAACCCAGTCGGGGTCGTCGAACGGCGCGTCGGTGAGCGTAGCGAGCATTGGCTGTAAGCGCTTGGGCAGGGTCGACGTCCGGCTCATTCAAGGGCCAATCCTTCAGTGCGTGTGGCGTAATGCAGGGACGGCACCTTATCGCTCGAGGTGGCCAGGGCCGGTTCGATGAAGCCGGGGAAAGGCGCGTTGACGCCGATAACCGCCTGCTTTTTACGCTGAAACGCCACTGAAGAACTCCACGCTACAGACGATTCAAATTGGCACAGTTCGAATCGTTCCGGAACCTGCGAATCCCTGTCGCGTTGCTTCGATGTCACAACAGGAGGCACCCATGGCGGGAGCAAAAAAGAGCAAAACGGCGCGCGGACGAAGGCAGGACCGGGCGCGGGTGGCAGGCGGGCAGGACTACGAAGTGCAGTACGAGGCAAAGAAAACCGGAAGGTCGGCGCCAGCGGTGAAGAAGGCCGTCAAAAAGGTCGGCAACGCGCGCAAGCGCGTGGAGAAACGGCTGCGCCGCTGAGGCGGAGTAGGGTCGGCGTCGGGGCCTAGAGCCGGTCCTCCTCGTCAGGAGGGCATTCTGGGCAGGTATCACCAATCGAGTCCAGCGCGTCGCGAATCGCGGCCTCCACTGCCTGACGGGATACGTCTGCTGGCGGATCTCGACGGGCGATGTCGAAGGCCCGCTCTCGTGCATGCGGATCGGCACGGTCTTGCATCCAACCGTGCTCCTCGCACTCGCGGATGGCGCCGGCTTCGTTCAGCACGTTGATCGCCCAACCGCGCAGGGTGCGGAACGCTGGCCGTCTCTGCTTGGTCATCAGCATTGAAGGTTCTCCCATGCTGAGACGAATCGTTTAGTCCCGCAGACGTTCCCCATCGCTAACACACGACTGGGATTCCGGATCGTGGGATCTCGTGGTCCTTCAAAGGCCGAATTTTCCGCCCGGCCAGATGCTAGGGTGGACAAAAACGAACAGAAGAACCGTTTTCCGATGCTTCAGACGTCCGAGCACAGGTGGTTGCTTCTTGGTCCGTTTTGCGCGTGCGGCTGTCGCCGCACCGGGCTCTCGTGAACCGAGTCGCGCAGCGTCTCGGCCTTGCGGCTTCGATCCCTTGCGCACGAGAAGATAATTCCCTCGCGGGACAGAAACGAAAAACCGGACCTTTATGCAGCAGCCACCTGCACAAAGGTCCGGCTTTATCTTAGCGTGCCGCGATACCAAACGGCTGCAAAGGACGCTTCATATCCTTTGGGAAGGTCTCGCTTTTCATCCGGGTTGCGACCCGGAGGCGGCAATAGATCAGTAGCCGATACGACTACTTCTTTTTCTTTGAAGTCTTCTTCGCCACCTTCTTGGTAGCTGATTTCGTCGTCTTCTTTGCCTTCTTCGCTTTCTTGGCCATGTCGTCCTCTGTAAGAATTGGCTCTCAGTGAACATGCCCACGACGTGCATAGACATGCGCACGAGTGAGACGTTATCACAAAAGCAAAATTGATACCAAGCAGACGTGAAGCCGCATTGAGTCGCTCGCCGGAGGCACTCGCCCTCGGGCCCGCCGTCATTGCATGCCGGCGTCGCTATCACTGCCCTTCGGGTCGGGTGCCTTCTTAACCGGTCTCGCGACGGCACTCGGTCCCGGGTCCCGCCGCTACGCGTCGGCGCTATGCTGACCCTCCTGCGGGTGCCTCTTTCGCCGCGTCCGCGAGTGGTCTTCGCTTTCGCTCCGCCCACAGACCTCTCTTCCACAATTGTGAGACCCCTGTGAAAATGCCAGGCGGTTCTCGTATCATTGCCCGCATCATGTTCGCTCAGGTTTTGGCGCGTGCGGCCAGGGCCGCACCGCGCTCTCGTGAACCGAGCCGCGCAGCGTCTCGGCCTTGCGGCTTCGATCCCTCGCGCCAGAGCTTTGGTGCTCCTCGCCGGGGGCACTCGGGAAAGGGGCTCGCCTGCGGCGATCGCTATCACTGCCCCGTTCCCGGGTGCCGCTATTGAACCGGTGTCGTCGCTGCACTCGGACCCGCGTGCCCCTTCGGGTCGCTATGCTCACGCTCTCCGGGTGCCATTTTCCCTTGAGGCGATGCGCCCTTGTGCACACGCCTGATCGGGCCTGGGTCCCAGGTAGATGGCGCTAGAGGCTGAAAGTAAGAGTGCAGGCTGGGTTTTTTCGTGGCGGGTTAAAAGCTGCGAGAGAGGCTCGCGGTGCCCGTCGCGGAGACCCGCGATGTCAAACCTTAATGCTTGCGCGCGCGCCGGCCACGACCGGGCGAACCTCTATAGCGAAATCACCGATAAGATCATTGCCGAGCTTGAGGCCGGACGTGTCCCCTGGGTTCAGCCCTGGGGTACTGCCGCGGCGAAAGCGCCGCTGGCCATGCCGAAAAACGCGTCGACCAACCGGCAATACAGTGGGGTGAACATCCTCATCCTCTGGGGAGCCGTGATCGAACGCGGATTTACAGGTCAAAGTTGGCTCACCTTTCGTCAGGCGCTCTCGCTTGGCGGCCACGTTCGCAAGGGAGAGCGCGGTACTACTGTTGTTTACGCAGATCGTTTCGTGCCGAATGACGAAAAGCGCCGCGCCGCCGAGACCGGTGAAGACGCGCAGACGATTCCATTCCTCAAACGATTTACCGTTTTCAACGTCGATCAGTGCGAGGAACTGCCAGACGGCATCGCAACCGCTGCTCCGCCACCGCCGGCTGGCCTGATTGAACCCACGGTTGACGCCCTCATCAAGGCCAGCGGAATTCCATTTCGCATTGGTGGAGATCGCGCATTCTACGCAACAGCCGAAGACTATGTTCAGGTCCCGCCACCGCAGGCCTATTTCGAACCCATCAACTGGCACCGTACGGCCTTGCATGAACTCGGCCATGCGACCGGGCATCCCTCGCGCCTCAATCGCGACCAGAGCGGATCCTACGGTACGAAGAAATATGCCTTTGAAGAACTGGTCGCCGAGTTGAGCTCCGCTTTCAGCTGCGCATCGCTCGGGATCGTCCCGACCGTGCGCCATGCCGACTATATCGGTTCCTGGCTTGAAGTCCTACGTGAAGACAGTCGGGCCATCGTGCGTGCCGCCTCACAGGCGAGCAAGGCCGTGGACTATTTGCTCGGCTTCGTTCCCGGGTCCATTGAGCCCGCATCGTTGGATTCGGCTGTCGCCGATCACGAGACGGCGTGATGCTTGGCCTGGTGGCCGCGCGAGAGTGAGAGGAGGGGAGGCTGTTCGCGACGGGTTGGAAGCCAAGAGAGAGTCTCACGGCCGCCCGTCGTGGAGAGCCAAAATGACGAAAGCCGTCCAAAAGATCACGCTGTCGCCTTCCCGGGACATTCCCTTCAATAAGCTCGTGCTCAGCCAGTCGAACGTTCGCCGCGTCAAGGCCGGTGTTTCGATCGAGCAGCTAGCCGAGAGCATCGCGCAGCGTACGCTTCTGCAAAGTCTGAGTGTCCGGGCCGTTGTTGATGCAGCTGGCAACGAGACCGGCATGTTCGAGGTGCCGGCGGGTGGCAGGCGTTATCGCGCTCTCGAGCTTCTGGTGAAGCAAAAGCGGATGTCGAAGTCGCAGGCGGTGCCCTGCGTTGTTCGCGAAGGGGGCATTGCGGAGGACGATTCGGTGGCGGAGAACGATGAGCGGGTCGGCCTGCACCCGCTCGATCAGTTTCGGGCCTTCCAGACACTCCGCGATCTCGGCATGAGCGAGGAAGACATTGCCGCCCGCCATTTCGTGAACCCTGCAATTGTCAAGCAGCGCCTACGGCTGGCGTCGGTGTCGCCGAAGCTGCATGAAGTCTATGCCGAAGACGGCATGACTCTCGAGCAGCTCATGGCGTTCTCGGTCACGGCCGATCACGCCCGCCAGGAGCAAGTCTGGGAGAATGTCAGCCGTTCCGGCTATGACGAGCCTTACCTTATCCGGCGCTTGCTCACCGAGAACACCGTACGCTGGTCCGATCGCCGCGCCCAATTTGTGGGCCTTGATGCCTATCAGAACGCGGGTGGCGGCGTTCTGCGGGATCTGTTCGAGCACGACGACGGCGGCTGGCTTCAGGACGTCGTGCTGCTCGACCGCCTCGTAACCGAAAAGCTCAAGGCCGAGGCTGAGACGATTGCCGCCGAAGGTTGGAAGTGGATATCGATCGCCGTAGAGTTCCCCTACGGTCACATCCAAGGCCTAAGAGAAATCGAGGGCAGACCTGTCGATCTCTCGCCTGAGGAGCAGGCCACCATCGATGCGCTGAACGCCGAGCAGGCCAAGCTCCAAACCGATTATCAGGATGCCGACGAATTGCCCGACGAGGTCGATCAGCGTCTCGGCGCAATCGAGTCGGCACTGGCGGCATTCGAAGACCG
Source organism: Bradyrhizobium sp. CFUWI (assembly GCF_056429085.1). Lineage (NCBI taxonomy): Bacteria > Pseudomonadati > Pseudomonadota > Alphaproteobacteria > Hyphomicrobiales > Nitrobacteraceae > Bradyrhizobium > Bradyrhizobium sp. CFUWI. The sequence goes on from NZ_JBWJZE010000001.1 coordinate 788,201, forward strand.
GCCGATGCTTTATGATCAGTCGGAGATCGCCCGAGCCGGCGTCTTCATCAGCATCGATTCCGAAGGGCGCCTCTCCGTGGACCGGGGTTACGTCCGGCCAGAGGACGAGGTGCCGGCAGCCGATCCTGATGCCGAGCAGGGCGCTGATGCGTCGTCGACCGAAGGTCAAGGAGGGGGCTCTTCCGTCCAGCGCTCGGTCATAGCGGTCGCAGGTAGTGCTCCTGATGCTGAAGAAGATGATGAGGACGCGGCCAGGCCTCTGCCGGATCGGCTGATTATCGAGCTGACGGCGCATCGTACGCTGGCATTGCGGGATGCGCTGGCAGAAAATCCAGCGGTCGCGTTCCAGGCGGTGCTGCATAACTTCGTGCTGACGGCCTTTTACCGGTTCGCCTCGTCCGGGAGCTGTCTTGAGATCGGCCTTCGCACGCCAAATTTTCCCGCTCAAGCTCCGGGGCTGCGAGAAAGCGTCTCGGCCAAGGCTGTCGAGGCGCGGCATGAAGCCTGGAAGGCACGGTTGCCGAAGAGCGAGAACGATCTGTGGGACACGCTGACGGCTCTCGATGGTGGTGCACAGGCATCGCTGTTCGCCCACTGCGCGTCATTCGCGGTCAACGCCGTCTTTGAACCGGCCAATCGCGCCAATCAGGGCCGCGTCTCCGCGCACGGTGTCCGCACGCGTCTTGACCAGGCTGACGTGCTGGCGCGCGCGGTCGGGCTTGACATGGCGCAGGCTGGCTGGCGAGCGACCATCGACAACTATTTCGGCCGGGTCACCAAGCCGCGTATTCTGGAGGCCGTGCGGGAAGCGAAGGGCGAGTTGTCGGCGCAACTGATCGACCATCTGAAGAAGGCCGACATGGCCAAGGAGGCCGAGCGCCTTCTGGATGGCTCGGGTTGGTTGCCGGAGCCGCTGCGTCTCGTCGATCCCGATGCGGCGCCAGTGGGACAGGAGGGCGAAGCGGGCCCGCTTCCCGAATTCCTCGCCGATGATGAGGATCAAGAGAACGCCAGCGACGACGATCCGCAACAGCTCGACGCGGCCGAGTGAAAACACAAAGCGGGACGGCTCCGGCCGTCCTGCAGTTGCTTGGGGACCGGTGCAGAATGCCGGTCCCCATTCTTATGGGCGAGGGCTCAGAGGGAGAGCTAGGCCGGGAAGGGTTTGAGCCGTTGGGGCGGAGGAGAGCGCCTGATGGTTCGACTCGTTCCTGCTCTCCGAAAGAAATCCTGCCATGACCGAATCTCTTGCCGGCGGCGTCGCCACGCCGCTCTCCATGCGTGCCGCTGCAAATCTCACCTCAGCCGCCGTCAGGGCCGCGCGACAGCTTCTGACCGAGCTCGAACGCGGCCGGCGCATCGATGCCGCTGTTTTGCGTAGCGCCATGGAAGCCGCCTTTGGCGCTTCGGACACAGCCGGCGTTTGGAACTGGAAAACCGCCTATGACGTCTGCGAGGCGGCAACCGTTCTGTTCCTTCGCAAGTTCGGCCCGGCCATGCGCGCCAAGGCCGGCTCGACCGTCGCCATGCTGCCGATGCTTGTGAAGGTCGCGAGCTGTTTGCCGACCCATACGCGGCGTTCCGAGGACAGTCAGGCGCTTCAGCAATTCTCGACACCGATCCAGCTCGGGCTTGCGGCATGCACCGCAGCCGGCATTACGCCGGCCGATCGCGTCCTGGAGCCCTCCGCGGGGACCGGTTTGCTCGCCGTGTTTGCCGAGCTCGCTGGCGGTGCCTTGGTGATGAACGAACTGGCCGAGGCCCGCGCGTCGCTGCTCGATCATCTCTTCGCAAGCGTTAAGGTTACGCGGTTCGACGCCGCCCAGATCGACGATCATCTCGACGCCAGTTTCGTACCAAGCGTCGTACTGATGAACCCGCCGTTCTCCGCGTTGGCCAATGTCGATCGACGGATGGCGGATGCGGCTCTCCGCCACGTCGCTTCGGCGTTCGCGCGTCTTTGCGACGGTGGACGCCTCGTCGCCATCGCTGGCGCGAGCTTCGCGCCGGATAACCCGACATGGCGAGATGCCTTTGTGCGGCTCCAGGAACGCGGGCGGGTCGTCTTTTCTGCGGCTCTCGACGGCAGCTTTTACGCCAAGCATGGCACTCGGACGGATACGAGGCTGCTTGTGATCGACAAGCTGCCCGCCGCAGATCCGAAAGCTTTTCCTGCCTCGCCAGGAATGGCGGGCGATGTCGCGACCTTGCTTGGCTGGGTGAACCAGCAAGTGCCTGAAAGGCTGCCCGTCGCCTCACCATCGGAGATCGCTGCTATCGGGCGGCCAGCAACGTCACGATCGGTCGGCCCCGTTGCACCAACTTCTTCGTCCTCTTCGATAACCGCAGCGCCAGAAGGTGTCGAACTTGCGTACGAAACGGTCGAATGGTCGCCGCCGGAAGGCGGCCGGCTGACCGATGCACTTTACGAGGAGTATGGATTGCAGTCGATCCGTATTTCGGGATCGTGCGCACATCCGACCAAACTCGTTCAATCCGCGGCGATGGCTTCCGTTGCGCCACCGAAGCCATCCTATCGTCCGCACCTGCCCGTCAATGTTATGGCAGACGGACTTCTGTCGGACGCTCAGCTCGAGAGCGTCATCTATGCAGGCGAGGCGCATTCTGAGTTTCTCTCGGGCTCCTGGACGGTCGACGCGACCTTTGATGTTCTGGCCGCCGCGCGCGACGACGCAGAGAATGCCGTCCGCTTTCGACGTGGCTGGTTCTTGGGCGATGGCACCGGGGCGGGCAAGGGGCGGCAGGTCGCGGGGATCCTGCTCGACAACTGGCTCAAGGGCCGCCGCCGCGCGGTCTGGATCAGCAAGTCGGACAAGCTGATCGAAGATGCACAGCGTGACTGGCGCCACCACGGTTCATAATCTCGCTTATGCCCAACGCCTCGGCCTTTGGGGCGGCGCCGACTTTCCGTTCGCCACCCGTGCCGAGTTCGTCGAAGCGATCGAGGAGGGCGGCGTCGCAGCCATGGAAGTGCTGGCGCGTGACCTCAAGGCGCTCGGTCTCTACGCGGCTCGCTCGCTCTCCTACGAAGGCGTCGAGTACGACCTGGTGGAGCACCAACTTACGCCGGAGCAGGTTCGCATTTACGATGCCTATGCCGGTGCGTTCAGCGTAATCAATAACAACCTCGATGCGGCGATGCGAGCCGCCAACATCACAGGCGCAACGGGAACGCTGAACGGGCAGGCCAAATCTGCGGCACGGTCCGCCTTCGAAAGCGCCAAGCAGCGCTTCTTCGGGCATCTTTTGACATCGATGAAGACGCCGTCGCTCATCCGATCGATCGAGAACGATCTTGAGTCTGGACACGCCGCGGTCATCCAGATCGTCTCGACCGGTGAGGCGTTGATGGAGCGTCGGCTCGCCGAGATTCCGACTGAGGAGTGGGGCGACGTACAGGTCGATATCACCCCACGCGAGTATGTTCTCGACTATCTCGCCCATTCCTTTCCCGTCCAGCTTTACGAGCCCTTCACCGATCAGGAGGGCAACCTCTGCTCCCGGCCTGTCTATCGTGACGGTCAGCCGGTCGAGAGCCGGGAAGCTGTCGCTCGCCGGGACCGTCTCATCGAAGAGCTCGCCTCGCTGCCGCCGGTCCCGGGCGCGCTGGACCAGATCGTGCAGCGCTTCGGCACCGACATGGTCGCTGAATTGACCGGCCGCTCGCGCCGCATCGTTCGCAAGGGCGACCGGCTGGTCGTCGAAAACCGGGCCGGCTCCGCCAACCTCGCCGAAACCTCTGCCTTCATGGACGATCTCAAGCGCATCCTCGTGTTCTCCGACGCGGGCGGCACGGGGAGGAGCTACCATGCAGAGTTGTCAGCCCGGAATCGCCGCCTGCGGGTCCATTACCTGCTCGAGCCCGGCTGGAAGGCGGACGCCGCGATCCAGGGGCTCGGCCGGACCAATCGGACCAACCAGGCGCAGCCGCCGCTGTTTCGTCCGATCGCGACCGATGTGAAGGCCGAAAAGCGCTTTCTCAGCACCATTGCCCGCCGGCTCGATACGCTAGGAGCGATCACCCGCGGCCAGCGCCAGACCGGGGGGCAGGGCCTGTTTCGGCCGGAGGACAATCTCGAAAGCCAGTACGGGCGTGACGCGTTGCGTCAGCTCTACACGTTGTTGGTGCGCGGCAAGGTCGAAGGCTGCTCGCTCGAAGAGTTCGAGGATGCCACCGGGCTGAAACTGACGGATGCCAATGGGCTCAGGGATGACCTACCGCCGATCACGACCTTCCTGAACAGGCTTTTGGCGCTCACCATCGACCTACAGAATGTCCTGTTCACCGCCTTCGAGCAGCTCTTGACCGGTCGGATCGAAGGCGCAGTCGCGTCGGGCACCTACGACGTCGGGCTGGAAACGCTCCGCGCCGAAAGCTTTGTCGTCACTAACCGGCGGACGATCTACGCCCATCCGGGCACCGGCGCCGAGGCCCGGCTGCTCAAGATCACGCAGCGCCAGCGCAACCATCCTGTGGGCCTGGACGATGCTCTTGCTCGTGTTTCCGATCGTCAGGCTGTCCTGCTAATCAATGAGCGCTCTGGACGAGCCGCCGTGCAGGTCCCGGCGGTGAGCGTCATGCTCGACGACGGCGAGATCGAACGGCGCGTCCGCCTGGTCCGGCCGATGGAGCAGCACACGGTCGCCTTGAACATGATGGCGGAAAGCCATTGGGCCGAGGCGGACCGTGAGCGCTTCGCTGCGGCATGGCTGGCGGAGCTTGCCGAGGTCCCCGAGTTCTCGGAAAGCACGATCCACGTCGTGGCGGGCTTGCTGCTACCGATTTGGAAGCGGCTGCCGAACGAATCGACCCGTGTCTATCGGCTCCAGAGCGATGCGGGCGAGCGCATCATCGGTCGCAAGGTTTCTGCCGCGTGGGTCGCAAACGTCCTTGCGACGGACGCGCCTTCACTGACGCCGGGCGCAGCCTTTGCCGCGCTGATGGGGGGGCGGGCCGTTATCGATCTTGCGGAGGGGCTCCAGCTTCGCCGCGTCCAGGTGATGGGTGCACATCGCATCGAGCTCTCGGGATTCAACGACACAATGCGCGATCGCCTCCGTGCTGACGGCCTCTTTGGGGAGATCATCTCCTGGAAGCTGCGGATGTTCGTGCCCACGGACGCGAGCGGCGTCGAGGTCCTGTCGAAAGTGCTCGACACTTATCCGGTAGCGCGCATCAGTGAGCGGGAGGCTGTGTGATGTCGCGCGACGCCTCCGAACTGGCACGCCGCCTCGCGCGCGACGCCGAGGCGGTGTGCAGGCACTATCTCTCCCGCGGCAAGCGAGCGGGGCGATACTGGGTAGTCGGCGACGTCCACAACGCGCCGGGCCGCTCGTTGTTCGTCCGGCTCCAGGAATCGCCGAAGGGACTCGCGGGGAAATGGACCGACGCCGCGACCGGAGAACATGGTGATCTCCTCGACATCATTCGCGAAAGTCTGGCGTTGCGAGACTTTCGCGAGGTCGTAGAGGAGGCGAGGCGGTTTCTGAAGCTGCCTCGTTCACAGCCGCAATTCGCTCCGAAACCCATTCGTTCAGTCGCGCCAGCCGGATCGCAGGAAGCCGCTCGTCGGCTCTTTGCGATATCAAGCCCGATTAAAGGGACGCTAGCCGAGACGTACTTGCAAGGCCGCGGAATAGGCCAAATCCATCATGGTGGCAGCCTTCGCTTCCACCCGCGTTGTTACTACCGACCGGACGAGCATTTGCCGACCGAAACATGGCCGGCGATGATAGGCTCGGTCACGGACCTCGAGGGACGGATCACCGGCGTGCATCGCACCTGGCTAGATCCACACGGCTCCGATCGCGTGCGGCTCGGCAAGGCCCCGATCGACACGCCACGACGGGCCATGGGCGACCTGCTTGGCAACGCCGTTCGCTTCGGAGTGGTGGACGACGTGCTCGCTGCGGGCGAGGGGATCGAGACCATGCTGTCGCTGCGTTATGTACTGCCGACCTTGCCCATGACCGCTGCTCTCTCTGCCAATCACCTCTCAGCGATGTTGCTGCCGTCTGGCCTGCGACGTCTCTATATCGCCCGCGACGACGATGCCGCGGGAGATGCCGGACAGGCTATTCTTGCCCAGCGCGCGGAAGCCGTCGGGATTGAAGTGATCCCGCTGTCGCCTCGACTGGGCGACTTCAACGAAGATCTGCACATCTTCGGCCTCGAGGCCCTCCGAGCAGCGTTGCTCCTTCAACTCGTACCGGAGGACGTCGTCCGCTTCCTGCATTCTCCGACGGTAGCTGCGGAATAGCCCGTGCGCTTCGATCGGGGACGACAGCCCGGTCACGACGCGTCCAATGCCGGAAGAGCACGCGACCACGGCCTTCTGGAGGGCGATCGGACGGCAAGCGGCTCGGGCCGGCAATGGCTGCGTCCGGCTATTTTCCGCCGCGCGTGGGCGATGGAAGACACATTATTTATCTGGCCAGCGCGCTTTGCATCGCGAAGCAAAATAGCCGGCCTCCGCCATCCTCCGCTGCGCTTCGGCCCTTCGGGTTCTGGCCCGGTCCGCCCGCCGTCTGAGTGATCGCCACGAAGGCCGCGATGGGCGCGGTCGATCCGGCAAAGGGCCTCTCCACCATGACCGACCACGACGACACCGAGGTGCAGCACGTCTCTTCTCCAACCGATCACGTTCTCACCGAATTGCAGCTCTTCGGTTACCGCCCCTTCGACGACCAGCCCGATCCACGGCCGCTTCCCGAGGGCAGGATCGTCGCCGTAGCCGTCGCCGACATCTTCGATGCCCTGGTCGCGACCTTGAGCGACACTCGGCTCGAGCCGGATCTTGACGATCTGCTCTGGTCGACTGTCAACCTGTTCCATCGTGCCGTCGACCGCATCGAACGCCAACTCGACGACAACGAACAGGCGCAGCAGAAGAGCCAGCGCGAGCAGAACGGCTCCGAAGTCCGATCCGTCGAACTCGAGCGCATTACGGCGGAAGGCATCACGCTGATTGAGCGCCGCAACTGCCTGGAACTCTTCCGTGACCAGGCCATCGAGCGCTTCGAGACACACACCGGCTCATTCTGGCGTCCCCGATCGGGATCACTGGTGAACCACCGCACGCTCACCGCAGCGATGATCGACTCCCGCGACTTCATCGCAGCCAAGCGCCGCACTGAGACCGAGGTCATGTTGCCGGCGGGCCCGAAGATCGCACTCACCGGCGGGCTCGACTTCAACGACCACCACCTGATCTGGGATCGTCTCGACAAAGCTCACGCCAAGCATCCCGACATGGTCCTGCTCCATGGCGGCTCGCCGAAAGGGGCCGAACTGATCGCCTCCAAATGGGCGATCACCCGCAAGGTGCCTCAGATCGCTTTCAAGCCCGACTGGACAAAGCATGCTAAGGCAGCGCCTTTCAAGCGGAACGACGCCATGCTCGAACTCCTGCCGATCGGCCTCATGCACTTCCCGGGCACGGGAATTCAGGACAACCTTGCCGACAAGGCAAAGCGGCTCGGCATTCCCGTCTGGAAGTTCGGCGGCGCGTAAGCGCCGTCACCTCGAAGACGCCAAGGTGGAGTTGCACGCCGCAACTCCGCCTCGTTTCGGTCTCATATCCAGAGTTGCGCCGTGGTGGTGGTGGAAGGCGCGACTGGTACATCTATGCACATGGAGCCACCACCATGCTCGCTATTGGGCTTGTTCTCAACACACTCGGCATCGGCTTGTTCTGCTGGGCGATCTTTACACTCGCCGTGTATGCGTTGCCGCTTTTCGTCTCCCTGAGTATCGGGATGATAGCGTTTCAGAGCGGTGCCGGCCTCATCGGCGCGCTGCTTCTTGGAACGGCCGGCGGTGCGCTGACGCTCGTCCTAGGCCAGGTCGCCTTTGCTGTTACTCGGTCCTCGGCCTTGCAAATCGCGATCGCGACAGCATTTGCTGTTCCCGCGGCTGTCGCCGGCTATCATGTGGTGTTCGCGGTGTCCCAGATCGGGGTGCCTTCGCCGGCTTGGCGTGAGGTCTTCGCTTGCCTCGGCGCAGTCTGCATTGGCGTTACGTCATGGACGCGCTTGATGGTTTTGGCGAAGACCCGCTCGTTCGAGCCGGGCGGGGTCTTGGAGAATCCGTCCTAACCAGTTCTTACGGCCGCATGGCCCGAGAGGATGACCGTTCACCGCCTTCGTCGACGAACAGGTTCGCGTAGATCGGCGCGCTGAGCGATGACTAAAGCCTGATCGCGGGAGAGGCAATCCTCCTCCGAACTCCTTGATCAAGCGGCGGCATCCGGTCTGGCCCACGCAGCCGCGGCGGAGCGGTGTTGCCTCGATTCGTTTCTGGGAGACGATGGCGCCCTTTGCAGCAGATTGTTTCTCTTTCCGCGCTGAATCGTTCCGACCTCTTGTTCATCAGAACCGAGATAGCCACGCTTCTCCAGAGATTGTGGTTCAGCACGCAGACGCACGTGGCCTCGTTGATGGCTTGATCTGGCCGAAGACCGGCTTCGCCTCGATCGTCTGAGCCGCAACGCCGTTGATGCGACTTTCTTCCCCTGGGCTTCGCCCATTCCTCGCGAGACAAGAAAGTCGCCACAACGACGTCCTCCGCTGCGCTCCGGCCCGCGAGCGAGTGCGTCGCCGATCGTCCTCGGCCCTAGATCGCCATCGAGGCCGCGGTGGTCGCGGGCTCGAAACACAACAGGAGAAGTGACATGGCTAACATCGGTTCTTTCAAGAAGGTCGGCAACGAGTTCCAGGGCGAGATCGTCACCCTGAGCCTGAAGGCCAAGGGCGTCCGCATCGTCGCCGAGACCAACCGCTCCAATGACAACGCCCCCAGCCACCGAATCTATGTGGGCCGGGCGGAGATCGGCGCAGCCTGGTCGAAGCGTTCCGAGGAAGGCCGCGACTACCTCTCGCTCAAGCTGGACGCCCCCTCGTTCAACGGGCCGATCTACGCGAACCTGTTCGACGACGAAGGCGGTGAGGGCTACACCCTGCTGTGGTCGCGGCCGCGCAAGACTGGCGAGTAGGCCCACTCCATCAAGCCCCGTCCGGTCCGCCGGGCGGGGCTTCTCATCCTTGGCATCAGTGAGCGCAAACCGGCCGCCGGATCGAGCGGCTCGACATCAATCACTCGGCCTGTCCCCGAGTCTTCTTCTTGGCGCTTGTGGGCGGGCGAGTGAGCAGGTCGGCGGCCTCGACACCCAGGCTGCGCGCGAGCCGATCGACAACGTCGATACCCGCCGCATAAACGCTTCGCTCGAGTGCGCTGATATAAGTGCGGTCAATTTCAGCACGATGAGCCAATTCCTCCTGTGACAAACCACGGGCCTGCCGGAGCTTCCGCAAATTGATTGCAAGTATCTCGCGTATATCCATACGCGAGAGGGCATGTCCTTGAAGAGTATTTCACCACGGAGTATTCTCGACAAAACACCCTCCGGATGGCTCCCGCGACAGTTTTAACGCTTCTGCTCCTTCCGGACCGCGTGTTAGAAATTGTCTAATCTAAGGCGTGGAGTCTTATGAGGAAGCCGCCGCTCGACCCAGACGTCGCCGATGCTGCGCCTGCAGATCAAATTCTCACTGTCTACGATGAGCGGCATGTGGTGACCTACATGCGCCTTCTGCAGGCCGAAAGCGAAGGGGCTGACTGGATGGAAGTCGCTCAAATCGTGCTGCACATCGATCCGGTGCGGGAGCCGGACCGTGCGCGAAGCGCATATCAGAGTCACCTTGCGCGGGCCAAATGGTTGACCGAGCAGGGCCGCCTATTACGTGGCACTGGCTCCAAATAGAAGAAAATTATCGACTGACGACTCGCAGGCAGAACTATTTTCTTTTGCTGATTGGTGGTCACTCCGGTGCACCACGTGGTGCCAAACTAGGGGCTTCCTACAACCGCTTCGTTCATACCTATTGCGGCGCAATCGTTGTTAGCTGTGTGCAATGGGGCGGAAACAATGCCTGAATTCGACTGGCGGTCGCCGGATTCCTACAAGAGCCTACAGGACGCCGAAATCACCGACATCGCCTGGGAATGTCTTCGCCGCAACGCGGACTATCGACGCGACTTTGAGGCGATGATCGCCACCAGCCCAGATGGCGAAGCGACCACCGAGTTCAGGAGGAAGTGGGGCACCTGCTTTCGCCCATGACCCGCAGCGGTCCTTCGACGAGCAGATAATCTTTTGGGCGCCTGAGGTTCTAACGACCGTCGTTCCAGTCACGGTCGCGTCGCCCGCCGGTCGCAGTTCGGCCTCCCGGCCACTGCTCGACCTTGCAGCGGGGCAGGTACGCCGCGCCGCCGATGGCTGGCATGTCGTGCTGCGCATCGGGCAACGGATCACCGTGTCTGGTCGAAAGAGCCTCCCGTGGTAGGCGCGTCATACGCAGCCGAACTGGCGTTTGACGGCGATTTCGGCGCGCGTGCCTATGCAGCCCGACGGCTATGGCGCGCGATGAGTGGACGCGCGCCCGGCCCTGCATTTCACAAGTTATCTAAGCAGCGGCGCGAGCGCCTGAGCGCCGCGATCCGTGCGCTCGATGCGCATAGCGCCGGCGGCAGTTATCGCGTTATCGCCGAAGGGCTGTTCGGCAAAAGGCGCATCCCCGATCACGCCTGGAAGACGCATGATCTGCGCAATCGGACAATCCGCTTGGTGCAAGGCGGCCTCACGTTGATGCGCGGTGGTTACCGCAAACTCCTGCGGCCCGGACGCAAGGACGAGTAGCGCAGTCCTCAAGGGGTGCCGAAAATCGTACCTCCAACATTCAGCATCCCCCTCCGAGATCTTGCTTCTCCATGATGACCCCACACACGCCGGCCTAGCCAAGCGTGGTGCGCTGTCCTCCTGGAGTTCTCAAATGCCCGATCCGATGGCCGGTCTTCCCCCGCGATTCCTGCGTACACCTGAGGCGGCGCGCTATCTTGGCCTGTCCGGCCGCACGCTGGAGAAGCACCGCACGTACGGCACCGGGCCGACGTATCGGAAGATCGGCGGACGTGTTGTCTACGCCGTCGATGACCTGAAAGCATGGGCCGACCGGGGCGCCAAGACATCGACCTCCGACCCCGGCAAGGGAACGGTGCTGCCGGCCAAGAAGCATCCCGCGCTGCGCCCTTATGCCGGCCAGGAACGTCGCTGATCACCACGGAAGGACTGTGATCATGCGGCGCAAAGTCCATTCCGAGCGCGATCAGCTTGAGCTCTTTCGGGCACTGCCCGGTGACCTTGCGCCCCGCGACGCGCAGGATCTGATGGCATATCCGTTCTTCTCGCTCGCAAAGACCAAGCGGATCGTGCCGATCGATTTCCGTGCCGGTGCGATTGCAATTCGTGTCGAAGCCGTGCCGGAACACGGCATGGCAACCATCTGGGATGCAGACGTTTTGATTTGGGCCGCGTCCCAGATCGTCGAAGCCCGCGACGCAGGCTTGAAGACGTCGCGCCTGATGGCTGCAACGCCTTACGAGATTTTGACGTTCGTGGGCCGCGGCACCAGCGCACGTGACTATGACCGCCTGAAGGCTGGTCTGGACAGACTTCAGTCAACGACCGTGCTGACGTCGATCCGTCAGCCGGCAGAACGGCGGCGGCATCGTTTCTCCTGGATCAACGAGTGGAAGGAGACGGCCGATGCTAACGGCCGCCCGTTCGGGCTCGAACTGATCCTGCCTGATTGGTTCTATGCCGGCGTGATCGATGACGCGCTCGTGCTGACAATTGATCGCTCGTATTTCGATCTGACGGGCGGGCTTGAGCGGTGGCTCTACCGGCTCGTGCGCAAGCACGGCGGTCGTCAGGACGGCGGCTGGAGCTTTGACCTTGTGCATCTCCATGCCAAGTCCGGCATTCTCTCGCCGCTCAAGCACTTTGCTTACGACGTGCGCCAGATCGTCCAGCGCCAGATATTGCCCGGCTATCAGCTCGTGCTCACGCGCGACCCGAACGGCATCGACCGCCTGAACTTCACGCCAACGCCTGTTGCTCCCTTAACGGCCCGCCCGGGTCGGCGCGGTCTCATTCCAAATTCGGAGGACAACCTGTGAATCAGCTCGTGCTATCGGGGACCGCAACCCTCGTGCTATCGGGGACCCGATCCTCGTGCTATCGGGGACCGGAATCGGACTTAAGCGCTTGTTTCTCCGCGCTTTCCGGCCGCTCTAACTTTACTAACCAGAAATCCTTCGGATTTCTTCTAACGGACCAGGCGGAAAGCCGCCTTGGCGGCGCCCGGAAACGCCGGTCCGTCAGTCTAGCTCGCCCTTGCGGGCCACGCACACTCTCCGCCGCGCCTCAAGCTTACGGCTACCAGCTCCAGCGTCATGGAGCCGCCGCATGAGCGATCTCACGGAAGTGGAAGTGTTGTGGCTCGAGAAGCGTATCGAAAACCGCATTCGGTTCGGCCGCGTTGTCGAGGAACGCAAGATCGATCGCCACCGGTGTGTCCTGTCATTTGCGCCCGGCAGCATCTTTGCCTTCGTCCGTTGGACCTCCAACGACCTTGGGACAATCATTTCTCGGATCGACATCTTGCGCGCGGTCGCGCCGGGACAGCGCTGCTCGACTGTACCGTACGTGAAGCCCGGCGGACAGATCTTGCTGCGGCTGTCTGGTTGGCCGAAGGTCGAACGGGTGCTGCAGATGGTCGATGCCGTCGAGGCCCTCGGTATCGATCCCGCTGATGTTGCGCCTGATCATTGGCATCACGTTCATAACCGTCTGTCCGTCAACGAGAACCCGCGTCCCTATACGAAAGCGCGCCACCAGGCCTGGCTTCACCGTCAGAGGGTAATGCGATGACGGGACGCCTGAAGACGCTGGCCGCGAGTTTTGTGGCTGCTGCTGCGCTCGTCGCGACGATCGCCCTGGAGCCGCTTCCGCTCTACATCTGGAATGCGTCCGCGAGCGTGCCGATCGGACTCTATCGCTTGCGACCGGCGGAACAATTCCATGTCACTGAATTGGTCGCCGTGCAGCCACCGGACCTGCTCGCGACCTTCCTCGATCTTAACGGCTATTTGCCCATTGGCGTCCCCATGCTCAAGCGCGTGCTCGCCCTGCCGGGGCAGAGTGTTTGCAGAATCGGCCTCGCGATTTCGGTCGACGACATCGCCGTGGGCGAGGCGAGGGATCGCGACAGACGCGGCCGGCCGCTGCCGAAGTGGCAGGGCTGCCGCGTGGTCGGAGACGGCGAGCTCTTTCTCATGAACTGGCAGTCTCACGACTCTCTTGATGGCCGATATTTTGGATTTTTGCCGGCGTCGGCAGTGATCGGCCGTGCGCTGCCGGTGTGGACGTGGGAGGAGTGATCGTGCGTGTTCCACGTGTTCAGACCGCCATTCCTCCGTTCGATCGATTGCGAGATCATTCCTCCACCTCGATGAGCGTCCGCGAGGCCGCCGCGCGCAGCGGCGGTCCAGGGCGGCCGAATACCCGGCGCGGAGAAGCATTGCCCTGGACGGGTGCCGGCACGACAGCATGCTTGGCCCAGTTGTGCGCGCGTGTTTGGGTTCTCGCTTCGCTGCTGCTCATCTGCCCTGTGCCGCACGGTGCCGCCGTCGCCGAGAGCAGAGCGGCCGCGGTTCGAACGGTCACAAAAACGAGGAACCAATTCGCAGCTTTCGTCGACGAAGCTTCAGAGCGCTTTGCAGTTCCGGTGAACTGGATTGGTTCAGTCATCAACATCGAAAGCGCTGGAGACGTGCACGCCAGGTCGGCCAGAGGCGCATTGGGCCTGATGCAGATCATGCCGGCGACTTGGGGGGAACTTCGCGAGCGCTACAATCTCGGGAACGACCCCTACGACCCGCATAACAACATTCTGGCCGGTACGGCCTATTTGCGCGAACTGCTCGATCGGTATGGCTCGCCTGGCGTGTTTGCCGCGTACAACGCGGGACCCTCTCGCTATGAAGAGCATCTTGCAGGCGGCTCTCTGCCAGATGAGACGCGAGCATACGTCGCAAAACTTGCAAGTCTGCTTGCCATCGAACTGCCGCCGAGATGGCCGTCCAGCGGACAGTCAGCAGCAGCTGCAACGCTATTCGTCACGCGATCCGGTCTCATGAAAACACGCGTTCGGTTGCCGGCGCTCATGCCGTCGGGCGGCGTCACGACTGCAATCTCTGCGCCCGATGTTTCGCCCATGGTCCCCCGGCCTATTGGCGTGTTTGTCCCTCGATCGGATGCGGGAGTATCGCAATGACCAAGTGCGCGGGTTCGCAAGCCTTCGTGTGCTTCACCAAGAAGGTGCCGCGTATTGATGGCGTATGGGCGATGCCTTCGGCCCGCGCTCTACTCGTCGCTTCGCTCCTCACCGAGCCACCCTTCGGGTGCCTCGGCCCTTCGGGTAACGATCGCTATCGCAAGCGCTCGGAAGCAGTGGGGGCTTCGCGAGTTGGCTGCGAAGTCGCGGCGGCTCTTTCGGCGACCGGGAGACCACGACGGCAGGACGGGCACATGGTTCTCTCGGCCAATTGGCGTGTTCGTGCCTCGATCGATTCAGGAGCATCGCAATGACCAAGCGTGCGGGTTCGCAAGCTGACGGCGTACGGGCGATGCCTTCGGCCCGCGCTCTACTCGTCGCTTCGCTCCTCACCGAGCCACCCTTCGGGTGTCTCGGCCCTTCGGGTAACGATCGCTATCGCAAGCGCTCGGAAGCAGTGGGGGCTTCGCGAGCCGGCTGCCAAGTCGCGACGGCTCTTTCGGGATCCGGCGACTGGGAGACCACGACGTATGCGTCCGGATCCTGCACATGAGCTCAGGCCTTGACAGGATGCTGAGCGTTCCAAGTCCACGGCAGCAGTTCGTCCAGACGGTTGATCGGATGTCCGTCGACCATTCGCTGCAGCACGTCACGCAGGTATGCGTAAGGCTCGACGTCATTGAGCTTGCACGTCTCGATCAGCGAACAGAGGATTGCCCATCGTTCCCCGCCGCCGTCGCTACCGGCAAAGAGATGGTTCTTGCGGCCGAGCGCCACAGGTCGGATCGCCCGCTCGACGGGGTTCGTGTCGAGTTCGATGCGGCCGTCATGGAGGAAGCGGGTCAATCCATCCCAGCGCGACAGCGCGTACCGGATCGCTTCGGCGAGATTGCCGCGGCCGGGCAGTTGCGGGAGCTGAACCTCGAGCCAAAGGCGAAGGCTGTCAATGATCGGCTTGGCGAGTGCGCGCCGCGTGGCCAGCCGATGCGCTGGCGATTGACCACGCACCTGCGCTTCGACGGCATAGAGGCTGGCGATGCGGCGCAGGGCCTCGTGCGCGATGGGCGTGTCCTCGGCTTGCGCAACCTCGTAGAACTTGCGCCTGGTGTGCGCCCAACATGCGGCGAGAGTGATGTTTCCGGCGCCAGTCAGCCGCTAGAATCCAGCGTAACCGTCGACGTGCAGAACGCCCCTAAAGTGCGTCAGATGCGCTGCCGGGCGCTCCGCTTTCCGGTCGGGCGCGAACACATAAACCGCAGCTGGTGGCTCAGGCCCAGCCCAGCTCCGTTGATCGCGGGCATACACCCACAGCCGTCCGGTTTTGGTGCGCCCGCGGCCAGGATCGAGCACCGGGATTGGAGTGTCGTCGGCAAACAGGTGATCCGACGCGAACATGTGCTCGCACAGCCGATCGTGCAGGGCCGCAAACCACCAGCACGCGCCGCCGACCCATCCGGCCAATGTCGAGCGCTCCAGTTCGACGCCATGGCGGGCAAAAATCTGCGCCTGTCGATAGAGCGGTGTGTGGTCGCAGTATTTGCTGACCAGCACCTGCGCGAGCATGGCTGGCGTGGCCAAACCGCCGGCGATCGGTCGTTCGGGCGCCGGTGCCTGGGTGATCGTTCCGCAGCTGCGGCAGGCATATTTCGGGCGGCAGACGCGCACCACGCGCAACTGCGCTGGTACCCAGTCCAGCATCTCGCTGACACTCTCACCGATCGCATGCAGCGCGCCGCCGCAGCACGCGCATTTCTCGCTATCGACGTTGAGCACGACCTCTTCGCGGGGCAGATGATCCGGCAGTGGCTTGCGCTTCGGCCGCAGTTTCTGCGTCGGCGCAGACGCCTCCACCGAGGCTTGATCTGCCTCGACAGCCGACAGATCGACGTCCAGGTCTTCCAGTCCAAGGGCGAGTTGATCGGCGTCGAGACGCTCGGAACGACGCCCAAATTGTGCACGCTGAAGCTGTTTGATGATTGCCTGGAGACGCTGGATCTCGCTGTTCCGATGCGTGATGACCGAAGCAATGTCGCGCACCAGGCGATGCAGAAGCGCAGTATCCGACGGCAGATTGTCGAGATCGAGCTGCATGACCGATTCTACTCGGACACGCTGATTCGACGAAGCAACTTCGCTATATTCTATGCGTGTTTTTGCGATTCAACCCGCGATGACCGGGCGCCATCGACGCTCGGGTGTGCGCCAATCGATGCCTTCGATCAGCATGGCAAGCTGCGCCGGGGACAGCGTCACCGTGCCGCCCGGATCGCTCATTCTCGGCCAGATGAAGCCGCCTTGGTCGAGCCTTTTGCTGAACAGACAAAGGCCGTTGCCGTCCCAGAACAGGATCTTAAGCGTGCTTGCCTTCTTGCCTCGGAAGGC
The DNA here is from genome assembly GCF_056429085.1 of Bradyrhizobium sp. CFUWI. NCBI lineage: Bacteria > Pseudomonadati > Pseudomonadota > Alphaproteobacteria > Hyphomicrobiales > Nitrobacteraceae > Bradyrhizobium > Bradyrhizobium sp. CFUWI. Next base: position 804,779 of record NZ_JBWJZE010000001.1, read on the forward strand.
AAACAGGTGGCCGGAGAATGGGTCCTTCTTGAGGTGTTCCTGAACGAGAGCGGCGAGGCCATCCAGGCCCTTCCGCATGTCGGTATATCCCATGGCCGGCACGATCATCATCGGGCAGTCTCCTGCTCAATGACGTGGCGACGGACTGCATCCGGGTCACTGCCGATCGGTGCGAAGACGCGACGCCCATCGTCCAATTCGACAACCGTCATGCCGTCAGGCGGCTGCAACAGATCATTCAGGACGAGCGTTGCGGATTGTGCGCCAGCGACCCTCACAGCCGCCAATTTCGCCGGCACTCGCTTGCTGAACCCGAACTGTACCCGCCACCGGAACAACATGCTGGTGACGATGCCGTGGCGCCGGCAAACCTCGGCAGCGGTGGCACCGGGTAGCTCGGACTGGGTCACAATCGCGAGCTTTTCCTCCTCACTGAAGCGACGCCGGTTGGCGCGTTCGTCGCTCGGCGGATCGACGGCTGGTGCATCTGTCAAGCGGCTTCTTGCGCGAGACCCCTTAGCAGCGCTGCTAACACTAGTGCTTATTAGTGGGCGGGCACTCGGATGAAGTTGCGTCCGCCAGTCGATTTCCACCTCATTGGCGTCGATCAGATCGCGCCACCGTTTCAGGCTGTGCTGCGATATGCCATGTGCCCGGGCATAGGCTTGCATGCTCAGTCCGCACCACCTCATCGCTTCAACGTGCATTGTCCAGAACGCTTGGACGGCTCTGCAGCGCTGGTCCTTCGACACTGGACTCCGCTTCTTGCGAAGCCGCTCCCGACGTTCCTCGCGACGCAATTCCGCACGTACTTTCAGCGTTTCGGCGTCAATCAGATGCCGCAGCCAGCGATCGAATGTGCCGCCACTGAGACGATGCTGACGACAGTATTTGCGCTTGCTGAGACCGCTTCGCCGCCACGCCTCAACCTGTACCGACCAAAAAGAGCGACGCGCTTCGTTCTTGAAATATTCCGTACCCACCGGAGATCCTCCAATGCAGCAAGGAACCCGATATGGAACGACAACGCACTCTCGGAAAGTCGTGCAGGATTCGGACGCTTACACCACGACGGCAGGACGGCTAGATAAAAGGGGCTCGCCGGTCGAACCGCAAGCCATTGGCATGGCTTGGGTTCTGGCGTGCCGATCGGTCGGGGCGCGTGCCGCGCCTTGCATTTTGATGAATGCAATCAAGGGGGTCTTCGGCACCGTGTGGGCGTTTGATCGTTGGGAGGCCCTGCCGTGAGCGTGGGCGACAGCGATCTGCGTATTCGGCCTGGGCGTATCCGCAGTACCCGCGCGCCGAAGCCGAAGAGCTTCATCAACCAGGTGCTGCGGGCGGCGGAGAAAGCAGGACACACCTCGGATCAGACCAGATCCGGCAGGCGTTCAGCGGCCTATGGGCGCTCCACGTTTGGCCGCGGCCGCCTCGCCTTTAGTCGCGCCAGATTATTCAGCCCGACGCGGCGCGTTGTGGTGAAGGCGCGCGTGGTTCGTCACAAAGGGCGAGCCTTCCGTTCAGCACCGCTGACGGCCCATCTCTCATATCTGAAGCGCGACGGTGTGACCCGGAATGGTGAGCGTGCCAAGATGTTCGATGCCGGCAGCGACGGCGCCGATAGCGCGGCTTTCGCGGAGCGGTGTGAGGACGACCGGCATCATTTCCGGTTCATCATCTCGCCGGAGGACGCTGGCGAGATGACCGACCTCAAAGCCTTCACCCGCGACCTCGCCAGGCAGATAGAATCCGATCTCGGCACGCGGCTCGATTGGGTAGCCGTCGATCACTGGAACACGGACAACCCACACGTCCATCTTCTCGTTCGGGGCGTGGACGAGGAAGGGGCGGACCTCGTGATCTCTCGCGACTATATCAGCCAGGGCCTGCGCTCACGTGCCGAGGAACTGGTTGCCATCGAACTCGGTCCGAAGCCGGAGCACGAGATCCGCAATTCGCTGGAGAAGGAAGTTACGGCGGAACGATGGACGCGGCTCGACCGGGAGATCCGGTTGGCGGCAGATGAGACCGGCTTTATCGATCTGCGCCCAGAGGTTCCCGGCAAGTCCGATCCTGAGATTCGGCGCCTGATGGTTGGCCGCCTTCAGCACCTGGAGAAGATGGGCCTTGCCGCATCCGTCGCACCAGGGGAATGGATGGTAGGGCTCGACGCTGAGCGTAGCTTGCGCGATCTCGGCATGCGCGGCGACATCATCAAGACCATGCACCGCGCCTTTACCGAGCGCGGGGAAGCGCGCGGCGTTGCCGACTTCGTCATCGAAGGCGGAGAGCCGACGTCCCAGATCATCGGACGGCTGGTCGATCGCGGATTGCATGACGAACTGACTGGCGAGGCCTACGCTCTGATCGACGGAACAGACGGACGCGCGCACCACGTGCGCTTCCGAGGGGTCGAGGCGTTCGAACAGGCGCCACCGGCCGGCGGTATCGTGGAAATCCGACGCTTCGGTCAAGCCAGTGACCCGCGGCCGACCGTGGTGCTGGCGACTCGTTCCGATCTCGATCTCGGTGCGCAGGTCACTGCAAAGGGGGCCACCTGGCTCGACCACAGACTTGTTGAACGAGACCCCATGCCGCTCGCTATGGGAGGCTTCGGCCGCGAGACTCGCGAGGCCCTGGAAGCCCGTACCGAGCATTTGATCCAGGAGGACCTGGCGCGGCGGCAAGGCTCACGCATCATCTTGCAGCGCGACCTCCTGAACACGTTGCGCCGGCGCGAACTGGACGAGGTGGCGGCAAAAGTCTCGGCCGACACCGGCCTGGCTCACGTGAACGCCGCCTCCGGGGAGCATGTGGCGGGCACGTATCGCCAGCGGTTGACGCTCACCTCCGGACGCTTCGCCATGATCGATAGTGGGCTCGGCTTCCAGCTCGTGCCCTGGTCGCGCGATCTCGAAAAGAGGCTCGGGCAACACGTCAGCGGCGTCGTGAAAGACGGCGGTGGCATCGAATGGGGCTTTGGCCGCAAGCGCGACCTCGGGCTCTAGCAATCTTTCCAATTCAGTTGCGGAAGGACGTTCGGGATGTCGGGAACCAAGATCCTCTGGGGACAGGTCATCGTTGTCGGCCTGATCGTCTTGATCGCCATCTGGGGAGCAACAGAATGGACGGCCTGGCGGCTTGCCTATCAACCGGAGCTTGGGCGGCCATGGTTCGAACTCTTGGGCTTCAAGGTCTATTACCCCCCCGGTCTTCTTCTGGTGGTGGTTCGTCTATGATGCCTATGCGCCTCAGGTCTTTGTTGAGGGAGCCTTCATCGCGGCGTCGGGGACCTTCGTTTCGATCGCGGTGGCGATCGGCATGTCGGTCCGGCGGGCGCGCGAAGCCAAGAACGTCGAGACTTATGGCTCGGCGCGCTGGGCCGGTGCGGAAGAGGTTCGAGTGGCCGGACTTCTCGGTCCGGATGGCGTGGTGCTCGGCAAGCTCGACCATGACTACCTCCGCCATGACGGACCGGAGCACGTATTGTGTTTTGCGCCCACCCGGTCGGGCAAAGGTGTCGGCCTCGTCGTTCCTTCGTTGCTGGCTTGGCCCGGATCGGCCATCGTTCACGACATCAAGGGTGAGAACTGGCAACTGACCGCCGGCTTCCGCTCGCGACATGGCCGCGTCCTGCTATTCGACCCGACCAACCCAAAGTCTTCGGCCTACAATCCGCTCCTTGAGGTCCGGCGTGGGGAATGGGAGGTTCGCGACGTCCAGAATGTCGCCGATGTCCTGGTTGACCCTGAAGGTTCGCTCGACAAGCGGAACCATTGGGAGAAGACCAGTCATTCGCTCCTGGTCGGCGCCATCCTCCACGTCCTCTATGCCGAGTCGGACAAGACTTTGGCCGGCGTCGCCGCCTTCCTGTCCGACCCGAAGCGGCCCATCGAGGCGACGCTGAAGGCGATGATGACCACCCCACACCTGGGCGAGCAGGGCGCTCATCCCGTGGTCGCCTCGACCGCGCGCGAACTGCTCAACAAGTCGGAGAACGAACGTTCGGGCGTCCTGTCGACGGCGATGTCTTTCCTGGGGCTGTACCGCGATCCCGTCGTGGCCAAGGTGACCTGCCGATGCGACTGGCGGATCGCGGATCTGATCGCAGATAGCCGCCCAACGACGCTCTACCTGGTGGTGCCTCCCTCCGATATTTCGCGGACCAAGCCCCTCATCCGTCTGGTGTTGAACCAGATCGGCCGGCGCCTGACCGAGGACTTGCACGCCCGCGATCGTCGACATCGAGTCCTGATGATGCTTGACGAGTTCCCGGCGCTGGGGCGTCTCGACTTCTTCGAGTCCGCACTCGCCTTCATGGCGGGGTACGGCATCAAAAGTTTCCTGATCGCGCAATCGCTCAATCAGATCGAGAAGGCCTATGGGCCCAACAATGCGATCCTCGACAATTGTCACGTCCGAGTCAGCTTCGCGACCAATGACGAGCGAACCGCCAAACGCGTGTCCGACGCCTTGGGTACGGCGACGGAGATGCGCGCGATGAAAAACTATGCCGGGCACAGGTTGAACCCCTGGCTGGGCCACCTCATGGTCTCTCGGCAGGAGACGGCAAGACCGCTGCTGACCCCTGGCGAAGTCATGCAGCTTTCGCCGATGGACGAAATCGTGATGGTGGCAGGCACGCCGCCGATCCGGGGGAAGAAGGTGCGCTACTATGAGGATCGGCGGTTTAGCGAGCGGGTCTTGCCGCCGCCCGATCCGGCGACATCCGGTCGGTCATCGCGAACGGACGGATGGTCAACGGCCGGAACGCTGAGGCCGGTGCCACTTCCAACCGAGAGGGGGCAAGGAGAGGAAGACGCGGCGAACAGCGGCCTCCGTCGTGAGCCTGAACTCCCCGATCACATTGCGATCGTCAAGGAGACGACCGAACCGACGCCGGCACAGGAGTTTGCTGTCGTCCTTGATGACGATGAGGACGCCGTCCGTCAATCCCGTCTACTACGTCAACAGATGCGTGGCGTCGCCCGTCAGGTCGCCATGGACCCGAATGACGGTATGGAGCTCTGACGCAACATGCGCGACCGGATGAATGTGTATTTCCCGCCGGAGCTCCTGAAGCAAATCTCGGAACTGGCCGATCGCAAGAAACTTTCCCGGTCTGCGATCGTGGAAGCGGCCGTCGTTTCATTTTTGTCACCTGATGGCGCGGACAGACGGGAGGCAGCGTTTACCCGCCGCCTGGACCGGATGTCGCGTCAGATGCAGAGGCTGGAGCGCGACGTCGGTTTGACGGCCGAGACTTTGGCCCTCTTCATTCGTTTCTGGCTGACGATCACGCCACCGTTGCCCAACGATTCGCAGGCGGCCGCACAGATAAAGGGCAGGGAACGCTTTGAGGGATTTGTCGAAACGCTCGGGCGCCGGCTGCAAAAGGGGCAAAGCTTCCTCCGCGAGATTCCGGAAGATATCCGCCGTCACGAACCGGCCGACGAAACCTGACTGAGGGTCCTCAATACGATATCGCGTCGGCCCCTCCTTATTCTACGCCAGCCTACGACCGCAGAGATTTAGCCCAACTGACAAAAAGCTGGACGCGCTATCGGCTCGAATGAGCTGAGGAGCAAGAAGGGCCAGCATGCAAATCTCAATAGCATGGCGTCGGATCGCGCGCGTTTTTCTTCCTTTTGCCGCGGGGCATTATCTTTCGTATCTGTTTCGAACGATCAACGCTTTGATCGCCGGCCAGCTCAGCTCCGATACCGGGCTTGGGACTGCCGACCTTGGACTGCTTACGTCAGTCTATTTCTTGGTCTTCGCGGCGGCTCAGATCCCCATCGGCATATTGTTGGACCGCTTCGGTCCACGTCGCGTTCAGAGTGTTCTGCTTCTGGTCGCAGCAGTCGGCGCCGGACTGTTCGCGGTATCGACCGGTTTCCTGTCGATGTTGATCGCGCGTGCAATGATCGGGCTTGGCGTGGCGGCGGCGCTGACGGCAGGACTGAAGTCCATCATCCTTTGGTTCCCCAGGCAACAAGTTGCCTTGCTGAATGGCTACATGATCATGTTGGGATCGCTAGGAGCGGTGACCGCTACGGCTCCTGCCGAGCATCTGCTCGCCTGGATGGGCTGGCGACAGCTCTTTGAGATTCTGGCGGTCGCTACCGGTGCTACCGCCATCCTCATCTATCTCGTGGTGCCTGAACGAGTCATCATCCCATCAACAGTATCAATTCCCGCGACCCTCAGCTCCGTTTTCCGCGACAGGCGTTTCTGGCGTATTGCTCCGTTGTCAGCGACTTGCGTTGGATCGGCCTGGTCTCTGCAGGGATTGTGGGTGTCGCCGTGGCTAATGGACGTAGAGAGGTTCGATCACACAGCCGTGGTCGGACGGCTTTTCATCATGTCCATCGTATTGAGCGGCGGTGCCTGGTTGTTCGGCATGATGGTCCACTACATCAAACGAGCTGGAATCGGGGCGGAGACGATATTTGCGATGGTTGCAATGCTGTTTATCGCAGCCGAGGTGGTCCTGATCCTGCGAGCGCCTCTGCCGTCCATCTTGCCCTGGTCCATTGTCGCAATTTTCGGAACGGCAACCGTGGTCAGCTTCGCGGTGATAGCGGATTACTTTCCGCCGGAACTGGCCGGTCGTGCCAATGGCGCTTTGAACGTCCTGCACTTTGGCTGGGCCTTTCTGGCACAATACGCGACAGGCTTGATCCTGGAGCAATGGCCCACGAATGAAGGCCATAGGACCGTCCAAGCCTATCAAGTTGCGTTCGGTCTCAACGTAGCGCTGCAGATCGCGGCGCTGGTCTGGTACGCGCTGCCCTGGGGCCGATCTATCGCTTCGTGGATGAACTCAGTCCTTTTCCTCAAGCCGGCTGATGTTTCCTACGCTGCCGAGTCAGTTGGGTTGTATGAGGATTCGGTGATTCTCCTGCCCGCGGATGACGATGCGGAGTGGTGAACAGCAACTCGCGGCGAACCGAGACAATTGAGTAGTCTCAATTGCCGGTTCTCGGACTTTCTTTTTCTACGCTGCTCTACGATCACCAAAAGCGCTTGTTGCGCCACGTCCGTTGGTGCCTTTTCTAATCATCCCATCTGAGGGCCCTGGATGCCCTGATTCGGTGGGGGCGACGGTGGCAATCCATTCCTTTCAATCGGAGACGAATTCGCGCGGCGCGCGAATGCTGCGTAGCGCGCTTGGCACGGCGATCGCCGGTTACCTCGAAGATGAAGCGGTCATCGAGGTGATGCTCAACCCAGATGGGCGACTGTGGATCGATCGGTTGTCGAATGGCCTGATTGACACCGGCGAAACTCTATCCGCGGCGGATGGTGAGCGCATTGTTCGGCTGGTAGCGCACCACGTCCGTGCGGAAGTGCATGCTGGCTCGCCCCGCGTTTCGGCCGAACTGCCTGGGACCGGCGAGCGCTTCGAGGGCCTCTTGCCTCCGGTCGTTGCTGCACCGGCGTTCGCTATCCGCAAGCCTGCGGTCGCCGTGTTTACGCTCGACGACTACGTCGCCAAGGCGATCATGACCTCGGCGCAGGCCGAAATACTGAAAAACTCGGTCGCCGGACGGAAGAACATTCTTGTGGCCGGTGGGACATCGACCGGCAAGACCACATTGACGAATGCGCTCCTGGCCGAGGTGGCAAAGACCTCCGATCGCGTCGTGCTGATCGAGGATACCCGCGAACTTCAGTGCAAAGCGCCAAATCTTGTGGCGTTGCGGACCAAAGATGGCGTGGCGACGCTCTCGGACCTCGTTCGCTCGTCACTGCGATTGCGTCCCGATCGCATTCCGATCGGTGAGGTCCGCGGCGCTGAAGCACTCGATCTGCTCAAGGCTTGGGGCACCGGCCATCCCGGCGGCATCGGGACCATTCATGCCGGCACCGCACTCGGTGCGCTGCGGCGGCTCGAGCAACTCATCCAGGAAGCCGTCATCACGGTTCCGCGCGCCCTGATCGCCGAGACAATCAACCTCGTCGCCGTACTTGCGGGGCGCGGCGCTGACCGTCGCCTCGCCGAGCTCGCCCTCGTCAGAGGGCTTGGTGCTGCCGGCGACTACAGCCTTTCACCAGCAGGAGACTGACATGCGTTTGGAATTTCCAGTTCTTCGGGCCGCAACACTCGCCGCGTCCGGCATAGTGCTTTTGACGACGGCTCCGGCGTGGGCGGCTGGCTCAAACATGCCGTGGGAGCAGCCGCTCAATCAGATTCTGCAGTCGGTGGAGGGGCCGGTCGCCAAAATCATCGCCGTCATCATCATCGTCGTGACCGGGCTCACGCTGGCCTTCGGGGACTCGTCAGGTGGTTTCCGCAGGCTGATCCAGATCGTGTTCGGTCTGTCGATCGCGTTCGCGGCCTCGAGCTTCTTCCTGTCGTTCTTCTCCTTCGGCGGCGGCCTGGTGATCTGATGGAAGATCAGGTCGCAGGCTTTGTCGTACCCGTTCACCGCGCGCTCACTGAGCCAATCCTGATGGGCGGCGCGCCGCGGTCGGTCGCGATTGTCAACGGCACGCTTGCGGCAGCCTTGGGCCTTGGACTGCGGCTCTGGATCGCGGGTCTCGTCCTCTGGTTCGTCGGCCACATGGCCGCCGTCTGGGCCGCCAAGCGCGACCCCGCCTTCGTCGATGTCGTGCGCCGACATCTGCGGATTCCCGGTCATCTCGACGCTTGAGCTCTCGATCATGATGAACCTTGCCGAATATCGCCATTCCAACGCGCGTCTCGCCGACTTCCTGCCTTGGGCAGCTCTGGTCGACGAGGGAATCATCCTCAACAAGGACGGTTCATTCCAACGGACGGCAAAGTTCCGAGGACCTGACCTCGATAGCGCGGTACCGGCCGAACTCGTCGCCGTCGCCGGCCGTCTGAACAACGCCCTGCGTCGACTGGGATCCGGCTGGGCCGTCTTCGTCGAGGCGCAGCGTCATTTTGCGGGGGCATACCCGCCGAGCACCTTTCCGGACGTCGCGTCCGCGCTGGTTGACGCGGAACGTAGGGCTCAGTTCGAAGAGGCTGGTGCCCACTATGAGTCCAGCTATTTCCTGACCTTCCTATATCTGCCCCCGGAGGAGGGGGCCGCGAGGGCAGAGCGACTACTCTATGAGGGTCGCGATCGCACCGTCGGAGCCGATGCGCGCGAGGTGCTCCGTGGGTTCATCGATCAAACCAACCGCGTGCTGCAGCTTGTTGAAGGATTCATGCCCGAACGCGCCTGGCTAGATGATCAGGACACGCTGACCTACCTGCACTCGACGATTTCGACCAAGCGTCATCGCGTCCGTGTGCCCGAAATTCCCATGTACATCGATGCATTGTTGGCCGACCAGCCGTTGACCGGCGGGCTCGAGCCGATGTTGGGTTCAGCGAACCTGCGTGTTCTCACGATAGTCGGCTTTCCCGGCGCGACGACGCCGGGAATTCTGGACGACTTGAATCGCCTGGCATTCTCCTATCGCTGGTCGACTCGGGCGATCATGCTCGACAAGATCGATGCCACCAAGTTGCTGACCAAAATTCGTCGGCAGTGGTTCGCCAAGAGAAAGTCCATCGGCGCCATTCTCAAGGAGGTCATGACCAACGAGGCGTCGACGCTTCTCGATACCGACGCTCACAACAAGGCGCTTGATGCCGACGCGGCACTGCAGGAACTGGGGTCGGATCAGATCGGACAAGCCTTTGTTACGGCGACTATCACAGTGTGGGACCGCGATCCCAATGCTGCGGATGAAAAGCTCCGTCTGGTCGAGAAGGTCATTCAGGGGCGCGATTTCACCTGCATGATCGAGACGGTGAACGCCGTCGAAGCCTGGCTCGGCAGTCTGCCCGGGCACGTCTACGCCAATGTGCGTCAGCCGCCGGTTTCGACGCTCAACCTCGCCCACATGATCCCGATGTCGGCCGTATGGGCCGGTGAGCCGAGGGATTTCCACTTCAAGGGGCCGCCGCTCCTGTTTGGCAAGACCGAGGGATCAACACCATTCCGATTCTCGCTCCATGTCGGTGACGTCGGTCATACCCTGGTGGTGGGACCGACAGGCGCTGGAAAGTCGGTGCTGCTGGCCCTGATGGCGCTCCAGTTTCGCCGTTACCCGAGCTCTCAGGTGTTTGCATTCGATTTCGGCGGCTCGATCCGGGCCGCCGCGCTCGCCATGGGCGGTGATTGGCACGATCTCGGCGGCGCGTTGTCGGACGGAGACGACCAATCCGTTGCATTGCAGCCGCTGGCCTGGATCGACGACCCTTCCGAGCGCGGATGGGCCACGGAATGGATCGGAGCGATCCTGGCGCGGGAAAAGGTCGAGATCACCCCGGAGGTCAAGGATCATCTGTGGTCGGCGCTGACGTCTCTCGCATCGGCGCCGAGGCAGGAACGGACGCTGACCGGCCTATCGGTCCTCCTGCAATCGAACTCCCTGAAACGTGCCTTGCAACCTTACTGCTTGGGTGGCGCCACTGGGCGCCTGCTCGATGCCGAATTCGAGCGGCTCGGTGAGGCCTCGGTCCAGGCATTTGAGACCGAAGGGTTGATCGGAACGAGCGCGGCACCGGCCGTGCTGGCTTACCTCTTTCATCGGATCGGCGACCGTCTCGACGGCCGACCGACTCTTCTTATTGTCGATGAAGGCTGGCTTGCCCTCGACGACGAGGATTTTGCCGGCCAGCTCCGGGAGTGGCTGAAGACGCTTCGGAAGAAGAACGCATCGGTTATTTTCGCCACCCAGTCGCTTTCTGACATCGATGGCTCTGCGATCGCGCCGGCGATCATCGAAAGCTGCCCGACACGTTTGTTGCTGCCGAACGAACGAGCGATCGAACCGCAGATCACGGCCATCTACCGTCGCTTCGGCCTCAATGACCGCCAGATTGAGCTTCTGAGCCGGGCAACGCCCAAGCGCGACTATTACTGCCAGTCCCGTCGCGGCAACCGGATGTTCGAACTCGGCCTTGGCGAGGTCGCGCTCGCCTTTGCGGCAGCCTCCTCCAAGACGGACCAGGTCGCCATCGCGCGGCTGCTCGCCGAACATGGGCCTGAGGGGTTCGTGCCGGCATGGCTTCAGCACCGCGGCATCGCCTGGGCCACTGACCTGATCCCCAACCTCGTCAATCTGGAGAAATCGCTATGAGGCGTCTTGGTCTGTTGCTGACGGCTGGTACCGTTGCTCTGACGCTTGTCGTCACGGTGCCCGCACGGGCGCTCATTGTCTTCGATCCAAATAACTACGTTCAGAACGTCCTCACCGCGGCCCGAGAGCTCCAGCAGATCAACAATCAGATCACCTCGTTACAGAACGAGGCGCAGATGCTGATCAATCAGGCCAAGAATCTGGCAAACCTGCCGTACTCGTCGCTGCAGCAATTGCAATCATCTATTCAGCGGACCCAGCTGCTGTTGGCCCAGGCTCAGCGGATCGCCTACGACGTCCAGCAGATCGATCGCGCCTTCTCGACTAGCTATGCGCCAGCTGCCAGCAGCCAGTCCAACCAGGCGTTGGTCATAAACGCGCAGTCGAGATGGCAGAACTCAGTCGCCGCATTGCAGGACGCGCTCCGCGTCCAAGCAGGCGTCGTCGGCAACCTCGACACCAACCGCATCCAGACGTCCGCATTGGTGACATCAAGCCAAGGTGCCAGTGGCGCCCTTCAGGCGACGCAAGCCGGCAATCAAATTCTCGCGCTCCAGGCCCAGCAACTCGCCGATCTCACGGCTGCCGTGGCGGCCCAGGGCAGGGCGCAGAGCCTTGAAGCGGCGCAGCGCGCATCCGCCCAGGATCAGGGGCGGGAACAGCTCCGGCGGTTTTTGACGCCGGGACAAGGCTATCAATCCCAAGACGTGCGGATGTTCCACTGATGACCGACGTAAGGGCATTCAAGGCGCTGTCGCTGCTCTCGACCATCGGCGTCTTGGTCGTTACCGCCTGCACAATTCAGCTTCGTGGTGGGAACGACCCCGCGCCACAGAAGGCGGAGTACACGACGGGCGCAACCAGCGCTGAGCTCATGCGCTGCCGCAGCATCACGTCGGAGGAAGCGGCAGATTATCAGCATTGCAAGCAGCTTTGGGCCGAAAGCCGCCGCCGCTTCTTTGGCAGGAAAGATGGTGTCGCAGGCCACGATGAAGCGGCCGCAGGCCTAGTGTCGGTCCCAAAGGATCAAAGCCGGATCCCGCAAGGATATCCGAAACCTGAGGCGATCAAGCCATGACTGGTGCGGGGATCATCGACCAGTTCCTGGAGACGTTCACCCGTTATATCGATAACGGCTTCGGGCTGCTCGGGAGTGACGTCGGATATCTCGCAACGACCCTTGCCGCGATCGACATCACGCTCGCCGCGTTGTTCTGGAGTTGGGGAACGGATGAGGACATCATCGCGCGCCTTGTCAAGAAGACGCTCTTCGTCGGCGTCTTTGCCTATCTCATTGGCAATTGGAATAGCCTTGCTCGCATCGTCTTCGAAAGCTTTGCCGGTCTTGGACTGAAGGCATCCGGCGCAAGCCTCTCCGCATCTGATTTCCTGCGACCGGGAAAGATCGCTCAGGTCGGACTTGATGCCGGCCGGCCGTTGCTCGACTCGATCTCGAACCTGATGGGCTACATCAGTTTCTTCGAGAATTTCGTTCAGATCCTCGTTCTCCTGTTCGCCTGGCTCGTGGTGCTGCTCGCCTTCTTCATCCTGGCGATCCAGCTCTTCGTCACCCTGATCGAGTTCAAGCTCACGACGCTGGCCGGCTTCGTCCTCATTCCCTTTGGCTTGTTTGGCAAGACCGCTTTCGCGGCAGAGCGGGTTCTGGGCAATGTCATATCCTCGGGAATCAAAGTCCTGGTCCTGGCTGTGATCGTTGGTATCGGCTCGACCCTGTTCTCGCAGTTCACCTCCGGCTTTGCTGGCGGGCAGCCAACGATCGAAGACGCCATGACATTGGTGCTTGCGGCGCTCTCTTTGCTGGGCCTCGGTATCTTCGGTCCTGGAATCGCAAACGGCCTGGTGTCCGGCGGACCACAACTCGGCGCCGGTGCGGCTGTCGGTACCGGACTTGCCGCTGGCGGAGTTATGGCTGCCGGCGCGGGACTTGCCGCCGGTGGTGCTGGTCTCGCCGGCGGTGCCATTGCAGGCGCCGCGCGCGGTGGCGGCGCGGTCTTTAGTGGAGTATCCGCCGCCTACCGAACCGGAGGCCTTGCTGGCGTCGCGGAGGCCGGTGGCTCGGCCGCCATGAGCCCTTTGCGCCGCGCAGCGGCTGCGCTCGGCGGAGGTGGGCATGCAGGCGAGCAGGCCGCTAGCACCTCGGCCGAAGGGCAACCCAATTGGGCGCGACGCATGAAACGCGCCGAGGCCATTCGGCACGGTGCATCGGCGGCTGGCCACGCGGTCCGCTCCGGCGATCACGGTGGCAGCGGTTCCTCCGTCGATTTGTCCGATGGAGAGCGCTGACACATAGACGAAAGCACTTTCACCATACGCCGCGCGGCAGCGCCTCAAAACCCGGACAGCGCACGGCTTGAAACCGATCAGTTGATTCCAGGGGCAAATATCGATGTTTAAACGACCGTCAGTTCACTATGGGCGAATGCCTGAGCCGACTACGCCTTACCAAAAGGCAGCTCAGGTTTGGGATGAACGCATTGGATCGGCGCGCGTGCAAGCCAAGAACTGGCGCCTGATGGCGTTTGGCTGCCTGTTGCTGTCTACGGGGCTTGCAGGCGGACTTGTTTGGCAATCGAACCAAGGATCAGTCACTCCCTGGGTGGTCGAGGTCGATCACCTCGGCCAAGCCCAGAGGGTTGCGCCCGCCAACTTCGACTATCAGCCCACTGACGCTCAGATCGCCTACCATCTGGCTCGGTTTATTGAAGACGTCAGGGGCCTTCCTGCGGACGGGATTGTCCTACGCCAGAACTGGCTGCGGGCCTATGATTTCACGACAGATCGCGGCGCGGCCGCGCTCAACGACTATGCGCGTAACAACGATCCCTTTGCCAAGTTGGGGAAGGCGCAGATCTCCGTCGAGGTCTCGAGCGTCATTCGCGCCTCGTCGGAAAGCTTTCGCGTCGCGTGGACCCAGCGCGTCTACGAAAACGGCTCGTTGAGCTCGACCGAGCGCTGGACTGCAATTATCGCGATCGTGATCGAGACACCGCGCGATGCCGAACGTCTGCGCAAGAATCCCCTTGGCGTCTACGTTCGCGCCATCAACTGGTCAAAGGAGTTGAGTCAGTGACCAAGACGCCGTCTGACGTTCATTCGAAGCATCCGGTACCGTACAGCAGGATCAGTCCGACTCCGCCCGAATTTTCGACCGCGAAGCGAGCAGTCTTGTTTGCTCTCCTGCTTGCTTCCTTCGCGCTCGGCGGGTGCGCGACCTACATTCCGCCGGAGATCAGCTACGACGCGGAGGTCCCGCCGCTGCCGCCGGCTCCAGCAATTCTCGACGACAGGTCGCGACCGCTGCACGTTCCACCGCTCTGGAATCCGGCTCTTGGCGGCAAGTCGGGAGGGAAGGAAGACGCTGAACCCGTGAGCCGGGTTGAGACCGCAAACAGCGCAGCCCGAGTCGAACCGCGCAAGCGGGGGTATTTCAACGCGGCGCAAATCTACACCTATAGTCCCGGAGCGCTGTATCAGATTTACGCTGCGCCGGGGCAGATCACGGATATCGCGCTAAAGGAAGGAGAGCAGCTAACGGGGGCAGGGCCGATCGCGGCCGGAGATACCATACGGTGGGTCGTGGGCGATACCGAAAGCGGGAGCGGCGACACACGGCGCGTCCATATTCTGGTCAAGCCGACTCGAGCTTCGATCGAGACTAATCTGGTGGTCAATACTGACCGGCGCACCTACCTGATTGAGCTCCGCTCTCGCGAGCGGCCATACATGCCATCCGTTGCCTGGTACTATCCTGAAACGCCACGCGAACGGTCGCGTTCAGTCGCTCTGAAACCCGTTCTGCCTGATCCGGCGCAACGCATCTCCCGCTACGCCATCGAAGGGGATAATCCTCCTTGGCGGCCGCTCGCCGCATATGATGATGGCCGCAAGGTCTATGTCGAATTCCCGCAGGGCATTGTGCAAGGCGAGATGCCTCCGCTCTTTGTCATTGGCCCGGATGGCAAGACCGAGCTCGTCAACTACCGCGCCTACGGCAACGTGTTGATCGTGGATCGGCTGTTTGCTGCTGCCGAACTCCGGCTCGGCGGTGAGCACCAACGGAAGGTCAGGATTGTCAGGACAGACGGGAGGCCGTCGTCATGATTGCGCCGAACGAGAACGACCAGCCCCAAGTCGCGCCGCCGCAAACACAAGAGGAGCAGTCTAGGAGCTTTCGCTTGAGAGCAGAGCATCCGCCCGTCACGAGGTTGTCGCGGAAGATACTGGCGGGCGGGAGCGCGGTTGCCCTGCTCGTCATCGGAGGTGCAGTGCTGTGGTCCTTGCAAAACAATCGCTCCCGTAATCAGGCGGCCGACGAGCTCTACAGTACCGACCACCACAATGTTGCCGATGGCATTACGACACTGCCGAAGGACTACGCCGGCATTCCGCGCCAGGCAGTTCCGCAGCTAGGTCCGCCGCTTCCCGGCGACATGGGTCGACCGATCCTTGCCGCTCAAGGTTTGTCGCCGACGAGTGGCTCTGACCCCGACAAACAGCGCCAGGATCAAGAGACCGAAGCAGCCCGCATCAGTCATCTGTTCGCTTCGACTAATGGGCGAGAGATGCGTCCGTCCGCCGCTGCGCCGGTCGGAGGGGATCGCGTCGTGCTGCCCAACGCAACGAACTCTGGCGACGATGGATATGCGCAAAACGGTCAGGACCGCAAGCTTGCCTTCGTAAACGCTTTGGTGGACCGTCGCACTGTAAGCCCTGACCGCCTCACTAGGCCCGCTTCACCCTACATCGTGCAGGCTGGAACAGTGATTCCTGGGGCGCTGATCACCGGGGTCCGATCGGACCTTCCAGGTCAAATCACCGCGCAGGTAACCGAGAATGTCTTTGACACGCCGACCGGCCGCTTTCTGCTTGTGCCTCAGGGGGCGCGTCTGATCGGTATCTACGATAGCCAGGTCACTTTCGGCCAATCCCGTGTGCTGCTCGTCTGGACACGGCTGATCATGCCGAATGGACGTTCCATCGTTCTCGAACGGCAGCCTGGCGCTGACACCGCTGGGTATGCCGGCCTCGAAGACCAAGTGGACAATCACTGGGGCGAACTGTTCAAAGCTGCGGCACTATCGACGTTTCTGGCGATCGGGACCGAACTGGGGGCCGGCTCGGACACCAACAGCAACGACAGCGCAATCATCCAGGCATTGCGACATGGAGCGTCGGACTCACTAAACCAGACCGGGCAGCAGGTGGTTCGCCGCAGTCTCAGCATCCAGCCCACGCTTAACGTAAGACCTGGCTTCCCGGTTCGTGTTCTTGTCAATCATGACCTCATACTTACATTGTATAGAGGGTGACAACATGCCAAAACTCAAAATAGGGGAGCTTCCAGACGACAAGCCCGTCAAAGTGAGTACGGAGCTCCCTGCGGCGGTCCATCGTGATCTCATTGCATATGCAGAAGCGCTTACGCGTCAGGGGGGGCAAGTGGTCGATCCTACCAAACTCATCGCCCCCATGTTGGCGCGCTTTATGGCGACGGATCGAGGATTTTCTAAGCTGAAACGTCAAGGCCACGTACCGGCCGCTGAAGGACAGTGATGCTCAAAGTTTCGTCGAGACTGTTGTCGACGCTAAATAGTTGATTGCATCAAGCTAAGCGTGCCGCGACGAGGCGGCCGAGTCAGGAGATAATTGACGCTGGCCGCCGGCTTGGCAAGCGTTGATTGACGCTGCGCGACAATCAAGCGGCGCTGCCAGCGTCAATCGCAGTCTTGTCGAGTTCGTTGGGGGTAGTGTGAACAGGCGGCCGGCCTGGACCGCGCTTGCGATCGAGGGCAACTTTTCGACGGTAACTTTCGACGTTCATCTCGAGGATTGTGGCGTGGTGGACCAAACGATCGATGGCAGCCAACGTCATTGCTTGGTCCGGGAAGATACGCCCCCATTCGCCAAATGGCTGATTGGCCGTGATCAGCAGCGAGCGTCGTTCGTAGCGGGCGGCGATCAACTCGAACAACACACTGGTTTCCGCCTGATCCTTGCTCACATATGTGATGTCGTCGAGGATCAGGAGGTCATAGCGATCGAGTTTGGCGATCGCGGACTCCAGCGCCAGCTCGCGCCGCGCGACCTGCAGCCGTTGCACCAGATCAGTGGTGCGCGCGAAGAGAACGCGCCAACCGTTCTCGACGAGGGCCAGGCCGATCGCCGCGCCGAGATGGGTCTTGCCGCCGCCCGGTGGACCGAACAAGAGCAAATTGGCGCCGGCCTTCAACCAGGCGTCGCCGGCGGCGAGCGCCATGGCCTGTGCCTTTGATAGCATCGGCACGCTCTCGAAGTCGAAGGTGGCGAGCGTCTTGCCGGCGGGCAAACGCGCTTCCACCATGTGTCGCTCGATCCGACGGCGGGTGCGATCGGATGCCTCGTGCTCGGCAAGGGCGGCGAGGAAGCGGGCGGCAGGCCATCCTTCCTTGTCCGACTGTGCGGCGAGCTTCGGCCAGATCGCCTTGACGCCCGGCAGGCGGAGCTCATTGAGAAGCAACTCGACACGAGCAGCATCGACGGAGGTGGCGATACCGGTCATGCTGCCTCTCCCAGGTTCGAGCGGCCCGACATGACGCTGACGGAGGCGAGTTCATCGTAGACGTCGAGCGGCGCCAGCTTGACGGCGACGCGCGGGATCGAGGCCGCCTCGGGTCGGAAGCGGTCGCGCAGCGCGGCAAGATCGGGTAACTGTCCGGCGTCCAGATCCATCGCGATCGCCTTGGCGAGCTCGGCTTCGCAGGCTCGCTCGTGGGCCAGCGCTAGAAGTTCGACCGTCACCTTGCAGGCGCGCCGATCGTCACCGTGCTCCCGCAAGGTCTCGAATAGGCGTCTGTAAGCGGCGCGCGGGAAGAGCTGGTCGCGATAGACGAGGTTGAGGAGCGCCATCGGCTTGCGCCGCAGGGCATGGATGACGTGCCGGTAATCGACGACATGCCCGCCCTGGCTCTCCGACACAGGCCGACCGCGCCGCAACGTCACAACCGGCGTGACGCCGAGGAAGCATTCGAGCCGGTCGTCGAAGATGCGCACACGCAGGCGATGGCCAATCAGCCTTGAAGGAACGGTGTAGAACACGCGCCGCAGGATGAAGCCGCCTGACGACGTCACCGGGATCACTTTCTCGTCGAAGTCGGTCGTGCGGCCTTTCGGCAGCGGCGCCAATGCCTCCTTCTCGAGCGCGATCGGCTTGGCGAGGTTGGCGTTGCGCCGGCCGACAATCTCGTCGACAAAAGCCCGGTAGGCATCGAGACTGGCGAAGTCGCGCGTCCCCCGCAGCAACAGCGCATCTTCCAGTGCGCGCTTGAGATGGCCGTGCGCACTCTCGATCGAGCCGTTCTCGTGTGCAATGCCCGCATTGTTGCGTGTTGGTGCCATGCCATAGTGGCCCATCAGCGCAGCGTAGCGCTGTGTCAGATCCTCACGCGCGTCAGCCGCCAGATTGCGGAACGCCGCCGATAGGCTGTCGCTGCGATGCTCCCGTGGAACGTCGCCAAGCGCCCACAGGGCGTTCTGCAAGCCCTCGGCCAGGGCGACGAAGCTTTCGCCCCCGAGCACGACATGGGCATGCTCGAAGCCGGAGAACGCCAACCGGAAGTGATAGAGCCGGTGATCGAGTGGCTCACCTACGATGGTAATGCCGAGCGCGCTCACGTCGGTGAAGTCGGACAGACCCAGCCGCCCAGGCTCGTGCTCCTGGCGGAAGATCACGTCCTGTTCCGGGCCGTTGAGCGCCCGCCACGCATTGATGCGCCGCTCCAGCGTGCGTCGGATGTTGGGCTTGAGGTCGCGATGCCGCCGGCGCAGTTCGTCCAGCACACCGATCACGCGGATGCCGGGAGCAGCCTTCAGGATCGGAACGATCTCGGCGTCCCAATAGGGCGCGAGTGGATCGGATCGTCGCCGGCCCCTCGGCGCCTTCTTCTGCGATGGCGGGCGCGCATCGCCCTCAATCCGATACGCACTCGCTTTCGAGAACCCCGCCTTGGCCGCGGCCGCTTCGGGGGACAATGTCAGTCGGTAGGTCATGTACAGCCTCATCTGGTGGTCGGTGATGTGAAGGCCAGGCAAGGCATCGATTCCCTCTTGTCGAGACGAATCAAAAGCTTGCACCAGCCCCGCCCAGCCGCCAGACGGGTCCAAAAACGCGCGACGCCGATGGCGACGGTCCTCCGGTCGGGCTACGCCCTCCCTTCGGTCCGTCCCCATCGGCGCAGTCTCACCTTGATTGTCGCTGGAGTCTCACCCTGATCGCCGCCGCGCAGCTGGCATATGTTCGAAGAAAAGCGCGAAGCGACTAACGTTAGCGGGCACGTGGGCGGCTTTCTCTAAGATCATCCTCGCTGCGTTACTCCCGCACGCGAGTACTGGCGTCCGTACTCTTCACAAGCTCAATGGCACCAAGGCAATCAACTTTGTTGTGATAGCCCTCGCCGGAATCGGCGATTTTGCGTTCGTTCACCGAGTACAACGTCCAACGCCACTCATTACGCGCGTCCCGGTACAGCTGGAAGTACATAGCCTTGACCTCCTGAGTTATTCCTGCGCCGTAGGTTTGCCAAGTTGTACCGGTGCGAGGGATGCTGGGCACCTACCAGGATTGGTCGGCAGCGTACGGCCACCACGCACACTCAGCTAGTGCCAGCGCTGCCGATTAGCGAAGTGCACCCATTCCCCGAAAGCTGCTTTTGTCAGGCATGTATCGGTTAGTTGTCTCCAAGAATCTCCGCTTTCGATCCACCAGGCTTTCCGAACGTGCAAGTCGAAGGATTCTTCGTGCAAGATCAGAATTAGGGCCGCCGTCCACAGTCGCTCCGAGAGCTTCTCGAAACAGTGCGTCGGAATGCTGCCACCAAGCCCCGCTAAACTTGCTTTCTGCGAAGAACTCAAGAGTCGTCCGTGAAGAACCTGAACTTCAGTTCGGAACGAGCTGAAGTTGGAGGATGAGCTGGACGAGGATTTGGCGCAACAAGAGCTGCAGCCAGCGGAGGAGGCGCCGGAAGTTGTAGCCGGCGGCGGAGAGGACGGCATTGGTGGCATCTCCTTCGCGGTGCCAAAGATAGTTCCGGCCCATCCGATGTTCGGATTTGAGATGGCCGATGACCGGCTCGACGGCGGAGCGGCGGCGCAGCTCGCGTTTGATCTGCGGGATTACCCGCCGCTTTTGGCCTGACGTGAACACCCTGAACTTGTATTCGGGCGCGGCATTGTGGCCGCGGTAGCCCTTGTCAGCGAGGATGCGCTCGATGGTGTTGCCGACGAGTGCCTCCATGTCCGGGATCACGGTCTTGAGCGTATGGCCATCATAGGGGTTGCCGGGCAGCGCCTTCACATGGGCGACGAACTGGCCGCCTTTGGCGTGCGCCAGCGTGGTGGCAACGGAGGCTTTGACACCGATCTATGGACCACGCCCACGTTGCAAGAGGAATCGACAAAGGGATGAAGCGGTTTGCGCCAATCTATCCGGCTTCGATTTGAGGCTGTCGCCCCGAGCCATTATGGATATCCGCCCACTTCTGT